>DATKLG010000072.1:0-42151 GCA_035542535.1 Steroidobacteraceae bacterium
CCCAACTCTCGTCGCAGCGCTTCCTCCCGCGCGTCCTCAACGACCAGCAAGACCCCTGCGGCATCAGCCGTCGTCTCGTCGCGCGCGAAGACACCGGTGAGCTTACTGTCCGCGGTCAGTTCACCCTGCTCGTAGAGCGCCCACATCTCCAGTGCGAACTCGGATTCAAGAAGCTCGGGCGCGAAGCGGCCGAGCGTGCCGCGAAGGCCGTTCACGTCGCGCTCGAGCATCGCGCATGCGCTGTTGTTGCCCGCCGCATTCACGGCCTGCGGCAGGTCGATGATCACCGGTCCCTCGGACCCGACGAGCACGTTGAACTCCGAGAGATCGCCATGGATGAGTCCAATGCTCAACATGCGCACGACCTGCTGAATGAGAAAACGGTGATACTCACGCGCCGTCTCGGGCGACAGATCGACTTCGCCCAGGCGCGGGGCAGGGTTGCCGGCGGCATCGGTCACGAGCTCCATGAGCAGAGTGTCGTTGAAGTAACCGTAGGGCTTCGGCACGCGCACTCCGGCCTCGACGAGTTTGTACAGCGCGTCGACTTCCGCGTTCTTCCAGGCCGCCTCCTGCTCCTTGCGCCCGAAACGGGTGCTCTTGTTCATGGCGCGCGCCTGGCGACTGCCGCGCACCTTGCGGCCTTCCTGGTAGCGTGCACGCTTCTGGAAGCTTCGCTGCCTCATGTCTCGATAGACCTTGGCGCAGCGCGTATGCGCGCCCGAGCGCACCAGATAGACCGTCGCTTCCTTGCCGCTCTTGAGCGAGCGGATGACTTCGTCGATGACGCCGTCATCGATCAGGGGCTGCAGGGCGGCGGGTGTCTTCATGGATCGTTCTGGGCCTCTTGGCGGGAACTGTTCGGTCGGCAGGCGGTCTCACAAACGACCCCCGCGCCAACCACATCTAGAAAGAGTGGGTAGAATCCCACCCGCGGACGGTACGATGAGCGCTCGCGCTCGCCCCGCTTCAGCCCCTTCGGCGATGCGGCACACATCTCAGAAAGAGAATATCAAATAAACGCTAACTTATTGTTTTTATTGGTGCCCGGGAGAGGACTCGAACCTCCACGGAGTTACCCGCTAGTACCTGAAACTAGTGCGTCTACCAATTCCGCCACCCGGGCAGGTGCAGGAAGGCCGCGAAATGTACGCACGGGTCCCGAGGCTGTCAATTGAAGGCGCGTAGAGGCAAGGCTGAGCGGCGCGACCGCCACGGAAGGAGTCCGCCCGGAGCGCACGCCGCGAAGTCGCGCGGTCACTCGCACGGCTCGAAGCAGCAGCACGACGCGCGCGCGGCTCGCGGCCCGCGCGCCAGCGCCGATCGGGCCAGATCGCCGGCGGCGGGTGCCGGCATCAGATCCGGCGGGATGGTCGAAGGCATCGTGAGCGCGAATCGCGCCGGTTACGGTTTCGTGCGCGTCGAGGGTCTGAAGGACAGTGTGTTCCTGCCGCCGCCCGAGATGCGCGGCGTCATGCACGGGGACCGCCTGCGCATCACCGTCGCGCGCGATGCGAGCGGCCGCTGGTCGGGCGCAGTCGATCAGGTTCTCGAGCGCGGCGTCAGCTCGTTCCTCGGCACCGTCGAGATTCAGGGGCGTGGCGCCTGGGTGAGTGCCGCCGACCGGCGGCTGCAGCTGCGCTGCGCAGTGGCGCCGGCGGATATGGGCGGCGCGCGCGCCGGGGACTGGGTCATTGCACGGATCACGCGCCACGCGGGCTCGGCGTCCGTCGCGCAGGGCGCGATCGTCAAGCGCCTCGACCCGGATCGCCCCGTAGAGCTCGGCACGGAGTCGGCGATCGCGCGCTTCGACCTGCCGCATGAATTTCCGGCGCCCGTACTGCGCGAGGCGCAGGCTTGCGGCGAGCAGGTCGACCCGCGCGAGGCCAGTGCGCGCGTCGATCTGCGCGCGTTGCCGCTCGTCACCATCGACGGCGAGGATGCGCGCGACTTCGACGATGCCGTATACGCCGAGCCCCATCCGGCGGGCTTCCGCCTCATCGTCGCCATCGCCGACGTGAGTCACTACGTGAGACTCGGCTCGGCGCTGGATGCCGAGGCGCAGAAGCGCGGCACTTCGGTGTATTTCCCGACGCGCGTCCTGCCCATGCTGCCGACTGCGCTCTCCGATCACCTGTGCTCGCTCGCCCCGTATGTCGATCGCCTGTGCTTCGCCGCCGACATGGTGGTGAGCAAATCGGGTGCCCTGCGTGAGGCGCGCTTCTACCCGGCGGTCATGCGCTCGGCGGCGCGTCTGACCTACACGCTCGCCAACGAGGCGCTGTTCGAAGGGCGGCCCGCCGCGCGCGCGCAGCTCGGGTCCCTCACCGAGCGGTTGCTCGTGCTGGTGGACGTCTATCGCGCACTCCACAAGGCGCGCAGTCACCGCGGCGCGCTCGACTTCGACGCGGCCGAGGCCGAGTTCGTGATCGACGAGGCCGAGCGCGTGCGCGCCATCGACCTGCGCGTACGCAACGAGGCGCATCGTCTGATCGAGGAATGCATGATCCTCGCCAACGTCGCGGTGGCGCACGCGCTCGAGGGGGCGCACGTGCCGACGCTCTACCGGGTGCACGGCACCCCGGAGGACGAGAAGCTCGAGCGACTGGCGGCTACGCTCACGGCGCTCGGCATCGACGCCCGCATTCCGAAAACGGTGAGCACGCGCGATCTGCAGGCGATCGCGCGGCGCGTGCCGGACGCCTCCGAGCGCGCGTTCGTAGAATCGCTGGTGGTGCGCGCCATGCCGCAGGCCATCTACCAGCCCACCAACATCGGCCACTTCGGGCTCGCGCTCACGCACTACGCGCACTTCACCTCGCCGATCCGCCGCTACCCCGACCTGGTCGTGCACCGCACGCTCAAGGCTCTGATCGGGGACCAGGGCGGAGCGGCGGTGCGCTACGTCCCCGCCGACCTCGGCGCGCTGGGCGAGAGCACCTCGCGTCTCGAGAAACGCGCCGACGAGGCGGATCGCTACGTCTCGAACTTCCTCAAGTGCACCTATCTGAAGGAACGCATCGGACAGAGCTTCCGCGGGCTCATCACCACGGTGGTGGAGTTTGGCTGCTTCGTGCAGATCCTCGATGCCGCGGTCGACGGCCTGCTGCACCTCGACAACCTGCGCGATGACGAGTACATCATGGAGGATGATGGACACGCCTGGCGTGGCAAGCGCACGGGACGGCGGCTGCGTACCGGCAGCCACGCGCGGGTGGTCGTGACGGCGGTCAACCCGATCGAGGGCCTGATCGACCTCGCACTGGCGGAAGAGGACTGAGCACGGCGCGAGACGGTGCGGCGATGAAGAGCGCGGAAACGATCTTCGGCCTCCATCCGGTGCGCAGCATGCTCGTGCGCCATCCGGAGCGCGTGCTCACCGTGCGCCTCGCCGAGCGGCGCGACGACCCGCGGGTGCGCGCCATCGAAGACCTCGCGCGCAAACAGCAGCGGCCGGTCGAGCGCCTCGACACCCACGCCCTCGAGCGATTGCTCGGTGACGTCGTGCATCAGGGTGTGGCGGCGGACATCACGCCGCTCCCGCCCTGGACGGAGGACGAGCTGCTCGCTGCGCTGCAGAACGCATCCGCGCCACTGCTGCTTGCGCTGGACGGCGTTCAGGACCCGCATAACCTGGGCGCCTGTCTGCGCACCGCGGATGCCTGCGGGGTGCTGGCGGTGATCGTGCCGAAGGATCGCGCGGCGCAACTGACACCCGCGGCACGCAAGGTCGCCGCAGGCGCGGCGGAGACCACCCCGGTAGTGGCCGTGACCAATCTCGTGCGCACGCTCAAGCTCCTGAAAGAGGCGGGACTGTGGGTGGTGGGAGCGGATGTCGTAGCGCAGAAGAGCGCGGATGCGGTCGATCTCAAAGGGCCCGTGGTACTGGTGCTCGGCGCCGAGGGGGCGGGACTGCGGCAGCTCACGCGGCAGAACTGCGACTTCCTCGCGCGGCTGCCGCAGCTCGGCGCGGTGGAGAGTCTCAACGTATCGGTGGCCGCCGGCATGCTGCTCTACGAGGCAGCACGGCAGCGCGGCAGCTGGCAACGGGAGGAGTGACCTGTGGACTTCGAATTCAGCCGCAAGACCAAGGAGTACCTCGAGCGCCTCGGCGCTTTCATGGACGCGCATGTGTATCCGAACGAGCAGCGCTACCGTGAGGAGCTCGATCGAGGCGGTCGCTGGGAGGAGCCGCAGCTCATCGGCGAGCTGCAGCACAAGGCACGGGCGCAGGGGTTGTGGAACCTGTTCCTGCCCGATTCGACTCATGGCGCCGGCCTCACGAACCTCGAGTACGCGCCGCTTTGCGAAGTGATGGGGCGGGTCGCGTGGTCGCCCGAGGTCTTCAACTGTGCGGCCCCCGACACCGGCAACATGGAGACCCTCGAGCGCTACGGCACGCCCGAGCAGAAGAGAGCATGGCTCGAGCCGCTGCTCGAAGGGAAAATCCGCTCGGCGTTCGCCATGACCGAGCCGCGCGTCGCCTCGAGCGATGCCACCAACATCGAGAGCTCGATCGTCCGCCACGGTGACTCTTATGTGATCAACGGGCGCAAGTGGTGGACGTCGGGCGCGGGGAGTGCGCGCTGCCGACTCTTCATCTTCATGGGCAAGAGCGACCCCGGCGCACCCAAGCACAGCCAGCAGTCGATGATCCTGGTGCCGCGCGAGACGCCCGGCATCACGATCCTGCGCAACCTGCCGGTGTTCGGCTACGACGACGCGCCCCACGGGCACATGGAGATCGACTTCCGCGAAGTGCGCGTGCCCGTCGCGAACCTCCTGCTCGGCGAGGGGCGGGGCTTCGAGATCGCACAGGGGCGCTTGGGACCCGGACGCATTCATCACGCCATGCGGGTCATCGGCGTCGCCGAGCGCGCCCTCGAGAAAATGTGCCGCCGCGTCAAGGCGCGCATCGCCTTCGGCCGCCCCGTCGCCGAGCAATCGGTGACGCTCGAGCGTATCGCCGAGTCGCGCATCCGCATCGATCAGGCGCGGCTGCTCGTCTACAAGGCGGCGTACCTCATGGATACGGTCGGCAACAAGGCGGCGCGCGCCGAGATCGCCATGATCAAGATCGCCGCCGCCGACACCGCCTGCCAGGTCATCGACTGGGCGATCCAGGCGCACGGTGCCGCGGGCGTATGCGACGACTTCGAGCTCGCGAGCGCCTATGCGCACGCGCGCTCCCTCCGTCTCGCCGACGGACCCGACGAGGTGCATCGCAACCAGATCGGCAAGCTCGAGCTCGCAAAGCATGCCTGACACGCTTGGGCAGGAATTCGCGGGCACCATGCCGGTTCCGGACCGGCAGCGCTTCGACGAGGCGGCACTCGCGCGCTATCTGAGCGCTCGGGTGGCAGGTTTCAGGGGCCCGCTCACGGTCGAGATGTTCCGCGGCGGCCAGTCGAACCCGACCTTCCTCCTCACCAGCGGCGCCGGCGCGCACTACGTGCTGCGCCGCAAGCCCGCCGGGCAGCTGTTGCCCTCGGCGCATGCGGTCGACCGCGAGTTCCGCATCACGCGTGCGCTTTTCGGGCACGGGGTGCCGGTGGCCGAGCCGATCTGCCTGTGCGAGGACGAGAGCGTCATCGGCACGATGTTTTACGTCATGGGCTACGTGCGCGGACGGAACTTCTGGGACCCGCGGCTTCCCGGCTTGACCAACGATGAGCGCGCCGCGATCTACGATGAGATGAATCGCGTGCTGGTGGCGCTGCACATGGCGGACTTCGCGCGTCTCGGGCTCGCGGACTACGGTAAGCCCGGCAACTACTTCGCCCGGCAGATCGCGCGCTGGAGCAAGCAGTACCGAGCCTCTGAGACCGGGCGCATCGAGGCCATGGAGAGGCTCCTCACCTGGCTGCCGGCCAACATCCCGTCGGCCGATGAGACGACGCTGGTGCATGGCGACTATCGCATCGACAATATGATCTTCGCGCCCGATCAGCCGCGCATGCTCGCGGTGGTCGACTGGGAGCTGTCGACGCTCGGGCACCCGCTCGCGGATTTCTCCTATCACGTGATGCTCTGGCGGGTAGGCGCGGGCGAGATCCCGGGACTGAAGGGGATCGACCTGGCCTCCCTCGGGATCCCCACCGAGGCCGAGTACGTCGCCGCCTATTGCCGGCGCACCGGCCGCGGGCCCATCGAGCCGCGCGTCTGGGAGTTCTGCATGGCCTACAACCTGTTCCGCATCGCCTGCATCCGCCAGGGCATCATGAAGCGCGTCCTCGAGGGGACCGCGGCGAGCCGCCATGCGCGCGAAGCGGGGGAGAGGGCCCGCGAGACCGCCGAGCTTGCCTGGCAGCAGGTCGAGGAGCGTCTCGGGGGCTGAGCTCGAGCAGGGGGGGCCCCGGGGCGCGCACTCCTCAATATATGTGAGCCGGGACGGCCGCCAGGGCATGCCGGAGGTAAGTCATTGATCCGGAGACCCGATCCAAGCCATTGATCGGAAAGCGTCTGCGACGGGCGGCGGCATTGCAGCGAGGGTGCGCTTTGAGTATGCTTCGCGCCCCTTTTTTACCGAAAGGGGCGTCCGAGCGGGCCGTAGGTCCGACGACGCTACTCCTTGCTGCACCGGGACAGCCTTAACCCCGGGCAGCTCAACCCGTAGGGAGACTTAGATGAGGCATTACGAAATCGTTTTTCTCGTGCACCCCGATCAGAGCGAGCAGGTGCCCGCCATGATCGAGCGCTACAAGGGCATGATCGCCGCGGGCGACGGCCACGTGCATCGGCTCGAGGATTGGGGGCGGCGGCAGCTGGCCTATCCGCTCGCCAAGGTGCACAAGGCCCACTATGTGCTCATGAACATCGAGACCGACCAGAAGACGCTCGATGAGCTGACCGGTGCCTTCCGCTTCAGCGACGCAGTGCTGCGGCATCTGGTCGTCAATATGGACTCCGCCGTGACCGAGCCCTCGCCGATGGCCAAGGCCGCGGACGAGGAGGGCGAGGGCGGCGGCCGCCGGCGCGAGCGCGCCCGCGAGGAATCCGCCGTCGGCGACGACGACGACAATTCGGCGTCCGACAACGCTTAAATGTGCCATCCCGCGCCCACGCGAAGCACAGTACACTGAACCAATTCCGAGGATCTGATCCATGGCAATGTCCAGAGGACACGGTGGGGGCGGCGGCAGCCGTTTCTCACGTCGCAAGAAGTTCTGCCGCTTCACCGCCGAGGGCGTCAAGCAGATCGACTACAAGGATCTCGCCACGCTCAAGGGCTACGTCACCGAGACCGGCAAGATCGTTCCGAGCCGCATCACCGGCACGAAGTCCTTCTACCAGCGGCAGCTCGCGGTCGCGATCAAGCGGGCGCGGTTCCTCGCGCTGCTGCCGTACACCGACCAGCACTAGAGGCGAAGCCGATGCAAGTCATCCTGCTACAGAAGGTCGCCAACCTCGGCAACATCGGCGATCGCGTCAAGGTGCGCTCCGGCTTCGGGCGTAATTTCCTCCTGCCGCAGGGCAAGGCGACGCTCGCCACGCCCGAGAACATCGCGCGCTTCGAGGCACGCCGCGCCGAGCTCGAGCGCGAGGCGCGCGAGCATCTCACCTCGGCGAGCGAGCGCGCCGAGGCGATGAAGGACTTCAAGCTCACCATCCACGCCAAGGCGGGTACCGAAGGGAAGCTGTTCGGCTCGATCGGCACCGCCGATATCGCCGAGGCGTGCACCAAGGCCGGCTTCAACATCGAGCGCAGCGAGGTGCGTCTGCCGACCGGACCGCTGCGTACCCTGGGCGAGCACGTGATCAGCCTGCACCTGCACGCCGACGTCGACGTGCAGCTGACGGTAGCGATCGTCCCCGAAGAGTAGTTCCGGGGCAGCCGATGGCCGGTTCCGCCAAGGCGCGTGATTCGGACTCGGTCGCACTGCTTGACGCGCCCGCACCGCCGCACTCGGTCGAGGCCGAGCAGGCGGTGCTCGGCGGCCTGCTCATTGACCCCGTGGCCTGGGACCAGGTCGCCGACGTGGTGCGCCAGGAAGACTTCTACCGCCCCGATCACCAGCTGATCTTCGGCGCCATCGCTGCCGTCTCCGGCGAGGGCAAGCCCTGCGATGCCGTCACAGTTGCGGGCTATCTCGAGCGCAACGGGCAGCTCGAGAAGGCGGGCGGACTTGCGTACCTGAGCTCCATCGCGCGCGATACGCCGACCGCCGCCAACGTGCGCGCCTACGCGCAGATCGTGCGCGAGCGCTCGCTCATGCGACAGCTCATCCAGGCCGGCACGCAGATCGCCTCCGCCGTCTACAACAACGACGGCACGAGCGCGCGCGATCTGGTCGACCGCGCCGAGCAGCGCGTGTTCGAGATCGCCGAAGGGTCCTTCCGCGGCCGCGAAGGCGCGCGGGCGGTGCGCGATCTTCTCCCCGCGGTCATCGACCAGATCGACGAGTGGCACACCAACCCCGACAAGCTGCGCGGCCTTCCGACCGGCTTCACCGAGTTTGACAAGATCACGGGGGGCCTGCGCGGCGGGGACCTCGTGATCATCGCCGGCCGCCCCTCGATGGGAAAGACGACGCTCGCGGTCAACATGGCGGAATACGCCGCGGTGCATCCTGGGACTCGCGCCTCGGTCGCGCTCTTCAGCATGGAGATGCCCTCCGAGCAGGTGATCACGCGCATGCTCGCCTCGGTGGGCGGGGTGCCGCTCTCGAGCCTGCGCAGCGGCCGCATTTCCGATGACGACTGGGTGCGCATCACCGGCGCGACCAGCCAGCTCTCGGAAGCGAAGATCTTCATCGACGAGACGCCGGCCTTGAATCCCACCGAGCTGCGCGCCCGTGCCCGGCGCGTCAAGCGCGAGCACGGCCTGCATCTCATCGTGGTCGACTACCTGCAGCTGATGCAGGTACCGGGAACGCAGGAGAACCGTGCGACCGAGATCGCGGAGATCTCGCGCGGGCTCAAGGCGCTGGCGAAGGAGCTGCAAGTGCCCGTGATCGCACTCTCGCAGCTCAATCGTGCCGTCGAGCAGCGCGAGCACAAGAGGCCGGTGATGTCGGATCTTCGTGAGTGCGTCACGGGCGATACGCTGGTGTGCCTGACGGACGGCCGCCGCGTGCCGATTGCGGAGCTCGTCGGGACCGAGCCCGAGGTGTGGGCCGTCGATGGCGAGCAGCGCCTGACTCGTGCGCGTTCGGACAAGGTCTGGAAAGTTGGCCGGCGTCCGGTGTACAAGGTGCAGCTGGCGAGCGGGCGCTCCATTCGTGCAACCGCGGAGCACCGCGTCTATGCAGGCTCCGGCTGGATTACCGTTAGGGAGCTGAGGGAGGGCGACCGACTCGCGCTCTCAAGGCGCCTCCCCGAACCGGCCGAGCCGCGAAGTTGGCCTGATCACTGGCTCGTTCTGCTCGGCCACCTCGTCGGCGATGGCAGCTACCCAGTGCACCAGCCACTGCGCTACACAACCGGATCGGAGGAGAACAGTGCTGCCGTTCGCGGTGCGGCCGAGATGTTCGGGTGTCGGGTGACGCGCTACGAGGGGGTCGGCAACTGGCACCAGCTGGTCATCAGCGGCAACGGCAACCGGTGGTCACCGCACGGTGTCGGCAAATGGCTCAAGGACCTTGGAATCTTCGGGCAGCGTTCACACCAGAAGCACCTGCCCAAGGAGGTGTTCTCGCTGCCCAACAGCCAGATCGCGTTGTTGCTGCGCCATTTGTGGGCCACTGATGGCACCATCTCAGCGCGCAAGCCGGGGCAGCGAGGCAGTCACGGAGTGCACTTTTCGACGTGCAGCCGTCGGCTGGCCGATGATGTTGCGGCGCTTCTGTTGCGCCTCGGTATTGTGGCGCGAATTCACTCTGTCAAGAGCGGCTACGCGCGACCTGTTCACATGGTTTGGGTGAGTGGTGCCGAGTCCCAGAGAGCATTCCTGCATCAGGTCGGGGCATTTGGGCCTCGCAGGGCGCCGGCGGACCGTCTGAACGAAGCCCTGCGCGACGTCCGAGCAAATCCGAACGTCGACACGCTGCCGGAAGAGGCGTTCGCCGCAGTTCGCGCGACGATGCAGGCACGGGGCATCAGCCCGCGCGAGATGGCGCGCCTGCGAGGGACTCGCTACGCGGGATCCGCGCATTTCGCCTTCTCTCCGACTCGGAAGCAGTTAGCAAGTTACGCGGACGCACTTCATTCCTCGGACCTGGTGCAGTGGGCCACTTCCGACCTCTTCTGGGACCGCGTGGTCTCGATCACGGAGGACGGTGAAGCAGAGGTCTTCGACCTGACCGTTCCGGGGCATGCAAACTGGCTCGCGGACGGCATCATTTCTCACAACTCGGGCAGCCTCGAACAGGATGCAGACATCATCCTGCTGATCTACCGCGACGAGGTCTACGACAAGAACACCACCAAGAAGGGCATCGCCGAGATCGACCTGGTCAAGCATCGCAACGGCGAGATCGGCAATTTCCTGCTCACCTTCCAGGGGCAGTACACCCGCTTCGCCAACTACGTGTCGGACTCCTACGCCGAGGGCGTGCTGCGGTGAGCCGGCTCATCCGGGCCGTCATCGAACCACGCGCCCTGCGCCACAACCTCAGCACCGTCCGCGAACGAGCCCGCCGCGCGCGCGTCATGGCGGTGGTCAAGGCCAACGCCTACGGGCACGGCCTGGTGCCGACCGCATTGTCCCTGCCCGAGGCGGATGCCTTCGCGGTGGCGCGGCTCGAGGAGGGACTCGCGCTGCGCGCCGCGGGTATCAGCGCACCCATCGTGCTGCTCGAGGGCGTGTTCACGGCGGAGCAGCTGCTGGAAGCGGCCCGCCACGGCTTCGATCTGGTGGTACACGATGGGCTGCAGGTGGAGCTGCTCGAGGAGATGACCGGTTCGCACCGCTTCGTGCTCTGGATCAAGATCGACACCGGCATGAATCGTCTGGGCTTCCCGCCGCGCGAGTTCGCGGGCGCGCTCGAGCGGGTACGGCGCCTCAAGCCCGCGCCGCTCGAGATCCGGCTGCTGACGCACCTCGCCTGCGCAGACGAGCCCGACAATCGCATGACGAACCAGCAGGTCGCGCGCTTCCGCGAGGCGACCCGCGGCCTCGACTACCTGGTGAGCATCGCCAACTCAGCCGGCATCTTCGGCAGTGCGCAGCTCAAGTGCGACTGGGTGCGCCCGGGGCTGGCGCTCTATGGGGCCTCGCCGTTCACGGACCGCAGCGCGGCGCAGCTCGGACTCGAGCCGGTGATGAGCCTCGAGTCCTCGGTGATCGCGCTGCGGCAGGTCACGGCAGGTGAGACGGTCGGCTATGGCGCCGCGTGGACCGCGCCGCGCGCTACCCGCATCGCGATCATCGCCGCCGGCTACGGCGACGGCCTGCCACGGGGGCTCCCGGCGGGTGCGCCGGTGCTGATCGGCGGCGTGCGCGCACCGCTCGTCGGCCGGGTGTCGATGGACATGATCGCCGTGGACGTCACGGCGCTTGCGGAAGTGCACGTGGGCACCGCGGTGCTCCTGTGGGGCCCGGGGCTCCCGGTGGAGGAGATCGCACGGCACGCGGGCACGATTCCCTACGAGCTGCTCTGCAGCGTCAGCCAGCGCGTCCCGCTCGAGCTGCGCTGACGGGGACCACATCGGCTGAAAGGCCGCTCCATGAGCAATCCACGCTTCATCGATCTGAGTCACGTGATCGAAGACGGCATGATCACCTACCCCGGGTTTCCGGCGCCGCACGTGTGCGATTTCCTGAGCCGCGAAGCCTCGCGCGCCCGTTATGCGGCGGGGACCACCTTTCAGATCGGGCGCATCGAGCTCATCGCCAACACCGGCACCTACCTCGACAGTCCCTTCCATCGCTACGAGGAAGGACGCGATATCGCGCAACTGACGGTCGAGGAGCTCGCCGACCTTCCGGCGGTCGTGCTGCGCATCGAAGGCACGCGCTCGATCGACGTGCCGGCCCTGGCAGATCTTGAAGTGCGGGGCAGGGCGGTACTGGTGCGCACCGGCTGGGCGCAGCATTGGCGCACCGAGCGCTACGGACAGGGTCACCCGTTCCTCACGGCGGCGGCCGCCGCGTGGCTCAAGGATCAGGGAGCGCGCCTGGTCGGAATCGATTCGCTGAACATCGACGACACGGCGACTGGCGAGCGCCCGGTGCACACGACGCTGCTCGGCGCGGGGATCCCGATCGTCGAGCACCTGCGCGGGCTCGAGCAGCTGCCGCTCGCGGGATTCACCTTCAGTGCGGTGCCGCCCGCCGTGCGCGGGATGGGCTCATTCCCGGTGCGGGCGTACGCGCGGCTCTGAAGGCCGCGCAGAACTTCAGTTCAAGAAAAAGCCCATCTTGACCCCGGCGAGCTGAATGACGTCGTTGTCGTTCAACTTGGTCGCCTGGGCGCCGATCGGCGTGCCGTTCAGCAGCGGGAAGTCGCCTTCCTTGCCGCTGTCGACGTGCACGATGTAGTAGGCCTCGGCACGGCGCGTGATCGCCGCCACCTGGACCCCGGGGCGGCCGAGCGTGGTGAGCGCCTTGCTGAGCTCGACCTCGCGGCCGGCGAAGGCGCCGGAGAGCACCTGGAGCTTCGCCTTCTTCACCGCCGCGGCGCCGTCCGAGAGTGCCCGCGAGCGGCCGGTGGCGGTCAGGGACGTCGACACCTTGTCCGCGCCCTCGGTCGCGGCGCGTACCTTCTCCACCGGACGCGCGGAGGGCTGGATCACCATGGTCTTCTCGAACTCGTCCTGGGCCTCGTCGTCCTCGACGAAACGCAGCTGATGATGGCCGACGGTGATCACGTCGCCGTGCTGCAGCGCGTGCTTCTTGATCAGCTTGCCGTTGACGTAGGTGCCGTTGGTGCTGTTCAGATCCTCGAGGAACGAATCGTTGAGGATGTTGATGATCAGCGAATGGTGGCCGCTGACGGCAGCATTGTCGATGCGGATGTCATTGTCAGGGAGGCGGCCGATGGTGTACCGCTCCTTGTTCATGTTGTATTCCGCCATCACCTGGCCGTCCAGGCTCAAGACCAACCTTGCCATTGCTAGCCCCTATCGCGTCGTATCAGCCAAACCAACTGAGGATCTTGTCGAAAATCTTCGTGCGAGCCGGGAACGCGTCCGTGATGTGCGCCATCACCACCGAGATGTTGTCCCGGCCTCCATTGTCATTAGCCAGCTGAATCAACTGTTTGGCGACCGTATCCAGATTAGCACTAAAGGTGTTTATGGTTAAATGGATATCTTCATCCTCGACCATATCCGAAAGGCCGTCCGAGCACAGCACGAAGAATTCGCCCCGGTTTACCTGGTATTCCTGGATCTCCACGTCCACCTGGGGCTCGACCCCCAGGGCCCGGGTGACGTAGTTCTTATTGGACGCCCGCTGCGCTTCCTCGGCGGAGTAGAAGCCGCGGTCGACCAGCTCCTGGAGAAGCGAATGATCCATGGTTACCTGCTCGAACCGGTCGCCGCGCTGGCGGTACAGACGCGAGTCGCCCACGTGAGCGATGGTGATCTTGTTGTCGAAGAACAGCGCCGCCACCACCGTGGTGCCCATGCCCTCGCATTGCGGCTGAGTACGCGCGGTCTGATAGATGATCTTGTTGGCGCGAACGATGGCGTCGCGCAGGATGATGTTCGGACGCGACAGGCCCGACTCGCGATCGGCGATCGAGAGGTCCTCGCGCTCGACGTGCTCGCGCACCAGATTGACGATGGTCTTCACTGCGATTCCGCTCGCTACCTCTCCGGCGTTGTAGCCACCCATTCCGTCTGCGAGCACCAGCAGGCCGATGTCGGGGTCGACGGCGATGGTGTCCTCGTTGTGCTCCCGGACCTTTCCGGTATCGGTGGCGCCGACGCAGCGGAGCTTGTTTCGCAAGCTCATGCTGCGTCCTGACCGAGCTGTGGCCCAGCGAATGTGATACGCGTCACTTTCCCGTCCCCGATTCGAGCTGGCATAAGCTAGCATCGGCTGTGGGGGTGTCCCGGTGATCGGTCACAAAAGGGTGCTTTTCAGTGAAGTCACGGCGCGAATCCTAGCCGAAAGTCGCCCGACGGCGCATTGATGGCCCGCCCGAGTCTCACGTTCCTATGCACCTCCTGCGGGGGCGAGACCCTCAAGTGGCAGGGGCAGTGCCCGCTGTGCGGCGAGTGGAATTCGCTCGAGGAGCGGCGCGCCACCCGGGCCCGCGCCGCAGCTCCCGCGGCGGCGGTCAGTCTCACTGCGGGCGCCGCCCTGACGGGCGGTGGCGAGCGGCTGACGAGCGGTCAGGCGGAGCTCGATCGGGTTCTCGGCGGAGGCATCGTCCCCGGGTCGGTGATCCTGCTCGGGGGAGATCCCGGCATCGGCAAGTCGACCCTGTTGCTGCAGGTGGCGGCGCACATCGCCGCCTCCCGGCCGGTCATCTATGCGAGCGGCGAGGAGTCGGTCGCGCAGGTGGGGCTGCGTGCGCAGCGCCTCAGTGTGGCGGCCGAGGCGCTCGGCGTGGTGGCCGAGACCGACTGCCAGGCGGTGCTCTCGCTTGCGGCAGCGCGGCAAGCGGCGCTGCTGATCGTCGACTCGATCCAGACGCTGCAGTCGGGCGCGACGCCGGCCGGCGCCGGGGCGGTGACGCAGCTGCGCGAGTGCACCGCGGAGCTCGTGCGCTTTGCCAAGTCCGGGGGCGCCGCGGTGGTCATCGTCGGCCACGTGACCAAGGAAGGCGCGATTGCGGGACCTAAGCTCCTCGAGCACCTGGTCGACACCGTGTTGTATTTCGAGAGCGAGGCCGGCAGCCGCTACCGCATCGTGCGCGCCACCAAGAACCGCTTCGGCGCGGTGAACGAGCTTGGCTTCTTCGCCATGACGGCGACAGGGCTGCGCGAGGTGAAGAATCCGGCGGCGATCTTTCTGGCACGCGCGCCGCAGCCTGCTGCCGGCAGCATCGTCACGGTGACGCGCGAGGGTGGGAGGCCGCTCCTCATCGAGCTGCAGGCGCTGGTGGACCGCATGCGCTTCGGCGCCCCGCGCCGCATCGCTCAGGGGCTCGATGCGAATCGCCTGGCGATGCTGCTCGCGGTGATCAACCGGCACGCGGAGGTCGCGCTCCAGGAGTACGACGTGTTCGTCAACGTCGTGGGCGGCATCCAGATCACCGAGACGGCCTCCGACCTGCCGGTGGTGATCGCGCTCGCCTCGAGCCTGAGGAACCGGCCGTTGCCGGCGCAGCTGGTGGCGTTCGGCGAGCTCGGGCTCACCGGCGAGGTGCGCCCGGTGCCCTACGGCGACGAGCGGCTGCGCGAGGCGCAGGCGCAGGGTTTCAGAGTGGCGCTCGTTCCGCGCGACAATGCGCCGCGCAAGCCGCCGCCGGGTCTCACCGTCCATGCGGTCGGTACCGTCGCCGAGGCTCTGGCCGCGGCGTTCGCCGCGGGCGGCTGAGAGCGCCACAGCGCCGTCGCGGGACTCAAGGGGCGGGTGCCGCGGCCGCTTTCTCGACCGCGGGGACGCGCACCCGCACGGTGCGGATGGCGTTGTCCGCGATCTGCAGCACCTCGAACTCGTAGGCGCCGACCCGCACCATGGCGCCCGTGTCCGGAATCGTCTCGAGATGCTCGAGCAGCAGTCCGTTCACCGTCTTGGGTCCCCCGGTCGGCAGCTGCCAGCCGAGCGCGCGATTCAGCGCGCGGATCGTGGCGCTCGCGTTGACGATGAAGACCCCGGGCCGCTCGGTGTGCACGTCCTTGTGGGTGATGGTGGCCGGATCGGTGGTGAACTCGCCGACGATCTCCTCGAGGATGTCCTCGAGCGTCACCAGGCCCTCGATGTCGCCGTACTCGTTCACCACGAAGGCGGAGCGGCGGCGGTTGCGCTGGAAGTGCGTGAGCTGCACGTTGAGGGCGGTGCCCTCCGGGACGAAGTACGACTCGCGCCCGCGCGCGAGCTCGATCAGGCGCTCGCGGGTGAACGTGCCGCGCACCAGCTCGCGCGCCACGCGCTTCATGTGCAGGAGGCCGATCAGGTTGTCGAGCTCGCCTTCGTAGACCGGCAGCCGCGTGTGCGGGGTCTCCTTGAGCCGATCGAGGATGTCGTCCCAGCTCTCGTTCACATCGATCCCGGCGATCTCCTGGCGCGGGATCATGATGTCGTTGACGGTGATGCGCCCGAGGTCGAGGATCGAGAGCAGCATCTGCCGGTGACGGGCGGGAATGACCGGCGCCGCATCCGTCACCACAGTGCGCAGCTCATCCGCCGATAGTGCCTGGCTGCTCCTGGCGCCGCGGCCGACGCCGAAGAGGCGCAGAAACCCGTAGGCCATATGGTTGGTGAGCCAGAGGACCGGCCGCGCCAGCATCACCAGCACGCGATAGATGCCGGCGGCGTGCAGCGCCACCGCCTCGGGGTTCGAGGCGGCGTAGATCTTCGGGGTGAGCTCGCAGAAGACGATCACCACGATGGTGAGCAGCACTTCCGCGACCGGCACGGCATAGGGGTAGCCGCTGCGCTCGGCGAGGATGGTGGCGATGGCGGAGGCGAACACGCTGGCCGGAGCCAGAATCACCAGGTTTGCTCCCAGCCACTCGTCGGGCTTGGCGAGCAGTCGCTCGAGAACGCGCGCGGAGTGCTGCCCGGCCTGAGCGCGGTGGCGGATGCGGTAGCGGTTGACGGACAGCATCGCCGCCTCGGCACCCGAGGAGAAGGCGGCGACGACGAGCAGGGCGAACAGCGCCAGCTGCGGCAGCGGGGTCGAGGCGAGGTTCAAGATGGCTCTCCGATCGGTCGGGCGGCGACGCCCGAGCGACTAGCATAGCGCGCGGGAATCGGGGATCCTCGGGGCATGTTCGACCAACTCACCGCGCGCCTTGCTGCGACGCTCGAGAGCCTGCGCGGCCGCGGCCGGATCACCGACGAGAACATCGCGCAGGCGCTGCGCGAGACGCGTGTAGCGCTTCTCGAAGCCGACGTGGCGCTGCCGGTGGTGAAGTCCTTCATCGAGGCCGTCAAAGGCAAGGCGCTCGGCGCCGAGGTGGCCGCGAGCCTGAGCCCCGGGCAGGCGTTCATCGGCATCCTCCACCAGGAGCTCATCGCACTCATGGGCGGCGGGGGAGCGGGCTTCAGCCTGCGTGCGCAGCCGCCGGTGGTCGTGTTGCTCGCGGGATTGCAGGGGGCCGGCAAGACCACGACCGCGGCGAAGCTCGCGCGGCGCCTCATCGAGAGCGAGCGCAAGCGCGTCCTGCTCGTCAGCACCGACGTACGCCGCCCGGCCGCGATGCTGCAGCTCGAGCGCCTCGCTGCCCAGGTGCACGCCGGATACTTCACTCCCGAGGCCGGAGCGGCGCCGGAAGCCATCGCGGCCGCGGCGCTCGCGGGCGCACGCAACGGCGTGTTCGACGTGCTCATCGTCGACACCGCAGGCAGGCTGCACGTCGACGAGGAGCTGATGCAGGAGGTGCGGCGCATCGACGCGGCGGTGGGCGCGGCGGAGCGCCTCTTCATCGTCGACGCGATGGCGGGACAGGACGCGGTGAACGCCGCGCGCGCCTTCGGCACGGCGCTCGATCTGACCGGGATCATCCTCACCAAGGCCGACGGCGATGCGCGCGGCGGCGCCGCACTGTCGGTGAGGCAGATCACCGGCAAGCCGATCGTGTTCATCGGGGTTGGCGAGAAGACCGATGCGCTCGAGTCCTTCGACCCGGCGCGCATGGCCTCCCGCATCCTCGGCATGGGGGACGTTCTGAGCCTGGTCGAGCAGGCGCACCGGCAGGTCGATGTCGAGGAGGCGGGGCGGCTCGCGCGTAAGGTGACGAAGGGACAGGGCTTCGACCTGGCCGACCTGCGTGGCCAGCTCGAGCAGCTGCAGAGGATGGGTGGCGTCGGTGCCCTGATGGACAAGCTCCCGGGCGCCGTGGTGAAGAAGGGCGCCGTCTCGGCCGAGCAGGGCGATCGGGACCTGCGCCGCCAGATCGCCATCATCAATTCCATGACCCCCGGCGAGCGGCGCAATCCCGGGATCATCGACGGCTCGCGCCGGCGGCGCATCGCGACCGGCTCGGGAGTTCAGGTCCAGGACGTGAACCGCCTGCTGAAGCAGTTCCTGGAGATGCAGCGGGTCATGAAGAGCATGAAAGGGGGCCGCCTGGGCCGCCTCATGGGAGCCTTCAAGGGGGGGCTGCCACCCGGGTTCCCCGGACGCTGAGGCCTCCCCGCCTCCCAGCCGGTCCAGGTCCCCGGCGGCGGGTCGGCCGGGGCGGGGTCCGGATCGCCAAAAACTGGCGCAGAATTGAAGCGTTGCGTAGAATCCGCGCTCTTTTTGGGAGGCTCCTCCGGATGGGGGGCCCTGAAGCCAGGAATACGACCATGGTTACCATTCGCCTGACCCGGCGCGGGGCGCGCAATCAGCCCTTCTATCACGTCGTCGTGACCGACAGCCGCAAGCGCCAGGGCGGCCCGAGCCTCGAGCACGTCGGATTCTTCAATCCGATCGCCCGGCGGAGCGAGACGAAACTCAAGCTCGATCTGCCGCGCATCGATTACTGGGTCGGGAAGGGCGCACATCCCTCCGACCGCGTGCGCACGCTGGTCGCCTCTTATCGCAAACAGGCTACGGCCTGAAGTCTCGGGGCGGTGCGTCCGCGCGGACGTACCGCAAGCCGGAGCAGCCGTGGCCTCGATCGAGCTTGGCCGACTGGGCGCTCCGTACGGCACCAAGGGCTGGGTACACGTCTATTCGTATACCGACCCGCCCGACGGTCTGCTCAAATACCGCGAATGGGCGTTGCGGCTCCCGAGCGGGGAGCGGACCACCCGACGGGTCGCCGTCGGACGGGGACATGGTCGGGGACTGGTCGTGCAGCTCGAGGGCGTGACGAGCCGCGACGGTGCGGCGGCGCTCACGGGAGCATGCGTCGAGGTGGAGCGCACGGCGCTTCCCCCGGCGGGCGAGCATCAGTACTACCGCGCGGACCTCGCGGGCTTCGCGGTGCGCAACCTCGAGGGAGCGATGCTCGGAACGGTGAGTCATTTCGTGGACGCACCGGCCGGAGCCGTGATGGTGACGAGGGAGCCGGGCGGGCGCGAGCACTGGGTGCTCGCATCGCCGAAGCACCTGCGGACGGTGGACCTGGCCGCAGGCGTTGTGGTGGTGGACTGGCCCGTTGAGCTCGAATGACCGGGTCGGAGCTTCGGACGGCGATGAAGATCGAGGTGGTCACGCTCTTTCCGCGCATGATCGCGGGAGCGCTGGAGTACGGGATCGTGGGCCGCGCCATCGAGCGCGGGCTGATCGCCGTCGGGACCGAGGATCCGCGCGCGCATACGCAGGACCTGCACCGTACGGTGGATGACCGGCCGTACGGCGGCGGCCCGGGCATGGTGATGAAGGCTGAGCCGCTGCTCGCGGCGATTCGCACGGCACACCGGCGGCTGCCGCCCGGTAGCCCGCGGATCTTCCTCTCGGCGCAGGGTGAGCCCTTCGACGAGAGCGTGGCGCGGTCGCTGGCGCGGCTGCCGGGCATGCTGCTCGTGGCGGGGCGCTACGAGGGGATCGATGAGCGCGTGATCGAGCTCGGTATCGATCGCGAGCTGTCGGTGGGAGACTACGTGCTTTCGGGTGGGGAGTTGCCGGCGCTTACGGTGATCGACGCCGTGGCGAGGCTCCTTCCCGGGGCGCTCGGCGATGAGCGCTCGAGCGAGGAGGATTCGTTCGCGCAGGGGTTGCTCGACTGGCCGCATTACACCCGGCCGGAAACGTTCGAGGGCCTCGGTGTGCCGGCGGAGCTGCTGTCGGGCGATCACGCGGGCATTCGGCGCTGGCGCCTGAAGTGCGCGGTCGAGCGCACCTGGCGGCGCCGGCCCGACCTGATTGCGAGGGGCACGCTCGCGCCGGAGGCGCAGCGGGCATTAAATGAGGTCCTGGCCGCACAGGCGGCCGGGGGCGAGGATCGAGGTAAGTGACATGAACAAGATAATTCAGGATTTGGACAAGCGGCGCATGACCCGCAAGGTGCCGGACTTCAAGCCGGGCGACACCGTGGTCGTGCAGGTCAAGGTGGTCGAGGGTGACCGCGAGCGCGTGCAGGCCTACGAGGGC
The DNA here is from genome assembly GCA_035542535.1 of Steroidobacteraceae bacterium. Lineage (GTDB taxonomy): Bacteria > Pseudomonadota > Gammaproteobacteria > Steroidobacterales > Steroidobacteraceae > 13-2-20CM-66-19. The sequence goes on from DATKLG010000072.1 coordinate 20,025, forward strand.
GTGGTGATCGCGCGCAGCAATCGCGGACTCAACTCTTCCTTTACGGTGCGCAAGATTTCGCACGGCGAGGGGGTGGAGCGCGTGTTTCAGACTCACAGCCCGGCGATCAGCGACATCGTGATCAAGCGGCGCGGCAGCGTACGCCGCGCCAAGCTGTACTACCTGCGCGATCTCGCAGGCAAGGCGGCGAGGATCGAGGAGAAGATCTGAAAGTGCGCGCGCGGCGGCCGGTGCCGGCCGCTCACCGCGCCGGAGCGGTGTGTCCGTGAACGTGCGTTCGTTCTTTGCCGGCCTGTGGCGCGGCCTGGATGGCCTGCGCAAGGTGCTGCACCTGATCGTGCTGCTGGTGATCTTCGGGGCCGTGGTCGGCGTGCTGCTCTCCGGCACCGCGCGCATTCCCGCGAAGGCGGCTCTCCTCATCGAGCCCGAGGGGCAGCTGGTCGAGCAACTCTCGGGCGATGCGCTGACGCGCGCACTGCAGGTATCCCCCGGCGAGCGCCGCCGCGAGACACTCCTGTGGGACCTCACCGATTCGATCCGCGCGGCCGCCGCCGACCGGCGCATCCAGGCAATCGCCCTCGACCTCGACAAGTTCGAGGGCAGCACACAGCCGACGCTCGAGGAGCTGGCACACGCCATCCGCGAATTCCGTGCAACCGGCAAGAAGGTCGTCGCCTATGGCGACGAGCTCGACCAGGAGGGCTACTACCTCGCGGCGCAGGCCGACGACACCTACATCGACCCCATGGGCTTCGTGCTGATCGACGGCTACGACCGCTATCGCATGTACTTCAAGGAGGCCCTCGACAAACTCGGCGTGGACATCAACGTGTTTCGCGTCGGCGAGTTCAAGAGCGCGGTCGAGACCTACACGCGCACCAACATGTCGCCGGAAGACCGCGCCGAGAGCACTGCCTACCTCGGCGCGCTGTGGACCAGCTACCAGCAGGCGATCACCGGCGCCCGTAAGCTCGCCCCGGACGCGGTGGCGAAGTATGTGGGCTCGCTGGCGCAGACGGTCCCGGCAGCCGGGGGCAACGCCGCGCACGTGGCGCTCGAGGCAGGCCTCGTGAGTGGCATCAGGACGCAGCTCGAGGTCGAGAAGGTCCTCATCGGCATGGTCGGCGAGGACAAGTCGTCGGGCTCGTTCCGCGCGGTATCGGTCGGGGACTACCTGCCTTACGCACGGGCGCAGAAAAAGCTCAAGGCGAGTGGCAAGAGCCATGTCGGCGTCATCGTCGCCGCCGGCGAGATCCTCGACGGCGACCAGCCGCCCGGCACGATCGGCGGGGACTCGACCGCGCGTCTCATCCGTCAGGCGCGACTCGACTCCGACATCAAGGCGCTGGTACTGCGGGTCGACAGTCCCGGCGGGAGCGTGATGGCCTCCGAGGAGATCTACCGGGAGCTCAAGGCGCTGCGGGCGAGCGGCAAGCCGGTCGTGGTCTCGATGAGCGGCTACGCGGCCTCCGGCGGCTACTACATCTCGGCGCCCGCGGACGAGATCTGGGCGAGCCCCGCGACCATCACGGGCTCGATCGGTATCTTTGCGATCATTCCCACGGTCGACCGGACGCTCGGCAAGGTAGGCGTGAGCGTGGACGGCGTGGGCACGACACCGCTCTCGGGCCAGCTGCGCATCGACCGGCCGCTCGGCGCCGAGGCGCGCGCGCTGCTGCAGTCGCAGATCGAGCGCGGCTACGATGAGTTTCTCGAGCGCGTGTCGAGCGGACGCAAGAAGAGCCGCGCCGAGATCGACGCCATCGCCCAGGGTCACGTGTGGGCGGGCACCGACGCCAAGCGCTTAGGTCTGGTCGACCAGCTCGGCTCCTTCGACGAGGCGGTGAAGGCCGCCGCGCACCGCGCCAAGCTCACCGACTATGCGCCCGAGTTTCTCGAGCCCGAGCTCACCTGGACGCAGGAGCTGGCCATGGCGCTCAGGACGCGCCTGGCACGGCTGCTCGCTGGCACGGACCTCTCCGGACCGGCCGCGCTCGAGCAACTCGCGCAGCGCCTCGACCCGATCGCGCGCGAGGCGGCGCGCCTCAGCCGCTTCAGCGTGCCGAACCGCGTGTACGCCTACTGCTTCTGCGAAGTGCGTTGAGGGTTCGAACCTAAGGCCCGGAGCGCCAGGTCTACAAAGTACTCCAGTCGAGGATGACCTTCCCCGACTTCCCCGACCCCATCGTCTCGAAGCCCTTCTGGAACTCCTGGATCGGGAAGTGGTGGGTGATGATCGGCTCGATCCTGAGCCCCGACTGCAGCATGCTCGCCATTTTGTACCAGGTCTCGAACATCTCGCGGCCGTAGATGCCCTTGAGCGTCAGACCCTTGAAGATCACCTGGTTCCAGTCGATCGACATGTCCCCGGGCGGGATGCCGAGGATGGCGACCGAGCCGCCGTGGTGCATCGTGCGCAGCATGTCGCGGAACGCCGCCGCGTTGCCCGACATCTCGAGTCCCACGTCGAACCCCTCCTGCATCCCGAGGTCCTTCATGGTCTGATCGAGCGACTCTCTGGAAACGTTGATGGCGCGGGTCGCGCCCATCCTGCGGGCGAGCTCGAGCCGGTAGTCGTTGACGTCGGTGACCACGACGTGCCGCGCGCCGGTGAAGCGTGCGATCGCCGTCGCCATGATGCCGATCGGGCCGGCTCCCGTGATGAGCACGTCCTCGCCGACCATGTTGAAGGCGAGCGCCGTATGGGTGGCGTTGCCGAAGGGATCGAGAATCGAGGCGATGTCGTCCGGGATCGAGTCGGGAAGCTTGAAGGTGTTGTCGGCGGGGATCGCCAGGTACTCGGCGAAGGCACCCGGCCGGTTCACTCCGACACCGACCGTGTTGCGGCACAGGTGACGGCGTCCGGCGCGGCAGTTGCGGCAGTAGCCGCAGGTGATGTGGCCTTCGCCGGAGACGCGGTCGCCGGCCTTCAGTCCCTTGACCTCCGAGCCCACCTCGACGATCCGGCCGCAGTACTCGTGCCCGACTGCCATGGGCACCGGGATGGTCTTCTGCGCCCAGGCATCCCAGTTGTAGATGTGCATGTCGGTGCCGCAGATCGCGGTCTTGGCGATCTCGATCAGCACGTCGTTGTGCCCGACTTTCGGCTCCGGGATGTCCTCGAGCCAGATCCCGGGCGCCGCCTGCTGTTTGACCAGAGCTTTCATGGCACGATCTCTTTCAGGGGAGCGGTTATCGCGCCGCAGCCAGTGACCTGCGCCGCAATACCCACAGAATACTCATGAATATGGCGACGGGCACGGCTGCTTCAATCAGCTCGAAGGGCAGGAGATTGTGCGAGGTCGGATCCGCGGAGATCTCCACGATGTCCTTTGCGGCCCACAGCACCACGAACAGGAACGGGATCGCCGCGAGCGCCCGCCATCTGCCCCGCCAGCGCAGGAGCGCCCATAGCGGCCACAGGAATCCCGCGACGAGCGCGGCAAGGACCATGAAGCCGAATACCGCCAGAGCGATGGAACCGACCGCACCGACCGGCTGGCTCGCGTAGCGCTCATAGGCGGCCTTCTCGCGCGCCTTTTCCTGCTCCTGGAACGGTGCCACCCAGGCGGCGGGCTCGTGCCGCTCACCCGGCGCGCCGTCCCAGGTGAACTCTGCCGGGAACGACTGCTCGGTGAACGGGTATCCGGAGCTCCCGGTCGCCACCTGCAGATGGATGGAGTCCACCTGGCCTGCGCCGCGGAACGCGAACCAGCCGAAGGCTTCGCCTTCCCCGGCCGGATACACGGGCGAGCCCATGGTCATCGCACCCGCGCTGCGTCCCTTGAAGCAGGGGCGCACCCAGATCTTGACGGGCGCGCTCGCGCTGTAGTGGACGTGCACGTAGACGTTGTCGTTCCCGTGGAGAGTGGCCGGGCTCTCGGGATCGGTCCCGACGATCGACAGCGTAACCTGCGGCTGGCCGTCGGCTCCTGCGGCGCCGGGCGCGAGGAGCAGCAGCAGCACGGGACCGAGCCGCCAGCCCAGGCCCGCCCTGCGACTCATGCGCGCAGTACGCCGAGCTCGCGGCCGACCTCGGTGAACGCCGTCACCGCGCGCTCGAGCTGCGCCCGGGTGAGGGCGGCCGACATCTGCGTGCGGATGCGCGCCTGCCCCTTGGGCACCACGGGATAGGAGAAGCCGATGACGTACACGCCGCGCTCGAGCAGCGCATCCGCCATGCGCGTGGCGAGGGCCGCATCGCCCAGCATCACCGGGATGATCGGGTGCTCGCCGGGCTTCAGGTCGAAGCCGGCCCCGCTCATCGCCGCGCGGAAGAAGCGCGCGTTCTCGAACAGCTGCTCGCGCAGCTGCGAGCTCCCCTCGAGCAGATCGAGCACTGCGAGGCTCGCCGCCGCCACCACCGGCGGGATGCTGTTGGAGAAGAGGTAGGGGCGCGAGCGCTGCCGCAGCCACTCGACCACCTCGCGCCGTGCGGCGATGTAGCCGCCGCTGCCGCCGCCGAGCGCCTTGCCGAGCGTGCCGGTGAGGATGTCGACGCGCGCGGCCACCCCGCAATGCTCGTGTGTGCCGCGGCCGGTCGGCCCCATGAAACCGGTGGCGTGCGAGTCATCCACCATGACCAGCGCGTCGTAGCGCTCGGCGAGGTCGCAGATGCCGCGCAGCTCGGCGATGAAACCGTCCATGGAGAAGACGCCGTCGGTGGCGATCAGGCGCGTCCGCGCCCCCTGCGCCTGGCGCAGACAATTCTCCAGCTCCGCGAGGTCGCGGTTGGCATAGCGGAAGCGCTGCGCCTTGCAGAGACGGATGCCGTCGATGATGCTCGCATGATTGAGCGCATCCGAGATCACCGCGTCGCGCTCGTCCAGCAGCGTCTCGAACAGCCCGCCGTTGGCGTCGAAGCAGGAGGAGTACAGGATCACGTCCTCCGTCCCGAGGAACCGCGCCAGACGCGCCTCGAGCTCCTTGTGCGGCTCCTGCGTGCCGCAGATGAAGCGCACCGAGGCCATGCCATAACCGTAGCGATCGAGGGCCTGCTGCGCGGCGGCGCGCACCGCCGGATGATTGGCGAGGCCGAGATAGTTGTTGGCGCACAGGTTGACGACCTCACGCCCCCCGGCGCGCACCACGCCGCCCTGGGGGCTGGTGAGCACACGCTCGCTCTTGTAGAGACCCTGCTCGCGCAGGGCGGCGAGCTCGCCCCGCAAGCGCTCGATGACGGCCTGATTCATGAGGGTAATTATACTTGGAGGCCGTATGTCCGATGAGTCCGCCGCCGGCCCCGGGACCGCGCGCCTCGACCGCTGGCTGTTCGCCGTGCGCTTGTTCAAGTCGCGCTCGCTCGCGGCGCAGGCCGTCGCCGGCGGTCGCGTGCACCTCAACGGCGAGCGCGTGAAGGCGGCCCACGAGGTGCGTTGCGGCGACCGCCTGAGCCTCGTACGCGGCGCGCTGGAGTTCGAGTGTACGGTCAGGGCCATCCCGGCGCGCCGCGGGCCGGCGCCCGCCGCCGCGCGCTGCTACGAGGAGACGGCGGCCAGCACCTCCCGGCGCGCCGAATTCGCGCAGCGCATGAGGCTCGCCGCGGCCCTGACGCCCCGCCCCGTGGAGCGGCCGGACAAGCGCGCCCGCCGGCAGCTGCGCCGGCTGCGGGGTCGCATTTGAGCCCTCCGAGGTCGCCGCAAAGCATGTGGGCGTCATGGCGGCGTTGCAGACTGCAACGGCGCCGCTGCGCGGCAGCGTCGCCGTGCGCGCCGAGGTTTGCTTTATGACGTTGAGCGTGTTTGACATCTTCAAGGTCGGTATCGGCCCCTCGAGCTCGCACACCATGGGTCCGATGCGGGCGGCGCGCGAGTTCGTGCTGGGATTGAAGGCGGTGGGGCAGCTCGCGGCGACGCAGCAGATCGCCGTGCGTCTCTACGGCTCGCTCGCCCTCACCGGCCTCGGGCACGGCACCGACCGCGCGGTGCTCGCCGGCCTCGAGGGCGCGGAGCCCGAGACTGTCGATCCGGACAGCATCGGGACGACCGTGCAGCGCATCCGCTCGAGCGGGCGCATCCGACTGCTCGGTGAGCACGAGATCGCCTTCGATGAGCCGATGCAGCTCCTGTTCATGCATCACGAGCGGCTGCCGCGCCACTCCAACGGCATGCGCTTCGATGCGCTCGGGGCCGGCAACGGTGTGCTGCGCGAGGAGGACTATTACTCGATCGGCGGCGGCTTCATCGTCCGGGGCAACGAGCCCGAAGCGCGCGAGACCAGCGCGCACGCCGCGCCTCCTTACCCGTTCAGCTCGGGCGCGGAGCTGCTGGCCGCGTGCCGCGAGCACGGGCTCGAGATCTTCGAGCTCATGCTGGCGAACGAGCGCACCTGGGCGCAGGAGGCCGAGGTGCGCGCGAAGCTGCTGCACATCTGGCAGGTCATGCAGGCTTGCGTCGAGCGCGGCTTGCGCCAGAGCGGGGTACTGCCCGGAGTGCTCAAGGTGCGCCGCCGCGCGCCGCGTCTCTATCGGCAGCTGACCGAGAGCGGCGGCACGGCGAAGCCGCTCGACGTCATGGACTGGGTCAACGCGTACGCGCTCGCGGTCAACGAGGAGAACGCAGCCGGCGGGCGCGTCGTCACCGCACCGACCAACGGAGCGGCCGGCATCGTGCCGGCGGTGCTCCACTACTACCGGCGCTTCGAGCCCGGCGCGAACGAGGAGGGCGTGCTGCGCTTTCTGCTGGCGGCGGCGGCCATGGCCATGCTCTACAAGCGCAACGCCTCGATCTCGGGCGCCGAGATGGGCTGTCAGGGCGAGGTGGGAGTGGCCTGCTCGATGGCTGCCGCGGGTCTGGTCGCGGCGCTCCATGGCACCAACGAGCAGGTCGAGAATGCCGCCGAGATCGGCATGGAGCACAACCTGGGGCTCACCTGCGACCCGGTGGCGGGACTGGTGCAGATTCCCTGCATCGAGCGCAACGCCATGGGGGCGGTCAAGGCGATCAATGCCGCGCGGCTCGCGATGCGCGGCGACGGCACGCACAAGGTATCGCTCGATCAGGTGATCGCGACCATGCGCCAGACCGGCGCCGATATGTCGACCATCTACAAGGAAACCTCGCAGGGCGGGCTGGCGGTGAACGTTCCGGAGTGCTGACGGCCGGGCCGCAGGCCGTTTCCGCCAATCAGCGCAGCAGCCCCCAGAGCCGCGACGGCGGCGCCTCGTGCTGCACCTGCTGCACGGCTGGCGCGCCGATCACACGCCAGTCTTCCACGGCGAACACGATCGAGCAGCACGCGGCGGTGCTGAGCGTGCTGATGCCGCCGTGCGGCACCAGCAGATGAATGAGATCCGAAGCTCCGGGGTTGTGCGCGATCACCATGAGATGCGCGATGCGCGGGCCCGTGTCCTGAATCAGCTTCAGCATGTCGGCGGCGCTCGCCAGGTACAGGGCCTCCTCGCGCTGCACGTGCCGGATCGACAACGACAGCTCGCGTGCCACGATGTCGGCGGTCTGCTCCGCGCGCCGCGCGGTGCTCGCCAGCAGCCGGTCGGGGACGAGCTCGAGCTCGAGCAGCCGTTTGGCCATGGCCTCCGCCCCGGCCATACCCCGGCGGTTGAGCGGCCGGGCGAAATCGTCGGTCCCTGCATCCTTCCAGCGGGCGTCGGCGTGGCGCATCACGGTCAGGCGCTTCATGCCTGCCGCCTCACGCGGGCCGCTCCACCAGCACCCGGCCGTTCTCCTCGCGCGTCGCGTAGGTACGTACCGGCTCGTAAGCCGGCGGGGTGAGCGCCTCGCCGCTCCTCAGGTCGAAGCGCGCGCCATGCCGGGGGCAGATGAGCTCGCAGGATTCCACCTGGGCACCTGCGAAGGACTCGCCGTCGTGCGTGCAGCGGTCCTCGACCGCGTACAGATCGGCGCCGCAGCGTACGACCACCACCGGCACGCCGTCGACCTCGGCGCCGAAGGGAACGCCTTCGCCGAGGGCGCTCACGGGTCCGATGTCGATCCACTCGCTCAAAACATCCCCGTCTGCAGCCGCGCCGCTTCCGACATCATCGACTGGTTCCAGGGTGGGTCGAAGGTCAGCTGCACGTTGGCCGCGCGTACCGTCGGAATGCGCTCGAGCTTGTCGCGCACGTCGTCCACCAGTATCTCGCCCATGCCGCAGCCTGGCGCGGTGAGGGTGATCTGCGCCTCCACGGTGCGGGTGCCGTCCTCGTGCTCCTTCACGTCGCATTCATACACCAGTCCGAGATCCACGATGTTGATCGGGATCTCAGGGTCGTAGCAGCTGCGCAGCTGTTCCCAGGCGAGCTTGCGCACGTCCTCGACGGTGGCATTGGGCGGCAGCTCGGGCGGCTTGACCGCCTCCTGGCCGATGGCGTCGGCGTCCTCGCCGGCAATGCGGAAGAGGTTCCCCTCGAGGTACACCGTGAAGCTGCCGCCGAGCGCCTGAGTGATGTAGCCTGCCTGGCCGGGCTTCAGGCTGACCTCCTGCCCGGCCGGGACGACCACCGCGCGTACCTCGCGGTTGACGACGAAGGGCTCGTTCTCGTGCCGGCGCACGCGCTACTCCGTAGATACGGTGGCCGCACCGCGCTCGAGTGCGGCATTGAGCGTATGCCAGCTCAGCGTGGCGCACTTGACGCGCGCCGGGAACTCGCGCACGCCCGAGAGGGCGGCGAGCTTGCCGAGCGTGGCCTCGGCCGCAGCGTCCGGGCGCGTGAGGAGCGTGTGCACCTCATCGAAGAGCCTGGCGACCGCCGCGCGCTCCTTGCCCTTCACCGCCTCCGTCATGAGCGAGGCCGAGGCGGTCGAGATGGCGCAGCCCGTGCCCTCGAAGCGGATGTCCTCGACGCGATCGCCTTTCAGCACCACGTAGACCGACAGGCGGTCGCCGCACAGCGGGTTGTGCCCCTCGGCGTGCAGCACCTCGCCGTCGCTCGTTTCGAGGCGGCCGAAGTTGCGCGGATGGCGGTTGTGATCGAGGATCACGTCGCGATAGAGCTCCTTCAGGTCCATCAGCCGAACACCTCGCGCGCCCTGCCGACGCCGGCGACGAGCCGCGCCACGTCTTCCTCGGTGTTGTAGCAGCCGAAGGAGGCGCGGGCGGTCGCCGGGATGCCGAAGAAGGTCATGACCGGCATCGCGCAGTGGTGCCCGGTCCGCACCGCGATCCCGTCGGTGTCGAGGATCGTGCCGAGGTCGTGCGCGTGCACGCCGGCGAGCGTGAACGAGAGCACCGCGGCCTTGTGCGCCGCCGTGCCGACGAGCTCGATGCCCGGTATCCGGGCGAGCTCCGCGGTCGCGAGCTGTAGCAGGCGCGACTCGTGCGCGGCCACGGCCTCGATGTCGAGGCTCTCCAGGTAGTCCATGGCGGCCGCGAGCCCCACGGCGCCGGAGATGTTCGGCGTCCCGGCCTCGAACTTCCACGGCAGCTCGTTCCAGGTGCTCTTCTCGAACGAGACCGTGCGGATCATCTCGCCGCCCCCCTGCCAGGGCGGCATCGCGCCGAGCAGCTCCTCGCGGCCGTACAGGATGCCGATGCCGGTGGGGCCGTAGAGCTTGTGGCCCGAGAAGGCGTAGAAGTCCGCGCCGAGCGCGCGCACATCGACGCGCGAGTGCGGCACCGCCTGGGCGCCATCGATGAGCACCGCCGCCCCGTGCGCGTGCGCGGCGTCGACCATGCGCTTCACCGGCAGCACCGTGCCGAGGGCGTTCGAGACGTGCGCGACCGCCACCAGCCGCGTGCGCGGGCCGAGAAGCTGCGTGAACTCCTCGGCGATCAGCTCGCCGCGGCGGTTGATGGGCGCCACCCGCAGCCGGCAGCCGGTCTGCTCGCATACCATCTGCCACGGCACGATGTTCGCGTGATGCTCGAGCGCGGTGATGAGGATCTCGTCGCCGGGTCCGAAGCGCGGCCGGGCGTAGGCCTGGGCGACGAGGTTGATCGCCTCCGTCGTGCCGCGCACGAACACGATCTCGCGGGTCGAGCGCGCGTTGAGAAAACGGCGTACCCGTTCGCGCGCGCCCTCGAAGGCCGCCGTGGCGGCCTGGCTGAGGGCGTGTACGCCGCGATGCACGTTGGCGTGCGAGTGGGTCTCGTAGTCCTCGACCGCACGCAACACCGCCAGCGGACGCTGCGAGGAGGCGGCGCTGTCGAGGTAGACCAGCGGGTGGCCGTTCACCTGGCTTGCGAGAATGGGGAAGTCGCGCCGCACGCGTGCCGCATCGTAAGAGGGGGCCGCAGCGAGGGGGGAGGGGGTGGCTGCCATCAGAGGAGCTCCCGCAGCACCGCTCCGTCGTGCAGCTCCCCGGCGAGGCGCTCCTCGATCTCGCGCCGCAGTGCAGGCACGTCGATGCGGGAGATGACGTCCTCGAGGAAAGCCCACTTGAGCGCGCGCTGCGCCGTCTCGCGGTCCAGTCCGCGCGACAGCAGGTAAAAGAGCATGTTGTCGTCGAGCTTGCCGGCGGTCGCGCCGTGGCTGCAGCGCACCTCGTCCGTATGGATCTCGAGCTGCGGCCGCACGTCGATTTCGGCCTCTCCGCCGGCCAGCAGCCCGCGCAGCGACTGGCGCGAGTCGGTGCCGTGAGCCTCGCGCGCAACCACGATCTTGCCGTTGAAGGCGACCCGGGCACGGCCTGCCGAGATTCCACGGAAGGTCTGCTCGGTGCGGGTGTGCGGCGCGCGGTGCTCTACCACCGCGTAGGTGTCCTGAACCTGCTGGCGGCTGCCGACCGCAGCCGCCGCGAGCGACAGTTCCGCACCCTCCCCGGCGAGCTCGAGCCGCAGCGTCGAGCGGGCCGATTGCGCCCCGCTCGCGATGGTCCGCAACCGGTAGCTCGCATTCTGCTCGAGCGCGGCGTCAAGGGTATCGAAGAGGATCGTTCGGGGGCTGAGCTCCTGGACACGATAGTGCTCGAGCACCGCGCCGCTCCCGAGCTCGACGCTCGCGGCACTCGCGACGAAGCTGGCGGTGCCGCCAACGCTCAGGTGGCGCTCGATGAGCACCATGCGGGCACCCGGCTCGAGACGCAGCTCGACGCGCGGATAGGAGGCACCGGCCTGAGCGTCGGCGCTCGCCAGGAACAGCAGCTCGAGCCGCACGGACTCGGCACCCGCGGGGACCGAGATCGCGGCACCGTCGGTCGCGAAGGCCTCGTTGAGGAGCGCGAAGCGCTGATCCGCGCCACGCTCCGCGCGCGGGCGGCGCGCGGCGTCCGAGCCGTCCGCGGCGGCGAGCCGCGCCACGCGCGCGTAAGTGGCAGCGGGCGCGTCCGAGAGCTCCGCGGCGAATAGCCCGTCGATGAACGAGTAGCGCGCGAAGCCGGGCAGCGCCGCCCGCAGCCCGGCCGGCGCGCCCGGGAGAGCAGCCGCGGGCCGTGCCAGCATCGCCGGGGCGAAGCGCTGGCGCTCGAGCGGGCGCAGGTTTGCATACTTCCAGTTCTCGTCACGGCCCTGCGGCAGGCCCTCGGCGGTGAGCCGGGCGATCGCCGCGCGGCGGCGTGCGGCGCCGGCGAGCTGCGGCGGCAGGGCGCGCTCGATCCCGGCGTGCTCCTCGGCGATGCGGGCGGCGAGGGGGTTGCTCATCGGAAGCCTCAGGCGGCCTCGCCGCTCACCCAGTCGTAGCCGCGGCGCTCGAGCTCGAGCGCGAGCGTGCGATCGCCGCTGCGCGCGATGCGGCCGCGCACCAGCACGTGCACCACGTCGGGCACTACATACTCGAGCAGCCGCTGGTAGTGCGTCACGATGAGTGAGGAGCGCTCGGGCGAGCGCAGCGAGTTGATTCCGGCCGCCACGATCTTGAGCGCGTCGATGTCGAGCCCGGAATCCGTCTCATCGAGGACCGCGAGTGTTGGCTCCAGCACCAGCATCTGCAGGATCTCGTTGCGCTTCTTCTCGCCGCCCGAGAAGCCCTCGTTGACGCCCCGCGAGAGGAAGCCGTCCTCCATCTGCATGAGCTGCATCTTCTCGCGCACCATCCCTAGGAACTCGAAGGCGTCGACCTCGGGAAGCCCGCGCTCCCTGCGCTGCGCGTTGAGGGCCGCCTTGAGGAGATAGACGTTGTTGACGCCCGGGATCTCGACCGGATACTGGAAACCGAGGAAGACGCCGGCGCGCGCGCGCTCCTCGGGTGCGAGCGCGAGCAGATCGCGTCCCTCGTAGGTGACGCTGCCCGAGACGACGTGGTACCCCGGCCGCCCGGCGAGTACGTGTGCGAGCGTGCTCTTGCCTGAGCCGTTCGGGCCCATGATGGCGTGCACTTCTCCGCAGGCGACTGCGAGCGACAGGCCGTCGAGGATCTGCTTGCCGTCGACCGTGACCGAGAGGTCGCGGATCGCGAGCATCGGTGTGGAGCGGGTCATGTCAGCCCACCGCGCCTTCCAGGCTCACCGCCAGGAGCTTCTGGGCCTCGACCGCGAATTCCATCGGCAGCTCCTTGAATACCGACTTGCAGAAGCCGCTCACGATCATGTTGACGGCGTCCTCCGCGGAGATGCCGCGCGCCAGGCAGTAGAACAGCTGGTCGTCGCTGATCTTGGAGGTGCTCGCCTCGTGCTCGACCGTCGCGGTCGGGTTCTTCACCTCGACGTACGGGAAGGTGTGCGCGCCGCACTCACCGCCCATGAGGAGCGAGTCGCACTGGGTGAAGTTGCGCGCGCCGTGCGCGCTCGGCAGCATCCTGACGAGTCCCCGGTAGGTGTTCTGCCCGTGTCCGGCGGAGATGCCCTTGGAGATGATGGTGCTGCGCGTGCGCGGTCCGATGTGGATCATCTTGGTGCCGGTGTCCGCCTGCTGATGGTTGTTGACGGTGGCGACGGAATAGAACTCGCCGATCGAGCCGTCGCCGCGCAGCACGCAGCTCGGATATTTCCAGGTGATCGCCGAGCCGGTCTCGACCTGGGTCCAGGAGATGTGCGCGTTGCGCCCGCGGCATTCGCCACGCTTGGTGACGAAGTTGTAGATCCCGCCGCGGCCGGCAGCATCGCCCGGGTACCAGTTCTGCACGGTGGAGTACTTGATGTAGGCGTCATCGAGCGCGACCAGCTCGACCACTGCGGCGTGGAGTTGGTTCTCGTCGCGCATCGGGGCTGAGCATCCTTCGAGGTAGCTGACATAACTGCCAACATCAGCGATGATGAGCGTGCGCTCGAACTGCCCGGTGTTGAGTGCATTGATGCGGAAGTACGTCGACAGCTCCATCGGGCAGCGCACGCCCTTCGGTACGTAGACGAACGAGCCGTCCGAGAACACCGCGGAGTTGAGCGTCGCGAAGAAATTGTCGGTGTAGGGGACGACGCTCCCGAGGTACTGCTCGATGAGCGCCGGGTGCTGACGCACTGCCTCGGAGAAGGGCAGGAACACCACGCCCGCCGCGGCGAGGCGCTCCTTGAAGGTGGTGGCGACCGAGACCGAGTCGAACACCGCATCCACCGCGACGCCTGCGAGACGCGCGCGCTCATGCAGCGGCACGCCGAGCTTCTCGTAGGTCTCGAGGAGCTTCGGATCCACCTCGGCGAGGCTCTTCGGGCCGTCCTTCTTCGACCTGGGAGCGGAGTAGTAGGAGATCGCCTGATAGTCGATCGGCTTGAAACGCACGTGTGCCCAGTGCGGCTCCTTCATCGTGAGCCAGTGGCGCAGCGCCTCGAGCCGCCACTCGGTGAGGAAGGCGGGCTCGCCCTTCTTGCGCGAGATGAGCCGCACGACATCTTCGTTGAGCCCCGGCGCGACGGTGTCCGAGTCGATCTCGGTCACGAAGCCGTGGCTGTAGCCACGTCCGATCAGGCTCTCGAGCTCTTTGGCGGTCTCGCTCATGAGCGGACCTGCGTGCGGCCGGCGGCCGCCTTCATCTCGCGCTCGAGCCCGGGCAGGCGTGCCGGGGTCGCATCGAGCCCGGCGAGCTGGGCCAGGCTCACGTCGTAGAGCGCGCGGCGCATGGCGACATTCAGGCGCTGCCATACGCGGCTCACCCGGCAGCTCTCCTCGATCTCGCAGTGGCCGTGCCCCGCGGCGCAGTCCGTGAGGGCCATCGGTCCCTCGAGCGCATCGAGGATGGCGGCGGCGCTGATCTGGGTCGCCGGACGGGAGAGCTGGTAGCCGCCGTGCAGTCCCCGGGTCGAGGTCACGAGCCCGGCGCGCTGCAGCTGCTTCAGGAGCTTGCTCACCGTGGGGGCGGCGATATGCGTCTGCTCCGCGAGCGCGGTCGCGGTCTGCACCCGTGCCGGCTCGCCCGCGAGCGTGGCAAGAAGCACCGTGGCGTAGTCGGTGAGCCGGCTGATACGCAGCATGAACACCCCTCCGAAAGTAGGACTATTTTAGTACTAATTGGCTCCTGGAACAAAGGGCGCCACGGGTTTTTGCTATCCTTGGCCATCCGATTTTCAAAGGCTTGCGGTCACGAAGGGCGCCCCGAATACCGGAAGGGCGCACGTCGATCGCCCTAAGGAGTGGACGATGAATCTCACCGAGCTCAATCGCGTCGCCAACGCGATGGTCGCCAAGGGCAAGGGCATTCTGGCCGCCGACGAGAGCAGCGGCACGATCAAGAAGCGCTTCGACGCCATCAAGCTGGAGTCGACCGAGGAGCATCGCCGCACCTACCGCGAGATGCTGTTCACCGCCCCCGGCGCCGCCGAGGCGGTGAGCGGCGTCATTCTCTACGACGAGACCATCCGCCAGAAGACCAGGGACGGCACGCCGTTTCCCCAGTACCTCGCCAGGCAGGGGATGATCCCCGGCATCAAGGTCGATATGGGCGCGAAGCCGCTGGCCGGCTTCCCCGGCGAGACCATCACCGAAGGGCTCGACGGGTTGCGCGAGCGGCTGATCGAATACCGCGGCCTCGGGGCACGCTTCGCCAAATGGCGCGCGGTGATCGACATCGCCGCCGGCATCCCCACCGGCTTCGCGATCCAGGCGAATGCGCACGCGCTGGCGCGCTATGCGGCGCTCTGCCAGGAAAACGACATCGTGCCGATCGTCGAGCCGGAAGTGCTCATGGACGGGGGTCATTCGCTCGAGCGCTGCTCGGAAGTGACCGAGGAAGTGCTGGCGACCGTGTTCGACCAGCTGTTCGCTCATCGGATCGCCCTCGAGGGCATGGTGCTCAAGCCCAACATGGTGATTTCGGGCAAGAAGGCGAGCGACCGGGCATCTCCCGAGAGGGTCGCCGAGGCGACGGTGCGGGTGCTGAAGCGCCACGTGCCGAGCGCGGTTCCGGGCATCGCCTTTCTGTCCGGCGGCCAGTCCCCGACCGAGGCGACGCTGCACCTCTCGCTCATGAACCGCCTGGGGTCGCTGCCGTGGGCGCTCACCTTCAGCTACGGACGGGCGTTGCAGGACACTGCGCTCAAGGCCTGGGGTGGGGCGCCGGCCACCTTCGCCGCCGGCCAGAAGGAATTTGCGCGCCGCGCACTGCTCAACGGAGCTGCGACCACCGGGCGTTATGCGCCGGAGATGGAGAGCCGGGCCGCCTGACGGCCACGGCGGCGGCACCGCGCTCGCGTGACCAGCACCGCATCCGCCCGACCCGCGTCCACCGCGCCCGCGGGCGACGTGGTGGTCGCCGTGCGCGACCTGCATTACGCCGCCGGCGGGCGGCCGATCTTCAGCGGGCTCGATCTCGAGGTGCGCCGCGGCCGCATCACGGCCATCATGGGCCCGAGCGGTACCGGCAAGACGACGCTGCTCAGGCTCATCACGGCTCAGGTCGCTCCCGACCGCGGGCAGATCACGGTCTTCGGTCAGGATCTCGCGACTTTCCGCCGCAGCGAGGTCTACGCGCTGCGGCGGCGCATGGGGCTGCTGTTTCAGAACGGCGCGTTGCTCACCGACATGGACGTCTTCGAGAACGTCGCGTTCCCGGTGCGCGAGCACACCGATCTCCCCGAGCCGCTGGTGCGCTTGCTGGTGCTGACCAAGCTCCAGGCGGTGGGGCTGCGGGGCGCCGCGCGCCTCATGCCGGGCGAGCTCTCGGGCGGCATGGCGCGGCGGGTCGCGCTGGCGCGCGCCATCGTGATGGACCCCGAGCTGCTGCTCTACGACGAGCCCTTCGTGGGTCTCGACCCGATCTCACTCGGCTTCATCCTGCGGCTCATCAAGCACATGAACCAGGCGCTCGGCATCACGAGCGTCGTGGTCTCGCACGATGTGCACGAGCTCGCCACCATCGCCGACGACAGCTACCTGATCTCCGCGGGCGGGGTTGCAGCCGCCGGCACGCCGGCGCAGCTGCGCTCGAGCGACTCGGCGGCGGTGCGCCAGTTCATGACCGGAAGCGCCGAGGGCCCGGTGCCGTTCCACTATCCGGCCCGGGACTACGTGAGCGAGCTGCTCGAGGCGGACGAGCGATGAGCGAGACCCGCCCCCCCGGCACTTACCTCCTCGGCGGCGTACGTCGCGTCGGCTCGGTGACGATCTTTCTGATGCAACTCATCATGCAGTGCGTGCCGGCGCTCGGCCGGCCGCGCCTCCTGGTCATGCAGATCTACAACGCCGGCGCCCGCTCGCTCATCATCATCATGCTGTCGGGACTGTTCGTCGGCATGGTGCTGGGGCTGCAGGGCTACGACCTGCTGCGGCGCTTCGGCTCGGAGGAGGCGCTCGGCGTCGCGGCGGCGCTCGGGCTGCTGCGCGAGCTCGCGCCGGTGATCACGGCGCTGCTGTTCGCGGGCCGGGCCGGCACGGCGCTGACCTCCGAGATCGGCCTGATGCGCGCGACCGACCAGCTGACCGCGATGGAGATCATGGCGGTCGACCCGCTGCGCCACGTGGCGGCGCCGCGCTTCCTCGGCGGAGCGATAGCGATGCCGCTGCTCACCGCCATCTTCAGCGTGATCGGGCTCTACGGCGCGCAGCTGGTCGGCGTGCAGCTGATGGGGGTCGATGCCGGCGTGTTCTGGTCCCAGACCCAGGAGGCGGTCGACCTGCACGACGTCAACGAAGGCCTGGTGAAGAGCCTCGTGTTCGGCATAGCCTGCAGCCTGATCGCGGTGCACGAGGGCTATCATGCCGAGCGCACCGCCGAAGGGGTCGCGCTCGCGACCACGCGCACGGTGGTCGCCTCCTCGGTGATGACGCTGCTGCTCGACTACGTGCTCACCGCGGCTTTCCTTTGAGAGGAACTCCGACCTATGCAAAGCAATCGAACCCTGGAGATCGGTACCGGCTTGTTCGTGCTGCTGGGATTTGCGGCGCTGCTGTTTCTCACCACGCAGCTGCCGGCGAGCGGCGTCAAGTTCGGCGGACAGAAGGCGGGCTATCACGTGACCGCGCAGTTCGACAATGTTGGCGATCTCAAGGTCGGTTCCCCCGTCACCATCTCGGGCGTGCGCGTCGGCGAGGTCTCCTCCATCCGGTTCGATTCCAGGATCTACCGGGCCGTGGTGCGCATGCGCATCGATCCCCAATACAACGAGATTCCCGAGGACAGCTTCGCCAGCATCCAGACTGAAGGCCTGCTCGGCGGCAAGTACGTCGGCTTGAGTCCTGGCGGGCTCGACACCTATCTCAAGGACGGCAGCCGCATCGACCAGACGCAGTCGGCGATCGTGCTCGAGACCCTCGTCAACAAGTTCTTCGCGAGCTTCGCCAGCAAGGGCGACAATGGAGACAGCCAGGGCAGCAGCAATCAGACCAAGGGCCAGGGCAAGGAGGAACCGAAGCGATGAGAGTCTCGAGCGTTGCATTGACGCTGTTGTGGATGTGCGCGGCGGCGCTAGCCGGGGCGCAGGGCGCCCCTGCCACGGCGGCGCCGGCGGCGGTGCCGGCCGCGGCACAGGATAGCGGCGATCCGGCGGCACTGGTCGAGGCGACGGCGCACGGCATGCTGAGCGAGCTGGACAAGAACCGGGACGCCTACCGGCACGATCCGGCCAAGGTTGCCGGCCTGGTCGACAAATACCTCATGCCGCACTTCGATACCGAGACTTCGGCGCGCGTGGTGCTCGGCCAGTTCTGGCGCAGCGCCACCCCGGAGCAGCGTCAGCGATTCATCGACGCCTTCTACCATTCGCTGCTCGCCAACTATGGCGACGCGCTGGTCGAGTTCACTTCGGACAGGATCAAGGTCCTGCCGAGCCGCGTCGAGCCCGGCGCCACCACGGCAACGGTGCGTACCGAGGTGCGACGCAAGAACGGCGATCGTGTGTCGGTCAACTACTCGATGCGCATGACGCCACAGGGCTGGAAGGCCTGGGACGTGGTGATCGACGGCATCAGCTACGTCAAGAGCTACCGCGAGGACTTCGGCGCACAGATCGAGAGCCAGGGCCTCGAGACGGTGATCAAGCGGCTCGAGGCGGGCGAGAAGCCCGGCCAGATCGCCAAGCAGACGAGCTGACGGTGCCGGCGCGTTCGACCCACGGTCCCTTCACCCTGGCCGCCGGTGAGGACGGGCGGCTCCTCGCCGCGGGCCCGCTGACTTTTGCGAGCGCGCGCGGCGCGCGTCAGCTCGGATTCGCGGCCATCGAGCAGACCGCGGCGGAGAGTGCGCTCGAGATCGACTGCCAGGGGGTCACGGCCTGCGACAGCGCGGGACTCGCCGTGATGCTCGACTGGCTGGCGGCCGCGCGCACCCGCGGGCGGACGCTGCGCTTCGCACACGTGCCGCAGGGGCTGGCGACGCTGGCGCGCATCAGCGAGGTGAGCGAGCTCATCGAACGAGGGGTCTAGGCGCGCCGCGCGCACCCGGGCGCCTACTTTGGCGGCGGGGTCGCCGGGGGCTGCTCCTCGGGCTCTTTCGGCGCTTGCGGGGAGGGCTCGACACCCGATTCCTCGAGCATCTTCTGCTCCTCCTCTTCCTCGTTGTGCGAGGTTGCGCCGCGCACCTTGAACTGGCGGTTCTGCAGGTATGCGTTGCGCAGGAACGCGTACGGATCGTAGGCCTTGGCGATCAGCTGGTCGGTGTCGAGCAGCCGCGAGCGCGTGTCGACCTTCTCGAGCAGCCAGGACCCATAGTTCCAGTATTTGTTGGCGATGTAGCTGCGCGGCGTGCTGAAGGCATCGCCCAGGCGGCCGAAGGCATCGCGCACGTCGCTCGGTCCGAGGAACGGCAACATGAGGTACGGTCCCGGGCGCACGCCCCACTTACCGAACGTCTGGCCGAGATCGCGGTCGTTCTTGTCGATTCCCATCGCGGTCGCAGGATCGAGCAGCCCGCCGAGGCCGATGACCGTGTTGACGAGCAGGCGGCTGGTATCGTGCATGAAGGGCGTGAACTCGCCCTGCAGCAGGTCGTTCAGCATCGTGATGGTCGTGTCGACGTTGTCGAACACGTTGCGGATGCCGGTCTGCACGACGTGCGGGACGCCGGCGCGGTAACCGCGCGCCACCGGCCGGGCGATGGCCTTGTCGAATTTGTCGTTGAAGGTATAGGTGGCGCGGTTCATCCGCTCCCAGGGATCGCGCGGGTCGCTGCGGGTCGGCGCCTGGCTGGCGCAGGCGGCGAGCAACAGGAGGAGCCCCGCCAGGGAGACGCGCATCGTGGCTTGCATGGCACCGGTGGAGCGGGGACCGGCCGGCATTGTAGCAGCGACGCGCGCGCGCTCAGAGGGACCGAGAATGCCTCGACCGTATGCGGTCAGTGCCCGCGCCCGCCGCCGCGCCCCTGGCCCTGTCCCTGGTCGCCGTTGTCGGAGAGCCGCGGCTTGCGGGTGCTGATCAAGAACTCACGTACCTCGTCGAGTCGCGCGCGGTAGCGCGAGCGCTGGATCGAAGAGATGTGCGGAGAAGCGAGCGCCAGCTGATATTGCTGTACGGCGAGCAGCAGGTCGCCGTTGGCCAGCTGGTACTCGCCCATGTAGTAGTACGCATCGCCCGGATCGGCGGCGGCGCTGGCCGCGAGCGCGGTGAGACGAATCTGGTCGGGAGTCGGCGGCACGATGTTGAACAGATCGAGCAGCATGAGGTGCGCCTCGCCCGGGCGGCCCGCGGCCATGAGCGTCTCGGCGTAGCGCACGGTCACCGGCACGTTGCGGGGGAAGAGCGTCTCGGCGCGCGCAAAGGTCGCGAGCGCTTCGCTCACGTGGCCGGCCTTGGCCTGCGCCTGGCCGAGGGCCGGGTACAGCACCGTCAGTCCCTCGTGCTGCTGCACCAGGTGAGCGAGGATCGCTGCGGCCCTCTCGGCGCCGGCGTGATCGGTATTCATCAGCGCGAGCGCCAGTCCGTACTGGTTCTCCATGTTGTCGCCGCCGTTGGCGATCTTATGCCGGTACTCATCGGCCAGGTCGGTGTCGCCCACGGCGGTCAGCACCCGCACCCGCTCCCGGATCAGCCCGTAGCTGAGGGAGTCCTGGCCCTTGCGGGGCGGGAACTGCGCCGCGCGCGCGCGCTGCTCGGCCTCGCGCTCCGAGTCCACCGGGTGGTCGATCAGCATCGCCGGGATGTAGGTCTGGGCGAGCCCCGTGTGGCGCGCCATGGCCTCGAACATCGAGCCCATGCCGTAGGGATCGAAGCCTGCGCCCGCGAGGTAGCCGATGCCGACCCGGTCGGCTTCCCACTCGTTGTCGCGCGTGAAGTTGATCTGATGCTGGGCCGCCATACCCTGCGCCGCGACGATTCCTCCCTCGACCGCCTGGCCGCCCCCGCCGAGCGCTCCGAGCAGGATCGCGCCGATCATGGCGGCCGCGGTGGTGAGGCTCTGCCGCGACTGGTCGGCGAGCATGCGTGCGATGTGGTGCTGGGTGATGTGCGCGGTCTCGTGGGCGATGACGCCCGCGAGCTGCGACTCGTTCTCGCTGGCGAGCACCAGGCCGGCGTAGAAGAACACATAGCCGCCGCTCACGGCGAAGGCGTTGATGGTGTGGTCCTTGACGATGAAGTAGTGGAAGTACTCGCCACCCATCTCGCTCTGCGAGGCGATGCGCTTGCCGATGTCGTTGATGTACTCGTTGACCTCCGGGTCCTCGAGCAGCACGTTCTGGTCGCGCAGCTCCTTGGCCACCATGGCGCCGAGCCGGAACTCATCGCTCTTCGAGAGGGCGGTCTCCGCGGGGCTGCCCAGGTCCGGCAGGTCCGAGCCGGCGGTCGGCCCGGCGAGCACGCGCGTACTCGGCATCGGCGGCTCGCCGGCGAAGCTCACGGCCGCCGAGGCGAGGAGGGCGCTCAGCAGGAGGGTCAGGAGAGGACGCATGGACCTGTTTTGACCGCGATCGGAACCGGCAAGTTTCCGAGGATTTACAGACGCTTACAAAGGGCGTCCCGCCAGCCTCGTTAAGGCACTCCCAAGCGTACACCGATTGCGGCGCCCGTGGGCCGACTTTGGCGGCGGCCCGCCGTCGGCGCCCTCAAAGAATGTCCGAGGCGAAATCCGCGAGGCGCGAGCGTTCGCCGCGCACCAGCGTCACGTGCCCGGAGTGCGCCCAGCCGCGGAAACGGTTCACGGCATAGGTGAGGCCCGAGGTCATCTCGGTGAGATAGGGCGTGTCGATCTGCGCGATGTTGCCGAGGCAGGCGAGCTTGGTTCCGGGTCCGGCGCGCGTGATCAGCGCCTTCATCTGCTTGGGCGTGAGGTTCTGCGCCTCGTCGAGGATCAGGAAGCGGTTGAGGAAGGTCCGGCCGCGCATGAAGTTCAGCGAGCGGATCTTGATACGGTTGCGCAGCAGGTCGTTGGTCGCGGCCCGACCCCAGTTGCCGCCCTCCTGCGAGCCGGTGAGCACCTCGAGGTTGTCCATGAGCGCGCCCATCCACGGCTCCATCTTTTCCTCTTCCGTGCCGGGCAGGAAGCCGATGTCCTCCCCGAGCGGGATGGTCACGCGCGTCATGATGATCTCGACGAAGCGGTTGATCTCCAGCGTCTGCATGAGCCCCGCGGCCAGGGCCAGCAGGGTCTTGCCGGTGCCGGCGGGTCCCAGGATGCTGACGAAGTCGATCTCCGGGTCCATGAGCAGGTTCAGGGCGAAGTTCTGCTCGCGGTTGCGCGCGCAGATGCCCCAGACGGCGTTCTTGCCGTGGCCGTAGTCGGTCACCGTCGTCAGCACCGATTTCTTGCCGCTGCGTTCGCGCACGAAGGCGTAGAACGGCTTTTCGGCGGCGGCGCCCGGCTCCAGGTAGACGAACTCGTTGACCAGCATGTCGGGACACAGCGGGCCCTGCACCTGGTACCAGGTGCGGCCGTCCTGTTTCCACGACTTCATGTCCTTGCCGTGCGTCTCCCAGAAATCGGCCGGCAGTTCGAGCGTGCC
>DATKLG010000073.1:0-127478 GCA_035542535.1 Steroidobacteraceae bacterium
CCGATCTCAGCGCGAACGGTCGCCGTCGTAGAGCGGCAGCACCACGTCGTGCAGCTTGCGGTAGAGCGCCTCGGCATGGCCGTCGGGCGCGCCGCCGCGATCGCCGCCGATCGCCCATCCGGTGACGCCTTCGATGCAGGCCTCGAGCCACCAGCCGTCGAGCACGCTGACGTTGAGCACGCCGTTGAGTGCTGCCTTCATGCCGCTCGTTCCCGACGCCTCGAGCGGCGGCAGCGGCGTGTTGAGCCAGACGTCGCTTCCGGAGATCAGCAGCTGCGCCAGTGCCAGATCGTAGTCGGGCAGATAAGCGGCCGGAATCCTGCCGGCGAGCGACTGCACCTGTTGGTTGAGCAGCGTGATCAAGCGCTTGCCTTCCTCGTCACGGGGATGAGCCTTGCCGGCAAGCACGATCTGGAAGGGGCGCTGGCGAGCCAGCGCCACGAGGCGCTCGAGATCGGTGAACAGCAGCTCCGGCCGTTTGTAGGCCGTCATGCGGCGCGCAAAGCCGATGAGCGGCGCCTCAGGACTCAACGCGATTCCCCTGAGCTGCCGCACGCGCTCGATCAGCGCCTGCTTGGCCGTGAGGTGCGCCGCGCGGATCTCCACATCCGGAATGGTCTCGGCGCGGGTCAGCAGCTCGGGCTCGTGGCACCAGCCGGCGACGTAGCGGTCGTACAGCGCGCGAAAGCTCGGGGCCGTCCAGGTGTAGGGATGCACTCCATTGGTGATGGCCCGCACCTGGTAGCCGGGATACATGCGCGCCGAGATCTCGGCGTGGCGCTTGGCGACCCCGTTCACGAAGTCGCTCAGTGTCAGCGCCAGGCGCGTCATGTTGAGCTCGTCCGGACCGGCGAGCTGGCGCAACACCGCCAGATCGAGCGGCACGGCGCTGACGCTGCCGGGTGCACCGTTGTCGAACAGCTGCTGCACCAGCCCGTAGGGGAAGCGGTCATGGCCCGCTTCGACCGGCGTGTGGGTCGTGAAGCGGCACAGCTGACGGACGCGCGGCAGGTCGTAGGGCGATTCGCCGGCGCGCAGCTCGCTCATCGGATAGGTGAAGCGGCTCAGGAGCTCGAGGCCGAGGAGCGCCGAGTGTCCTTCGTTCATGTGATAGGCGCCGATCTCGAAACCCAGCGCCCGCAGCATCCGCGCACCGCCCAGCCCGAGAATCATCTCCTGCATCAGCCGGTTGCGCTCGTCACCACCATACAGGCGATCGGTGATCTCGCGATCCCCCGGCGCGTTCTCCGCCAGATCGGTATCGAGCAGGATGACCGGCGCGCGCCCACCGAGATGGCTCTCCACCTCGTACAACCATGCCCCCACCCATACCGCCCGGTCCTCGATCCGCACGGCCACTTTGGCATCGAGCGGCGCCGCCCAGCGGGCCGGATCCCACGGCGCCGGATGCTCGATCTGCCGACCCCCGGCATCGAGCTCCTGGCGAAAATAGCCCGCGCGGCTGACGAGCGTGACCGCGACCAGCGGCAGCGACAGATCGGCCGCCGAGCGCAGCGTGTCGCCCGCGAGCACCCCGAGGCCCCCGGCGTACGTGGGGATCTCGCTGCGCAGCGCGATCTCCATGGAGAAATAGGCGACCCGCGGTTCCTGGAGGAATTCGGCGAGCATGGCAATGCCCCTTCAGCCCGCGCAGTGACAGCCGCTGCCCGCGCAGCTCAGCTTCAGGGCCGCCGGGCCCCTTCCGTGCGCACCTCGGTGCGGATCGAGTCGATGACGCCGAGAAGCTCCTCGGCAACCGCATCCAGCACCTCGTCGAGCGACAGCACGCCAACCAGCTGCCCGACCGCGTCGACCACCGGGATGCGGCGCACGCCGATCGCGCGCATCTCGGTCAGAGCGCGGTTGAGGGAGGCGTCCTCGGAGACGACCACGGGCTCGCGAGTCATCACGTCACCGACCTTGACGAGGCGCGGGTCCGCGCCCTTGGCCAGCACGCCGATCACGATATCCCGGTCGGTGAGCACGCCGATGGGCCGCGGCGCCGCATGCGGCGGGTACGGCTCCACGACGATCAGGTAACCGATGTGCCGCTCGCGCATCAGCCTGGCAGCCCGCTCCAACTCCTCGTGGGCCTCGATAGTTACCGGCTTGCGTCGGCAGATCTCGCTGACGAACATGGGCGACCCTCCACCCGAGGCGATCGCGGGCACTGTGGCGCGAATGGTGCGCGCGTGAAATCCGTACTTGTCCATAGATGGCACCGCGGCTTCAGCTGAGCGTCTCCGCGCTGTAGCGTGCCAGCAGCCCGGTGCGTACCGCCCGGCGGTAGACACCTATGAAGAGCCAGGCCGCGAGCGCGATCTGCAACGCCGCCAGTAGCAGCGCCCACAAAGCCGGCAGCGGCGCGAACGGCCTTCCCGAGAGCGCGGCGCGCATTCCTTCGAACACGTACGAGGGCGGCAGAGCCCGCGCGACGCCGCGCATCCATACCGGCAGGATCGTCAGCGGATAGAACACCGCGCAGAACGGCGACAGCAGCGCCGGGATCGGCCATACCAGCCACTCCGACGCCGGCCCGAACCGCAGCACCATCGCGCTCGCCAGGATCCCGAGCGCCACTCCGAATCCATACAGCACCAGCAGGAACAGCAGCAGCTGCGCACCGAGCGCCAGGAACGACAGGCCGAAGACCGGCACGGCGAGTGCCAGCATCACCGTGAGTCCGATCAGGCTGGTCGCGATGCTGGCGAGCACCAGGCCGGTCACGTACTCCGATATCCGCAGCGGGCTCGCAAACAGGTTGAGGAAGTTGCGCGTCCACACGTCCTCGAGAAACGCGGTGGTCAGACCCTGCATCACCCGCCCGCACAGGTCCCACAGCAGCACCGCGCCGAGAAATACCGCGGTGAAGTTGATGGCCGCGCCGCTGACGCTGTCGAGGAAGCGCGCGATGAACCCCCACAGCACGACGTCGATCCCGACCCAGGCGAACATCGGCAGGGCACGCACCGGACTGCCGCGCAGCAGATACCACTGGCGCAGCAGAATGGCGCCAACCGGCGCGGCCCTCATGCGAGCTGCTCCGCCGGGTGCGTCAGCGGCTCGCGCGCCAGCTGGATGAACAGCTCCTCGAGATTGCGCGCCCCGTGCAGGTGCGGCAGCGAGCGCGGGTCGCCGGCAAGGAGAATCCGCCCGTGCGACAGGAACAGCACCCGGTCGCAGACCTCCTCGACTTCGTACATGTTGTGCGAGGTCCAGAGCACTCCGCAGTCCGTGGCGCGCGCCAGCGCACGGATCGCGCCGCGTACGTCGCGTCCGGCGGCGGGATCGAGCGATGCGGTGGGCTCGTCGAGGAGCAGCAGCCGCGGGCGATTGAGCAAGGCCTTCGCGAGCGCCACGCGCGTCAGCTCGCCCGAGGACAACACGCCGCACTTGGTGTCGCGCAGTGCCTCGAGCCCGAACTGCCGCAGCAGCTCCTCGATACGGCCGCTCAGGGCCCGCACGCGGTAGATGAGGCCGAAGAAGCGCAGGTTCTGCGCCACCGTGAGATTGCCGGGGAGGCTGGCGTACACGGCGGCAAAGTTGGTGCGTGCCAGGGCGAGCGCGCGCTGCCGCGCAACATCCACGCGGCCAATATGTATCGAGCCGGAGTCCGGCATGAGGACCGCGAGAATGGTGTTGATGATGGTGGTCTTGCCGGCACCGTTGGGACCCAGCAGCCCGACAATCTCGCCGCTGGCGACCTCGAACGAGACGCCATCGACCGCCAGCAGCCCGCCGTAGCTCTTGCGCAGATCGCGCACGCGCAGCGCGTCCGCGGCGGCGGCGGAGTCGGCCGGGTGCTCGCGGGGCGCGCTCAAGGGGCGCGGGCTGCCTTTGCGACGCTACGCTCAGCGCCGGGGCGGCGAGCGCGGCGCCTGGGTGAGCTCGTACCACATGGCGTTGAGCACGCCGAACGTGAGCGCGAGCCCGAGTCCGAGGATCCAGCTGAAATACCACATGGCCTGCGCTCCGCCTGCAAGCACTCAGTAGAGGCCGGTATGCTGCCGGACCGATTCGAGCGTGATCCGGCCCCGGAGGACGCGGAACACCCAGGCAGTGTAAGCGAGCACGATCGGCAGGAACATCAGCACTGCAAGCAGCATGATGCCGAGCGTCCGCGCGCTGCTCGAGGCGTCCCAAACCGTGAGGCCCTGATCGGGATGCGTGGACGAGGGCATGAGGAACGGAAACAACGCTGCACCTGCGGTGAGAATGGTGGCCGCGAGGCAGGTGCCGCTCGCCATGAAGGCGAGACCCGCGCGCCCGGCCCTCAGCAGCATGGCGCTCGAGGCCGCACCCGCCACCGCCAGCGCGGGCGCGAGCCACAGAGCGCCGTGGGCGCGGAAGTTGCCGAGCCAGCCCCCCGCTATGCTCACGACGTGCTTGCGCAGCGGATTCGACGGTCCGAGCGTGTCGACGGCGCTCGACACTCGGTAACCGTCGATCGCGCTCGCCAGCCATACGCCCGCGATGAGAAACACGATGATGAAGGCCGCCGCCGCCCAGCGGCCGAGCGCCGCGGCGCGCCGCGACATGGGCTCGCCCACCTTGAGGGCCGCGTAGGCCGAGCCGTGCATGACCAGCATCGCGAGACTCGCCAGCCCCGCGAGCAGGGCGAACGGGTGCAGCAGGCCGAGGAAGCTGCCGGTGAAGACCGGGCGCTGCAACGCGTCGAAGTGGAAAGGCACGCCGAGAAAGAGATTGCCGAAGGCGACGCCGAAGAGCAGCGACGGTATGGCGCCACCGACCGTCAGGGCCCAGTCCCAGACACCCCGCCAGCGGGGATCCTCCAGCTTGTTGCGGAAGCCAAACCCCACGGGGCGCAGGATGAGCGCGACCAGCAGTATGAACATCGCCCCATAGAGGCCCGAGAAGGCGCTGGCATACAGCAGCGGCCAGGCCGCGAAAACCGCGCCGCCGCCCAGGATGAGCCACACCTGGTTGCCGTCCCACACCGGCTCGATGGACTCGAGCAGCGCGCGGCGCTCCTCGTCGGTGCGGCCGATGAAGCGGAAGGTCGCTCCCACCCCCAGGTCGAAGCCGTCCATGACGGCGAAGCCGATCAGCAGCGCCCCGAGAATGCCCCACCAGATGAGCCGCAGGGTCTCGTAGTCAGGCACCGGAGTCCCCCTCCGGCCAGTAGCCGAGACCGTCCGGGCCGCGGCGGATCATGCGGGTCAGCAGCCAGGCATCCACCGCCGCCAGCGCCGAATAGAACACCACGAAACCGCACAGCGACAGCACGATGTTGGACGTCGGGACCGGCGAGACGCCGAGGAAGGTGGGCAGCACGCCGTCGATCGCCCAGGGCTGCCGCCCGTACTCGGCGACGATCCAGCCGAGCTCGGCGGCAATCCACGGCAGTGGCAGCGCGAGGAACGCGGCCCGCAGGAACCAGCGATGCTGCTCGAGACGATGGCGCGCCGACAGGTAGAAGGCCGTCGCGAACAGCAGGATGAAGAGCAGGCCGAGACCCACCATGAGGCGGAAGCACCAGAAGAGCACCGCTACGTCGGGCACGGTCGACCACGCCGCCTGCTCGATCTGCCCGGCCGTCGCGCGCGCGGGCTCGTCGACGTAGCGCAGCAGCAGCAGCCCGTAGCCGAGATCGGCGCGGTGCTCCTCGAACAGAGCGAGCGCGGCGCCGTCGTGCGGATCGGCGCGCAGCGCCTGGAGCGCCGCATGCGCCTCGATGCCGCTGCGGATGCGGGTGCGGGCACGGGCCACGAGGTCGACGATGCCGAGCACCGGCTCGTCGGTCGAGCGCGTGGCGATGAGCCCGAGCAGCCACGGCACCTTGAGCTCGTCGCGCGTCGTGTGTGTGCGCTCGTCGGGAAGGCCGAATATCGTGAAACCCGCCGGCGCTCGCTCCGTGTGCCACTCCGCCTCGATGGCGGCCACCTTCATCTTCTGGTTCTCGCTCGCCAGGTATCCGGATTCGTCGCCGAGCACGACCACCGAGAGCGAGCAGGCGAGTCCGAAGCTCGCCGCCACCGCCATCGAGCGCCGCGCGAGCTCGAGGTTGCGCCCGCGCAGCAGATACCAGGCGCTCACCGCCAGCACGAACACCGACCCGACCACGTAGCCGGCGGCCACCGTGTGCACGAACTTCGCCTGCGCGACCGGATTGAGCAGCACTTCGGTGAAGGAGCTGAGCTCCATGCGCATGGTCTGATAGTTGAACTCGGCTCCGACCGGATGCTGCATCCATGCATTGGCGATCAGGATCCACAGCGCCGAGAGGCTCGAGCCGATCGCGACCAGCGCCGTCACCACCAGATGACCGACCCTGGAGAGGCGCTCCCAGCCGAAGAAGAACAGCCCGACGAAGGTCGACTCGAGAAAGAACGCCGTCAGCCCTTCGAGCGCCAGCGGTGCGCCGAAGATGTCCCCGACGTAGTGCGAGTAGTAGGCCCAGTTGGTTCCGAACTGGAACTCCATGGTGATGCCGGTGGCAACACCCATGGCGAAGTTGATACCGAACAGCATCCCCCAGAACTGCGTCATGCGCTTCCAGATCTCGCGCCCCGTCATCACGTACACGGCCTCCATGATCACCAGGATCATCGACAGGCCGAGCGTCAGCGGCACGAACAGGAAGTGATAGAGGGCCGTGAGCGCGAACTGGGCGCGCGACAAACTCACGACCGTGAGATCAATCACGAGTGCCAGCCTGCGCGGCCTCGAGATGCCGCTCGACCGCCCGGCTGTCGACGGTGCTGCGGTGCACGGGCGAGAAGCACAGCGCCCACAGCACGCCGAGCGCCAGGAGCTTGACGACCAGCAAGGTCGTCAGGTGGCGCCGCAAGGCGCGGCGCCACGGCACGGTGCCTGCCCGGGGGGCGGACGCACGACTGTTGGCCACGGTGGCGGCAGTATAAGGGGTTCTGCGAGTGCGCCAAATCCGTCAGAATGGACCGAGCAACGAGCCCGACTGCACGCGGAGCCGCGATGAGGGATTTCTTCACCACCTATTGGAACGATTTCCTCGGTCGCTTCGACGGTCCGCTGCACTTTCGCCTGATCATGCAGCCGCTGATGGCGACCCTGTTCGCCGTGCGTGACGGCCGGCGGGACGCGCGCGAGGGGCGCGGCGCCTACCTCTGGAGTCTCACCAGCGATGCCGCACAACGTGCTTACCTGCTGCGCGACGGAATCAAGGGCATCGGCAAAGTCTTCGTGCTCGCCTTCGTGCTCGACGACGCCTATCAGTTCATCGAGTGGCATGGCCTCAAGCCTCTGCAGGGGCTGTTGACGGCCGTCGTGCTGGCCGTGATCCCCTACGTACTGCTGCGCGGTCCGGTCAACCGTGTCGCACGAATGATCGCGGCGCCCCCCCGCCGCTAGGAGCGGGGATATCGACCCCGGCCCCCGGGTCGGACCACCCGGGATGCCGCCCGGCAGCATCCTGGCGGGCCCCGGCGGAAAGCCGTGTTGCTTGCGAAAGATACGTACAGACGGAGGTGGCCCGATGGGGGAACCTCGCCGTTCATGAACGCCGAACGGGCGGGGGAGGTAGCCCCAGCGACCAGATCGGCCGCCGAAGCTACCGCGTCCGGCCATGATCCGACCGTCGCCCTGCACGGGCGGCTGTTGAACGTCTCGCGCATGGCGACCATCGGAGAGATAGCCGCAGGGGTCGCGCACGAGCTGAATCAGCCCCTCACCGCGATTGCCAACTACGCCCACGCCTGCGAACGGCTGCTCGCGCGCCCGGGTACCGACCCGAACGAGCTGCGCGAGGCGCTGCGTCAGATCGCCGCCCAGACGACCCGCGCGGCGGACATCCTGCGCCGGTTGCGCGCGCTGGCCCGCAGCCACCGGGGCGAGCACGCCCCGGTCCAGGTGAACGCTCTGGTCGAGGAGCTGCACGAGCTCATGAGGACCGATGCCAGCCTGCACGGCGTCGAGCTGACGCTCGATCTCGCCCCCGGCCTCCCCGAGGTGACGGCAGACGCCGGACATATCCAGCAGGTCATCCTCAATTTCCTGCGCAACAGCCTGGAGGCGCTCACGGCGCAGCCTCCCGCACGGCCGGCGGTCGCCATCAGCACACGGCCAGCAGACGGCGGCGGTGTGCAGCTGACGGTGTGCGACAACGGGCCGGGGCTGTCTGCGGATGCGGCCAAGCGGGTATTCCACCCGTTCTTCTCCACCAAGGAAAACGGAACGGGCCTCGGCCTCGCCATCAGCAGCTCCATTGCGCGCGCTCACGGCGGCAGTGTCGGCTACCGGGCCAATACCCCAGCTGGCGCGTGCTTCTATATCGCCCTGCCGGCACAATCCCACGAATAATATGCAGCAATCGGTGCCAACGGTCTTCGTCGTGGACGATGATGAGGGCGTACGCAACTCGCTGCGTTTCCTGCTGAAGTCCGTCGGCCTCACCACACGCACCCTCGACTCGGCCAGCGAGTTTCTCGAGGCCTACAAGGCCAGCCAGCCCGGCTGCCTGGTGCTCGACGTCCGCATGCCCGGCATGAGCGGGCTCGAGCTGCAACAGCAGCTCAACCTGCGGGGTGCGGTCATCCCGGTGATCTTCATCACCGGGCATGGCGACATTCCGATGGCTGTCGAAGCGATGCAACAGGGCGCGTTCGACTTCCTGCAGAAACCGTTTCGCGACCAGGACCTGATCGATCGGATCCAGCGCGCCCTCGAGCGCGACGCCAAGAACCGCGCGGCGCTCGACCAGCACGCCAAGATCCGCGAGCGCCTCGAGTCACTCACGCCGCGCGAGCGCGAGGTGCTGGCACTGATGACGCGCGGCAAGCCCAATAAGATCATGGCAGCGGAGCTGGGCGTCAGTCAGCGCACGGTGGAGATTCATCGGGCGCGCGTCATGGAGAAGAGTGGCGCCACCTCGCTCGCACAACTGGTGCGCATGGTCATGGATCTGGAGGCCGAGCACCCGGGCGACTGAAGTGTGGTTCGCGCCGCGGCGGACCTCACCGAGCTCGTGCTCAGGCGCCGAGCAGGGCCGCGACCAGCCTCAGCAGCTCCTCCGCATCGACCGGCTTGCTGAGGATTCTCAGGTCAGAGTCCGCGCGCATCTCCTTGATCAGGGCGGACGTATCGCCGGTCAGCAGTATGGCCTTGAGATGGGGGCGGACACGCTCGTGCAACGCGGCGATTACCTCCGTGCCCAGCGCGCCGTTCGCCAGATGATAGTCGGTCACCAGAAGGTCGGGGGCGGCGCGCGCCGCGGCCTCGAGGGCATCCGGGAGCGATGCGACCGCGGTCACGCGATAGCCCTCGACACGCAGCAGCATGGCGGTCGCGTCGCGCACGCTGACATCGTCCTCGACCAGCAGAACGTGCGCGTTGCCCGCGGCCCCCGCGGCCTGCGCCGGCCTTTCATCCGGCGTCGCATCGCCTACCGCCGCAAAGGCCAGCGGGACGAACAAGGCGAACGCCGAGCCCCTGCCGACCTCGGAGGTCGCCTCGAGACGCGCCTCGAGCAGCTTCACCAGGCGCTGCACGATGCTCAGCCCCAGCCCGTAGCCGTCCCGGGAGCCGTGCGCGGCTCCCTCGACCTGATAAAACTCATCGTAAATATAGGCCAGCTGTGCGGCCGGAATGCCGACCCCCGTGTCGACGACCTCGATGCGCAGCGCAGCCGCCTCGCGACGGCAGCGCACCACCACCCGACCCCGCTCGGTGTATTTCACCGCGTTCGAGACCAGATTCTTGAGAATCTGCTCTACCAGTGCCGGATCGCTGTGGATCGATTCGTCCGTCGGCTCGACCTCGAGCACCAGCCCCTTGCTCCGCGCCACGGGGGTGAATTCCCGGCGTATCGCGTCCAGCACGGTGGCGGCGCGGAAGTCGCGCACCTGCGGCTTCACCGCTCCCGACTCGAGCTTGCTGATATCGAGCAGCGCGTTCAGCAGCCGTGACATGGTGCCGACGGCATGCTCCTGCTGCGACAGCACTTCCGCCGCGTCGGCCGTACCTACCATGCGCCGCAGCGCGCCGTTGAGCAGCGCCAGCGTCTGCAGAGGCTGGCGCAGGTCGTGGCTGGCGGTGGCGAGAAAGCGGCTCTTGGCCTGATTGGCGCGATCGGCCGCGGCGCGCGCCGCTTCGGCTGCCTCGCGCGCCGCGTTGAGCTCGGCTTCGAGCTGCGCGTGTTGCGTCACGTCGCGAATCGCCGCGGCCACGAGGCCCGCCGCGTCCAGCGGACTCAGACTGATCTCGACCGGGAACTCGCGTCCGTCGCGCCGCTGCGCGAACAGAGCCAGCCCGGGCCCCATCGGACGCACGTGCGGCGCGGCGCAGTAGCCCTCACGGTGGCCGGCATGGCGGCCGCGGAACCGCTCCGGCATGAGCTGCTCCACGGTCAGTCCGATCAGCTCAGCATGCGGGCAGCCGAACAGCACCGCCGCCTGGCGATTGGCGAAGCGGACGATGCCGTCCGCGTCGGCGATGATGAGCGCATCAGGCGCGGAATCGAGCGCGCTCCGCGCAAGCTCTCCGGTAAGACTTTTCATGAAGAGTGCCGGCTAGCATAACCAAAAACGCCTTATACCTACGCTGGTTTCGGTTAACCCCTATGCGGGACGGCGCTCAGGTCCGCGGGGCGCAGCTGCGGCACCGGTACGCAGTGATCCTGATGCCCGACGACGCCGACCTGCACTAACTTCACACCCGTGCAGTCAGGCAAAGCGTAGAGAGGAAAGGAGAACGTCATGAGCCTCATTCGTTGGGAGCCTTTCGGCGCAATGGACGACATGCTCAACCGCTTTCCCGCGTGGTTTGGCCGCTGGCCGCGGGCACCGGGTGGCGAGGCGGGCACCGATTGGGCACCGTCGGTGGATATCAGCGAGACCGGGGGCGAATACCTGATCCGCGCATCTCTGCCCGGCGTCAAGAAGGAGGACGCCAAGGTGACGGTCCAGAACGGGATGCTCACGCTGAGTGGCGAGCGCCAGCAGCAGGAAGAGCACAAGGACGAGAAGTTTCACAAGATCGAGAGCTTCTATGGGAGCTTCTCGCGCAGCTTCGCGCTTCCGGACGCCGTGAAAGAGGATGCGATCCGGGCCGACTCCAAAGACGGAGTTCTGACGGTCCACGTGCCTAAGATCAAAGTGGAGGCGAAGAAACCCACCACGATCAAGGTCCAGTAGTCGCGTGGGTCTGCGAGCTTGCCGCGGGCAGCGCCTAGGTCCGGCCTCGCCCGCGGCATTTTCTCGCCCCCGAGGCACATGAATACCCCCATGAGATTCGATCCGGCCCTGATACGCCGTTATGACCGGCCCGGGCCGCGCTATACCTCCTATCCCGCGGCACCGCAGTTCAACAGCGCCTTCGGCGAGCGCGAGCTGCGCGCTTACGCGGCGCGCAGCAATGCGCTGCCGGGAGGGCGACCGCTATCGCTCTACCTGCATGTGCCCTTCTGCTTCAGCCCCTGCTTCTACTGCGGCTGCAACCGCGTGATCACCCGCGACCTGTCCCGGGGCGAGCGTTATGCGGACGACCTGCTGGAAGAGATCGGCCTGGTGACGCCGCTGTTCGACCCGGGTCGCGAGGTCATGCAGCTTCACCTGGGTGGCGGAACGCCGAACTTCCTCGGTCGCGCGAGCCTCGAGCGGCTGATCGCCGGAGTCGGGCGCGCATTCCGCCTGAGCGACGCCGCCGACCGCGACTTCTCCATCGAGCTCGACCCGCGCTCGCTCCCCGAGCCGCCGGCGCAGTACGCAGCGACACTGGCGCGGCTCGGCTTCAATCGCGCGAGTCTCGGGGTGCAGGACTTCGATCCCGAGGTGCAGCGTGCGGTCAATCGCCTGCAGAGCGTCGAGGAAACCCGCGATCTCATCGACGCCTGCCGGGACCAGGGCTTCCGCTCGATCAACATCGACCTGATCTACGGGTTGCCGGGTCAGACACCCGAGCGATTCCAGCAGACTCTGCGGACGGTGATGGCGGCGCGGCCCGACCGCATCGCGGTATACGGCTATGCGCACCTGCCGGCCCTCTTCAAGGCACAGCGGCGCATCGCCGCGAGCCTGCTGCCTGATGCTGCCGGCCGGCTCGATCTGCTGCGGCTCGCGGTCGAGGAGCTCTCCGCGGACGGCTATCGCTACATCGGCATGGATCACTTCGCCCTGCCCGATGACGAGCTGGTGCACGCGCAGGAGCGCGGCGGGCTGCAGCGCAATTTCATGGGCTACACGACCCATGCCGACTGCGACCTGATCGGCATCGGCGCGAGTGCCATCAGTCACGTCGCCGACAGCTACAGCCAGAATCTGCGCGAGCTCAAGACGTGGAAGGCGGCCGTCGCGGAGCGGCGGCTGCCGGTCTGGCGTGGCCTGGGACTGACCTTCGACGACCGCGTGCGCGCAACGGTAATCGGTCAGCTGATGTGCCAGGGAGTGATCGATGTCGCCGCGGTGCAGAGCCAGTACGGCATCGACTTTGCGGCCTACTTCGGCGAGGAGATCCGGCAGCTGCAGACGCTCGGCGACGACGGCCTGGTTCGCATGGCAGGCGGGCGGATCAGCGCGACCCCGGCCGGGCGGCTCCTGCTGCGCACGATCGCAATGTGCTTCGACCGTTACCTCGGCGCCTCACAGCAGGCGGCAGCCTCCCTGTCACGGGCCGTGTGAGTCTCGCCGTCGCCGGCTGTAGTGAGTGCGTACGCGTTGGTACGGATCTCGTACGCACAAGCCTTACTTACCTGCCGGCCGACGAGCCCGCTAGGCTAAAAAAAGAACGAAATTGCTCGCGCCAGCATCTGAGGGAGTCCTGCATGTCAGCCCGAAAGCTCTCGATCCGGGGTAGGTTTGCGGCCGTCGTGGTCTGCGCAGCGGCGGCACTGGGGGCGGCTCCGGCCGCGCTGGCGGTGCCGAGCTTCGCCCGGCAGACGGGCATGGCCTGCGAGGCCTGCCACACGGTCTTCCCCGAGCTGACCCACTTCGGACGCGTCTTCAAGGCGAACGGCTACATCCTGAGCAACGTGAAGCAGGTGCGGGACGTCACCGGCAAGAAGGAGGAGCTCCTGTCGCTCGCGCAGACCGTGCCGCTCTCGATCATGGCGCAGGTCTCCTACAGCCAGATGAAGACCGGCGTGCCCGACCTCTCGGGGGCCGGCGCGCCCGGCGTCGCCCAGAACGGCACGGCCGGCTTTCCGCAGCAACTCAGCCTGTTCTATGCGGGCAAGATCGCGTCGAACTTCGGCGCCTTTTTTCAGATCACCTATGCCAACGACAGCGGCACCATCGGCATAGACAACACCGACCTGCGGTTTGCCGATACCACGCTGTTGCCCGATAACAAGCCACTCACCTACGGGCTGTCGCTCAACAACAACCCGACCGTGCAGGATCTGTGGAACACCACTCCCGCCTGGGGCTATCCGTTCACCGCGAGCAACGCGGTGGTCTCGCCGCTCGCCGGCACCCAGATCGATGGCGCCTTCGCCCAGGATGTCGCTGGAATCACGGGATACCTGTTCTGGAACGAGTCGCTGTACGCCGAGCTCGGCGCCTACCGCTCCGCGAAGCAGGGCCAGACCAACGAGCTGACCGGCGGTGCCGGGCCGCTCGATGGATCCGTCTCGAACGCGCTGTCGGGCGTCGCTCCCTATTGGCGCGTCGCCTACGAGTACAACTGGGACCGGCACTCACTCGAGTTCGGCCTGTACGGCGCCGAGTTCAGGCTGTTTCCCGGCGGCGCGCCGGGCGCCGAGGTGCCGCTCAGCGGGCCGGTCAACCGCTTCAACGACGTGGCCGAGGACGTGCAATACCAGTTCGTGGGCGATCAGCATCAGCTGACCCTCGCGGGAACGCACATCCACGAGTCGATGACGCTCGATGCCAGCGTCGCGGGCGGCACGAATCCGTCCGATAACCTGTCGACCACGCGGCTCTGGGCGACCTACTACTACCGCCGCAAGATCGGCGGCACGCTCGGCTACTTCTCGACGACCGGCAGCACCGATCCCGGCCTCTATCCGGCAGTGCCGTCGCCGTTACCCGCCGGAGGGAATCCCGGGGTAGTCGTCAGCGCCAGCGGTTCGCCCGACACGAGCGGCTGGATCGCAGAGGTGAACTACCTGCCCTGGCTGAACGTGAAGCTCTCCCTGCAATACACCGCCTATAGCAAGTTCAACGGCGGTGGCAGCAACTATGACGGAGTCGGGCGCAATGCCTCCGACAACAACGCAGTGTATTTGCTGCTGTGGTTCGCCTACTGAGGTTAACGCGATGCGCACGACACACGACGATCGACCCCGGCGGCGCAGCTGCCGCACGCTGTATGCAGCGCTGCTGCTCGCTGGCGCGACGGCACCGCTCACTCTCGCGGGCGCGGCGCGCGCCGACGAACCGGACGCCGCGACCCGGGCCCACGCGCAGACGGTCGCAATCACCGTATGCGGCACCTGTCACGGCGCGAACGGCAACAGCACCAACCCGAAGTTTCCGCGCCTCGCGGGACAGAACGCCAACTATCTCGCCACGCAGCTGAAGGCCTTCCGCGCCCAGACACGCGGCGATCCGGACGCGATCGGCTACATGTGGGGCATGGCCAGCGAACTCGATGACCAGACGATCGCGGCACTCGCGGCGTACTACGCCGCGCAGAGGGCCGAGCCGAGCGCCAGCGGCGCGTCCGCCGAGACCAGCCGCGGGCGCGAGATCTACAGCCAAGGCGTCGCGGCGCAGGGCGTGCCGGCCTGCAGCAGCTGTCACGGCCCCGATGCCCACGGGCTGCAGGACTTCCCGCGGCTGGCGGGTCAGCACGGTCAGTACGTGCTCAAGCAGCTCGGTTCGTTCCAGAGCAACATGCGTAACGTCGCCATCATGCACGGGGTGGCGCAGAACCTGAATCTCGAGGAGATGGACGCGGTCGCCGCGTTCCTCGAGACTCAGCCCTGAGGCTGCCGGCCGCATGACAGCAATCCGCCGCATCCTCGTGGCAGTCAAGGATCCCCGGGCCCGCCGGCTCGCCGGGGTCCGCAAGGCCGCGCGCCTCGCCAAGGCGCTCGGCGCCGAGCTCGTCCTTTACCACGCGATCGCCGAGCCGCTGTATGTCGGCGGCATCGACGGCACCCTGGCGCCGCTCTACGACAGTCCGCCGGACGTCGAGCGGCGCATCCGTGAGGCGCATCGCGCCCGACTCGAGCGCATCGCGGGGCGCCTGCGGGACACGGGCATCAGGGTCACGGTGAGCACCGAGTGGGATTACCCGCCGTACGAAGCCGTCGTGCGCGAGGCCTGCCGCATCGGCGCCGGCCTCATCGTGGCCGAGCAGCACCCGGGGCGGCACTTCGCGGCGGGCTTACTGCACCTGAACGACTGGGAGCTGCTGCGCCTCGCGCCGATGCCGGTGCTGCTCGTCAAGCAGACGCGTGCCTTCCGCCGGCCGGTCATTCTCGCGGCCGTGGATCCGGACCATACCTATGCAAAGCCGGCGCGGCTCGACCAGCAGATCCTGCGCCTGGGATCGACCATGGCGCGCGCACTGCATGGTGCGCTGCACGCCGCCCATGCCTATGTGCCGCTGCCACTCACGGCGTTCTCCGCCGGCGCGCTTTCGGACGCCCAGGTCCACGGTCTGGAGGCGCGCGCCGCCCGTACCGCGCGCGCCAAGCTGCAGCGCGCGGTGCAGCCAGTCGGAGTGCCGCAGAGTCGGCAGCACATCATCGCCCGGCATCCCGTCGATGCCATCGCACAACTCGCCAGCCGTACCGGCAGCTCGATCGTGGTGATGGGCGCAATCTCGCGCTCGGGCCTGAAGCGGCTGCTGATCGGCAACACAGCGGAACGGGTGCTGGACCGTCTCAGCTGCGATGTGTTGATCGTCAAGCCCGCGGGACTCGTCCGGCCGCCCCGGCGCTCGCGCCGTGGTACGCGCTACGTCGGCATTCAGCCGCAGCTCTACTGAAGCTCCACGTCAGACGGCTTGCGTACGCCGCCTCGAATCGGCCCTTTGCGTGCCTCAGGCGCCACCGGCTCCGCGCCGTATGCGTACCAATCGACACAGCCGTAGTCGGTGTCCGAGTACCCCGCTACCCGGCCTGCGCTTGCCTGCTCCTGCCCCCGCGCGCCGAATGGATCGAGCGCCACGCTGCGCGGGCCGCGACGCCAGGTTCCGTGCGTGACTAGTTGCATCGTGGACTCCTCGTCAACTTTGCGTCATCCGACATCGGCATACTGGCCGGCCGTGCGCGGGTGCGCCATAAGGACAAGCGCGCACAGGCGACCACCTAGGCACTTTCCGCGATGCCGTTCCGGCGCGGATGATCTAGAGTGATTCGCGTATCTGCCCGCGACCCTGGGGATGACCATGCCAGCCAGAAGACCCGGCCGAATCCGCCACATACTTCTCGCCATACACGACCTCAAGCGCGCGCCGCGCGGCGCCCTGCGCAAGGCGGGCGCCCTGGCCAGGGCTGCAGGCGCAACGCTCGAGCTGTTTCACGCCATCGATGAGCCGGACCCGGGCGCCAGCTGGCCGGAGACCGCGACCGCCGAGTTCGTGACCCGGCGCCGCGCGGCGATCGCCAGCCGCTGCCAACGCCGGCTCGAGCGACTCGCAGGCGCCGAGTCGCTGCGCAGACTCCGGGTGCGTTGCACGAGCAGCTGGGACTATCCCGCACACGAGGCGATCGTGCGCCGTGCGCTCGCCAGCCGCGCCGACCTGGTGATTGCCGCGACCCGCCACCACGTGCCGGGAGCGCGACTGCTCCTGCGCAACACCGACTGGGAGCTGATCCGGCACTGTCCCGTACCGCTGCTGCTGGTCAAGTCCGCGCGCGACTACCGGCGGCCGGTGATCCTCACCGCGGTCGACCCCTTCCACGCTCATGCGCGCCCGGCGGATCTCGATGCGCGGCTGCTCGCGGCAGGCGCGAGCTGCGCGCGGCTGCTGCACGGAACGCTGCACGTGTTTCATGCCTACATGCCGCTCGTCAACGTCGCCATGATGCCGGTGAGCACGGCGCCGCTGCTCACGGTACCGCCGGAGGTGGAGGAGGCACACGGCCGGCAGATTGCCCGCGAGATCGACCGCCTCGCGGCGGGCGCCGGAGTGCCGCGCGCCCGGCGTCACATCTACATGGGGGACGTCGCGGATGAGCTCACGGCCGCCGCGCGCGCTACCCGGGCGGGTGTCGTGGTCATGGGCGCAGTGTCGCGCTCGGCCCTGAAGCGGCTGTTCATCGGCAACGCCGCCGAGCGGGTTCTCGACGCTCTCGAGTGCGACGTCCTGATCGTCAAGCCGCGCGGCTTCAAGTCGACGCTCAGCCGCCGGCCGGCGATCGGCGCCGCGCTCTCGGCGGTGGCGCGCTAGCGATCGCGGGTACCCGGGCCGCATGAGCGCGGATGCACATGTGGACAACAGGCTGCTGTTCGGCGGCGCGGCGATCGCCAGCGGCCTGCTGTCTTTTCTCCTGATCGTTCTGGCAACCAGCCCCGCGCCGCGGGCGGCCGCGGAATTGCTGCCATACCTCGAGGCTCACCGTCCGACCTACATGCTGACGGCGACGGCGGCACTGTTGTGGGTGTGCACTGGGATTCCCTTCATCGTCGGCCTCGGCGCGCTGCTCGGCGGCGCCAGGCCGGTGCTGGCACGCGCCGCCGAACTGCTCGCGGCGGGCGGAGTGCTGCTGCTCGGCGTCGCGACGTTTGCGACCGTCGGCGCCTTCCTCGCCCTGAGCGCAGCCGGGCAGCTCGCGCCGGCCCCCGCGGAGAGCACTTACTTGGCGGCGGTCTTGAGCAACCTATCCTTTTACCTCAGCGATCCCGGGCTGATGACGCTCGGCTTCGGCCAGCTGCTGTTCGCCTCCCTGGCGTGGCGCGGCGGCGTCTTCCCGCGGCTGCTGAGCGCCATCGGCTATGCCGGCGGTCTCGCCGGACTGCTCACGCTGGCGGTGTACCAGACGAGCGTACTCGCGCTCGTGCAGATCGGCGCCCTGGGTGTGTGGGGCATCGCGACGGGAATCATGCTGCTGCGCGCGCGCCCCGCTCGCCCGCTCAGAACTTGACCATGACTCCGGCGCCCCAGATGACTTCGCGGGTCTGCCGATCCGGATACCAGATGCCGCCGGCGCTGGCGCAGTTGTCGGCGCCGGCAATGCTGCCGTTGTTGCATACGTAGCTCGACGGTTGAGCTGCATGTTCCACTGATAGAGCTTCTGTCCCGGGTTCTCGGTGAAGTACGGCGTGCCGCTCACCGCCGTCGCGCCGAGCAGCGCGCCGCCTTCGGTCCGCCCTTGACAGGCGCGGCATCAGGGACGGATGGTGATGCCGTGAGCATCCCTGCCGGAGTCTCGCCGCTCGTGATGATGAGCGCAGTGGACCTGGCGCGCGCGCTGCGCGCGCGCACGGTCTCGTGCGCCGAGGTGATGGCGACCTACCTCGATCACATCGGCCGGATGAATCCGCGGGTGAACGCGCTGGTGTCGCTGCAGGATGCCGAGAGTCTGATGCAGCAGGCGCGGGTGCGCGATGCGCAGCTCACGCGCGGCGAATATCTCGGACCGCTGCACGGGCTGCCGCACGCGGTCAAGGATCTCGCCTTCACCGCGGGCATCCGCACCACGCGCGGCTCGCCGCTCTGCGATGCGATTCCGCAGCACGACTCGATCCTGGTCGAGCGGCTCAGGGCGCGGGGTGCGATCCTCATCGGCAAGACCAACACCGCCGAGCTCGGCCTCGGCTCGCAGACCTACAATCCGCTGTTCGGCACGACGCTCAATGCCTATCACCCGGGCAAGACCGCGGGCGGCAGCAGCGGTGGAGCGGCGGTCGCGCTCGCCCTGCGCATGGTGCCCGTGGCCGACGGCAGCGACATGATGGGATCGCTGCGCAATCCTGCCGCCTATAACAATGTGTTCGGCTTCCGGCCCTCGCAGGGGCGCGTACCCGCCGCCGGCGCGGAGCTGTTTCTCGATTCGCTCTCGGTTTGGGGCGCCATGGGCCGCAGCGTGCCGGACCTCGCGCTGCTGATGAGCGTCATCGCCGGCCCGGACGAGCGTGACCCGCTCGCCACGGGTGAGGATCCGGCAGAGTTTCTGCAGCCGCTGGAGCGAAACCTGCGAGGCACTCGCCTGGGCTGGCTCGGCGATCTCGGCGGCTATCTGCCGATGGAGCCGGGGATTCTCGAGCTCGGACGTGCGGCCTGCCGGGTCTTCGAGACTCTCGGTTGCGAGGTCGAGGAGGCACGATTGCCCTGCTCGCCCGCCGAGCTTTGGGACGCCTGGCTCAAGCTGCGGCACTGGCTGGTGGCCGGCGAGCTCGAGGCTCTGTATCGCGATCCGGTCGCGCGCGCACGCCTCAAGCCCGAGGCGCGCTGGGAAGTGGAGCGCGCGCAGCAGCTGAGCGCACTCGATGTGTATCACGCCTCGGCGGCGCGCTCGCGCTGGTATGCGGCGGCGCAGGCGCTGTTCGCGCGTTACCAGCAACTGCTGCTGCCGAGTGCGCAGCTGTTCCCGTTCGATGCGAGCATACCGTGGCCGAAGTCGATCAACGGTGTCGCCATGGATACCTATCACCGCTGGATGGAAGTGGTGGTTCCCGCGAGCCTGCTCGGCGGGCCGGTACTCAACGTGCCGATCGGCCTTGGCGCTCAGGACCTGCCCATGGGACTGCAGATCATCGGCCACCGCCACGCGGACCTCGGCGTGCTGGCGCTCGGCCATGCCTACGATCTCGAGACGCAATGGGTCAGCCGCCGGCTGCCGCCGCTGCTCGGTTAACGGTTGGCAGCAGCCGGAGCTCGCGGCGACGGCGCCCGCTTCAGCCCGCGCCGGCCGGCTCGCCCGCTCGCTATAATTGGCGAGTCCGAGACCGACACCGGGGGAGTCATGAGCTCGTTGCGTCTGCCCGTGGCGTTGCTGGCGCTCGCGTCGCTGGCGCTCGTGTCGACGCACTCCCGGGCCGCCGATCCGTGCGCGGCGTTCACCTGGGACGTGCGCCACGAGCGCGAGCTGTTCAGCAAGGAGCCCGTCGACCTCGCGAGCGGCCGGGCCCTCGCCGATGCGCCGCCGCTGACTCCCGAGCGCCTCTATGAGCTCGAGCTGCGTGCGCAACCGGAGGTGAGCTTCGCGGCGCCCCCGAGCCGCAGCTGGCCCGAGGAGGCGACCTATGCCGGACTCGCGCGTCTCACGGTCGACACCGCCGGGGTCTACCGCTTTGCGCTCGACCAGGAGGCGTGGATCGACGTGGTGGTGAACGGGGCCGTGCTGCCCTCGCGCGACTTCCAGGGACGCGCCGGTTGCAGCACTCCGCACAAGCTGGTCGAATTCGCGCTGCCGGCCGGCAAGCCGCTGATCCTCGAGTTCAGCTCGAGCGTCACGCCCTCGATCAAAGTCACCGTGACCCGCTCTCCGGTGCAGTCGCCCTAGCGGCTCAATCCACGCCGACGATGAT
Source organism: Steroidobacteraceae bacterium (assembly GCA_035542535.1). Taxonomy (GTDB): domain Bacteria; phylum Pseudomonadota; class Gammaproteobacteria; order Steroidobacterales; family Steroidobacteraceae; genus 13-2-20CM-66-19. The sequence goes on from DATKLG010000073.1 coordinate 20,379, forward strand.
GCTGTCCGCCTTGATCAGGGCGTGCGCTCGCTGGCCCTTGCGCAGCTTGGCGTGGTAATCACCGACACGATGTCGAGGCCCGCGGCGATGCGAATGGTCACCCCGGTGCTGACCGGGCCGCGTACCACGCGGCGAATCGTGCCGGGAAAGACGTTGCGGGCGCTGACCTTCACGATGACTCCCGCCGGCCTGGCCTGGAACTGAGGCCGGCGCTCATTGTGCGCACAGCTGCGTTAGTCTAAGCAGCGCGATGACTGAAGTGGCCGACAACGCCGCCGCGCCGAGCGGACCCCCGGCGTCGGTCTCCCCCTGGAGTGCGCTGCACCAGCGCGTGTTCCGCTGGCTGTGGATCGCCACGGTGGTCTCGAATATCGGCGGCTGGCTGTACAACGCGGCTTCCGGCTGGCTCATGACCAGTCTCGACGTCGATCCCTTCACCGTGTCGCTGGTACAGGTCGCCAACAGCCTGCCGCTGTTCCTGTTCGCACTGCCGGCCGGGGCGCTCGCCGACATGACCGACAAGCGGCGCTTCATCCTGGTGCTCGAGATCCTCACCACCGTGCTGTGCGCGGTGTTCGCCGTGCTCGTGTCCCTGAACCGGGTGACGTCCACGCTGCTGCTGCTGTTCATATTCCTGGTGGGCACGCTCGGCGCCGTGGAGACGCCGGCGTGGCAGGCGATCACGCCGCAGCTGGTGCCGCGAGCGGCGCTCTCCTCCGCAATCGCACTCAACAGCATCGGCGTCAACATCAGCCGCGTCATCGGCCCGGCGCTCGCCGGCGCGATCATCCTCGCCGCCGGCATCGCCGCGCCCTTCTGGCTGAACGCGGTGAGCAACCTGGGAGTGATCGCGGTCATCCTCTGGTGGCGACCGCCGCCGCAGCGCCCGCGGGCGCTGCCCCCGGAGCACCTGGCGGGCGCGATCCGCGTCGGACTCCGCTATGCGCGCTACCACGGATCGCTGCGTGCCACGCTGGTGCGCGCGGTGGGATTCTTTCTGTCCGCCAGTGCCTACTGGGCGCTGCTGCCGGTGCTGGCGCGTGCGCAGATCGGCGGCGGCGCCACCCTGTACGGAGTGTTGCTCGCGACGCTCGGCGCCGGCGCCGTCGGCGGCGCCCTGTTCCTGCCGCGCCTGCGGTCGTGGCTCGGGCCCGACCGCCTGGTGGTCCTCGGCGAGCTCGGCACCGCCGCCGCACTGGTGCTGTTTGCCCTCGCACACTCAGCGTCGGTGGCGCTGCTGGCGTGCCTGCTGGCGGGCGCCGCCTGGATCATCGCGCTGGCTGTTCTCAACGTCTCGGCACAACTCGCGCTGCCGGAGTGGGTGCGCGGCCGCGGACTCGCGGTCTACGCCACCGCATTCTTCGGCACCATGAGCGTCGGCAGCGCGTGCTGGGGATTGCTCGGCTCGCACCTCGGGCTGCCGGCTGCGCATCTCATCGCGGCGGGCGCGGCGCTGCTCGCCATACCGCTCACCCGGCGCTGGAAGCTGCGCGCGAGCGGCGATCAGGACTTGACTCCCTCGATGCACTGGCCGGCGCCGGTGCTGGCCGAGGCGGTGGAGGGCGATGCGGGACCGGTGCTGGTGAGCGTCGAATACCGGATCGATCCCAAGGACCGCGAGGCATTCATCACCGCCTTGACGCGCCTCGCGCGCACCCGGCGCCGCGACGGCGCCTATTCCTGGGGGGTGTATCAGGATACGGCGCACGCGGGCCGCTTCGTCGAGACCTTCCTGGTCGACTCCTGGCTCGAGCATCTGCGTCAGCACGAGCGCTTCACCCAGGCCGATGTTGCGCTCGAGGACCGCGTGCGCGGCTTCGCGCGCGAGGCGCCGCGCATCACCCATTACATCGCCGCCGCCTGAGCGCAGCGCGCCCCCGGATCTCAGGGCTTGCGGCCCTTGAAGAACTTCGCCACCCGCTGCGCCGCATCGGGCGCCAGGCCCTCGTTCTTGAAGAGATTGAGCGCGTGCGCAGCGTGCAGCGTCAGCCCATCGCTCTCGAGCAATGCCCGCTTGTCGACCTGATTCGAATACCAGGAGTTGGCGAGGATGTCGGCGGCGAGCGCCAGCTCCATCGCGCCGGTGGAGCAGTGCCCCTGCACCGCGGCGATCACCGGCTGGGGGAGGTTCGCCACCTTGTCGGACCCGTGCGGAGCGCTCGGCGCGCACCCCCGCCGCGCGCGATTGTTGGGCGGGCCGCAGCCCGAAGTCACTCGCCATTTACCATACCCCCTACCCTATATGGGGAGGCGGGCAGGCTGGCGCCGTCGTGGCCCTAGGGTTGGCCGCCGAGGATGCGCACTTCGCGCTGCGGGACCGGCCGCGACACGCCGCGGGCACGGAAGGCGGCCAGCACCGCCTCGCACACCTCGCCGCCGGCCGCGCCCTGGTCCTCGACCAGCACCCAGGGACGTACGGCGAGCGCGACCCCGGACTCGCCCAGCTGCAGCGGCGCCACCACCGCCGGCGGGTCCTTGAGGATGCGCGGATTGGCCGCGAGCACCTCGCGGATCGCGGCGAGCGCGGCCGTGAGATCGGTGTCGTAGGCCACTCCCACCGTGACATCGAGCTGGCGGACGCGGCCGTAGTTGTGGAGGATCTCGCCGACGATCTTGCGGTTGGGAATCACGACCCGCGACCGATCCGCATGCATGAGCGTGGTGCTGGACAGCGAGATGTCATCCACCGCGCCCTCCACGCCCGCGATCGCGATGTACTCGCCGACCTTGAAGGGCTTGGCGAAGATGATCGACAGGCCCGCTACCACGTTGCTCAGGACTCCCTGGGTGGCGAGCGCCACGCCGGCACCCACCACGCTCAAGCCCGCCACCAGCGGCAGCAGCTCCACTCCCAGGTTCTGCAGCGCCATGATGGCGAACAGCAGCACGCACAGTGCCCACACGAAGCGGGTAAACAGCGCGCGCACCGGCGGCTCGAGCTCGCGCCGCTCGAGCATGCGTGTGAAGGCACCGCTCACCCAGTTGGCGACGATGAAGCCGGCCACCAGAATGAGCACTGCGGTCAGCAGACGCGGGCCGAAGCGCAGCGCCAGATCCAGCATCGTGTCCCTGGCGTGGCCGATGGTCGCAACCTGCTCGTTCATGGGCGCCTCCCCGGAGGCAGCGGACTTCATGAGGAGTGTAGCAAGGCACCCGCGCCCGGGCCCGCCCGCTCAGGGCATGGGGGCGCCGCGCGCGGCAACGAGGATCCGGTACCAGTCCCCGCGTGTCAGGTGCACGCCATAGGCGGCGCGCGCCTCGCGGATGCGCGCCGGGCTCTGGCTGCCGATCAAGGGTACCGGCCGCGCCGGATGCGCCATGATCCAGGCGTAGGCCACCGCCGCACGGGGCACATCGTCGCGGCGGGCGATGGCATCGAGCGCGGCGATCACCCGCTCGGTGCGCGGGCTGTCGGCCAGCCCGCCCGCGCCCACGCCGAGCCGCCCCTGGGCGAGGGGCGACCAGGCGAGCACGGCCGTGCCGCGCCGCATGGCCGCATCGAGCGTGCCGTCGACGAATGCGTCGATGGCGAGCGGCGAGAGCTCGTTCTGCACGCTCGCCAGCGCGAACGGCAGATGTGCGCACAGCGCCTCGAACTGCGCGGCACTGTAGTTCGACACACCCGCCTCACGGATCTTGCCGCTGCGGCGCAGCCGCTCGAGTGCCTGCGCGACTTCGGCCGGGTGCGCCAGCAGGTCCGGACGGTGGATCTGGTAGAGATCGATGCACTCGACGCCGAGCCGCCGGAGCGAGGCATCGCAGGCCGCCAGCAGATACCCGGCCGAGGAGTCATAGGGCACCGGCGGGGTGATGCCGGCCTTGGTCGCGAGCACGATGCGATCGCGCAGGTGCGGCGCCTCGCGCAGCACCGCACCGAAGAGCGACTCGCAGGCGCCGAAGCCGCTGCCCTTGCCATGGCCATAGACGTCGGCGGTATCGAACAGTGTGCAGCCGGCCTCGAGGGCTGCTTCCACCCGCTCGCGTACGCTCGCCTCGGCCGGCTCCGCGAGCCGCCACATGCCCCAGCCCAGCGGCGCCACGCTGAGGCCGCGGTTGCCGAGGGCGATGCGCGCATCCGCTGCAGGTCCGAGACTCACGGTCAGCGTGCGCTGAAACGCGCCAGCAGCTCGACGATCGAGCAGGGGCGGTGGCGGCTGTCGAGCTGCGGCTGGATGAGCCGATCCCAGCCGTCGCGACAGGCGCCGTTGGATCCCGGCAGTGCATAGATCACCGTGCCGCGGGCGAGCCCCGCGCAGGCGCGCGACTGCAGCGTCGATACGCCGACCGTCTCATAAGAGATGAGGTGCCAGAGCACGTTGAAGCCCTCGAGCTCGGAATCGAGGAGCTCCCGCACCGCCTCCGGAGTGACGTCCCGCGCGGTAAGTCCGGTGCCCCCGGTCGTGATGATCGCATCGATGGCGGGATCCTCGATCCAGCGGCGCAACTGCCCCTGGATGGAGCTCTTCTCGGCGCGCAGCAGCGCGCGAGCGCCGAGCCGATGCCCCGCGGCAGCGATGCGCTCTGCAAGCAGGTCGCCGGAGGTATCGCCGGCGGCATCGCGCGAGTCGGAGATGGTAAGTACTGCGATGGCGAGCGGCGTGAAGGCGCGCGCCGGGTCGATCCTGCCGCCGGGAGTCATCGCGCTAGCTTACCCGATCCCCGGCGCGCGGCGGGCGCGCGGGGCGTGGCGGCTCAGCGGTGCGCCGCGCAACCCTCGTCGCGGTAACGGGCACGAGTGGCGTGCACCAGCTCGCTCAGGAATCCCTTGTCGTAAGCGCGCAGCAGGTGCGCCTGGCTGCGCTCGACGTAGGTGCCCACGACATCGCTCCCGCCGGCGATACTCAGCAGCTGCCGCAGGGTGTGCGCATCCCAGCGCCACGGCAACTCGAGCTCGCTGAAAGCGTGGTTATAGGAAGCCAGCTCCGCATCGAGGGGATCGCCGGGCCTGGCGGCGGCGTCGGCAGCGAACACAGTTGCAGTCACGACTCCACCCTCGTGGCGCTCTGCGCCAGTCGCGCCCATGCGGGCGATGAGACACAGCTTAGGCCCGCTCAATACCAAGAAAAACTCAAAGCTTTCTATCCCGGGCATACGATTTCTTGTATACACGTGCGGGACGCGGGCATGCGGGGGGAGCCATGAGACACGTGACATTGCGCCAGCTGCGGGTGTTCCTGGCTGCTGCGCGCTACATGAACTTCTCGCGCGCCGCCGCGGAGTTGCACCTGACGCAGCCGGCGGTGTCGACCCAGATCAAGGAGCTCGCCGCCGCTGTCGGTCTGCCGCTGTTCGAGCGCATCGGGCGGCGCAGCTACCTGACGCCCGCGGGCGAGGAGCTGCAGCAGTGCGCCAAGGCGATCGTGCAGCGCCTGCGGGAGGCCGAGCATGCGCTCGCACAGCTGAAGGGCGTGACCGGCGGACGGCTCAACGTAGCGGTCATCAGCGCCGGCGATTACTTCTTCCCGCGGCTGCTGGCGGCCTTTGGCGCGGCCCACCCCGGCGTCACTTTCAACCTCACGGTGCACAACCGCGAGGGGCTGTTGCAGCAGCTGGCCGACAACCTCACGGATCTTGCGGTCATGGTGCGCCCGCCGCGCGACATGGACATCGTCGCCGTGCCGTTCGCGCCCCATCCCTACGTGATCGTGGCGGCCCCCGGGCATCCGCTCGCCGGCGTGCGGCAGATCCCGCGTACGGCGCTCAATCGCGAGCTGTTTGTCGCGCGCGAGCACGGTTCGGACACCTGGAACTCGATGCGCGAGGTGTTCGGCCGGCAACTCCCGCGCCTCAAGGTCGCCATGCAGATCCAGAGCACCGAGACCATCAAGCAGGCGGTAGCGGCCGGGATGGGCATCGCGTTCCTCTCCGCCCACACGATCGCGCTCGACCTGAGCGCCGGCAACCTGGTCGTGCTCGACGTGCAGGGCTTCCCCGCGATGCTCAACTGGTACCTGGTGCACAACCGCACCAAGCACCTGCCGCCGGTGGCCGCCGCGTTCAAGGAATTCCTGCTGCGGGACGGCGCGCCGCTCATCGAGCGTCTGCTACGGGGCGAGACCTCCTGGCCGGTGGCGCGCGCCGCGACTGCCGCGAAGCCCGCGCGCCGCGCTTTAGGTCAATCGAGAAAATCGCAGTAGCGATCGACGTGCACGGCCAGATCGAGGGTGTGCTGCCGCGTGAGGCGCTCGGCCAGCTCGGTATCGCGCCGTTCGAGCGCCTCGATGATCTTCAGGTGATCGATGATCGAGCGGGCAGCGCGGTTGTTCTGCGAGATGGTCGCGCGGCGGATGGCGCGCACGTGCAGAAAGAGATTCCGGGTCGCCTCCTCGATGACCCGCGAGCCGCCGAGGCGGATGACCATCTGGTGGAAGGCGATGTTGGCGTCGGAGTACTCGTCGAGGTGCTCCGCCGGCGGGGAGCTCTGGAACTCGTCGAACAGGTGCCGCAGCTTGCCGATCTCGGCGTCCGGCGCGGTGAGCGTCGCCAGGCGGGCCGACATGCTCTCGAGCGCCGCCCACATCTGGATCATCTCGATGATCTCGCGCTTGGACTTGCGCACGATGAATATGCCGCGCCGCGGAATCGTCTTGACGAAGCCCTGCTGCTCGAGGATCGAGAGCGCTTCGCGCACCGGGGTGCGGCTCACGCCGAGCGCCTGCACCAGTTCGCGCTCGTCCAGCCTGAGCGGCTCGCGCTCGCGGTAGATGTCAGTGTTGGCGATCGCCTCCTTGATGCGCGCATACGCCTGGTCGCGCAGGCTGACCGAGGTGAGTCGCCCGAGGCCGAGCCGGGTCGCAGCCCTCCCCTTGCGTTCTGCCGGGATTGAGCTCACCCGAACGATCTCTTGTGCCGCTCTCTGCGGCTTCGCCCGTGCTTGCATCGCAGTGGATCCGGTCGGTTATGGAGGCGGGCCCAGGATCCGATTTCTTTCGCGTCGAGGATACGTGCGAGTCATTCGAATCGTAACTCGGCACAGCAATTCAGCTGATATATCAAATACGAGAAAGCGCGTTCTTGCCCTAATTGGGTGCATGAGAGCTGAAAAGCCGGCTAGCTGCTGCCTTCAAGCTTGCGTACGGCGCCCAAGTTCGCGGTTCTTGGCTGTATTGACAATGCCAAGATATATCACATATGGTCGCTTGCCATACAAAAATAGCATGATCCTATGCACCATTCAGGGGCTCTGCAGGGCGGCCGAATGCCAGTGGCCGCGAAATGTCCGGTCCTCACGGGGACACGGCTGCCGCAACTCAAGATCTGGATCCATCCGCCGACGAGGCTGTTTCAGTCATAGGGGGAACATCGATGGTCACCGAAGCGAGACCCACTCCCGTATTAGCGAATCCCTGGGCGCAATTGATCATCGGCATCATCTGCATGGTGATGATCGCGAACCTCCAGTACGGCTGGACCCTGTTCGTCGGCCCGATCGGGACGAAATACCACTGGACCAAGGCGGCCATCCAGGTCACGTTCACGCTGTTCGTGCTGTTCGAGACCTGGCTGGTACCCGTTGAGGGCTACATCGTCGACCGGATCGGCCCGCGCTGGATGATCGTCGGCGGCGGCGTGCTCGCCGGCCTCTCCTGGGTGCTCAACTCCGTGGCGGACTCTCTCGCAATGTTCTACTTCTCCGGCATCGTCGGCGGCATCGGCGCGGGCGCCGTCTACGGCACCTGCATCGGCAATGCCGTGAAGTGGTTCCCGGGTCGCCGCGGGCTCGCGGCTGGATTGACGGCGGCGGGCTTTGGCATGGGATCGGCGGCGACCATCATCCCCATCGCCAACATGATCAAGAGCGCGGGCTACGAGCAGACCTTCATGACCTTCGGCCTCATCCAGGGCATCGTCGTGACCATCGTCGGCTTCCTGATTCTGGCCCCCGCGGCGGGCTTCACCGCGGCGGCACTGAAGATCGCTCCCGGCGCAAGCCGCTACCAGGCGAAGCCGCTGGAGATGCTCAAGACCCCGGTGTTCTGGGTCATGTATGTGATGTTCATCATGATGGCCGCCGGCGGTCTGATGGCAACCGCGCAGCTCGCACCGATCGCGAAAGACTACAAGGTGGCAGAGATCCCGGTGACCCTGATAGGGCTTACGCTGCCCGCACTCACCTTCGCGCTGGCACTCGACCGGATCCTGAACGGTCTCACGCGTCCGTTCTTCGGTTGGGTATCCGACCAGATCGGCCGTGAGCAGACCATGTTCATCGCCTTCCTGCTCGAGGGTATCGGCATCATCGCGCTCGGCAACCTGGGAAGCGACCCGGTGAAATTCGTCCTGTTGAGCGGCCTGGTGTTCTTCGCCTGGGGTGAGATCTACAGCCTGTTCCCGTCCACCGTGACGGACACCTACGGCGCGACCTACGCGACCGCCAACACGGGTCTCATGTACACGGCCAAGGGCACGGCCTCACTCCTCGTGCCGTTCACCAGCGTGCTCGCGGCGAAGGGCAACTGGCACGTGGTGTTCTATCTCGCGGCAGCGATGAACATCATCGCGGCGTTGGCAGCCGTAATCGTGCTGAAGCCGATGCGCAGCGCCTACACGAATCGCACGGGCGGCACTGTGAGCACGGCGACGCCGGCAGCCGCGCACTGACGGATGATGTTTCTCCGGTAGGCGGCGCGCACGCGCCGCACACCGGGGAGGCTCACTTGAGGAGAGAGGCAGCGAGAGCGCGGCAGCCTGGCCGGTCGGCGGGGCTGGTTGCAGGCGCAGCGCGCCTCGCGCGGATTGATCGAAGCCCGAGAGGTATGGAGGCTGACATGCCGGAAACGACCACCAAGGCGGCGGAACGCAGCCCCACGACAACTGCGGAGGACACCCTCAAGCGCAAGAGCCGTGAAGCGGGCGTCGTATCGGGTGGCCACCTGGTGGCGAAGGCCCTCAAGAACGAGGGGGTCGACACCATCTTCACGCTCTGCGGTGGCCACATCATCGACATCTACGACGGCTGCATCGACGAGGGCATCCGCATCATCGACGTGCGCCACGAGCAGGTGGCGGCGCACGCCGCCGACGGCTATGCCCGCCAGACCGGCAAGCTCGGCTGCGTCGTCACCACGGCCGGCCCCGGCTGCTGCAACGCCGTGACCGGCATCGCCACCGCATTCCGTTCCGAGAGTCCGGTGCTGCACATCGGCGGCCAGGGGGCGCTCACCCAGCACAAGATGGGCTCGCTCCAGGACCTGCCGCACGTCGACATGATGTCGCCAATCACCAAGTTCGCCGCTTCGGTGCCGAGCACCGAGCGCATCGCCGATATGATCTCCATGGCATGCCGCGAGGCCTTCAACGGCGCCCCGGGACCTGCGTATCTCGAGATTCCGCGCGATGTGCTCGACCGCGAGGTGGATGCCACCAAGGCGATCGTGCCGAAGCCAGGTCATTACCGCGCTTCGACCCGTTCGCTCGGCGACCCGGCCGACATCCAGAAGCTCGCCGACATTCTGGTCGACTCCGAGCGCCCGGCGATCCTCTACGGACAACAGGTTTGGACCGCGCGCGGCCACGAGGAGGCGATTGCGCTCCTGCGCGGTCTCGACATTCCCGGGTACTTCAACGGCGGCAGCCGCGGCCTCCTCCCGCCGGGAGATCCGCATCACTTCGACCGCACGCGCAGCAACGCCTTCGCGGATGCCGACGTCATCGTCATCGTCGGCACCCCGTTCGACTTCCGCATGGGCTACGGACGGCGCATCAGCAACAAGCTGAAGCTCGTGCAGATCGACCAGGACTACCGCACCGTCGGCAAGAACCGCGACGTCGACTTGGGGCTGGTCGGCCATCCCGGCGCGATCCTCGGCGCGGTGCTGCAGGCGGCTTCGGGGAGCATCAAGGGCGACAAGCGTCAGGCGCGCCAGGCCTGGATGAAGAAGCTCAGCGACCTGGAGACGGCGGCCACCGAGAAGCTGATGCCGCTCTTCAAGTCGAATAACCGCCCGATCCACCCTTATCGCGTGGCGTACGAGCTCAACGAGTTTCTCGCCGATAACACCATTTATATCGGCGACGGCGGCGATGTGGTGACCATCTCGGCGCAGGCGGTGCGTCCGCGCCGTCCGGGCCAGTGGATGGACCCAGGCGCGCTCGGCTCCCTCGGCGTCGGCACGGGCTTTGCGCTCGCCGCGGGACTCGCCCACCCCGAGAAGGAGGTGCTGTGCTACTACGGCGACGGCTCCTTCGGCATGACGGCCTTCGACATCGAGACCGCCAACCGCTTCGGCGTGCCCTACATCGCGGTCGTAGGCAACAACTCCGCGATGAACCAGATCCGTTACGGCCAGCTCGCAAAGTACGGCGAGGAACGCGGCAACGTCGGGAATCTCCTCGGCGATGTGCCCTTCGGCAAGTTCGCCGAGATGCTCGGCGGCTACGGCGAGGAGGTGCACGACCCGGCGCAGATCGCCCCGGCGCTGCAGCGCGCACGCGAGTCGGTGCGAAAGCTCAGGAAATCCGCCGTGATCAACGTCTGGGTCGACCCGCGCGAATACGCCCCCGGGACCAAGAACCAGACGATGTACAAGTAGCGAGTGCGTCGGGGAGACTCCATGGGCAAGGCATTGGACGGTGTCCGCATCCTCGACTTCACGCACGTGCAGTCGGGTCCGACCTGCACGCAGCTGCTGGCCTGGTTCGGCGCAGACGTCATCAAAGTCGAGCGTGCGGGCGCCGGCGACATCACCCGCGAGCAGCTGCGCGACATCCCGGACGTCGACAGCCTGTACTTCACCATGCTGAACGGCAACAAGCGCTCGATCACGCTCGACACCAAGAATCCGCGCGGCAAGGCGGTGCTCGAGCGGCTGGTGAAGCACTGCGACGTGCTGGTGGAGAATTTCGCACCCGGCGCGCTCGATCGCATGGGGCTCACCTGGGAGCGCATCCAGCAGCTCAACCCGCGCATGATCTACGCCTCGGTCAAGGGTTTCGGCCCAGGCCCCTACGAGGAGTGCAAGGTCTACGAGAACGTCGCGCAGTGCGCGGGCGGCGCCGCGTCCACCACCGGCTTCGACGACGGTCCGCCGCTCGTCACCGGCGCGCAGATCGGCGACAGCGGCACGGGCCTGCACCTGGCGCTCGGCATCGTGGCCGCGCTCTACCAGCGCAACACCAGCGGCCGCGGCCAGCGGGTGCTGTGCGCCATGCAGGACGGGGTGCTCAACCTCTGCCGCGTGAAGCTGCGCGATCAGCAGCGCCTCGCACGCACCCACGTGATGAAGGAGTATCCGCAGTATCCGGACGGCAAATTCGGCTCGGCGGTGCCGCGTGCCGGCAACGCCTCGGGCGGCGGGCAGCCGGGCTGGATCATCAAGTGCAAGGGCTGGGAGAACGACCCCAACGCCTACCTCTATTTCATCACCCAGGCGCCCGTGTGGGCCGAGATCTGCAAGGTGATCGGCAAAGAGGACTGGATCACCGATCCCGATTACGCCACGCCCGAGGCGCGCCTGCCGCGCTTGAAGAAGGTGTTCGCGACGATCGAGCAGTGGACCATGACCAAGACCAAGTTCGAGGCCATGGACGAGTTCAACAAGCACGATATTCCCTGCGGCCCGATCCTCTCGATGGAGGAGCTCGCGGCCGAGCCCTCGCTGCGCGCCACCGGCACGGTCGTCGAGGTCGATCATCCGAAGCGGGGCAAGTACCTGACGGTGGGCAACCCCATCAAGATGTCGGACAGCCCCACCGAGGTGAAGCGCTCGCCTCTTCTCGGGGAGCACACCAGCGAAGTGCTGGCGGAGCTCGGCCTGAGCGCGGGCGAGATCAGCGAGCTGCGCGCCGAGAAAGTCATCTGAGCACGACGAACTGAAGCTTTGTGCGCGGCGCGGTCAACGCGTGCACCGCGCCGGGAAGGAGCCGGGGAGAGATCATGGGGCACGACAAGAGTGCGGTTCGGAAGATTCTTGACCAGGCCAGGAGCGCGGGTCGCAGCTCACTGACGGCGCCGGAAGCCAAGGGCATCTGCGAGGCCTATGGCATTGCGGTGCCGAAGGAAGGCGTGGCTGCCACCGCAGCCGACGCCGCGCGTCTCGCCGGGAGCATCGGCTTCCCGGTGGTCATGAAGATCGTCTCCCCGCAGATCCTCCACAAGACCGAGGCGGGGGGCGTGGTGGTCGGCGTCAGGAGCGACGCCGAAGCAAGCCAAGCCTTCACCCAGATCGTCGCCAACGCGCGCCGCTACGATGAGAAGGCCACGATCGACGGCGTGCAGGTGCAGCAGATGCTCTCCGGCGGCCAGGAGGTGATCATCGGCGCGGTCACCGACCCGGCCTTCGGCAAGCTCGTGGCCTTCGGCCTGGGCGGCGTGCTGGTCGAGGTGCTGAAGGACATCACCTTCCGCCTGGCACCCGCCACGCGCGAGGACGCGCTGTCGATGCTGGACGGCATCGCCGCCGCGGAGATCCTGAAGGGCGTGCGCGGTGCCGCCCCCGTCGATCGCGAGTCGCTCGCGACCATGATCGTGAACGTCTCGCAGCTGGTGAGCGATTTCCCGGAAATCTCCGAGCTCGATCTCAACCCGGTGTTCGCCACCCCCAGCAGCGCGACCGCCGCCGACGTGCGCGTGGTGCTCGACTTCAAGCCGCAGCCGGCCCGCTACCGGCCGGATCAGGCCACCATCGTGCGGCAGATGAACCGCATCATGAAACCCGATGCGGTCGCCGTCATCGGCGCCTCGGCTGAGAACGGCAAGATCGGCAACTCGGTGATGAAGAATCTCATCAACGGCGGTTACCAGGGCGCGATCTACCCGATCCACCCGAACGCCGGGGAGATCCTCGGCAAGCAGGCCTACAAGAGCGTCAAGGACGTGCCGGGCGTCATCGACGTGGCGGTGTTCTGCATCCCGGCGAAGTTCGTCGCCCAGGCGCTCACCGAGGTGGGTGAGAAGAAGATTCCGGGCGCGGTGCTGATTCCCTCGGGCTTCGCCGAGACCGGCAACGTCAAGGGCCAGGAAGAGGTGGTGGCGGTCGCGCGCAAGTACGACGTTCGACTCATGGGACCGAACATCTACGGCTTCTACTACACGCCGAAGAACCTGTGCGCGACCTTCTGCACCGCCTACGACGTCAAGGGTGCTACCGCCCTCTCCTCGCAGTCGGGCGGCATCGGCATGGCGATCGTCGGCTTCTCGCGCTCGACCAAGATGGGCGTCTCGGCGATCGTCGGGCTCGGCAACAAGTCCGACATCGATGAGGACGACCTGCTCACTTTCTTCGAGCAGGACGACAACACCCAGATCATCTGCCAGCACCTCGAGGACCTCAAGGACGGCCGCGCCTTCGCCGAGGTCGCCAGGCGGGTCTCGAAGAAGAAGCCGGTGGTGGTGCTCAAGGCGGGACGCACCAGCATGGGCGCGCGCGCCGCCAGCTCGCACACCGGTGCGCTCGCCGGCAACGACAGGATCTACGAGGACGTCTTCAGGCAGTCGGGGGTGATTCGCGCCCGAACGCTGCGCGACCTGCTGGAGTTCTCGCGCGGCATCCCTCTGCTGCCGACCCCGAAGGGCAATAACGTCGTCATCATCACCGGCGCCGGCGGCTCGGGCGTGCTGCTGTCGGACGCCTGTGTCGACAACCAGCTGCAGCTGATGGCGATGCCGCCGGATCTCGATGCCGCGTTCCGCAAGTTCATTCCGCCCTTTGGCGCGGCCGGCAACCCGATCGACATCACCGGCGGCGAGCCGCCGACCACCTACCAGAACACCGTGCGCTTAGGTCTCACGGACGAGCGCATCCACGCGCTCATCCTCGGCTACTGGCACACCATCATCACGCCGCCGATGGTGTTCGCGCGCCTCATGGTGGAGGTGGTGAATGAGATGCGCGGCAAGGGCATCGTGAAGCCCGTGGTGGCCTCGCTCGCCGGCGACGTCGAGGTCGAGGAGGCCGCGGAGTATCTCTATCAGCACGGCATCCCCGCCTACGCCTATTCGACCGAGATACCGGTGGCGGTGCTCGGCGCCAAGTATCGCTGGGCGCGCGGTGCGGGTTTGATAGCGCCCGCCTGAGTGGCGGGCGGATGAGGGTCGGGATGACAAGGAAAGGTTTGCGGTCGCAGGTTTCAGTTCATTCACACGTTTGAAGGGGGATCTCTATGCGTAGCACCCGAGTGCTCAGACCACTGGTCGCGTTGCTCGCCGCCGTGGTGGTGGTTTGCAGCTATTCCGCTGCAACGGCCGCGCAGACGGCCGATCAATCGCAGGAAGCGAAGATGCGCGTGCTCCAGGAGCGCATCGATGCGCTCAGCAAGGAGCTCAAGACCATCCAGGACGAGCAGGCGAAGACGACCAAGACGATCAGCACCGTCGACAAGGCGTGGAACACGTTCATCAAGGGGTTCTTCGGAACTCTGGACGTGTCCGTCGACTATACGACCAAGGGCATGGAGGACATGGTGGCCTACCACTGGGGCTCTGCCCCGGACGGCGGCCCGCCCTACGTCAATAACGGAGCAAAGTCGCCGCCGGGCCCCTTCGGGCGCGTGAGCTGGATGGCCATGATGTCGAGCAACGGCTCGAACATCGGTTATCGCGGCAGCCACAAGATCGGTACCACCAATGTCGACTTCATCTACCAGTTTTCAGCCGCGATCGACATGGTGGCCGCGCCCGGCCTCCAGAACACCTGGACCAAGTCCTCGAACACCGTCCAGGGAGCCATCGGGCTCGGCGACACGTGGGTAGGCCTGCGCGCCAAGGAGTGGGGACAGTTCCGGTTTGGCGAGATGTACACGCCGTACAAGACCTCGACCGACCGGCTGAATCCCTTCTCGGGACAGCTCGGCAACTACAGCGTCGTCATCGGCAACACCGGCGGCGACAACCGCGTCGAGTTCGGTACGCGCATGGATCACGTGATCACTTACATGTCGCCCACCTGGTCCGGCTTCAGCTTCGATGCCTCCTACAGCTTCGGCCAGAATCCGGACCCGTACAACAACATCGCGGCGCTTGGGTCTCCGGATTGCGCGGGAGGCAACAACCCGGGTAGCGGCAACCTGTTCCTGAACTGCGATGACGGCGGCTTCAATTACTCCTACGGCGGGGATCTCAAGTTCGAGACCGGCGGCCTCTATCTCACCGCCGCCTATGAGCTGCATAGCGGCGTGAACCGCAGCTCAGATGGCATTGGCTCGAACAACCCCTACTACGGAGCCCTGCCCGGGGGCGGCGACCTTTGCACGAACCCCGCGCCTTCACCGCTGCTCGACTGCGGGAGCTACCTGGCCTACGCGGCAGAATTTCCGGACGCCGCCGCTGTTGGCTCGGCCCCCTACAGCCCTCTTTACGACATTGGCGATGAATGGGCGATGAAGTTCGGCGGACAGTACCGCTTCGAATTTGGCCTGACGGTCTCCTACCTGTGGGAGGCGATGCACCGCAATCTTCCCGCCGTCATGGAGTTCCAGAACGAGCGGACGCGCAACTCCGACTGGCTGGCTCTCGAGTACGAGTTCGCCGGCGGGGCGGACCGGATCGCGGCGGGTTGGGCGCATGCCGGTGCCACCCCGGGCGACCCGGGTGGACAGCACAACTATTACCCGGGCGGGATCGGCAACAACCAGGCGAACATGTACACGCTCGCGTGGTGGCACAAGTTCGACAAGCAGTTTACCTGGTACGTCGATTTTGCCGACACAGCGAACGACGGCAATGCGCACTTCGATATCGGCGCAGGTGGCCACGGCATCAAGACCGACTGCCACGACGCCACGCACACGCCGTTCATCGACTACATGAGCGGCGGCCCGACGACGTGGGGTGGCTGCCATGAGATCGGTTTCTCGACGGGCGTGAACTTCAAGTTCTGAAGGCGCTCGGCGGGATACCCCTGGACCGGCGGGACGGCAACGGCCAGGCACGACCGGATCGGCCCACTCCTGGTGACGGCACCGGGAGTGGGCGCTTCGGCGGCCGGGCCGTCCGCCGCGCCCAGGGTGTGGTATACATCGCATCGAGCAATGAGGAGGGAGCCAACGTGGCCCAAACGATCAAGCGCGTGCCGTTCGCAGCGGTTGCGGTGGCCGCGATATGTGCCGTGGCCGCGTGCGCATCGGGTCCTCCCAAGACCGAAGCGCAACGGGCGGACGATAAGGCGATAGCCGACCGCGTGGAAGCTGCGCTGAACTCGGACAAGGTGCTCTATGCCAAGCACATATCTGTACACGCCGATAACGGCGTGGTGCACCTCAGCGGCTACGTCTGGGAGCGGCCAGATCTCGACCTGGCCGTGGCAATCGCGTCGACCGTCCCGGGCGTCACGCAGGTGGTGAACGACCTGGAACTGAACCGGAACGGGAACGAGAACGGACCCGTCGCGCGGTAGATCCTGAACCCGAAGAACCGTCGGTGGTGGTGGCCGTCATTCGGAGTGTGACAAAAGCCTGCGCAATGTGACAAAAGTCCTGCGGTGAGGACCGGCGCAGGGGGCCTGGTGAGCCCCGACTCATGAACAGTCAGCCCTCGCCGGTTGTCTCATCAGAGGTCAGGCAGATCGTTCCGAGGAGGTCGGTATGACGATCGGGCGCAGAGGTGCGGCATCTGCCGTCCTGGCCGCCATCGCGGTGCTCACGCTCGGCTGCGCGACAACTCCTCCCAAGTCGCCCGACCAGGAACGCGCCGACGCCGCCATCACTGAGCAGGTCAGCGCCGCGCTGGAAGCCAATCCGATCTACTACTTCCGTGACGTCGAGGTCAGCGTCGATTACGGCGTGGCGCGGCTGAGCGGTTACGTGTGGACCACGGATGCCCTGTATCATGCTCAGCAGATCGCCCGCAAAGTCCCCGGCGTCATCGAAGTGCGGGATGAGCTCGAGCTCGAGCGCCAGGCCAACCGGGGCGGCGGTGACGGCACGGGATCACAATGAGCTCAGCAAAGACGTTCTTTACTCCAGTCCTGATGGCCGCGGCCGCACTGGCCGCCTCATGCGCGACCGCTCCTCCGCAAGCGCCACTGCCGCCCGGCGAAGCATCGGCACGAGCCGAACGAGCTGCCGGCGACCAGATCCTGGCGAACGCCGTCTACTCGCAGCTCAATGCCGACCCCGTCTATTACTATCGTCACGTGGATGTGAGAGTCGAGAACGGGACTGCCCATCTCAGCGGTTACGTCTGGAGCACGGATGCGTTGTACCGCGCGCGACGCATCGCTCAGTCGGTGCCGGGAATCACCAGCGTCGCGACCAATCAACTCGAGCTGGAGCGCAATGGGCTCAACAACGGCGTGACCCGATAGCTCAGGGGGAGCCTGCCACCACCGGCAGCAGGATGCGCGAGGGGTGCGCCGGATCGAGGTAGATCGAGTTCTCCGCGACCCGCCAGCTGCGATGGTCGTTGAGCGGCTCCCCGGTGTTGGGATTCACGTCGAAGCGCGGGAAGTTGCTGCTCGAGACATCGAGCCGGATACGGTGGCCGCGCTTGAGCACGAGCGAGGTCGGATAGAGCTCGATCGTGAGCTCGTAGACCTTCCCGGGCTGCAGCATCTCGGGCGCCGTCGGCCCGTTGCGGTAGCGAGCCCGCACGATGCCGTCGCCGATGTTGAGGTCGATGCCGTGCGGAAAATCCGCGTTGGGCGGATAGACATCGATCAGCTTGGCGGTGAAGTCGGTATCCGGCGCATCGGAGGCCGCCCATAGCTTCACGATCAGACGCCCGGTGACCTCCAGGTCCTGCGAGAGCGGCGGCGTCTGAAACACCAGCACGTCGTTGCGCGCGGAGAGCGGCAGCGCATCGGTGCAGCTCCACAGGTCCGTGCGGCAGCGCTGGTCGGTCGCGCCCTGAGTGGCGAGCGCTCCCTGGGAAGAGAGGTTGCCGCCGAGCGTCGGCACGGGATGACGCGGGTCGAAGCGGTAGCGGACGGGCGCGTGCGCGGCCGGCCGCTCGGCCGACAGGAGTCCCCCGCCATGCAGGTAATAGGGCGTCATGCGGGCGCGGCTCAGGGGCCACTCCTGCTCATCGCGCCAGTGGCCGCCGACGAACACGCGGCCTTCCGGGGTCTTGTGCGCATCCCCTCCCCCCATGACATAGAGCCGTACGGGAGGCTCGCGCTCGACGCCGTTGTCGATCCCCTTCAGCCAGTGGTCGAACCAGCGCTGCTCGAAGGCATTGAGATCGATGGCGGCGTCAGAGGTGAACTGGGCGTCACCGGCAAAACTCTGACCCGGTCTGCTGTGGATCCAGGGGCCGACGATCAGGCGCTGCAGGCTCTGCTTGTGCGAGCGCAGCCCGGCGAAGTTCAAATTCGCCACCTGGAGCGTCCAGGAGTCGTACCAGCCGGTGACGTGATACACCGGCACGTCCTTGTAGTCGGCCAGGTGATCGGGGATGTCGATCCCCATCGCCGTATAGGTCGGGTCCGCGCCTCCGTGGCTCATCGCTTCGATGAGCCACTTCTCGTAGTCCGGCGCGAACTTGAGCGGCGTCGTGCCGGCGCGCAGCGGCAGCGCGCGCACGTACTCGGTCACGTGGTCGGTGAGCTCGGCGAGCGCGGCAGCGGCGGCCGGATCGCTGGCGGCACGCAGCGCGGCCTTGAGGCTCTCATCGCCCGTGGCATTGCCGAGCGTGAACACCCAGTTGAACCAGCGCAGCTCGAACGCACCGTTGTGCCGCACGCCGTAGCGGCCCGGATCCGACATGGAAAAGAGCGGGACCATGGTTTTCACGAACGGCGCGCCGGCGATCGCCAGCGCCTGCTGCGTGGCGCCCTCGTAGGAGGTGCCGAGCGTACCGATCCCGCCGTCCGACCAGCTCTGATGCCCGATCCAGTCCGCAGTGTCGTAACCGTCGGCGCCGTCGTCGTAGAGCGGCCGCCAGCGACCCTCGGACCGGTAGCGGCCGCGCACGTCCTCGACCACCACGACGTAGCCGCGCGTCGCGAAGTATTCGGCAAACGGCGCGGCGCGCACCGACTTGCCGTAGGGGGTGCGCATGAGCAGCGTGGGGAACCGGCCCTCGGACGCGAGGCCGCCCTGGGCCGGGCGATAGACATCGGCCGCGAGCCGTACGCCGTCGCGCATCGTGATCATGACGTCGCGGCTAACGGCCACCGCGGGTGTCGGTGCGCTCTCGGCGCCCGCCGCCACGCCCGCCAGCAGCGTCGGCAGCCACAGCGCGAGACTAGCGGCGGCTGCGGCCTTCCGTCTCATCCTCGGACCCTAGGCCCAGCGCGGCGCGCGCTTGTCGATGAAGGCCTGCACACCCTCCAGCGCAGCCTCCTCCATCATGTTGCAGGCCATGGTCTCGCCGGCCGCCTGGTAAGCGGCCGCCAGGCCGAGCTCCACCTGCCGATAGAAGAGCTCCTTGCCCATGGCCACGGCGACGCGCGGCTTGGCGACGATGCTCGCCACCAGCCGCTCGACTTCCGCATCGAGCGCGCCGCCTTCGGCCACCCGGTTGACGAGGCCGCGGGAGAGCGCCTCGCGCGCATCGATGAACTCGCCCGTCACCAGCATCTCGAAGGCGCGCTTGCGCGAGAGGTTGCGCGCCAGCGGTACGCCGGGCGTCGAGCAGAAGAGCCCGAGGTTCACGCCGCTCACCGCAAAGCGCGCGCCCTCCGCCGCCACCGCCAGATCGCATTGCGCCACCAGCTGGCAGCCCGCGGCCGTCGCCACCCCCTGGACGCGCGCGATCACGGGAACCGGCAGCCGCGTGAGAGTCAGCATCATGCGGCTGCACTGCCCGAACAGCCGCTCGTAGTACTCCTGCGAGGGCTGGGCGCGCATTTCGCGCAGATCGTGTCCGGCGCAGAAGGCCTTGCCCTCGCCGCTAAGCACCACGACCCGCAGCGCCTCGTCGGCTGCGATCGAGTCGAGCTCGCGCTGCAACGCCGCGAGCATCGCCTCCGAGAGAGCGTTGTAGGCCTGCGGACGATTGAGCGTGAGGGTCACCACGCCACGGGTGTCCTGCGCACGCTTTACCAGCGGCTCATTGGTACTCATGTTCGCCTCCCTCGATCATTGTGCCGCGCCGGCGCACCAGCAGCCAGTTCACGGCCGCGGCCACGATCACCGCCAGCAGGATGACGGACTTGCTGAAGTCGACCCGTGTGAGGAGCGCCAGGCAGATCAGCACTCCGAGCACGGGCAGTGCCGCACCGCCTGGCAGGCGAAAGACGGCGGCCCCCGGCTGCCGGCGGCGCAGCACCGGCACGGCGGCGCACACCGCGCCGTAATAAAAGAGCCGCGCGACCGCCGACAGGGTCAGGTTCCACGTGAAGCTGCCGAGCAGCGCGAACGCCCAGACCAGCAGAGCATACACACCGACCGAGAAGTAGGGCGTGCGGAAGCGCGGATGGATCGCGGCGAAACGCGCCGGGAAGTCGCCCCGCTCGGCGAGCGCGAAGGTGGCACGGGGTCCTCCCAGGAGGTTCGCGCTCAGGTAGCCGTACACCGTGATCAGTGCGCCGATCGAGACGAGCACCGCGCCGCCGGGCCCCATCATCACGCGGGCCACGTCGGCGAGCGGGCGCTCGCTCGAGGCGGCGTCGGGCAGCGCCTCGACGACGACCAGCTGCAGCAGCGTATAGAGCAGCGCCACGATGAGCAGTGCGGCAAACAGCGCGAAGGCTGCATCACGGCGCGGATCGCGCGCTTCGCCCATGGGGAAGAGCGCCGTCTCGTAGCCCCCGTAGGCGAAGATCAGGAGCAGGAGCGCCTGCAGCCAGCCATCGAGGCCGCCCGTTGCGGGAGCGGGCGCCGCGGCCCGATGAGCCACGACATAGGCGACGCCCACCGCACACACGAGCGCAAGCGGCACGAGCTTCGCGACCACCGACACGTTGCTCACCAGCGTGCCAGCGGCGACGCCCCGATAGTTCGCGACACCGAGGCTGCCGACGAACAGCGACACGATGATGGCGCGCGGCAGCGGCGTGCCCGCCCCCGGCCAGAATTGCGCGAGCGAGATGACCAGGAGGTTCACCGCCGCCGCGCACGCCGTCAGGCGGCTGAGCAGCGTCATCCATCCGACCTGCACGCCCGCGAAGCGGCCGAACGCCTCCCGCACATATAAGTAGTGTCCCCCGGTTCCGGTGAACTGTGAGGCGGCTTCGGCGTAACAGCCGATGATGACGGCCATCAGAAGGCCCGCCAGCAACATCGCCACGGGGCTCCAGGCGCCGACGTAGCCCGCCACCACCGAGGGCAGGCCGAAGATGCCGCTGCCGAGAATGCAGTTGACCGCCAGTGCTACCATGCTCCAGCGGCCGATGGCGCGGACCAGCTGCGGCGGCCGGTCGTCTGGCGGCCCTGGCGTCATGGCGCTCTTGTATCACAAGCCGTGCCGAAGCCGAATCTGAGGAGCTCCCGGTGCGCTACTCCTACGCGACCCACCTCGAGTGCAGCGCCACCGGCGAGCGCCACGATATCGCGAGACTGCAGGGTCTCTCGCGCGCCGGGAAGCCGCTGCTCGCCCGCTACGACCTCGCGGCGTTGCGGGCCGAGGTCACGCGCGCGGACATCGAGCGCCGGCCGACGGACCTGTGGCGCTGGCGGGAGCTGCTGCCGGTGCCGGATCCCGCGCACGTCGTGAGCCTCGGCGAGCTCGAGACCCCGCTCATCGAGCTCGTCAACAGCGAGCGTCCCGCGGGCTTCCTGCCCCCGACCGTAAAGGACGAGGGGCGCCTGCCGACCGGCTCCTTCAAGGCGCGCGGGCTCGCTCTCGCAGTCTCGATGGCGCACTCCTTCGGCGTGCGGCGCGTGGCGATTCCGACCAACGGCAACGCCGGCGCCGCGATGGCCGCCTATGCGGCGCGCGCCGCGATGGCGGCATACTGCTTCTGTCCCGATGACACCCCGGAGATCAACCTGAGCGAGATCGCGCTCCAGGGGGCCACGGTGTGGCGCGTCAACGGGCTCATCAACGACTGCGGCCGGCTGGTGGGACTCGGCAAGGAGCGCTTCGGCTGGTTCGACATGTCGACGCTCAAGGAGCCCTACCGCATCGAGGGCAAGAAGACCATGGGGCTCGAGCTCGCGGCGCAGATGCAGTGGCAGCTGCCGGACGTCGTGTTCTACCCGACCGGCGGCGGCACCGGACTCATCGGCATGTGGAAGGCTTGGGCTGAGCTCGCCGAGCTCGGTTGGATCGCAGGTCCGATGCCGCGGCTCGTCGCCGTGCAGTCGAGCGGCTGCGCGCCGATCGTGCGTGCCTTCGAGGCGGGCGCCGCAAGTGCCACGCCCTGGGAAAATGCCCATACCATCGCCTCTGGAATCCGCGTCCCGGCCGCCATCGGCGACTTTCTCATCCTGCGGGCGCTGCGCGAGACGGGCGGCTTTGCGATCGCGGTCGACGATGTCGAGATCGAGCGCGCCCGCACCGAGGTCGCGGCCAGGGACGGCCTGCTCCTCTCCCCCGAAGGGGCTGCCACCTACGCGGCATATCTCGCCGCGGCACGTGCCGGCAAGGTCGCCGCGGGCGAGCGGGTCGTGCTCTTCAACTGCGCGAGCGGCCTCAAGTACCCGATGCCGCCCGTCACCACGCGCATGGACGTGCGCAGTCCCTTCGCCGACCTGCCGACACCCTCAGGGTGACCAGCTCCAGTCGGCCGCGCTCTTGCGGCACCCGCCGCCACCGCCTCCAGTCCACGCGCGCCCGCGAATAGCGCGGCCGCTGGCCGCGGCGGTTGCGACCTCGTGGCGCAGCGCCCGCACGCCGTTGATCCACACGTCGCTGACGCCGGTGGCGAGCTGCTGCGGCCGCTGATAGGTGGAGTGGTCCTGGACCTTGGCCGGATCGAACACCACGATGTCGGCGAAGTAGCCCTGACGCAGCTGGCCGCGATCGCTCAGGGACAGGGTCGCGGCCGGCAGCGCCGCGAGCTTGGCGACCGCCTGCGGCAGGGTGAGCACTTTCTCCTCGCGCACATAGTGCGCCAGCACCCGCGCGAAGTTGCCGTAGGTGCGCGGATGGCGGCTCGACTTGAGAAACACGCCCTCCGGCGCCGGCGCGTCCGCGTCCGAGTCGAAGCTCACCCAGGGCAGCGCCACCTCGCGGCGGACGTTGTCCTCCGACATGAGGAAGTAAGCGACCTCGACGCGCGAGCCATCCTCGATGACGAGGTCGATGGCGGCATCCTGAGCGCTCACGCCGCGCGCCCTGGCTACCTCCGCCAGCGTCTTGCCGGTGAGGGGCTTGAGCGCCGGGTTCTTGAAGCCGAGGAGCAGGGTGCCCTCAGGGCCGGCCGCGAGCGCCAGGTTCTCCCAGTCGGGTTTCGGATTACGCATGTCGGCGAGGAGACGCACGCGGGTCGCCGGATCCTTCATGCGCGCGATCCAGGCCTCGAGCCCGCCGTCCTGCACCCAGGGCGGCATGGCCGCATCGAGCCCGGTGGCACCGGCCATATAGACGTACATGTCGGCCGTGATGCGTACTCCCGAGCTGCGCGCCGCAGCCACGGCGCGGATGAGCGCGTCGAGCTTGTCCCAGTTGCGCTTGCCGGCCTGCTTCAAGTGATAGATCTCGGCCGGGGCGCCCGAGGCCCGCGCGATGTCGACGGTCTCCTGCACCGCTTCCAGCAGCCGGTCGCCTTCGCTGCGCATGTGGGCACTGTAGATGCCGCCGCAGCGCGCCGACTCCTGCGCGAGCGCAATGAGCTCGGGCGTCTTCGCGTAGTCGTTGGGAGCGTAGATGAGCGCGGTCGTGACCCCGACGGCGCCCTGCTCCATCGCCTCCCGCACCAGCGTGCGCATCTCCTCGAGCTGTGCCGGCGTGGGCTGCACGTCGCGCTCGCCGAGGACATAGGTACGCACCGTGCCGGCACCCACGAAGGAGGCGACGTTGGGGGTAATGCCGCGCTTCTCGAGCTTCGTCAGGTACTCCCCGAGCGTCGTCCAGTCGATGTCGTACTTGATGTCCCCCTGCCGCTGCCGGCCGAGGCGCTTCATGTCCGCCGACAGCGGGCCCATCGAATCCTCGCCGAGGACCTCGAGCGTGACTCCCTGGCGCAGGTCGCTCAGCGCCCGTCCGTCGATGAGCAGCGATTCCTCCGGGTGCGCCAGCATGTTGATGAAGCCGGGCGCCACCGCCTTGCCGCGCGCGGGAAACTCCTCGGCACCGCGCCCCGGAGCGTGCGCCCCGATGTAGGCGATGCGATCGCCGCGCAACGCAACGTCGCCGACGAACGGGGCGCCGCCCGACCCGTCGTAGATCGTCCCGCCCCGGATGACGACGTCGTAGGCCGGCGGCTGCGCCGCGGCGGCGACCGCCGGCGCGGCGCAGGCCTGGCCGCCGCTCAGCAGCGCCAGCAGCGCCGCAGCGCCCGCGGCCAAAGCTGCCTTGAAGTCAGGATCGCCCATCAGTGTTGCTCCGATGCCCTGAGTTCGCCGCGCCACGCGTGCCGCTCGCCGCGCGAGAGCGCGAAGGGCCGTGGATCGATGGCAGTCGCCGTCCCGGTCATGAGCTGCGCGAGCAGCGTGGCCGAGCCCGCGGCCTGCGTCCAGCCGAGGTGGCCGTGCCCGGTATTCACATAGAGCCCCGGGAGGGGAGCCGCGCCGACGTACGGCCGCCCGTCGGCCGACATCGGGCGCAGTCCGCACCAGGCCCGCGCGCTCGAGCGGTCGACCGAGCGCGACAGCGTGGGACTGAGCGCCGCGAGCAGCCGCCACAGGGCCTCGACGCGGCCCGGGCGCAGGGTGAGGTCCCAGCCGCTGAACTCGGCGGTGCCCGCGAGCCGCAGCGTCGACCCGAGCGGCGTCATGACCGCGTGCAGTGAGTCGTCCGACAGGGCGTGGCGCGGGCCTGCGCTTGGGTCGATCGGAATCGAGAGCGAATAGCCCTTCACCGGCCGCACCTCGACCCGCACGCCGCAGGCCGCGAGCAGCGCTCGCGACCAGGGACCTGCCGCGAGCACGACGGCGCTCCCCGGCACGAACCCGGTCTCGGTCTCGACGCCCGTGGCCCGGCCGCCGGTGAGGCGCACGGCGCGCACCGCAGTGTCGAGCAGAATCCGCACGCCGCGCTCCTCGAGGCGTGCGCGCAGCGCCCGGCAGAAGAGCCATGCGTCGCCACTCTCGTCCGCAGGATAGTGGATGGCGCCGGCGAGATTCCCCTGTATCTCCCCGAGCAGCGGCTCGAGGCGCGCCGTGCCTTGCGGGTCGAGCGCCGTGCCAAGCAGGCCGAGTGGCGCGAGGGTGCGTACCTCGGCCACGGCGCGCTCGAACGAGCGGGAATCGCGGTACACCTCGATGGTGCCGTGGGTCCCCACGGCGTACTCGAGGGCGAGCTGGGCGCGCCACGCTCGCAGCCGGTCCAGGCTGTAGGCGCACAGGCGGTAGTTGGCGAGCATCGAGGCGTGGTAGGCGCGCGGCGCCGAGCCAGCGAGGAACTTCAGGCCCCAGCCGAAGTACTCCGGGATCGCCCGGGGCCGCAGCAGCATCGGCGCATCCTCGCGCCCGAGCCAGCGCAGCAGCTGCCATTGCACCCCCGGAGCGTTCCAGGGATCCGGCATCGAGGGTGTCAGGATCCCGCCATTGGCGAAGCTGGTCTCGAGAGCCACGTCCTCGCGCCGCTCGAGCAGCTGTACGGCGTAGCCTGCCTCATGGAGCGCGTAGGCGCTCGTGAGCCCCGCCAGTCCACCGCCCACCACGATGACGTCGCCGCGGCTCATGGGCAGGAGCTATTCGATCGCGCTGGCAGAGCGGGCGCGTTCGCGCAGCACGAACTTCTGAATCTTCCCGGTGACGGTCTTCGGGATTTCCTCGAAGCGCACCTCGCGCGGGACCTTGTAGCCGGCGAGGAAGGCGCGGCAGTGCTCGATCAGCTCGGACGCGCTTGCGGTGGCGCCGCTCTTCAACTCGACGTAGGCGAGCGGCGATTCACCCCACTTGGGATCCGGCCGCGCCACTACCGCACAAACCATCACGGCCGGATGCCGGTAGAGCGCCTCCTCGACCTCGAGCGAGCTGATGTTCTCTCCGCCGGAGATGATCACGTCCTTGCTGCGGTCCCGGATCTTGACGTAGCGATCCGGCTCCATGACCGCGAGGTCGCCGCTGTGGAACCAGCCGCCGTCGAAGGCGCGCATCGTCGCCTGCGGGTTCTTGAGGTACCCCTTCATCACGATGTTGCCGCGAAACATGACCTCGCCGATGTGCGCGCCGTCGGCCGGAACGGCCTGCATGGTCTGCGGATCGAGTACCGACATACCATCCTCGAGCGCATAGCGCACGCCCTGGCGCCCGTTGAGCCGCGCCTGCTCGGCAGGGCTCTGCTGCGCCCAGGCGGCACGCTTGACCGCCACCGCGGCCGGCCCGTAGGTCTCGGTGAGGCCGTAGACATGCGTCAGATCGAAGCCGATGCGCTGCATCCCCTCGATCATCGCGGCCGGGGGGGCGGCGCCTGCGACCAGCGCGCGCACGCGCTGGGTGATAGCGCCGCGCCAGCTGGCGTCCGCGTTGACCAGCATGTTGTGCACGATGGGGGCGCCGCAGTAATGATCGACGCCGTGCGTGCGAATCGCCTCGAAGATGGCGCGCGCCTCGACCTTGCGCAGGCACACCTGCATCCCGCCGAGCAGCGCCACCGTCCAGGGAAAGCACCAGCCGTTGCAGTGGAACAGGGGCAGCGTCCACAGATAGCGCGGAAACTGCGGCATGCTCCACGCCAGCGCGTTGGCTATGGCGTTGAGATAGGCGCCGCGGTGGTGGGTCACGACGCCCTTGGGATTGCCGGTAGTGCCGGAGGTGTAGGAGACCGCGATCGCATCCCATTCGTCGGCCGGCCCCGCGAGCAGCGCGAGCGGCTCGTGCGCGGCCAGGAGCGATTCGTACTCGAGCGCCCCGAGCCGCTCGCCGGGCCCGGCATACTCGGCGTCGCACACGTCGATCACCTGCGGCGTACGGCCGTGCTCCGCACGCAGAATCTCGAGCGCGCGCGCGATCACTGGCGCGAACTCCCGGTCGGTGATCAGCACCGCCGTCTCGCAATGCTGCATCTGCCAGGCGAGCAGCGGCGCATCCAGCCGGGTGTTGAGCGTGTGCAGCACGGCGGCGAGCGCCGGCACCGCGTAGTGCGCCTCGATCATCTCCGGCGTGTTGGTGAGCATGGCACTCACGGTGCTGCCGCGCGCCACGCCGAGCGCGCGCAGCGCGGCCGCGAGCCGCGCGCTGCGTTCGCGCGTCGCGCGCCAGTCGTAGCGGCGCGCGCCGTGCACCACCGCCGGCAGGTCGCCGAAAACTTCCGCGCTGCGCTCGACGAAGCTCACCGGCGAGAGCGCCACGTAGTTGGCGGAGGTCTTCTCCAGCGCCTCGTCGTAGATGCTCATGGGCCGCTCCCACCCGCGCCCGGGTCGCGGAACTTGATGGCGGCGTGCGAGCCGTCGCAGAAGGGCTTGTGTCTGGAGGCACCGCAGCGGCACAGCGTCACCCGGTTGCGCACCTCGTAGGCAAAGCCGTCGGCGGCGACGACCGGGATGCCGCCGCGCAGCCACAGCGGCCCACTCACCCCCTCGGGGGGATCCTCGATCACGCCGATCGACACGGGCAGATGATGCTCGAGCGGCTTGCCGGTGGCGCGGTCCCAGGCAACGAGGCGCCCGGAGGGACAGTTGTTCACCTGCCGCACGAAGGTAGCGCGCACCTCGGCCTCGTCGGTGCGCTCGACCTGGCTCCACACCTGACCGTTCGGATCGCAGAAGCGCGCGAAAGCGCACAGCGACTCCGCGTCCGACAGCGCGAGCGCCGGTCCCTCGGTGAGCTGCGCCTGCTCGCGATAGGACTCGCGGCTGGCGGTCTCGGTGCCGTCGAAGCCGACCTTGTTGTGCGTACCGTCGCAGAAGGGCTTGCTGGCGGAGCGCCCGCAGCGGCACAGCGCGTAGCTCTCCTGCGCGGGGAAGGAGTGGCTCTCGCGCCATGCTTCCGAGCCACCTTCACTGTCGGCGACGATCGTCTGCCGGGCGAGCGGGACGGCCCCGCTCACCAGGTACGGCCCGTTCTTGCTGACTACCACGCGCGGCTCAGCCCTGGTTTTCGTCATGCACGACTCCCCGCGGATCCGCTCTGTTGTATTGACGTAGCGCGGAGCGCCTAGCCTGAACCAAGCGCGTGCGCGCGACAAGAGTATGGCTTGTCGGCAACCAGCGGGCGAATAATGCGCCGCAGCCATCCCATTTCGCCGCCACATCGGAGCACAGCATGGCCAAGAAAGCCCATCCGGCACCCTCGGTACCGAAGCTCGGCAGGCATCGCTACGCGCGTGAGCTGCGGGCACTGCAGATCGAGCTGGTGAAGCTCCATCGTCACGTCATCGCCCGCGGGCGCAAGGTGCTGGTGATTCTCGAGGGGCGCGACGCCGCCGGTAAGGACGGCACCATCAAGCGCATCGCCGAGCACCTGAGCCCGCGCGAGGTCCGGGTGGTTGCGCCCGGCAAGCCGAGCGACCGCGAGGAAACCGAGTGGTACTTCCAGCGCTTCAGCGCGCATCTGCCGGCAGCCCAGGAAATCGTGCTGTTCAACCGCAGCTGGTATAACCGCGCCGGCGTCGAGTACGTGATGCGCTTCTGCACGCGCGCCGAGCACGCGGCCTTCCTCGAGGCGGCTCCCGGCTTCGAGCGCATGCTGGTGCGCGCGGGCATCCACCTGCTCAAGTACTATCTCGACATCAGCCGCGCCGAGCAGGCGCGGCGCCTGCGCGAGCGGCGCCGCGACCCGCTCAAGCAGTGGAAGTTGAGTCCGGTGGACGAAGCGGCGCAGCAGCACTGGGACGACTACAGCCGCGCGCGCGACCAGATGCTGCTGCGTACCCACACGCGCGAGGCGCCGTGGATGGTGGTGCGCGCCGACGACAAGCACCAGGCGCGCCTCAACATCATCCGCGACATACTGGCGCGGGTGCCGGCGCCCGACGTCTCCCGCGAGCTGGCACGGCCCGATGCGCGTGTGCTGCGTGAATTCAGCGAGCCGCTGCTCAGCTCGGGTTGGGTCGCGCGCTGAAATGCTCATCCCGGCGCGCGCCTTTCAGTACAATGGCGTGCACATGACGGTTGAGTCCCTGCATCACGTTCCTGCATGAGCGGCGAGCGCTCCGCCACACCCTCGTTCTCCGTACAGACGCTGATGTTCGCGACCACCGCGTTCGTCATGCTCGGCAACTACTATGGCTACGACTCGATCGCGCCGGTCGCCGAGCAGCTGTCGCGTACGCTGCATTTCACCGATACGCAGATCGGCACGCTCAATGCGATCTACAGCCTCCCCAACATCTTTCTGGTCGTGGTCGGCGGCGTGCTGGTCGATCGCTTCACCGCACGGCGCGTCGTGGTGGCGACCACGGCCATCTGCCTGGTGGGCGCCGTGGTCACGGCGATCGGAGTGCGCTTCCCGGTCATGGCAGCCGGCCGGCTGTTGTTTGGAATCGGCTCGGAGACGCTGGTGGTGGCGGTGCTCGTGGCGCTCGCGCAGTGGTTCTCGGGGCGTTATCTGGCGCTCCTGATGGCCATGAACCTGAGCCTGGCCCGCCTCGGCTCCTTTCTCGCGGACCGCTCCCCGTCCTTTGCGAGCGATCTGTACGCGCACGGCTGGCAGCCGCCCTTGTGGCTCGCGTGCGGTTTTGCTGCCGCTTCCTTCGCCGGGGCGCTGGTTTACTTCTGGCTCGACCGGCGCGAGGCGCCGCGCGGGACGCTGGCGCTGCCCCCGCAGCCCGAGCGCCTCGACTGGCGGCACCTGCTGTCCTTCCGTAGCGAATACTGGCTGCTCGTCATCGTGTGCGTGGCGTTCTATTCAGTCATCTTCCCGTTCCGCAGCACCTTCGCCATCAAATACCTGCAGGAGGCCTGGGGGCTGCCGCTCAAGGCAGCGGGCGACCTCAACAGCTACGTGTTTCTGGCCGCGGTGTTTGCCACGCCGCTGTTCGGCCTGCTCCTCGACCGCATCGGGCGCAACACCGCGCTGCTCGCCGCCGGGGCACTATTCCTGCCGCTGAGCTTCCTCGTGCTGCTGGCGGGGGTAGCGGACGGGGCGGGACTCTCGACGACGCTCCTGGGCTTGAGCTTCTCGCTCCTGCCGGCGGTGCTCTGGCCAACGGTGGTGCGCTACGTGGCTTCCGAGCATCTCGGCACCGCCTACGGGCTCATGACGACGCTGCAGAATGCCGGCCTCTTCTTCGCCAATCTGATCGCCGGGTACTTGAATGACCGCAGCGGCGCGAGCGCCGCCAACCCCGGCGGCTACACACCCATGCTGTGGTTCTTCACGCTGCTCAGCCTGGTTGCGTTTGTGGTGACGCTGAGGCTGTGGCTGCGCGATCACGGCGCCGCCACCGCCGAGTCCGCGGCGGCCTCCGGCGGACACCGGTAAATTGCCACCCTGACGGCGCTCGATGAGCTGGCTCACCCCGCTGTTCGTGTTCGCAGTGCTCCTCGGACTCGCGCTCGAGCTGTGGCTGTCCCGGCGCCAGATGGCCACCGTGGCCCGCCATCGTGGCACGGTGCCGGCGCCCTTCGCCGCCAGCATCACTGCGGCGGAGCACGCCAAGGCAGCCGACTACACCCTCGCCAAGGCGCGCCTCGGCGACCTCGGTCTCACCCTGGACGCCGCCCTGGCGCTCGCGCTGACGCTGGGCGGCGGGCTCGCGGCCCTCGATGCGCTGTGGGGCCGCTCCCACCTGGCCGAGCCCTGGCTCGGACTCGCGGTGATCGCCAGCGTGGTCCTCCTGATCCGTCTCGTGACCCTGCCGCTGTCGCTGTGGCGGACCTTCGTGCTCGAGGCCCGCTTCGGCTTCAACCGCACGACTCCCACGCTGTACTTGAGCGACCTCGCCAAGAGCTCAGGCCTCGCCGTGCTGCTCGGCGGGCCGCTCGTGCTCGCAACGCTCGAGCTGATGCAGCGCACCGGACGCGCGTGGTGGCTGTGGGCGTTCGGGCTGTGGCTCGCGGTGATGCTGCTCATGGCCTGGGCCTGGCCGGCGTTCATCGCGCCGCTCTTCAACCGCTTCGTACCGCTCGCGGATCATGCGCTCAAGGAACGCATCGAGGCCTTGCTCGGGCGCTGCGGGTTCGCCTCCAAGGGCGTGTTCGTCGTCGACAGCTCGCGCCGCTCGAGCCACGGCAATGCGTATTTCACCGGCATCGGCCGCCACAAGCGCATCGTGTTCTTCGACAGCCTGCTCGAGACCCTCGGCCAGGGCGAGATCGAAGGCGTCCTGGCGCACGAGCTCGGGCACTTCCGCCTGAAGCACGTGCGCAAGCGCCTCCTGGTATCGGTGGCGACGGTCTTCGCGGGACTCGCCGTGCTCGGCTCGCTCGTTCCGAGGCCGGAGTTCTACCACGCCCTCGGTGTGCCGACACCCTCGATACATGCCGCGCTGCTGCTGTTCGTGCTGGTGGTCCCGGCGTTCACCTTCTTCGTCACGCCGCTCGCCTCGCTCTGGTCACGGCGTCACGAGTTCGAGGCCGACGCGTTCGCGAGCCAGCATGCGAGCGCCGCCGAGCTCGCCAGCGCGCTGGTGAAGCTGCACCGCGACAACGCCAGCACGCTGACACCCGATCCCTGGTACGTTGCCTTCTACTACTCGCACCCGCCGCCACTCGAGCGCATCACGCGCTTGCGGGAGCAGGCGGCAACCTAGACGGGGCGGCGAATACGGCCAACATGGTACGCAGCGTCCTCGGTGTCGTCATTGGCGCGGTCGTTTGGGCCGTGGGGTTCTACGTGCTGGCGAGCGCGCTGGCGCAGCTCTGGCCCGACTACGCAGTGCACGGACGGCAGTGGATGAGAGAGGGCGCGTTCACGTTCACGGCAGCGATGGCCTGCTGGAACCTCGCGCTCTGGGTGCTCGCCGAGATCGGGGCCGGCTGGGCGGCAGCGATGATCTCGAAGCGCCGCGGCGCCGTGTGGGCGCTCGCGGGACTGCTGGGTATCTATCTGGCGACCCTGCATCTCGTGCTGTACTGGCCGCGCTTCCCATGGTGGTACAACCTCGGCGTCGTCATCCCGGCCGTTCCGGCCGTGCTGTTGGGTGCCAGGCTGGCAAACCCGTCGGGCGGGACGACCCGCTAGGGGATGTAGTAGAGGTCGATCGACTTGCCGATGCGCTCGACTGGCCGGAAGACATCGAGCCAGGCGTAGTCGGTGGCATTGCGGGTGCGCGCGAGCTGCGACACCGCCACCCAGCCGGTGGTCGGCTGGCGGGGCGGCAGGATCGTGAGCGGCGGCAGCGGCTCGCGCGACAGGTCGGCCGTGCCGCGATACGCAAGGCTCAGGTGCTGAATCCCGAGCTCCTTGGCCCGGCGCTCGAGGCGGCGCAGGTCCTGACCCCAGTCGAGATCGGAGTCCACCAGTACGCGCTCGGGGTGGGAGACGGTCTCGTTGAAGTACGCGAGGTAGTCCGGCCACACGGCCCAGAGCGTCGAGAGCTGCCAGGTGAGGAGCGCGGCGAGCACGACGGTGCCCGCCGCCGCCATCCGCCGCTCCGGCATGCGGCGCAAGTGCGCCCACGAGCGGGTGACCACCCAGGCGGCGCCGAGCGCGAGCAGCGGATACAGGATCAGCACGTGGCGTATGCCGATGTTGATGTGGCTGAATCCGCTCGCGAACAGGAGGATCGCCACGACGAGCACCGCCGGGGTGATCCGCCAGTTGTCGCCGCTGCGCCAGCCGTCGCGGGCCAGCCACGCGACCCCCAGGGGACCGGCGAAGAGGATCGGCAGCGGCGTCTTCACCGCGAGCGCGACCAGGTAGAAGTACCACCAGCCCATCGTGCGCACCTCACCTAAGAGGTACGAGAGGTGCCCGGAGTCGTTGTGTGCCTCGACGGCCACCACTCCGTTCAGCAGGTCCTTCATCTCGCGCGGCAGCCACAGGTGCTGGAGTATGACGCCGAGCGCATGTTCCGCCCCGTGCTGCGCCAGCAGATAGGACAGGGCCCAGTTGTAACGCAACGCGACCCGCGCCTCATTCGGCGCGCGGATACCGTAGGCGATGAAGAGGGGAATGAGCGCGGCGAGCGCCGCCACGGCCAGCTCGGGCGCGCGCAGGCGCCACGTCTGCGGGCGGACCGCCGCCGGTACGCGCCGCGCCAGCACCCAGTGGGTGAGCCCGAGCGCGAGCAGCGACATGCCGATGTACGGCACGGCCGAGAACTTGGTTCCGACCGCGAATCCGCTCGCGAGCCCGAACAGCACCGCGGTGCGCCAGCTCGGCGTGTCGAGCCAGCGGTCGAGCGCGTAGAGGGCGAGCAGGATGGTCGCCGCCGCCGCCACATCGAGCGTCGCCAGGCCCGCGTGCCCGAGCACCGGCGGCACCGACAGCAGCAGGATCACCGCGAGGAGCGCTGCGCCCTCGCCGGCGAGCAGCCGCCGGGCCCAGAGCCAAGTCACGAACAGCAGCAGCGCGAGAAAGGGCAGCGCACCGGCACGGGCGAGCGTCAGGTACAGATCGTATTTGCCGTCGCGGTAGAGGATGTCCTCACCCTCGGTCACGCCGCTCGGCGGCGGCGTGCCGTAGGAGTGGGCGCCCGCGAGGTACGGGCCGAGCGCGAGCACGACGCGCCCGATCGGCGGGTGCTCGGTGTCGTATTCATAGTAGCCGCGATCGAGCAGCTCGACGCCGGCCGCGAGGTGCTCCGGCTCGTCCCAGGTCGCGAAGAACACGTGCCAGGTGCTGGCCGTGAGCGCACAGGCACCGAGGACGATCAGCGCGAGAGCAGCGCGTGCGGCCGGGGTCGCGCGCGCGACCGGCGCGCTGCTCCGCTCAGCCACCGAACGGGTGCCGCAGCACGATCGTCTGGTCGCGCTCCGGGCCGGTCGAGATCATGTCGAGCGGCACCTGCGTGAGCTCGGCGAGCCGCTCGAGATAGCGCCGGGCGTTGGCGGGCAGCGCATCGTAATCGGTGACCCCGACCGTCGACTCGCGCCAGCCGGGCAGCTCCTCGTACACCGGCTCGATGCCTGCGTAGGCCTCGACGGTGAGCGGCGGCTCGGGCGAGGCCACCCCATCGACGCGATAGCCCACCCCGATGCGGATCGTCTCGAGCCCATCGAGCACGTCGAGCTTGGTGATACACAGGCCCGAGACGCTCGAGTTGACGATCGCACGCTTGAGCGCCACCGAGTCGAACCACCCGCAGCGGCGGCGCCGGCCGGTCACCGAGCCGAACTCGTGACCGACGCGCGACAGGTGCTCGCCGTCCTCATCGAAGAGCTCGGTGGGAAACGGCCCGGCGCCCACCCGCGTGGTGTAGGCCTTGACGATCCCGAGCACGCCGTCGAAGGCGCGCGGGCCTAAGCCTGTGCCGGTGCCGGCAAAGCTCGCCGTCGTGTTGGACGAAGTGACGTACGGGTAAGTGCCGAGGTCGACATCGAGCATCGCGCCCTGCGCGCCCTCGAACAGCACGTTGGCGCCGTTGGCGCGCAGCTCACCGAGCGCCCCCGTCACGTCGGTCACGAGGGACTTGAGGCGCTCGCCCATCGCGAGCTGCGCATCGAGAGTCTTCTGGAAATCGACCGCCGGCAACTTGTAGTAGTGCTGCAGCAGGAAATTGTGGAAGTCGAGCACTTCGCCGAGCTTGGCGGCGAAGCGGTCGCGCTGGAAGAGATCGGCCACCCGCACCGCACGGCGCGCCACCTTGTCCTCGTAGGCAGGTCCGATGCCGCGGCCGGTCGTGCCGATGGCATTGGCGCCGCGGGCGCGCTCGCGCGCCTGGTCGAGCAGCACATGCGAGGGCAGGATCAGCGGGCAGTGGGGCGAGACAGCCAACCGCTCGAACACCGGCACTCCCTGCGCGATCAGCATATCGCCCTCGGCGAACAGCGCCTCGAGGGAGAGCACCACGCCGTTACCGATGAAGCAGCGCACCGCCTCGCGCAGGATCGCCGACGGTATCAGCGACAGCACGGTCTTGCGACCGCCGATCACGAGCGTGTGGCCGGCGTTGTGCCCGCCCTGAAAGCGCGCCACCGCTGCGGCGCGCTCGGCGAGCAGGTCCACGACCTTGCCCTTGCCTTCATCGCCCCACTGGGTACCGATGACGACGACGAATCTGCCCATGCATGCCTACCGCGCCAGGAACAGGATGATCACGCCGAAGAGCATGCTGCCCGCGCCCGCGATGCGCAACTCGCGGTCGCGCAGCTCGGCGAGGCGCGCGAGCGCGCGCTTGACGCCCTGCGGGTGGAGGAATGGGGCAATGCCTTCGAACACCAGAAACAGGCCGAGGGCAGCCGCCAGGTCCGGGAGATTCACGCCGCCGGCTTCACTTGCCGCCGCGGCGCTTGTCCGGGTCCTTCAGGTACTTGAAGAACTCCCCGTCGGGAGTCAGTACCAGCAGATCCCCGTCCTTGCCGAGCGCGCGCTCGTAGGCCTGGAGACTGCGGTAGAAGGCGTAGAACTCCGGGTCCTTCGAGTAGGCGCGCGCGTAGGTCTGCGTGGCGGTGGCGTCGCCCTCGCCGCGGATGTGCAGGGCGTCGCGCTCGGCGTTGGCGAGGATCTCGGTGCGGCGGCGCTCGGCGGACGCGCGGATGCTGGTGCTCGAGCTCTGCCCCTCGGCGCGCAGCCGCCCGGCCGTCTTGGCGAAGTTCTGCTTCATGCTCTCGAAGACGCGCGCGGCGACGTCGTCCGGCAGGTCGATGCGCTGCACGCGCACGTCGACCAGCTCGACGCCGAGGCCGGCGCCGCTCTTGCTCGCCTGCCCGAACATCTCACTCGTGACCGCGGCACGCTCGGCCGACACGATCTGCTGGAGCGTGCGCTGCGCCACCACGCCCTTGATCCCGTCCTTGACGATGTCGGCGAGGCGCTCGCCGGCCAGTTCAACCCGACCGCCGGTCGCGGTGTAGAACTGCACCGGCTCCTTGACGCGCCACTTGATGTAGAAGTCGACGATCAGTCCGCGGTTGTCGTTGGTGAGAAAAGTCTCGCCGTTATAGGACTGCGAGAGGATGCGCCGGTCGAACTTGGTAACCACGTCCCAGGGCCACTTGTAGTGCAGCCCCGGCACGTAGTGGCTGCCCTTGACGGCCCCGAACTCGGTGACGATGGCGACCTCGGTCTCGCTCACCGTAAAGAGCGACAGGCCCGCGAGCACCAGTGCCACGGCCACCACGAACAGCACCGGGAACAGCCGCCCGCTCATCAGCGTTCCCCCCGGCCGCGGGCTTCGATGGTGACCGACTCCGGCTGCTCCTTGGCGGCCGCGCCCGCGGCCTGCTCGCCGCCCTCGCCAGCCCCCCCGGCCGCCTTCTCGAGCAGCTTGTCGATGGGCAGGTAGATCATGTTGCTGCCGGCGCGGGCGTCGATCAGCACCTTATGGGCGCGCGCGAGGACGCTCTCGACCGCATCGACGTACAGGCGCTTGCGCGTCACCTCGGGGGCCTGTGCGTAGGCGCCCTCGAGCTGTGTGAAGCGTGCCGCCTGTCCCTCGGCGAGCGCGGTCACCTGCGCCCGGTAGGCCTCGGCGTCCTGCTGCATGCGGCTAGCCGAGCCCTGCGCCACCGGAAGGATGCTGTTGGCATAGGCCTCGGACTCGAGGATGAAGCGCTCCTTGTCGGCCTGCGCCTTGTTGGCGTCGCGCTGCGAGGGAATTACCGCATCCGGCACCTGCACATCCTTCAAATTCACGGTGGTGACGGTGATCCCGGCGTCGTAGTTGTCGAGCACGCGCTGGATCAGCTCCTTGGTGCGCCGGGTGATGTCCGGGCGAGTGTTGCCGACCAGCACCTCATCGAGGGTGCTGCGGCCGATGGTCTCGCGGATCGCGCTCTCGCTCACCTCGTTGAGCGTCGCTTCCGGGTCGCGCACGCGGAACAGCTTCTTGACCGGGTCGGTGTACTGGTACTGGACCGAGAACACCAGGTCCACCAGGAACACATCCGAAGTCAGCACGCGCGACTTGAAGTCGCTCGAGTTGATGTTGGCGACGTTGACGCGCGTCACCGTCTCGATCGGCCAGGGCAGGCGCCAGCCGACCCCGGGGGGACGGACCGAGACCAGCCGGCCGAAGCGCTGAATGATGCCGCGCTCCGCGGCCGTCACCTGGTAGAAGCCGCTGAAGAGCCACAGGGCGAGCGCGACCAGCACCGCCACCACCACCAGCGAGCCGCCTTCGCCGCCGCGGCCGCCGGAGCGCCACAGTGACTCGAGCCAGCGCTGCCAGCTCTTCAGGCGCTCGTCGAGATCGGGAGAACCCTGGCCCGGGCGGCGCCCCCACGGATTCTTCGGACCGTTTGGTTGATTCCACGGCATAGGGAGCTGATTGCGCCTCGAGCCTCTAAGGTCAGCGCAGCTTGCGGGCGCTCACGGCGGCGGTTGATTGTAGGTAGCCCCCCGGAGGCGCACAAGCCGTGTCGGGTCCCTGTACCTCGAGGATCTGGACTCCCGCGGTACGCGCGAGCTGCAGGAGCTCGAGGTCCGGCAGCTCCACCGCAAGCTCGATCGAGCCGTCGGGGGCGCTCGCCTCGGCGCGCACCGCCTGCGCCGAATAGAGGCGCGAGCGCAACGCGCCGGCGCTCGCCGGCATACGCAGGCGTGCGCGGCGGGCAAAGCGCGCCAGGCGCTCGGCCACCGTCTGCATCAGCAGATCGAGACCCGTACGCTCTTCGGCCGAGATCCACACCGCCCTGGCGCGGCCCTCCTCATCGCGGTCGATGCGCGGCGGCTCCATCAGGCGGTCGATCTTGTTGTACACGATGAGCTGCGGGATGCCCTGCGCGCCGATCTCTTCCAGCACGGCGTCCACCTGCGCGAGCTGCTCGGAGCGGCGCGGGTTGCTGGCATCCACCACGTGCAGCAGCAGCGTCGCCTCGCGTGCCTCGGTGAGGGTCGACTGAAAAGCCGCCACCAGCTCGTGAGGAAGCTCGCGGATGAAGCCGACGGTGTCGGCGACCACGACCGCGGTCCCCCCCGGGAGCCGCACGCGGCGCACGGTGGGATCGAGCGTCGCGAACAGCTGGTCCGCCACGTAGGCGTCGGCACCCGTCAGGGCGCGGAACAGCGTCGACTTGCCGGCGTTGGTGTAGCCGACCAGTGCGAGGGAAGGCACCGGGATCTCGGCGCGCATCTGCCGCCCGGTCTCGCGCTGCTGCTTGAGTTTCTCGAGGCGCTTACCCAACACGCGCACCCGAGACCCGAGGATGCGCCGGTCGGTCTCGAGCTGCGTCTCGCCGGGACCACGCAGGCCGATGCCGCCCTTCTGGCGCTCGAGATGCGTCCAGCCCCGCACCAGGCGGCTCGCGATGTGCTTCAGCTGCGCGAGCTCCACTTCGAGCTTGCCCTCGTGGCTGCGCGCGCGCTGCGCAAAGATGTCGAGGATGAGTCCATTGCGGTCGAGCACGCGGCGGCCCGTCAACTTCTCGAGGTTGCGCTCCTGGCTCGGGCTCAGCGCGTGATCGATGAGAATCACCTCGGCGTCGTGCTCGGCAGCCACACGGGCGAGCTCCTCGGCCTTGCCGCTGCCGACGAAGTAGCGCGCATCGGGCCGAGCGCGCCGCCCGGTCACGGTGGCGACCGGCTGCGCGCCGGCGGAGAGCGCGAGCTGGGTGAATTCCTCGAGGTCTTCCGGATCGACCGGTGCGCCTAAGCCCAACCGCACCAATAACGCACGCTCACCGGACCGCGGGCGATCGAACACTCAGGCTTCCAGGGAACGGGGCATTATTCGGCGGGTGTTTCCGGGCCGGTGGCGCCGCCCTCTTCGGACGACAAGCGCACATTGCGCGCGGGGACGACCGTCGATATCGCGTGCTTGTAGACCATCTGGCTGACGCTGTTCTTGAGCAGCACGACGAACTGGTCGAAGGAATCGATCTGACCTTGCAACTTGATGCCGTTCACCAGGTAGATGGACACCGGCACCCGCTCCTTGCGCAGGGCATTCAGGAACGGATCCTGCAGAGACTGTCCTTTAGCCATCGGGTTCTCCTTGTTTTGTGCGACTTCGAGTTCTTTGCATAGCAGCGGGATCGCACCCGACTTCCCTGTTCCGCGATCCGCAAGATTCAAGCAAATGACCCCACCCCACAGGGGTGAGGACCGACGTCCCATCTTAACATGCCTCGCCGCCTCAGAACCCAAGCGCCGCCAGGTGATGACATATGTCCCTGATCCACGACGCCTGAGCGGCCGGATCGAGCCATTCACCGCGACGTTCCGCGCGCATCCAGGTCAGCTGGCGCTTGGCGAGCTGCCGCGTTGCGGCGAGCGCCCGCCGCTGCGCCTCCGGCAGATCGTAGCGCCCGTCGAGGTGCTCCCACAGCTGCCGGTAGCCTACCGCGCGCATGGAGGAGTGGGCAGCCGTCAGATCGCCCCGGTCGCGCAAACGCCTCACCTCATCGAGAAACCCGTTGGCCATCATGAGCGCGAGGCGCTCGGCGAGACGCTGGTGCAGCATGGATCGGTCGGGGGGGCTTAGGCGCCAATAATGCGCGTCGAAGGACGCGAGTGGGCTCGAGGTCGCGCGCTGGAGCTCCGAGATCGGTTGGCCCGTCACATAACAGACCTCGAGCGCGCGCTGGATGCGCTGACTGTCGTTCGCTGCGATACGCGCGGCTGTCGCCGGATCGAGGCGCGCGAGCTCGGCGTGCAGCGCCGGCCAGCCGCTTCTCGCCGCGCGCCCATCGATCTCGCGGCGCAGATCCGTGCTCGCCGGCGGCAGTGCCGCGAGGCCATCGAACAGTGCGCGCAGATACAACATGGTGCCGCCGACCAGGAGCGGCACCCGGCGCCGCGCGTGAATGCTGCGGATGCACTCGAGCGCATCTCCCACGAATCTGCCTGCAGAGTAGCTCTCGGCCGGATCGCAGATGTCGATCAGGTGATGCGGCAGGCGCGCGCGCACTTCCCGGCTGGGCTTCGCGGTTCCGACGTCGAGCCCCCGGTACACCAGTGCCGAGTCCACGCTCACGATCTCGACCGGCGCGCGCTCGGCGAGGCGGATCGCCCATTCGGTCTTGCCGGCGCCCGTGGGGCCGCTCAAGAGCAGCACGGGCAGCCCACCGCAGCCGGCGGCCGGGTCCGGCATTCAGCGGCCCCGCAGGAACAGCTGGTCGAGCTGCTGGAGCGACAGGCGCGTCCAGGTGGGACGGCCATGGTTGCACTGGTTGGCGCGCTCGGTCGCCTCCATCTGACGCAACAGGGCGTTCATCTCCGGGAGGCTCATGCGGCGGTGCGCGTGGATGGCGCTGCGGCAGGCGAGCGTCCCGAGGAAGCGGTCGGCCGCGGCCTCGAGGTGATGGCTGTCGGCATCGAGCGTCAGATCGCGGACCAGCGAAGCGACGAGCCCGGTCACAGCGCGGATATCGAGCAGCGCCGGCACGCGGCGCACCGCGAGGCGCGTCGGCCCGAGCGCATCGAGCTCAAAGCCCGCGCGCTCCCAGTCCGCACGCCCCTCGAGCAGCGCGGCGAGCTCGTGCTCCTTGAGCTCGATGACGAGCGGCTCCAGGAGCCGCTGCGAGGCGGGAGCGGCGCGCTCGCGCTCGGCCTTCAACTGCTCGTAGAGCACGCGCTCGTGGGCCGCATGCATGTCGACCAGGATCAGCCCGTCGCGGTTCTGCGCGAGGATGTAGACGCCGTGCAGCTGCGCGAGCGCCGTCCCGAGCGGCTGATCCTCTGCTGCCGGCATCCCGACCTCCGGCTCCCGCACCAGCGCCGCGAGCGTCCACGGGTCCGGTGGGGTTGCGAGCGGCAGCGCTGCGGGGGTGCCGGAATACACGGGCAGGCGCGGCGCGCCGTTGCCGCTGTGGCCGCCGAGGAGGCCGGCAGCGGCGGCCGCTCCCGCAAGATTCGGCTGCGTGGCGCCAAGCGCGCGCTCCACGGCGCGAAACACGAAGTCGTGAACGGAACGGCTGTCGCGAAAGCGGACTTCGAGCTTGGCGGGATGGGCGTTGACGTCGACCAGTTTCGGATCGAGCGTGAGATACAGGACGTAGGCGGCATGGCGCCCGTGGTAGAGCACGTCACGGTAGGCGAGCCGCGCGGCATTCATCAGCAGCTTGTCGCGCACGCCCCGCCCGTTGACGAACCAGAACTGCTGATCGGGCTGGGCGCGCGAGCGCGTCGGGAGCCCAATCCACCCCGACAGCATCACGGGTCCGGCCGCGTGCCGGATCGGAACGGCCGCGGCCGCGAAGTCCTCGGCGAGCACTGCGGCGAGCCGTGCGCCCTCCTCGCCCGACTGCAGCGTGGGCGCGTCCAGCAGCACGCGCTGCCCGTGGCGCAGACGGAAGCTTACGTCGAACCGCGACAGCGCGAGGCGCTCCACCAGGCGCACGATGTGGGTGAGCTCGGTGGCCTCCGAGCGCACGAACTTGCGCCGCGCCGGCACGTTGAAGAAGAGATCCCGCACCTCGACCGTGGTGCCGCGCGGGTGAGCCGCGGGGCGTACAGGGGTGATGGCGCCGCCCGCGACGCCGATCTCGGCCGCCTGGGAGGCGGAGTCGGCCTGCGACACGATCCTGAGGCGCGACACCGAGCCGATCGAGGGCAGCGCCTCGCCGCGAAAGCCGAGCGTCGTCACGGCCTCGAGGTCCTCGAGCGAGGCGATCTTGCTGGTGGCGTGACGCGCCAGCGCCTGGGCGAGCTCGGCGGCGGCGATCCCGGCGCCATCGTCCCGCACCCGGATGAGCGTGATGCCGCCCCGCTCGACGTCGATGTCGATGCGCTGAGCGCCCGCGTCGAGCGCGTTCTCGGCAAGCTCCTTGACGACCGAGGCTGGCCGCTCGATCACCTCCCCGGCGGCAATCTGGTCGACGAGCTCACTCGGCAGGACGCGGATGGGCATGGGGACGGCGAATGAGGATCGCGCGCGGGAGCGGCACGGTAAGGCAGTGTACAGGCGATTACTGCGCCGCTGCGGCGGAGCTGGCCGCGGAGGCCGTGGGGAGGTCGGCCGCGCTCGCGATGCGACGCTCCTGTTTGAAGCGGGTGCCGTCGGGCGGGTTCTGGACAAAGTAGCTGCGGACACCGCCGCAGATGGCATCCGCCAGGCGCGCCTGCTGCCCGGGGCTCTTCAGGCGGCGCTCCTCGGCAGGGTTCGAAATGTAGGCGGTCTCGATGAGCATCGAGGGAATCCCCGGAGACTTCAGCACCACGAAGCCGGCGCGCTGCACCTGGGCTTTACGCACCTCGCCGACGTGCTCGAGCTCGGTCACCACGCGCTCGGCCGCCGTGGCGGAGAGGCCAATCGACTCCTGCTGCGCGACGTCGAGCAGCACCGGTTTGGCCTCGGCGCCGGCATCGGAGAGGACGCCGCCCATGAGGTCCGCCGCGTTCTGTCCCTCGGCCAGCTCGCGCGCCGCCTCGCTCGAGGCCCCGTGTACCGACAGGATGTACACGGAAGCCCCCGAGACGCTGCGATCGCGGATCGAGTCCGCGTGGATGGATACGAACATGTCCGCATGCGCGGCCTGAGCCCGCTCGATACGGTCGCGGAGCTCGAGGAACTCGTCGCGGTTGCGGGTCAGCACCGCGCGCATGCCGGGCTCCCCGTCGATGCGCTCGGCGAGCGCCCGCGCGATCGCGAGCGTCACGTCCTTCTCGCGCGTGCCACCGGGGCCGATGGCACCGGGATCGACGCCTCCATGTCCGGCATCCACCGCGATGACCACGGCACGATCGCCGTCCCCCGGCGCGTGCGCGGCCCGCACGGTCTTGGGTCCCGGATCCTCTGCCTTTGGCGCCTCGCCGAGCGTCACGGTGAGCTGCCGGCCATCGCGACCCGATGTCACGGCGCTCCGTACGGGCACGGCGGACTTGAGCTCGAGGACCACGCGCAGCGTCCCGCCGGGCTGGGTTCCGA
The DNA here is from genome assembly GCA_035542535.1 of Steroidobacteraceae bacterium. Taxonomy (GTDB): domain Bacteria; phylum Pseudomonadota; class Gammaproteobacteria; order Steroidobacterales; family Steroidobacteraceae; genus 13-2-20CM-66-19. The sequence goes on from DATKLG010000073.1 coordinate 63,100, forward strand.
TGCGGACGGCGGAGATCAAACCGGTCGGAGCGGGCAATCCCAAACGGGCCTGGGCGTGCGTGCCCGGGAGGTCGATGACCGCGCGCTGGGGGTTATCGAGCGTGAAGATCCTGGGCGCGGGTCCCGCGGTGAGCGCGAGGGTGATGAGGGCCGCGTCGGGCCTCGCCGACATCTCAATCGAGCGCAGCTCCGCCGCGCCCGCCGGTGAAATCAAGGCGGCGAGCACCAAGCCGGCGGCCACGCTGACAAGAAAACTCTTTCCAATCATCGGGTTCGCAGCGCAACCTCGGCCGTAATCTACGGCGTTCGCGGCGCACTTTCAAGTTGGACCAGCCACTGGGCTCCGAGTGCGGAGCTCGCGGTGACCTCGATGTCGTGGCCGAGCGGGCCGGCCGTGAGGCTCAGCTCGAGATCCGCCGGGGGAAGGCGCTCACCGCCGCGCTCCGGCCACTCGATGAGCCACACGTGCCGAGGCAGCGCCCACTCGCGCAGGCCCAGCGACTCGAGCTCCTCCGGCGACTGCACCCGGTAGAGGTCGAGGTGCACGACGGTGGTCACCCCCGCCCGATAGGACTCGATCAGGGTGTAGGTGGGGCTGCGCACGGGACTCGAGACCCCCACCGCGCGTGCGAAACCGCGCGCCAGCGTGGTTTTTCCGGAGCCGAGCTCGCCTCGAAGGTAGAGCACCAGGGGCTCCCCATCCGCGGCCGGCCGCGTGCGCGCGAGGCGCGCCCCGAGCGCCTCGGTCTCCTCATCCGTCGCGGTCCGCCAGCGCATGGGGTGCGCGGCTAGAGGTTCACGGCGTGGTGCAGCTCCCGCGCCAGATCGCTCGCCAGCACCCCGCGCTCCCCGCCGCGGGCGGCCGCATCGCCCGCCATCGCGTGCACCAGCACCCCGACCCGCGCCGCGACCCAGGGATCGCGGCACTGCGCCAGAATTCCGGCGATCGCCCCGGTGAGCACATCCCCGGTACCGGCGCTCGCCATGCCGGGATTGCCGCGCTCGCACACGCCCGGAGTCTTACCCGTCGCACCCACGAGCGTCCCTGCGCCCTTCAGCACTATGGTGCCGCCGTAGCGCGCCAGCAATCGATCGAGCGCCGCCAGTCGATCCTGCTGCACCTCCTCGGCGGTGCAGCTCAAGAGGCGCGCCGCCTCCCCCGGATGCGGCGTCAGGATCCAGTCGGAGCGCGGGCGCACGCCGGCCTCGGCCAGGAGGTTGAGCGCATCGGCATCGACGACCAGCGGCTTACCGGACTCGAGCACCGCATCGAGCGCGGCGCGTGCCCAGACGCTGCGCCCGAGCCCGGGGCCGATGGCGGTGACGTCGGCGCGCCCGAGCGCCTCCTCGAGGACCTTGGGGTCGGTGAGCGCGAGGCAGATGAGCTCGGGTCTGCCGGAGGCGATCGCGGCCAGGTTCTCGGCAGCTGCGGCCACGGTCGTCAGGCCCGCGCCGACGCGCAGGCACGCCTCGCCCGCGAGCCGCGTCGCCCCCGGCATGCCGCTGCCGCTGCCAACGATCAGAACCCGGCCGAAATCGCCCTTGTGGGCGCCGCGGTGGCGGCGCGGCAAGGCGGCGGCAATCTCGCTCTCGACGATGCGCGTCAGGCGCGGGGGGACGCCCTCGGGCGAGGTGAGCTCGAGGTCGTCGAAGAACACGGTGCCCGCATATTCCGGACCCTCCCCGACCAGGAGCCCGGTCTTCAAGCCTACGAAGGTGACGGTGCACTCGGCGCGCACCGCTTCCCCATGCGGCACACCGGCGTCGCTGTCGAGCCCCGAGGGCACATCGAGCGAGAACACGGGGCGCCCGGATCGGTTGATGGCGCGGATCGCTTCCGCGTACCGGGCCTCAACGGGGCCGCGCAATCCGGTGCCGAGGAGCGCGTCCACGACGATCTCGGCGTCCTCGAGCGGCGGCGCCGCAAAGGGCTCGGCGCGCCCCCCGCTCGCGCAGAGGTCCTGGTACGCCTGGCGTGCCGCGCCCTTGAGCTCGGCTGGGTCGCTCACGGTGAGCACCTTCACGGCGAGTCCGGCGGCCTGCGCGAAGCGCGCCAGCACGTAGCCGTCACCGCCGTTGTTGCCGCCGCCGCACACGACCGTGATGCGGTGGGCCATCGGCCAGCGCGATCGCAGGTGCCGGAGCGCCGCCTCGCCCGCGCGCTTCATGAGGGTGTAGGCCGGGATGCCCAGCGCTTCAATCGCGTGGGCATCGAGGGCGCGTACCTGGGCGCTCGAGTACAGGGCGATCGGTAGTGCCATCGGGTCATTATACTGGCGCGGAAAGAAGCGCCATGAACGGGCCCGCCTCCATCGACCTCGACGCGGCCAGGCGCGTGCTGACAAGCCAGGCGCGCGCCCTCGGCTTCGACTCACTCGGCGTCACCGCCATCGACATCCCCGAGGACGAGCGGCACCTCATCGAGTGGCTCGATGCGGGCTTCCACGGCGAGATGGGCTACATGCAGCGCCATGCGCACCTGCGCGCCCACCCGCAGGAGCTGCTCGCGGGGACATTGCGCGTCGTGAGCGTGCGCATGGATTACTGGCCCGGCGAGGCGCGCGGGGCCGAGGCGGTTCTGGCCGATCCCGCGCTCGGCTACATCTCGCGCTACGCCCTGGGGCGCGACTACCACAAGGTGCTGCGGCGGGGGCTGACGAATCTGGCGGCGGATCTCGCCCGGCGCATCGGCGGCTTCGGCTACCGGGTCTGCGTCGACAGCGCGCCGGTGCTCGAGAAGGCGCACGCGCGCAATGCCGGACTCGGCTGGATCGGCAAGCACACCAACCTGATCGCGCGCGATGCCGGCTCGTGGTTCTTTCTCGGCGAGATCCTCACCGACCTGCCGTTGCCGGTGGATGAGCGCGCCAGCGCCCATTGCGGCACCTGCCAGGCGTGCATCCCGGCCTGCCCCACCGGGGCGATCGTCGCGCCGTGGCGCCTCGATGCGCGCCGCTGCATCTCCTACCTCACGATCGAGCACAAGAGCGCGATCCCGGAGGAGCTGCGTGCGGCGATCGGCAACCGCATCTACGGCTGCGATGACTGTCAGCTGGTGTGCCCGTGGAACAAGTTCGCGCGTGCCGCGGCGCATCCCGACTTCCGGGTGCGGCACGCGCTCGATGCGAGCTCGCTGCCTGCGCTGTTCGCCTGGACCGCCGAGGAGTTCGCTGCGCGCATGCGCGGCTCGGCGATCTACCGCCTGGGCTACGAGCGCTGGTTGCGCAATATCGCGGTGGCGCTCGGCAACGCCCCCACCACGCCTGCGGTCGTGGAGGCGCTCAAGGCGCGGCGCGCGCACCCCTCACCGCTGGTGCGCGAGCACGTGGCCTGGGCGCTCGGGCGCCACCGCCCGGCGGTTTCGGCACCGGCCTGAGTCAGGGGCGGCTCACCTGCACGTTGTCGATGAGCCGGGCTTTACCTAAGCGCGCGGCCGCGAGCACCACCAGCTCGCGCGTCTCGCGGTCGGGCGTGCCCAAGTCAGCCGCGCGACGCACCGCGAAATAATCCGGTTGCAGTCCCGCACGCTCGAGCGCCGCCAGACCGTCGCGCTCGATCGCGGCGAAGCCGCCATCGCCCGCGCGCACCCGGCCCGCGGCCGCCTCGAGAGTCTTGAAAATGACCGGCGCCTGCCGGCGTTCCGCCGCGGTGAGGTACTGATTGCGCGAGGAGAGTGCGAGCCCGTCGCCATCGCGGAGCGTGGGCGCACTGACAATCTCGACCCCCATACACAGCTCCGCCACCATCCGGCGGATGACGGTGAGCTGCTGGTAGTCCTTCTCCCCGAAGATCGCGACGTCAGGCTCGACGATATGGAACAGCTTCGCCACCACCGTGCTGACGCCCTCCATGTGCCCGGGACGGAACTCACCCTCGAGGATGCGCGAGAGTCCCGGCACCTCGACGCGCGTGGCGCGCTCGGAGCCGTTGGGGTAGATCTCGGCCACGTCGGGGGTGAACATCAGGTCGCAGCCGGCATCGGCGAGCATCCGCTCGTCCTCGCGCGGCGTGCGCGGATAGTGCGCGAAGTCCTCGTTCGGGCCGAACTGCATCGGGTTCACGAAGATGCTGGCCACGAAACGCTCGCCGTGGCGGCGTGCAGCCTCGATGAGGCTGACGTGACCGGCATGCAGATTCCCCATGGTCGGCACGAACACGACCCGCGCGCCGGCGCGGCGCCAGGCGCGCACCCGCTCGCGAACCGCGCTGATGGTGTTGACAGTCTCCATGCCCGATGAGCGCTCGAGGCGCGGCTTCAGGCCGGCCGCCTCAGAAGCAGTGCTCGGGAGCGGGATACTCGCGCTGCTTCACCGCGCGCACGTAACGTTTGAGCGCCTCGAGGTTGTCCCCGGCGCCTTGCATGAAGTTGCGCACGAAGCGGGGCTTGCGCCCAGTGGTGATGTCGAGCATGTCGTAGGTCACCAGGATCTGCCCGTCGGTGTCGGGTCCGGCGCCGATCCCGATCACCGGCACGTGCAGCTCGGAGGCGATGGTCTTGCCGAGCGAGGCCGGAATGCACTCGAGCAGCACGATGTCGGCGCCCGCGGACTCGAGGCGCCGCGCCTCCTCGAGGAGCCGCGTCGCGGTCTCGCGCTCGCGCCCCTGGACGCGAAAGCCCCCGGTCTTGTGCACCGACTGGGGCTTCAGGCCCACGTGGGCGCACACGGCAATGTCGTGGCCCGCGAGGAACTCGACGATGTCGGTCTGCTTACCGCCGCTCTCGAGCTTCACCATCTGCACCCCGCCCTCCTGCATCAGGCGCACCGAGTTCGTGAGCGCCACCTCGCGCGAGGGATAGCTCATGAACGGCAGGTCGCCGATGAGGAACGGCCGGTGAATGCCGCGCGCCACGCAGGCGCAGTGGTAGACCATCTGGTCCATGGTGACGGGCACGGTGGTCGAGTGTCCCTGGATCACCATGCCGAGCGAGTCGCCCACCAGCACCACGTCGACGTCCGCGGTATCGAGCAGCACGGCGAAGCTGGCGTCGTAGCAGGTGAGGCTCGCGATCTTCTCGCCGTCGGCCTTCATGCGCGCGAGCGTCGAGAGCGTGACCGCAGGCCGGGTGGCGTCGCGTTGCAGGTGGGTATACATGGCCGGTATCGCCCGAAGGAGTGTACTTAGATCACGCGGCTGCGCAACGGATTGTAATAGAGCCGTCCGCGGCTCATGCGTTTGATGGCCGCGAGCAGCTCGTCGTAGTCGCGTTGGTTGTTGATAGGGTCGATGGAAGCGGCGTTGACGATGAGGAGCGGCGCCCCGTCGAACTCGTGGAAGAAGCGTGCGTAGGCCTCGTTCAGCCGCTCGAGGTAGCCGCGGTCGATGTACTGCTCGTAGGCCACGCCACGCCGGCCGATGCGCTCGAGCAGCACGTCGACGGGGGCCTGCAGGTAGACCACGAGGTCGGGCTTCGGTACCTGGATGTCGAGCCGCGCATAGAGCTGCTCGTAGAGCGCGAACTCGGCCTCATCGAGCGTCACGCGCGCGAACAACCGGTCCTTCTCGAGCAGGTAGTCCGCCACCCGCAGCGGCGTGAAGAGGTCAGACTGCTTGAGCGCGGCCAGCTGCTGCGCCCGCTGCAGGAGGAAGTACAGCTGCGCCGGCAGGGCGCCTGCGCGCGGGTTCTTGTAGAAGCGCTCGAGGAACGGGTTCTGCCCGGCCTCCTCCAGGATGGCCTGCGCCCCGAGGCTCGTGCACAGCCGCCGGGCGAGGCTCGTCTTGCCGACGCCGATAGGGCCTTCGACTGCGATGAATCGGTGAGTAGTCTCGTTCGCCATGGTCGTCAGTGAGCGCCGCGCCCTAGAGGCGCGCCAGGCCCTCGGCCGTGACCCTGCCGGCGAGCTCGGAGACGCGCCCGAGCCCGGGAAGATCGAGATCCGGGGCAATGTCCGCGAGAGGATACAGAACGAAGTTACGCTCCGGTATACCGGGATGCGGCAGCGTCAGCTCCGGGGCGCTGCGGCACTCGCGTGCAAAGGAAAGCAGGTCGAGATCGATCACGCGCGGGCCCCAGTGGGCGTGCGCGGCCGGACGACCCTGATCCGTCTCGAGCGAGCGCAGCTCGTCCAGGAGCGCACCCGGCTCGAGCTGGGTGAGGAGTCCGGCGACCGCGTTCACGAAGTCGGGCTGGGCGATGGGACCGAAGGGCCGCGAGCGATAGAGGGGCGAGGTCAGCTCGAGCCGTGTGAGCGGCAGCTGTGCCAGGCCCCGCAAGGCCCTGAGCACCTGTGCCCGCGGGTCCTCGAGGTTGCTGCCCACCCCGATATAGGCGGGCCGCCAGAGCGGCACACGTGCGGCCACTTCAGGTCGAGGCGGCGGCTCTCGCGCGTGGACGCCGCCGCCGGCGGCGGCCGCCGCGTCGCGCCGCGGGAGCTCCGCGCCCGGATTCCCCCGTGAGCGCATCCACCATGCGATCGCGCTCCTCGGCCGGCACCTCCTGCAGCCGTGTCCACCAGGCGGCCATCTCGGGCGGCGCCAGCCCGAACTCGGCGCGCAGCAGCAGCAGGTCGTAGGCGGCGCGGAAGCGCGGATGCTCGAGCACGCGCAGCGCCCGCCGGCCGCGCGGATGCTCGAGCCGCGGCTGCAGCGCGAACATCTCGCGCACCCCGAGGGCGAAGCGTTTCGGGATCGCGATGTGGGTCTGCGCCTGGCGGATCGCCTGATCGCAGGCATCAAGGATCGTCCCGAGCTCGTGCCAGCGCTCCGGCGGCGTGGCCTCGATGAGCGCCGCAATCGGACCATATAAGAGGAGAGCGAACAGGAAGGTCGGCGTAACCGGCTTGTCGTCGGCCACCCGTCCATCGGTGTTGCGCAGTCCCTGCACCAGCAGCCGCTCGACCAGGCTCCCCGGATGACTGACGAACCAGGAGTCGACGCTCGGCATCAGCGCGGCGAGGAGCCCGCGGCGGCGCAGTACCTCGAAGCTGCGCGCCCCGTGCCCGGTCAGGAAGAGCTTGAGAGTCTCATCGAACAGCCGCGCCGGGGGCACCGCCGCCAGGAGCTCGCGGTGCGTCGCAATGGGCCGCGCCGTGTCGGGATCGATGTCGAAGCCGAGCTTCGCCTCGAAACGCGCAGCGCGCAGCATCCGCACCGGGTCCTCGCGGTAGCGTGTCTCGGGATCGCCGATGAGACGCAGCCGGCGCGCGCCGATGTCGGCCACTCCGCCGACGTAGTCCCAGACGGAGAAATCGGCGATGTTGTAGTAGAGCGAGTTGGCGGTGAAGTCGCGCCGCCAGACGTCTTCGTCGATGGTGCCGTAGACGTTGTCGCGCAGGATCCGGCCGCTCGCATCGAAGGCGCGTGCCGTGGCCTCCTCGTCGAGCTCGGGAGCCTCGCCGTCCTCGGGGTCGGCATCCGGCAGCGGCTCATCGCCCTGCAGAGGCGCACTGGTCGCACGAAAGGTGGCCACCTCGATGGTCTCGCGGCCGAAGAACACGTGCGCCAGGCGAAAGCGCCGTCCCACCAGGCGGCAGTTACGGAAGAGCTTCTTCACCTCCTCCGGCAGCGCATCGGTGGCGACGTCGAAGTCCTTCGGGTCGAGCCCGAGCAGAAGATCGCGAACGCAGCCCCCCACGAGGAACGCCATGAACCCGGCCTCGCGCAGCCGATACAGCACTCGCAGCGCGTTCGGAGAGATGTGGGAGCGGGAAATCGAGTGCTCGGATCGCGGGATGATCCTCGGTAGGGCTCGGGGCGTCGCAGGGGACGCGTCGGGGGAGTTCAATTCCTTGGGTTTCCTGGGTTTTTTGCTTGAGCAATCGCAGCCGCTCTCTATAATACCGCGCTCCCGACCCAGGCCCGGGACAGACGCTCCCTTCGTCTAGAGGCCCAGGACATAGCCCTCTCAAGGCTAGTACACCGGTTCGAATCCGGTAGGGAGCGCCATCTAATCAAGAACTTAAGATAGTCCTGACCAGCAGAATTGCCGTGCAGCCAGCACTTCCCCTTGCCGGGTGTGCAGAGGACTTTCACCTCCAAGAAAGGCGCCCCTGCCGGGTGCACCCAGAAAAACCCGGCGGGCGTAAGCCCGCCGGGTGGCTAATGTGATGCCAGATCAGGCACTCGGCACTTGGATCCGCACCACGTCCTTGAGGACTCCTTCCAGACCGCCGAAGACCGTGAGCTTGTCGATCTTCTCGGTCACCTTCTCCAAGGTTTCCAGCTCCTTCAGGCGGAGCAGCGTTGGGTTCTCATCCATGAGCCGCGCGGTGTTGAGCAGCGAACGAGTCGCCGCCGTTTCCTCGCGGCGCTTGATGAGGTTTGCCTGCGCCACCTTCTCGGCCTGGACCACCTGGTTCAGGATCTCCTTCATCTCGCCCGGCAGGATCACGTCCTTGACACCCACCGAGCGGACGGCCAGTCCGTGCCCCTCGACCCGGGCGCGCACGGTGTCCCCGACCTCGCGATCGAGCACACCCTTGTCGCCCAGGAGCTCATCGAGGGTCCGCGTTCCCACTGCCTCGCGCAGCGCGAACTGCAGTTCCTTGTAGAGGAACTCGACGAAGTTGGTCAGCTCCGCGCGCGCCTTGACCACGTCCAGCGCCTGCCAAAGCGCGGTCAGGTTGACGCGCAGACTTACCTTGTCACGGGTCAGAATCTCCTGACCCGCCACTTCCATCGACTGCACGCGGCGATCCACGAACTCGGTCTTCAGTGCGCGCTGGTACTTCCAGAACGCGTGCAGACCCGGCTCGAGAACCTTCGCGAGCTCGCCGTCCACGATCAGCAGCGCGACCGTGGTGTCGGCAACCTCAACGGCAGTCACCGCCTCGGCCACCTGACCTGCGAGCGGCGGCTTTGCACGGGCCAGCAGCTTCGCCAGCTCCTGCGGCAGCTCGAACTCCCTGGAGAAGTCGAACCTGTCGACCCGGACGTCCACGGGGCCACGCCAGTAGAGCTGACGCTTACCCGGGGCGACCAGACCTGCCACGCGGCCGTTCTTGTAGACCACACCGACTTCGCGGTCACCGAGTTCGACGATCGTGAAGTACTTCTCGATCGTAGCGCGTGCCTCCTCCACCAGGAAGTCGACCCGTGCGTGCTCGAACTCCGTCACCGTCAGGTCGTACACCTGGACTTCGACCCTCTTCAGCGGGTCGAAGATCCGGTACACGCCCGGCTCGAGAATGGTCTTGAAGCTCCGGTTCCGAAACACAAGGCCGCGCTCGTGCTGGGCGATCGTCACTCGCTTGAAACCCAGCATGTTCCTTCTCCTTTCACGTCTCTCGTTGAAAACGTCCGAATAGGTCGAGGTGTGACCCACACCCGCTCCACGGGCGGCGAGGGTCGCGGCGCCATCCGCGCGGCGGGTCAGCGCCCTGCCCTCGCCCGCGTCCGGACAACGTTCAGGGTCATCACCGCGCACTTCCGACGCCGCGCACCCTCGCCGCTCAAGGCGGAGCGCGCGCTGCGGTCATCACGTCTCGTCTGCTCCACCCTGCGGGGGAGACAGACGATCGGCGACGCCGCCGGGGCACCTCGATGCGAGGCCGAAGCCCCGCGCTCTTTGGAGCCAGCTTTACAGGCTGGTGCAAGTGTGGGAGTCGAACCCACGACAGACGGCACCTTAAGCCGTTGCTCTTACCTGACTGAGCTAACTTGCTGGCGACCGAGACCGCGTCCTCGTGCGGTACACGCGAGCGCAATTCGCAGCGCCGGCGCGCCAGGCGGGACTCACGAGCCCGCACCGCTGACACGACTTCCGTCTCGACCTCTGTACGGCCCGATCCCCACGGGGATTCGCGGCCGGATGGAACACGAGGCAGGAGTCGAACCTGCGTGCTTTGGGTTCAAAGCCCAACGGGGATGCCGGCAACCCACGGCTCGTGTAATTGGATCAGGCGGCAGGAATCGGACCTGCGTGGGCTGCGTTCAGAGCGCAGCTGGGATGCCAGCAACCCACACCTGAAAAATCTGGCGGGCCGTCAAGGAATCGAACCCTGCTGACCGGTTTTGGAGACCAGTGTCCCCCCAGGGGACGACCCGAATTGGCGGAAGGCGGTCGGTCTCGATCCACACACCCGTGAGGGTGCCGCTCGCTTTCGAGGCGAGGGTGCGCGCCTGCGCACTTCACCTTCCTGAATTGGCGGAGAGCGGACCACTTGAAGGCCATGCCGCATGACGGCACCCATCGGTTAGCAACCGCGTGCAGGCCCTGCCTGCTTCGCTCTCCGTGATTGGAGCCCGCCTGAGGACTTGCACCTCACCACTCCCGCTTACAAGGCGGGCACACCGCTACCTGTGCGTGACGGGAAATTGGTGGGTCGCCCAGGAATCGCACCTGGATCACTCCGCTTAAAAGGCGGGTCTCTGTCTCGCTGAGTTAGCGACCCATGACTGGTGCCCCACGATCGAATTGCACGATCCACCTCCGGATTACGAATCCGGCGCTCCGCTCTCAGAGCTTGAAGGGCGTGATCTGGTGCCGTTGGCTGGATTTGCACCAGCTGCCTGCCGCCTACCAAGCGGCTGCACATCTCGACGTGCTTCAACGGCGAATTGGCACCCACGGAGTGAGTCGAACACTCGCAACCCGCCTTCGGAGGGCCGGCGCCGATTTCCGTCGGCGTGGGTATGAATTGGCACCCGTGAGTGGAGTCGAGCCACTGCGATCCGCGTTCGTACCACGGTCCCCGAAATCCCTCGGGCCACGGGCATTATCTGAGCCCAGCATCGCGCAGCATCTTCTTCGATGCGGTGCGCTTGGAGGCGGCATAGCGCCCCTTTTCAACAATCTTGTTCGTGACGATGTCACGTCCCGGCTGGCCGGAGTACTGCACCGTTCCGTGCCGCGGCCGAAGCCACTGCGGTACGCGCTCCCAGGGAAGCAGCTTCCCGTGGCAGTCGAAGAGATTCCTCCCCTCGGGTTTCACGTATGTCTTGGTGACGTTGACTTCCTTCATCGTCAGGAAAAACCAAGTGCCGTCGATGAGATGGAGCACATGATCTTTATCGACCTCAACGCGAGTTACCGGCTCGGGCTTGCGCTGAGGCTTGCGGTGCTTGACCTTCTTGATGATTCCATCGCGGGGATCGACGTAGAACTCGTCGCGACGGCCCTCACCCAAGCGGTAGGGCGGCATGAATTCCGCGCGCACCCAGAGCTTCCGGTCCTCGCCCACGAAGATCTTCTTCGGTGGAATGAGATACTGATCAAGGTGCTGAAGAAGGTGGCTGTTGGTGGGTGTGCTCATGTCGAAGTTACGGCACAGATCACCATAGAAGGCGTCATACCGCCGACCGCAAGCCTTGCGCACCTGTCCCTTGAGGGGTGAGAGGAATTCACCGAACTCCTTGCGCCCGCCACCCACTACATAGCGGCGGCGGATGCCTTCGCGCATGGGGGCATCTTCCCCGCTGAACTCCCTCATCCGCCGCACCTCGTGGAAGCTCCGGTGGCTTCCGCGGCGCTCATGCTCACAAAGCAGCTTGTTGAGATCGGGCCTCAAAGGGATCACCTGCCTTTCAGTGCTGGTGGGTGTGGGTGTCGTAATGGATGTGGCGGGTGGACTTGCACCACCACCGGCAGGTTTATGAGACCTGTGCACCGCTATTTGTGCTACGCCACAGAAATGGCGCCTCGAGAAGTGCTCGCACCTTCGTCTCTTCCTCTTCAGGGAAGCGCTTGTGCTATCTCAGCTATCGAGGCGAAATTGGTACGCCCGGCCAGAGTTGAACTGGCACGCCGAAGGCACAGTCTCCTCGGGACTGCGTGTCTGCCGATTCCACCACGGGCGTATGGTGCGGATCCTCGGACTTGCACCGAGAAGCAACTGGGTTTAAGCCAGCCAGGTCTGCTCATTCCCTTCAGATCCGCAAATGGTGCCAAGCCCCGGACTCGCACCGGGAAGCGGTTAGATTTGAGCTAACCAGGTATGCTAGTTCCCGTCAGCTTGGCGGCACTCGCGGTCAGACTCGAACTGACAAATGGAGATTTAGGAAATCTCCGCCGTTCCCATCGGCGCGGGTATGGCGCCCCGAGTTGGACTCGAACCAACGTCGTCGGCTTAGAAGGCCGTCTACCGGTCCGCCGGCCGGGGCAAATTGGAGCGGGCGAACGGAGTCGAACCGTCCCATGCCTCGTTGGCAACGATGCCGCGCACCATGCGCGCCCGCATGCTTGGTAGCTGCCGCAGGACTTGCACCTGCTACCTCCGACTTATCAGGTCGGTGCTCATCTGCATGAGCTTCGCAGCCAAAACTGGTCAGGACGGCAGGACTTGCACCTGCGGCTTCCGAGTTCCAGGCTCGGCTGTCTGCTGCTGACTTACGTCCTGATCTGGACACGCCGACAGGAGTTGCACCTGCCTCAAGTCGCTTTGCAGGCGACCGCCTGGAGCTGCTCGGCCACGGCGTGGGTTTTGGGGTGACAGGCTGGGCTTGCACCAGCTACAGCGGGGTCACGGCCCGCGGGCTATCTACTTCGCCTTCTGCCACGAATTGGTACCCTCGGCAGGACTTGCACCTGCATGGTCGTGTTGGGACCGCTTGGTTCTGAGCCAAGTGTGTCTGCTGATTCCACCACGAGGGCATCGAAATGGTGTTCCGTATCGGAATCGAACCGATCTCTCGCGCTTGAAGGGCGCGGGGTCTCACCAGAAACCCAACGGAACGTGGCGATCGTGCGGAGACTTGAACTCCGTAAGCCAGGCTTGAGAGGCCTGCTGCTCGAGCCGCTTTGCATTGACGATCATGTTGGTGGAGCGCATCGGAATCGCACCGATCAGGCTATCTGCTTGCAAGGCAAATCCGGGTTCCTAGCCCGCACCCCAGAAATCAGAAGTTGCTTACGGCAACCACTCGTTCGATTCGCATTCACTGGCCGCGTTTATCGACAACTTCACGGTTTGGTACCGCCGGGTGGACTCGAACCACCGTCTCACCGCTTAAGAGGCGGGACTCTCGCCCGTTGAGTTACGACGGTATGGGCTGGGGCAGCGTCTTGGAGTCGAACCAAGCCGGTCCACCGGACGCGAGGGCTACGTGTTAGCGCCGGGGTCCGTCCCCGTCTAACGCTGCAAAGTGGTACCCGGTGCAGATTGAGTGCCTGCGACATTCGGTTTGTAGGACCGACGCTCTTCACGTCTGAGCTAACCGGGCATCGAATTGGCGACCACTAGCGGTAACGATCCGCTCTCACCAAGTGGACAGCTTGGCTGCGACACCTGTCGCATCAGTGGTCAGATTGGCTGCCGACCTGCGGCTCGAACGCAGCGCGTCCGGATTAACAGTCCGGTTCCCCCACCCGGGGGGACTGTCGGCAAGAATAGGATTGGAGCGGAGTGCGGGAGTCGAACCCGCCTCATCTGCTTGGAAGGCAGAGGCCCAAAGCCGCTAGACCAACCCCGCTCGCAAAAATCGAGGGCTTTGTGTATCGCTTTACGGCTCCCCGTCTCCATGCGACGGATCGTTGCGTGCGCCGGACTTTGGGCGGGGGTTTTCGGGTGGCGTGAGAGCGCGGATCATCGCTCTCGAAACCTGTCTGCCCCCGGCCTTGCGCCGGAGGCAAGGCCAATCAGAGCTCGATACCTTCGACTCGGGCCAGCAATTGCCCGAGTAAGGCATGCGACGACGTCGGGCTATAGCAGCCCGCCGCTGTGCGCGTATCGAGTGGTTTTCTGATTGCAGTAATCATTGCGGCGCGTTTTTTACGCCCACCAAAAATGGAAGTCAAGCGCCATATCGAAGCTTTTCCGCGACATAACACTTGGCTCGACGACGGCGGAGGCGTGTATCGATCAATACTCTCAACGACTTGCCGCGGATTTTCCGTTCCCGCGAGCGGCTGTGCGGTCGCGCTCCTCGAACTGTGTTCTTCCGACTCCGTCACGCAACGACCTGGAGTGTGGGCTCCGTGTCGTCGATGCTTTGCCACTGCAACCACTGTGCCCCACGATGCGCGCTTTCGTCGGTAGCTCATGCCCGCGATGAGCCGCGACCTCTGCTGAGCTGACGCTTGAGCGAGGAGATCTGGGTTCGCAGCGCAGCGTTCTCGGTGTTCGCGGCGCGGAGTCGCGTGCCAAGATACAGAGCCACGCCACTGAGGCAAGCGAAGAATGCGAACTCCATAGGTCAGTGCGGTCGCGGGCGGCGGCTATCTGCGTACCCGACGTCGCACTCGCAGACATCACAGCTGAGGATCAGCACTTCCTCAGCAGAAGGAAACGTTCCAGTCATCCCGGAGCCCATGGGACTTCCCCTCCCTAAGCGGCGGGCAGCGTGGGCTGCACGGTCAAGCGTTGCTGGGCGACCTTCTGCAAACTGTGCGTGGACTGGTGCTGTCGGCATAACACGAACAGCTTCGTATTGCGTCCGAGCCTGGCGCGCAGGTTCGTCGGATCACCACAGATCTCACAATCTTGCGCGACGCGACGCTGGAGCCACAGGTCAGTCTCGCGATCGAGCTGGTATTGCAGATGATGAGCGAGTGCTTCGTCGGAGGATTCGTGGCCGGAGCATCCGACCGCACAGTAGCCTGCTCGTCGTACTGCCTGCCCGTTGATTACCACCGCGTACCACTTGCCAGCGTCTGCTCCGACCTCGCACTTGCGTGTGGTAAGCATGTCTCCGTCTCACTGGTCCCGGCGCGTCCAGAGCGCCACGATCTCACCGCACGCACCACGCAGGCGTAGGCTCACAGCTGCGGAGATCCGCGCCTGGAGCTTGCGATACTCGTGGGGTCTCGGTCATGCGCCTCGTTGATCTTGAGTACGCGGCCGTCAAAATCGGTTCCGTTCAGCGCCTGCATCGCACGCGACGCATCGGCATCCGACATCTCCACAAAGCCGAAACCGCGTGGGCGGCCGGTGTCGCGATCGGTGATGAGTAAGACTTTCTCGACAGTTCCATGCGGGCTAAACAGAGTCCGCACGCCCTCTTCGGTAACGGCAAAGGGGAGATTTCCGACGTAGAGTTTGGTCACTTCAGGGTGCTCACAAGAGATATGAGAAATGGCAGGCGCTCCTGCCGCGCGGTCACGGAGATTTCTGGAGTGGCGGTCTTTGGCCAGATAGGCACGCCGAATCGGCGCCGGCCAAGGGCAGACAAGGCGGAAATTTACGAACCGGCTGCAGTGTATCCGATCCCGTGCTCAGCTGCGGGACTTTCGTGGGATACGGCCGTTGGAAACCGCACGCCGGGCGGGCCTGACCGACGTCACCTCGCCCGCGGATTTCGCGTCCGAGCGCTGTGCTTCCAGCTCATCGCGCCGAGCTGAGCTCGGGGTGCAGGGAAGCCTGCAGTGACTGGGTTGTTGCCCCGTAGAGGGGTTTCCCCCCTTTGGCAAATTCCAACAGCAGAACCCGCGCAAGGGTCGGCGCCGCCATCCCGACCAGTTGCCTGGTCTTCGAGTGGATTCCGTACGAAACAATGAGCGTCTCACCGTCCAGCGCATAAAGGCCCTGCACCTCTCGGCCCTCATGCTCGGCTGTGACGGTGACCCACTGCGGGGATTTCTCGTTCATCGGGCGGGCCTCCCCGGCATCTTAAGCAGATTCGATAGATCCGAGGCCGCGACCGGCTTCAATAGATAGCGCTCGAAGCCAGCTGCGCGAGCCAGCTCGCGATCCTCGTGCTCGCGGCTCGTCGTCAGCGCGATCAAGCGCAGCTGCCGTGTTCGTGCGCGTTCACGGAACGTCTGTGCCAGCTCGTAGCCGTTGACATCCAACAGGTCCACTTCCAGCAGAATGACAGAGGGCTCAAAAACGGCCGCGATAGCCAGCGCGGCGTCGCCGGAGCAGGCGACGCGGGTTTCAGAGTGGCCCGCCGCGTGCAACATGAGCTCGAGCGAACATGCGGAATTCACGTCGTGGTCGACGATGAGAATCGACTCGGGCGCGGAGACAGCCGTCATCTGACCGCCCTCATCCTGCAACGCAAGGCTGCGGGAGAACGTGCTGCGCATGCTCTCTCTGCGATAGACCTTCTCACTCTGTTCCGCCTTCTCGAACTTGCGCTCGCCCGCAAGCGCAGGTACGCCATTGTCAATCCTGACGGTGACATCGACAGCCGGCAGGCCCGCACGAACGAGGTATTCGCCATCCGTCTCGCGTACCAGGCTCATAGAACTCCTCCTTCATGAGGCTTCAGCGGGCCGTTCGCTGAGCAAATCAGTATGGCCCCTATATGCTCGTGCCGTACTGCTACTTGTCCCCTTGATTTGTCGAGAAGACGCCCCAACGCAGGTCCTCAAGTGCGCGACCATCACGGCATTTCGGTGGCATGACCTGCGACTTTGCCTCGCGCCCGCTTCAGCGCGGCGTGCCGGAACACGGTGCGTGACCTCGTCGGCCACAGTTCCGTCGCGATGTCGTTGCGCCACGCGCCGCTCGCTCCCGATCAGCGCCGTGAGGTGGTCGCGCGCACTGCCGACACGGAAATTGTCACTAAGTCAGCTTCCCCGACCAAGACAGCCGGATGCCCTTCGGCAGACCAACAGGCAGATCTTCAGGATTGGCATAAAGGGTGTAATGGCTGCACGGGCAGCGCACCCCATACGCCGGAGCGGCAGCATCTGCTATCAGGTGGACTCGAGTTGGGTCGGTGTTCTCGTTTGGAAACCCCCAGTGCTCTCGCTGATCTATGCTGCACCCACATCCGCCGCAGGTCAGATAGCGGTAAGGGTCCGTTCGCTGCCCTGCCATTGGCGCCTGCTCCTTCGCTTGTGACCTCAGAGCCTCTATACCCTGCGCCAGCGGATCGTCAGGTCCCACCTTGCGCGGATCCGTAGCAACAAGCAACGCCCATAGTGGTGCCGCACTGTGGGAAAATCGCAGAAAAGCAAGCGGCGCCGCAGGAAAGCGAGTATTCTGACTGCGGCTCGTAATCTTTCGACTTGTCTGTCTTGCCCAGCTGCGCCCCTTGGCGCTTCCTTCAGGGCAGTCTTTCACCCTCGCAAGTTTTGACGAACCAGGCGGCAGGTCTTACCTGCTCATTCGTTGTTCTTTTCGTGAGTACTTTACTAGTGACCAAGTTATACGTAGGAAATTTGCCCTTTAACGCGACCGACGAGGCGGTGAACGCTCTGTTTTCCAAGCACGGGGCCGTCGAGAAGGTCTCATTGATCACCGATCGCGATACCGGTCGCCCGCGCGGGTTCGGCTTCGTTGAGATGTCGAACGCCGACGCATCGCGTGCCATGCAGGCGCTGAACGGTACCGACTTCGACGGCCGAGCCCTCAAGGTCAGCGAAGCGCAGGAACGCGAGCGCTCGGGCGGCGGCAGGCCGCGTCGCTACTGAATCGCGACTGGTTCGCGGGCCACTGAGTGACCGATGGCTTGGCGTAGGTCAGGGCTGTTTCACCCGGCCGAGGAAATCCTGGTCGTGACGTGCGACGTGTGCGAACGCGACATCGGCTACGAAGACGGACGCCGGCCACATGAGCACTTTCGCATCACCCGGCACCCCAATCCGGGCGCCATCGACCAGCAGGAGCCCCCGGTCGTCGTCTGTTCGCGCGAGTGCCTGCGGGCATTTGCGGCGAACACGTCGGGCCCGGACCGCGTAGCTTCTTTGCCAAACCGCGGCCGGCCGCGCGGCAAGCGCACAACCTAGCCGCGCGAGTCATGCCAGACCCCAGATTGCACGGTGAATGGAGTGCAGATGCGTAAGAACTATAACCAGGTACGCAGACAAAGGGAGCTCGCCAAAAAGGTGCGGCAGCAGGAAAAGCAGCAACGCCGTAGCGCGCGCCTGACTACGGCCGCCGCGACAGCGGATCCTGCAAGGCCGGAGGATGAATCGGCCACGGTGGCGAAACCGATCGTGCGCGATGCATCATGAAGCTCGCCCAGGTCAGCGCGGCTGCCGAACGCCAGGGGCGGCGTGAACGCTTGCAGCGCGATCGCGCCGCGGCGCTCGCGTTACGCGAGGCATACCCCGGAGTGTTACAGCTACGGCTGGAACTGCTGTTTCAGGGCTCCACCTTGAATAACCCCGCCCCGCAGTCGCACACGCTGCACACGCCAGCGCGGGCCTTCTTCGAGTTTCCCTGCCCCTATGCCGACTGTGACGGGCATTTCGATCTCGGAGCCGCCGTTAAGACGGCCGTCTGCGATCCCATGCGCCGGGCGGCGGGAGAACTGCGATGTTCCGGCACGCGTGTAGTGCGCGTCGGCGGCAAAGAGCCCTGTCAGTTGCTGCTCGGTTACACCGTAACCGCAACTTTCGAAGCTGATGCCTGAGGGAAGCGCAAGTCCGGCACACCTGCTGGAGGCTGTGCGATGAGTCAGTACGAGTTCACCGCTTCGCTACGCATGCGTCATCCGCGCATCGATCCGGCCACGATCACGGAAACGCTCGGCATCAACCCGCAGCATACCTGGCAGTCAGGCTCGCCGCGCATCGGTCCGGAGGGCGAATCCCTGGAAGGCCGCTACCGCGAGAGCTATTGGACGGCGCGGCTGATGGAGACCCCGCAGCTTTCCTCAGATCAGGTCTCCGTCGAAGGCGTGCTACGGGAGACTCTCGCGAACCTGCGACGCTCTCAGGATTTCCTCGAGCGGATACACGCCGAAGGCGGTGTCACGGAACTCCACGTCAGTCTGTTCGCCCGAACAAACTTCAGCCTCGAATTGCCGGCATCGACTCTGGCGCTGCTTGGCCGGCTCGGAGTGGGGGTCGCGCTTGAAATTCATACCCAATCTGCGCAAACAGCCGAACCAGAACAACAGGCAATCTGATCATGTGGACAGCTACACCGCAGCATCGATGATGACGGAAAGACCTTCGGATTCGCGCACTTTCGCTGACATCATCCGCACTCACGCCGAACGACTGGCCCAGGAGGCCGAGGAGCGGCGGCACCAGCGGCAGCGCGAGCTCGCCGAGCAGAGCTCGACCGCCAATCCCCCGGACGCTCGAATCCGCGCCTGGGAAAAAGTCCATGCACTGCGCATGCCCGGTGACGCGGCACATCCGGTGCTGGATGTCATCGCACACGGTACCGGCCTGACACTCGAACAGATACGTGAAGAGCAACGCGCACGCCTGGCGCGGCATATCAAACGCTCCGCCGGCCAGCACTCGAGTGAGCCCGCCAAGAGCAAGACCTCCAATTCGGAAGGCGCCCCGCAAATCCCGTAGACACAGAGGATTCCGCCGGAACTTCCCGCTGTGCAGATTCGTCGCGTGCTTATGAGCGCCGTGGAGAGCCCCGCGGTGCCCTCACACGTAAAACGTCCCGGTCTTTCTGTTCCTCATCTGCAGCGTCTCGCGACCAGCCCGGGCGCCTGAGTACTTGTCCGAATATATGGCTCAGGCGAGTTGCAGTATCGTGTTGTTCGAGGACTGTCGAGAGGCCACGCGCCTAAAGGAGGGTTTTATGGCCACGAACGAACCCAAAGTATTCGATGTTCTCGTTGGAGTTTATAAAAACGCTGATGAGGCGAAGTCTGACTATACAGCTTTGCGCAACCTCTATCAGAAGCTCGGGGCGTCAGATGACTTCGACGCGGCCGTCGTGAGCAAGAGCCCGGAGGGCAAGGTCAGGATCGACAAGGCCTATGAGGCAGGCACCGTACACGATGCGCTCAAAGGTCTGGGATTCGGCCTCGCGGCTGGGATTATTGCTACGGCTTTCCCGGGCGTCGGTATTGCCATCGCCTTGCTCGCCGGTGGAGTCGGGGGTACGGCCATCGGTGCCATCGTCGGTCACGTTCAGACAGGGATGCGACGTGAGGACCTCAAGAAGATCGGCGACGCGCTGGACGATGCGGAGTCCGGTCTGGTCGTCGTCTACGAGGCCAATCTTGCCGATCAGGTGAAGAAGAATGTCAAAGCGGTCCGCCAGGTCATATCCAAGCTTGCGGACATCGGTGCCGAGGATATCGAGAAGCAGATCCGACAGTGGCGGGCAGCTGCATAGTTCGCCGTAGCCTCATCGGAAAAGTCCCCCCGGGCGCGTTCGCTCGCGCTCGGGGTGGAGTCGTGTAGCATATTCCAGCTGACAATAGAGGCCCGCAGTCAGGTACCTCCTCGTGCCAACAGCATGATTGCCACAGATGCGGAGCACCTGTAGTGACGGCTCTGGTGGCGATAGCAGTCCTTCTTTCCTTATTTGGCTTCATCGCCCGCGGGGTCGCCAGAGGAAAAACGACGGCGCTCGACCGCTGCGTCACCCTGGCCTTGCAGAGCTCTGTCGACCCATCTCGCCCCATCGGCCCAGCCTGGGCACAGGAAGCGGCGCGCGATATTACCAGTCTGGGCAGCATCATCGTCGTCGTAATCACGACAGCCGCGGTTGCCGGATATCTCTTCCTGGCTCACAAGCCCGGCGTCGCCTGGCTGATGCTGCTCGCGGTCGGGGGCGGCATTGCGCTCAACAACCTGCTCAAACTCGTGTTCGCACGCCAGCGACCTGATGTCATCACCCCTTCGGCACGCGTCTTTACGACGAGTTTTCCCAGCGGCCATGCGACGCTGTCCGCGATTGCCTATCTGACCATCGGAGCTCTCCTTTCGCGAGCTTCGCCCTCCGCAGCGATAAGCCTTTACCTCATGGTGCTCGCCGTGTTTCTGACCGTGCTGGTCGGCTTCAGTCGCATATACCTGGGCGTTCATTATCCGACCGACGTTCTCGCCGGCTGGTGCATCGGTGCGGCGTGGGCCATATTGTGCTGGGTGCTGATGGCATGGCTGCAAAGTCAAGGCCAGGTCGAACCAGCTGGCGCACTGACGACAACCACCGCTTCAATTTCCCCTGATTTGCGAGCCCATAGTGGTCTATCCAGTGAAAGAGATTGCGAACACCACCTGTATCCTCAACGGGGCCTCCGTTCACGCGGAAGCGGCTCGTGCGCTCATAGCCCGCATATCGAGCGAGCTCGGCGTGCAGGCGCAAGTGATCGTGACCCGAACTGGCGACGAGCTCGTGTCCTTAGCGAGGCGTGCCGTCAGTGAAAAGAAGTCGCGCGTGGCGGCAGGCGGCGGCGACGGAACCGTAAATGCTGTGGCCGGCGCGGTGGCGGGAACCGATACAGCGCTCGGGGTTCTTCCGATGGGAACGCTGAACCATTTTGCCAGGGATGTCGGGATTCCACCGGACCTGGAGGATGCCGTCCGCAACTTCTTCACCGGCCGGATCGTCAAGGTCGATGTCGGCGAGGTCAACGGCCGCGTGTTCGTGAACAATTCGGGCATCGGCGTTTATCCGCACATCGTGCGCGAGCGCGAAGCGCAGCAGCGCCAGGGCCACCCCAAGTGGCTGGCGTTCGTCATCGCCATCGGCGCGGTGCTGCGGCGCTATTCTCGGCTCCGCGTCAGGCTGCACATGAGCGAAGCGGAAGCGCTGGCGCGGCTGACTCCCTTCCTGTTCGTGGGCAACAACAGGTATGAGGTCGCCGGTCTGGAGATCGGTCGGCGGCTCAGTCTGAGGTCCGGTCGCCTATGGGTATGCATGGCGCCCCGCGCCGCTCGTCGAAACCTCATCGCCATGGCTTGGAGGACGCTCACAGGCCGCGTCAGCGACCAGGAGCTGAATGCCATCGAGGTCGAGGAGATCTGGGTAGACGCCGCAACCCCGCGGATAAACGTATCGACGGATGGCGAGGTGAGCCTCATGGCCGCGCCGCTTCACTACCGCATCCGCCCTGGCGCGCTCGGCGTGGTGTTGCCTGCTCCAGCTGCTTCGGACGTTGGCGGTCAATGACTCATATCAAAGTCCCCACAAAATGCTTGTGGGGAACGCCGCAAAGCGTCAGCGACGTTCGCCAGCGCCTCGAGCCTCGGGAGGTGGCGTACCCTCCTCCGCCCCGCCGGGCCCGCGGCGTAAGGGCACGTACAAGACCGAAGGTCTCCCGCTTCCCGCCTGGGGATAAAGGTCCATCAATTCGTACACGGTCTGCGGCATGTTGATCGAGACCGGGATTCCGAGGGAGCGGGCGGTCTGGACGGTGATCGGGTAATCGTGTGTCCAGCGCCCTTCGCTCAATGTAGTCGCCAGCTCCTGCGCTTTGTCCTTGGAGTAGTGCTTCGAAAGCAAGTCGGCGAGGTAGCTGCCCACCTGCGCCCGAGCTTTCTTGGCAATGTCGATGACGATCAGCGATAGATCGCTCGCCTGCTCGGGCTTCTTGTATTCGAGAATCTTCACGATGGAGGCAGCGGGCAACTGGCCGAGCTGCGGGTCGACCGGCCCGAGTACCGCGTTGGGGTCCATCACAATCTCGTCCGCCGCCAGTGCGATGAGAGTGCCACCGCTCATGGCGTAGTGGGGCACAAACACCGTCACTTTCCCCTTATGCGCGGCGAGCGCCGTGGCGATCTGCTCTGCGGCCAACACCAGTCCGCCAGGGGTGTGCAGGATGACATCAATCGGCTGCTCTGGCGGTGTCAACCGGATCGCTCGCAGCACGGCTTCCGAGTCCTCGATGCTGATATAGCTCGATACCGGTATCCCGAGGAACCCAACCGTATCCTGGCGGTGAATCAGCCCAATGACCCGCGATTTTCGCTCATCCTGGAAGCGCTGCAGCAGGTGGGTCCGCGCGGCGTTTGTCCGATACAGTTGGATAGCCGGGGACAGGAAGAGCACCGCCAGGAACAGATAGAACACTATGCGGGACGCCTTGGAAACGCCCTCGAACCAGCTGGTCTTCGCCGTCGAAGGGCTCGAGCTTGCTGCGGCGGGTGACATCATATGATCGTCCTTCTAGATGTTGATTGTCTGCACCGATAATGTTGGCAGTGACTTGGTGCGCTCAAGCAAGCGCCATAAGGACAGAGGAAAACGTAGGTCGAGATTTCAATCGCTTGCCAGACGAACGTCGCATCGACTTCCACGAGGCGCCACGCAAGGTTAACGTCCGCCGCCACCTGCGAGCGTAACGTTGATGGGTACCGCCACCCCGGACGTCTGCAGCTCTGCTTACTGCACCTCCTCGAGTGTGACGGCTACCTGTCGACTGGTGCCGTCGCGAAGTACCTGCAGGTGCACCTGCTCCCCGACCTTGTGACGATCCAGACTTCGCCGCAAGTCATCGACTGTCGGGACCGGCTCTCCGTCCACGGCAGTGATCACATCGCCCAGCTGACCTGAGCGCCCTTGTGTTGTGCCGCGCAGGCCTGCCCGGTCAGCGGGACCCCCTGGAACGACCTGTCCGATGATCACCCCCTCGGCAGCCGAGCGCCGGGCCACTGAATCGGGTAGCAGTGCAACGCCGATCCCCGCACGAATAACCTTCCCAAGCTGGATCAGCTGCGGGACGATATCGTTGATGGTGTCGACGGGTACCGCGAATCCGATACCGGAAGAGGCCCCGCTCGGGCTCAAGATCATCGTATTGATGCCAATCAGACGGCCGCCGCTATCGAGCAGCGGCCCACCCGAGTTTCCAGGGTTGATCGCGGCATCGATCTGGATCACGTTTTCTATGGTGCGCTTCGTCATGGACTCGATCGAGCGGTGAAGCGCGCTCACCACACCCGTGGTCAGGGTGTGGTCCAAGCCGAAGGGATTGCCGATGGCGAGGACTTTCTGGCCGACTTTCAGATCGTGCGAGCTGCCGACGGGCATGGGAGACAATTTCTCCCTCGGCACCTGGATCTGCACCACTGCCAGGTCGTGGTCTGGATCGGCGCCCACCACCCGCGCTTCGTGCTCCGTCTGATCCGCCAGCACAACGGTCAGCGAGTCGGCGTTATGGACGACGTGGTAATTGGTGACGACGTAGCCCTCCTGGTTCCAAATGAACCCCGACCCCGCCCCTTGCGGCACTTCATACACGTTGCGCGAAAAGAGCTGATGCATCAAGGCGCTGTTGATGATGAATACGACCGAGGGCGCTGTCCTCTCGAAGATCTGGATGGTGTGCGATTCCTCCTGCTCCAGAGGCGCCGCGGGCATCACGGCGCGCATACGCACTTCTGGCCCCGCATACTCCGTCCCGAGCGGTCGACCCCATTCTTGCATGGCGCTCTGCGCAGCGCTTCCCACGAACGCGCTCGCCGCGAGCAGCGCCCCAAGCGCGAGCCGGTGCAGTGCCGTTACTCCACTCGCCTGCGCCATTAAGCCTCCTGAGATCACCCGCCGCTGAGGGCAAGCGAGAGCGTACGCGCCGCTCGCGAATGGAGCAGCGCATGCCCGCCGGGTATCGGACCAAAACCCGTCCGCTCCCTCAACACGCGCGGCTTCGAAAACACAGCAAATTCTTCAGCGTGGCTTTCTGGAAAGCCATTCGTGTCACTACTTACTAGCTCGGGGTTCAAACGACAAGTTGGCTCCCCGCACTTCCCAACGCTGCCGCCGCTCGATAGGGACGATTCCTTACCGACGGATATCAACTCCGGTGCTAGCGTCATCCTTGTGGTCCAGCAGGCCCGGTGTTGGGGTATGTGTGGTGCTGGGGCATCCTGCATTGCGCCGGACGGGGACGTGAGCTTGCAATAGCATGAGCAGCAATCGGCTCGGCTATTGAGGAGAGCTGTGATGGAGAAGTTGGTTGCGGTGGTGTTCAGTAATGAAAAAGCGGCGTACGACGGCATTCGTGTGCTGTCGGACATGAATGCCGCGGGCAGCATGGATGTCCCTGTGATGTACTTGCTGAAGAAGGAGTCTGAGAGTGGGGTATCGACCAAAGAAGTGTTCGATCATTATGTCCCCGTTCGAACAGTGGCAGGCACCGCACTGGGAGCGGTCCTCGGAGCGCTGGCTGGACCGGTGGGCGCCGGAGCCGGCGCCGGAGTCGGCGCGTTTGCAGGATTGATCTGGGACTTGTACAGCATCGGTGTGGACCAGGACTTCTTCTCTGACGTCGCCACTGCATTGACGCCCGGCAAGTGCGCGGTCGTCGCGGAAGTGGATGAGGAATGGGTGAGCCCGCTGGACACGCTGATGGAGGAACTCGGCGGAGTGGTCTACCGCACGCCCAAGCCCAGCGTTCAGGAAGAGCACTGGTGGCGCGAAACCGCGAACACCAAGACGCAGCTCGAGCTGTTGAAAACCGAGTTGGCACAAGCCCACCTCAACCGCAAGGCGAAGCTGCAGGCGCAGCTTGAGAAGCTCCGTGAGCGCATCGATGCGAAGCTCGCACGAGCCCAAGAGCGGTCCCAGCAAGCTACGCGCGAATACGAGGCTAAGCTGAGACACCTACAGCAGAAGGCGGACAAGCAGAAAGGCGACGCCAAGGCAGCCGTTGAAGCGCGGATCGCGAAGTTGCGGCAGGACTATCAGAGCCAGGTGCATGCCTAGAGCGGTTTTGTCCATACCGAAGAGAGACGATGAGGAGGTCAGTCATGAAGAGCGATCCTGTTGTTGCTGGTGCATGGCACCAAATCAAGGGAAAAGTGAAGGAACAGTGGGGCAAGCTCACCGAGGATGACTTGAAGGAACTTGAAGGTCACGCCGAACAGCTCGCCGGAAAATTGCAGGAGCGCTACGGCCTGCTGCACAAGGAGGCGGAACGGCAGGTGCAGGAATTTCGGAAACGGATCAACTGGCACTAGCCCGTTGTCGATGATCTGTCTCGTTTACAACGGTATGGCGGCGGGAGCCGCCGCCGGAAGGGTGCCTGGGGCAAAGTACAGGAGCCCGGCGGACAGGGATGCCCGTCGGGCCTCCAGGCGATTCTGAGCCGCTCTGACTCCGATCAGCGGCGCGCTCGTGCCGGTGCGCAACGGTGATGTATAGCCGCTTTGTCCCGCTAGCTCGTAAGGTTGCTAGCGCAGGAACACCTCCGGCGCCTTCTCGGGGACCGCGATCGACGAGGCCGAATTCAGTTGGGAGCTGAATCGACCGAACCGCTGGGGATTGGACGCGAAGTACTGCTTGAGAGCGTCGATGCGACTGTCGTTATCCGGGTGATCCGACAGGAACTCGGGACGCTCCGTCGATTTGCTGTTCTCGAACGCGCCAAAAAGCCAGACCAGGCCCCACGGGTTATAGCCGGCGGATGCACAGACGTCGGCGCCCGTGAGGTCAGCGCGTGATTCCACATCCCGTGAGTACCGCAACGACTGAAGCTTGCCGATCAACGTGATGGCGAGGACATTCGCGGCGGAGGGACCGAGGAGGATCGTGGCGCCGAGCTCACGCCGCATCAAGCGTTCCTGCTTTTCGGCCAGTTCCATGGAATCTTCATGGATGAGGTGTGAGACCTCGTGGCACAAGGTACCCGCGAGCTCCTCGCGGTTCTTGACGAAGTAGAGTAGCTCATCGGTGACGAATATGTTTCCGCCCGGCGTCGCGAAGGCGTTCGGCTGGCCACTGTGGACGAGCCACACCTTCATCGGCAGGTAGTAACGCGGCTGCGCTGCCCGCACGATCGCGTTGCTGATCGGAGTCAGAGCGTCATATAGCGGAGAAGATTCTACGATCACCCGCTGGGCTTTCAGGTTGTCATAGATGGAGACGCCGAGTTCCTGCTCGGTAGCCTTGCGGTCCGCCCCTGACTCGGCGCCCGCGGCGGAGCGCGCGCTCGGCGCTGCAACCATGATCGCCGCCAGCATGGCAAGTAGCAACGCCCGCGCGACCAGACTAAACGCCCTCACGTCGATGCCGATATGCATAGTGTCTACTCCCGCAAATCAACAAGAAGCCCGACGGAAGGCTCCCGCTCTCCGCCGGGCTTTCAGGTTTCTAGCTCGCCTTCTTGATGGCTACGTCCAATCGACCGCTCCCAAGTCAACCCTGGGCGTGCGGGCGGCTCTGAAAGTCCTTGCGCAGCTTCGCGATCCGCGCTTCAACGGCCGCCTTGGCCTCTCCCTTCTGCTTCTCCGCCTTCTGCTGCAGCGCCTTTACCTTGGCCTCGTACTCACTGGCCTCTTGCTGGGACCGCGCCTGTGCTCGCGCGAGCTTCGCCTCGATGCGCTTGTTGAGGTTCTCGATCTGCGTCTGCAGTTTGGCTTTGCGGTCGGCCTGCGCCTTGGCATGCTCGATTTTCAGCTGCTCGAGCTCTGCTTTCGCAGCCGCTCTCTCGCGCTTCCATTGCTCTTCCTGCACAGTTGACTTGACCGTGCGGTACACCACTCCGCCCAGTGCCTCCATGCGCGTGTCGAGCGGGGTCACCCATTCCTCTTCAACTTCCGCGATGACCGCACACTTGCCGGGCGTCAATGCAGTGGCGACGTCCGACATGAAGTCCTCATCCACACCGGCGTTGTACAGGTCACCGATCGCTCCTGCAAACATGCCAGAGGCCGCGCCGACGGCCGCACCCGCCGCCGCCGTGCCCGCCGCCGCGCCGGCCGCAACGCCCGCTGGTCCGGCCAGGATTCCGATCAACGCTCCCAAGGTGGTGCCCACCACCGTACGGATGGGGAAGTCGAAGTCGGTCATATCCCTGGTCACCAGCCTCCCATCAAGCTCCTTCTTGATGACGCACACCGCTGCGACATCGACGCTGCCTTCGGCATTCATTTCCGCAAACGCCTGAACGCCCTGATAAGCCGTCTTTTCATCTTTGAACACTACTGCCACCAACTTATCCATAACCGCCTTGCCTCCGTAGTAGCTAGCAAAACCCCGACTCTTACTTACGCACTCGCAAAGTCACACCCGCCACGCGACATGCTGTAGCGCCATGTCGCGCCGCTGTGCGCTCGCTATTCTCTTTCCGTTCGTCAGCGCTTCTCCTGGTCTGTCGCTTGCGCATTCCTCTGCGGTTGCGGCATCTCCGCCTCCCAGGCTTGCTGCGCAGCGCGCGCGGCGGCGTCGGCCGCCTTCGCTGCCCGCTGGATGGACTCGCGCGCCTGCGTTGCGGCTTGACGTGCCGCCTGATCGTTGGCCTGCATCGATTTCTGCACGGACGCCTCCGCTTTGGTGAGTGCCTCCCGAGCAGCCACGGCCGATTTCTCAGCTGCATCCTGGGCGCGTTGTGCCGATTCGCGGACGTTTGCGTTCGCCTGATCCCGGGCGGCGGCCGCCTTGCGGTTTGCCTCATCAGCCGCTTCGCGGGTTTCCGCAGCCGCCTGTTTGAGGTCGGCAGCGGCCTCGCTCGAGTATTTGTCGGCAGCGGCATCCGCCTTAGCGGCTGCGGCGTCAGCTTTCTCCTTTGCCCGCTGCGCCGCGACGGCAGCCTCGTGCGTCAACGACTCAGCCTGCGCGTGGCTCTTCTGGCTGAGTGCTGCCAGAGATTCATCGGCCGCCTTCAAGGCGGCTTTACTCGCATCGTTCGCGCGCCGCACGGACTGCTTCGCCTGCTCGCCAGCCTCAGCCGCTCGTTGCTTATCCGTCTCGGCTTGCGCCTTGGCGGCAGCATTGGCCTTCTGTGCGGCCTGTCTGGCGCTGTCGGCAGATTCTTTCGCTGCCTGAGACGCGCGCGCCGCCAGGTCTTTATTGGCCTCGGTCGCTTGATGCAAAGCCTTCTCGGCTTGCTGTTGCGCATGCTTCGCGGCCGCCTCGGCGCGGTTAGCGGCCGCATTCATAGCGTCGATCGTGGCCTGCGACTCTGCCTGTGCGGCGTCAGCTTCCGCTTCCGCAGCCGCCTGCGCAGCCTGTTGCGCCGCGTCACGAGCCTTCTTTGCGGCGTCGATCGCCCGAGTGCGCGCCTCTTCCGCGGTCGTCGACTGCTTGTGTGCCTCCTGAGCGATCACCGGGGCACTACCGGTAGCGGCGCACCATCCGACCAGGAAGCAAAGAGCCGCTACTCTCCGGATGTTGATCATGTTCATATGCCTAGTCCCGTTGGGGCGATGTCCTCGCCACTTAGAGCTATCTGGACCTTGAAGAACGCTCTCATACGTAACAATGGAAATCTATTCGTACCTCTACCTAACGGCGGCCACGTATTAGTTGCGCTGCAGGATCCGTATCCTCAAACGGGACCGCTCGCAAAGATAGCCGCCGACTTGAGCTGCGCAGCTGGCGGAGCTCCACCAACTCGAGTCCGAGCGCTTCGAGCTGCGCGAGGACGCCGTACAGTGCCGCCGGGTCGGGGAGCGTACCCCGCAGCAGAGTGCAATCGCCGCTGGCTCTGGCCTGCAGGCCGGGGAAAGCCTGCAGCATCGTTTCCCCCAGGTGACGGCGAACCCGGATCTCATGGATGGGCGGTATATCGCGCTACCTCAAGCAGGACGAGCTGCTCGACAGGCTGGACGTACTGCTCGGTGGTGGAGCGGAGCAGCTGATCTATCGGCAGGTCTCGACGGGCGCCCAGGACAATCTGCAGCGCGCCACGGATCTCGCACGGCAGATGGTCGTGCGGTATGGAATGAGCGACGCGCTCGGAGCGGTCACCTTTGAGTCAGCACGTCCGGCGCTGTATCTCCCGGAAGCCGCAGCACCGCCTCGCGCTGAGTTCAGACGGCCGAGACAATCGATGAGGAGGTGCAGAAGCTCCTGACCGCTGCCAGCGAACGAGTGCGGGAGACCCTCGCTGACCGCCGCAGACAACTCGAGGCCGTGGCACAGGAGCTCCTGCGGCATGAGGTCGTGGACCGCGCCGCTTTGACTGCAATGCTGAGCGCCGCGTCCGATGCACCGCACACACCGGCGAAGCCCCTGGTCGATGTGGACTCTGCCGCCTGATATCGACAGTCCGGCATTTACGTTCACAGGTGACGAGAGATCCCGGGGGTCCTGCGGGGCGTGACTTTGCTGCTGATACGCGGATCTTGCAAAGTTTCGCCCCGTAGCCCCCGGACTACCTGGAACAACCCATAGGAACCCCCGGATGCACCATCCGCATCCTCGAGGCGGTCCGTGTCAAGAGGGGTCCCTCGCTAGCCGCGCGTAATCTTGCCGACGAAGCTGCGAATCCTAAACGCGAAGATGACGATGAGCACTCCGAACGCAACGGCGTACATGCCGATCATCCACAGCACCGCGAGTGCGCCCTTGTCCGGCTGCGCTATCAGCCAAACTCCGAAGGCTATCGAAACCAACCCCGCGAGGATGAGCAACCACTCGTTATCTATGAGCTGCCGTAAGCGGACGGCGACCGCGATCTCGAGTGCCCCGGTGGCGATCGCCCAGAGTGCAATGTAAAAGAGAAGAGCGAGTGCGGTCACGTCCGGTTTAATGAAGGCGAGGATCCCCACCGCGATCCCGAGAAGGCCCCAGAGCAGCAACCCTCCCCAGGAGTCCAGTTCATTCCGTGCCTGGATCGCCAACGCCGTGCCGAGTACCCCCTCGACCAGCACGTACAGGCCGAAGAGATAGACGAGCACCTGCAGTGAAATCTGCGGCTTCGCAAAAAGCAAAATACCAAACCCGATGGCGGCAAGACCGCGCAGAAGCAAGAGCCACCAATGACGTTGCAGGATCGAACCGAGGTTATCGACGACGCTGCTCATAGCCGTTCCTTTATGGTTATGTTTCTCGATGAGATCAGATCGGCCGTGTTAGACAGACCGGCGCGTGTATGAAGCGCAGCGTGAGTGTAGCGCGGACTGCTGAGACGATGCGAGGTGGAGCGCGACGCCAGCTTTGGCGGGCAGCGCCGGCTTCCGGGGGAGGCATTTCCCGCCACGATGCGACCGACCGCTTTCTGACCGGACGGTTCCAACGCAGGCTTGAGCTGAGCGCGACTGCTTCCGACACGTAACACTCTGGTGACGCGAGTGAAGTCGGCGCAATGACGTGTATAATTTCTGTTGAGGCGACCACAGCACAACAGATCGCCGCTGCAATAAGGGGAGCTGCTGCGATGTCACGTCTGCTTGTCTTGGTACACGTTACCGCGGTGGCCGCTCTCGCTCTGGCGCGCGGAGACGTTATTCTTGCAGCCTCGGAGACGCCGGTTCGTCCCGTATTAGCTCAGAAGCAGCTCGTTTCAGGGACCAACTGCCAGACTGCTGCCAGCGGTACGCGAAAACCTGATTTTCTGGCCAACAGTGCCGAGTATCGCGATGACGCTCTCATCACGATCCGTTACTGCAGTGCCACATCTCATAACCAACTGACTCCAAACGCGCCCGAGATAGTAGTGGTTGGCGCGGACCCCGATGCGTCCGGCGGCGTCAGGATCTTCTTCAAGACAATAGCGAAGAACGACCCCAAAAAGGTCCATGACATCTGCGTCCGGGCTGGAAAGGCCGCATCCGCCTACCTGCAGGCGGCAACGGCGGCGACACCGCAGGCCGATGCCGCGATGGCCGGGGCGGACGTACTGACGAGCTCTGGCAAAGTCGAGTGCGAGAGCTTTCTGCGAGCAACGGGAGCGGACAGTCCGCTCGTGGTGTTCGCTCCGGGGCTGATTTCGGGCTCTGCGGTTTCCGTTCATATCCTCAACATGATCGGACTCAAGAAACCTGCGACCGAGGTCCAGGCAGCTGTTGATAAGCTCGGGCATCAGGTACCCAGTTCCGTTGGCCTGAGCACGGATGAAATACGCAAGTACCCGCAGGTTGTGCTCGGGCCACAGGGACTGCCGTAGCCAGAGCTCCGCATCCCTCAAAGCACTCCCGGGTCAGCCCGCCGTCGGGTGCTCGCCTGCAGCCGTACCGGGATCTCGATGAGCTTGCCGGCGCGTTTCACGCCGAGTCGGACCGTGTCGCCTGCGCGGTAGTCGTCCAGCCGCACGAGGAGCCGGGCGACGGAATCGACCTTGTTGCCATCGACAGAGACGATGACATCTCCGCCGGTGATCTCGCCCTCCCGGGAGATCCGCGCGGCTCTCAGGCCCGCCTCGTCGGCCGTGGAACCTCGCGCAACACCCAGCACGAACACGCCTTCGATTCCCATTACTTGCTCGAGGCGCTCATTCAACGCTTCGTCGACCTGGATGCCCATCGCCGGGCGCGCGTAGTGGCCGTTGCGGATGAGTTCAGTCACGACCCGATTGAGGGTGTCGATGGGCACCGCAAAGCCGACGCCGGCCGCGGCGCCGCTCGGACTGTAGATGGCGGTATTCATGCCGATGAGGCGACCCGCGGAGTCGAGCAGTGGACCCCCAGAGTTTCCGGGGTTAATCGCCGCATCCGTCTGGATCAGATGTTCGAGTGGATTGCCGTTGTCCTCGACCAGGGAGCGATTCAGGGCGGACACGATTCCCGACGTTAGGCTCCAGTCGAGACCGAAGGGATTGCCGATCGCGTAAACCCGTTGTCCGACCTTGAGATCGGCACTGCTGCCGATGGGGACCGGACGGGACCCCTTCAAGCCGATCCCAATCTTGAGAACAGCGATGTCGTGTTCGGGCGAGGCACCCGCAAGGCTCGCCCGAAAGCTGCGACCGTCGACGAGCTTCACCGTGGCTTCGCTCGCACCGCGAATGACGTGAAAGTTCGTGACGACGTGGCCTTCATCGTCCCAGACAAACCCCGAGCCGGTGCCACGCGGAACCGACGTGACGTTGCGGCTCCAGAAATCGATCACGGCTTGCTTGGTCGAGATGAACACTACCGAGTCGCGCGAGCGCTCGAAGAGCTGGATGGTCTCCTTCTCATCCAGTGCAAGATCGCCGCGTGGCGTGACTGACCGAGGCGCTCCCGCGCCTCGTGCTTCGGGCGCGGCGTTCACGGCCGGCACCGGCCCCCACGGCATGAGCGCCGCCACTACGGCGAGCACCAAGGTGGGCAGATGGCGCCCGCAGTTGGTCCTCATGATCGGTTGCAGCTCGATGGTCCGGTCCGACCGATCACTCACGTGATCGGTCGGACTTCTCGGTCACGGTACGTTTACCTTGATCTTGCGCGTGCGGAACTCGACCCGCTTCGGAATCCGGACCGTCAACAAGCCGTCCTTGAGACTCGCTTCGATCCGCTCGGTCTCCAGCTCACCGCTCAGGACAAAGCTCCGTCGGTACTTCGTGGTCTGAAGGTCCGCATAGAGGGCCGCCATGCCCTCTGGCATGTCGATCGTCATCTCGCCCTCGAGAAGGAGTTCATTGCGGTCGGCCTGGACGTTGAGTTTCTCTCTCGATACGCCGGGCATTTCCGCCTGCACCGTAATCTGATGGGCGTCCTCAAAGATGTCGACAGCCGGTATGAGCGCGGTGGCTCGCTCCCGCGCCCTTTTTTCGACGCCGGTGGACTCCTGCGTCGCAACGTCTTGATTGGTCGTCATGTGTGTCCCTCCGTATGCCCGCTCAGCTGACCGCGATCTGCCGCGGCCGCGCAGCCTCGCGCCGCTGAATCGTGATTTGCAACACTCCGTCGCGGTATCTGGCTTCGACCCGCTCCGGATCCACGTCATCTGGCAACGTGACGACCCGCCTGAAATCCCCGTCGTAGCGCTCGCGCCGGTAATACTCGGCGCTTTCGTTTGCTTCGATCTTGCGGCTGCCGGAAAGGGACAGAAGATTCTGCTGGATCGACACGTCGAGCTTCTTCGGATCCAGCCCCGCAGCGAACAGATAGACATCGACTCGCTCCGGCGTAGCGCCGACATTGATAGGGGGGAACGTGCCGCGTTGCACGGCGCGGATACCAGCCGGCCAGGGTGAGTGTCCAAAAAGCTGGCCCATCTCACTCTCCAGGCGTCTGAACTGATCGAACAGGTCGGTCTCGAAGCCGCCGAACAGATTCTCGAACATGGCAAACACCTCCTCTGGCGTTGGGTGAACGACCGCAAAATAGGTTCGCCGCAATGGGTTTCAAGAGTGGGGCAGGCCAGCGGCACGATAAAATAATTTATGTAATCAATAGGTTATGAGCTAAGTCGGGGCAAGCGCGGGGCGCTGCGCCCGCCCACCGGCCGACCGGACTTCAGGCTGCGCCGGACGCCCGAGCCTCATCGGCATGGTTTGGAGGACACTCGCGGGCCGCATCAGCGACCATGAGCTCAATGCCACCGTGGTCGCCGAGATTTGAGCGAGGCCCTGAGTGTTGTGCAGCCTGCCCGGCGGACGGCTTCAGACGTTCGCAGCGCAAATCGTCAGGATACATAGCCCAGCCGGGCGCTCGCATCCTCAAAGGCGACGTGAGCGGGCGAGGCTCCGGCGGCTATGCCTTTCGGCCATTCCATCCCTGCGCCGCCTCGAGTGGCGTCGCGGCCTCCGGACCATAACCGTCGCACTGCAGACAGTTGACGTGATAGGCCGGGTCCGGGTCATCCTCGGCGCTCCAACGCTCCACCACCAGCTGGTCGGCTCCGCTGCCGCAAAACGGACAGGCCAGTGGTACCGGCGCTTCCGCAATCGGTTGACCGTCTGCATCAGTGAACTGGCCGCTTGCGTACGGACTCTCGCTCATATCCGTTTATCCAGCATCTAACGAACCGCGTCACCCGAGGGCAGCTCGAGAAGCTAACACCGCTTGACCAAATCGTCAGTAAGGGATCGTCCCTACGCTGCTGCGTCTGCAGCAAAGGTCCGTTGATTGGAAACTGCGGACAATCGCTTGCTGCCGCCAGGCACTATCCGCGCGAACCAGCAAATCTCCCGGCGTAGATCTCGCGGATCAGGGCACTACAGGGCCGGCAGAGAGCACCGTTAGGGGAACTCAAGAACCCGGCATCAGTCCTCGAGGGGAGGCGCCTTGCATAGCTTGATGTATTGATCGGGAGGGCGGGGCCGACGTAGGTTCCTGGAAGTCCTCATCTCCATCCGCCATATAGCCATAACACGTACTCAAGCACGTTCATCAGGCCCGCAGCGAATGCGATGCTCTTCAAATAGACTAGCACCACTTCGCCCGCCGTCGCCCGCTCCCGCCCTTCCCAGTCGTCCATTGTGCACTCGCCCCCTTGCCGCCTGATGCCTGACCGTCTGCTCTAGTTACACGGTGGAGGGGCACGTTCCGGGTGACGGGCGTCACAATCTACGCGTGCAAGCCAAGGAGCGTCGTCACACTCTCCGCAAATCGGTGCTCGGAGTCAGCGCACGAGATCCGTGCCCGCTATCAGATCGCCGCGGCTCGCGAATGCGGATCCGGGATATCGCATATCACCGACCGCGGTTCCGACGTCCCCCCGCCGTCAGTAGCGCAGGGCATTGGAGTTTTCACCCGGAGCGAGGGCCTCGCGGTCCTCAATCGTTCCCGTCGGAGGTCTCGGACGACCCCTCAGAGTCTCCAGTCCATTGGTCCATGCTGACCCAATTCTCATCGTTCGCGGGATCGCAGGCCGATGTTATCCCGGCGCTGGCAGCCGGCTTCGTGCGACACACGTCGACGGAATACACGGGGTGAATCTCGAAGAGCGACCGCCGCGCCGGGCTCCCCTTGCCGCCTGAACACGGACTATGGCTCGCGTCGAAGAACAGGTGGCCCGTGAACCTCAAAGGACGTCCGCTGAAGTTGTTGAGTGTCGTCGGGCTCCATAGCTCCGGCCTGAAATGCGGGCTCATTTCGGCGGTTACACTGTCACACGCATTGGCATCCGGCTGCTCGCCGAGCACGATGTGAATGTCGTTCCACTCAGCCCCCTTGGTCTTGCAGTTGACCGTTTCCCCGTTGCTGACATTGGAGTAGTGAGCATCGAGGACGTATGCCGCCACGCGCACCACGCTCCCCTCACCAACGGTTGCACCGCTGCCCACCTGGAGAAGTGACGCGAGAGCGGCCCTGTTGTGGGGAATCTGAGCATCCGAGCCGAAAGTGACGTGGGCCTGCTCGGCATTGCTTTGCAGGTCATCGAAATTCCTGAACGTCAGCACGACCGGGCTCGAGCTCTCGCAGAAGTCGTTCTTCGCAGTGTTCTGCATCGCTTGCGGCGTCCCGGCGGAAGACGATCCTGCCGCACCACACGAGTCATCGATCGGGTGTCGTTCCTTTTCTGCGTCGAAGGGCAACTTGCACACCAACTGCAGCGCGGACGGCCCGGCGCTCACTCCACCGCTCACACCCTCTGTCGGTGCAGACGACAAGTGGTGCGCTACTGCAGCGATCGCGAGCGGCGCGAACGGGGCGATGTGCCGGCTGACGACTCGAGGGTGACGCGATGTTGGCACGAGGGCTCTCCCGTTGGGACCCCGGTGGACTAGTTCTTGTCCGTGGAACCGTCAGTCTTGGGCTTCAGTTCGCCACCCGCCTGAATGCCCTTGCTGACCGCGTAGGTACTGGCACTTACTCCCAGGAGCGTGAGGATCTCAGTTGGGACTTTCGGCAGCTGCTTCGTCGACACAACGATGAAGACGAAAGACATGGCGATGGTCAGCGTGAAGATGAGCAGCTGGAAACGCGACATGCTGGCACCGCCCCCTGCCTCGCTGAGCAGCGCCCCGATGGGAATTTCCCCCGTGGCGATTGCGACCAGCACGACGACGGCGTAGAGCACGATCACCACCACGGTGGCGTACATCATCGTCAGCTGTGCCCGCTCCATCGGATCACCCTTTCCGAACAACATGTAGAGGGTCACCACGACGACGACCGCGAGACCGATCCACAGGGCTGACTGCTTCATAGAGATGCTCCGCTTTGATCGAGCCGAATGTTCTGCCACCTAAAACCGCAGCATCGCGCGTGCTTTGCCACCGAGGTACACCAGCTGGCTGCCGCCCAGGACCAGCAATAATTCGTGGGGGATCGCCGGAAACCTGTCCGGGTGGGTCGCCACCTGGCTCAGCAGATGGACGGCCGCGAGTACCGTGAAGATGAGGAGCTGTACGCGGCCGGGACTGAAGTAGACCCCGCCGTCTGCGCGGTCGCCCTGCAGGAGTCCGCGCAGATCGATCGACCCGGTCAACAGCTTCCATGCCATCAATGCAGTGATCGCCGCGATCCACAGGGTGATCGCAGTGGTGATCAGCGTAGCCGGCAGCTGGTTGGACACCCGTCCCCCACCGAAAGGCTGCGGGAGGTTACCCAAGACTGTCCGCTTGCGTAATCGCGGACGCGCGCCGAAGCCGGCTCTGACGGTCCCCCCGATTTCATAACCTGTCGGCAACGGGGAAGGAATCTCACGTCGACACTCTCCAACCGCGAGCCAAACCTACGAGACCGGATCTGGTGCAGCGCAGCGAGCTCAGTTGACAGTCGAGGTGATCTGCATCGTTCGCTCCCAGGTGAGATCACCGCGGCGCCGGCGACAGTACTCTGCTGAGAGTTGGTCACGTGTCCCGGGCAGCGCGAACGTCGCTCTTCGTCTTGAGCCTCCTGTTCCTCGGCTGTGGGCCGCTGGCGGCGCAGCAGTGCGCGAGCCGGACGACACTCAAGACGCCTGCCATCGTTTACGAGAACCCGCCGCGCTACGTGACCGGGGCGGGGCTCCAGGGCAGACAGACGGACCAGCTGCCGGCGGGCACCACCGTCTTCATCTGTCAGCGACAGACCATTGACTTCGGATTTGCCTCCAGGGTCTGGGTCCAGATTCAGTATCGGCTCGGAAGCCAGGGTTGGAGGAACGGTTGGATTGCGCAGGCCTCGCTCACTGCTCGGCGGACCCCCGACCCTTGGCGTCGATTGCTCGATAACCTGATCGGGCCAGCGGAGGCGCAGGCCTCGGCGGGCGCCGATGAGGAGCTTCCGCCCCCTTTGCCTCCAGGGGCGACCTTGCAGATCTCCTCCAACGATCTGGCTTGGGCAGATCTGGCTACCTTGTACGGGCCGTTGTTCGCGGCGCTGCTGCTCGGGATCGCTGCCAAGGTCGGAGTCGATTGTCTTGACGACTGGAACAACGTGACGCTGCGGCGCGAGAAGGCGCGTGATCACGTGCGCAACGGGCTCGTCGCCATCCTGGTCTCGCCCATCGTATTTCTCGGCTTCCTGAATGCCGGCCAGTTTCCCACGGCGAAACAGACCTTCATGGTTCTCGCGCTACTGGCATTCCAAAACGGGTTCTTCTGGCAAACGGTTCTGCAGAAGAGCCCGCGGAAAACCTAGGCGTGCCGTGAGGCACACCCGGGCTGGGGAAATTCCGGACAGCAGGCTCCCTCAGACCGCCTCAGCGGTCGCCGAGCTGCACGTGATAGAGCAGGATTGCGGTCTCGACGGCCGCAACTACAGCGCCGAGAGTCAAGGCGGCTAGCTCAGGTGCAAGGCGCGAAGCGTGCGTCAACAAACGCAAGTCGCGCCCGAGATTCTTCCAGCAACGCAGCTGAGCCGCGTCCTTCTCCGACATCCCGAGAACGATCAAATCGATCTCGGCGAGGAGCTCCGCCAGCCAGGCAGGCTCCTCATCTCCGCTAAGCCCCTCGACGGCGAACACCGCAGGCTTTCCTGCTCACGGCAAAGAGCGCGCGCGCAATCAGAATGTACGGTCCGGTCTTTGCGCGAGGTCGCGACGCGGGGGCTGAAAGAGATTCACCGGGTGCACTGCGCGATTGAACAGCGTTCCCGCTCACTCTCCGCGACGAGGTCACTGGATCCTCCCGCCGAATCCCGGCCAATACTCGTGTTCCACCTCAACCAGCAGGACTCCCGGGACAGCCACGACTTTTGCCAGGTCGCCGGACTCCATCGATCCGGTCAACAGGCCGACCTCCGGAATTGTCGCCGTCTGGTGCAGACCGAGCGCTCGGCAGGCAGCGGCGACCTCATGGATACGGCCCAGTGCTTCGGCTGCGACGGCGACCGCAACGTTGAGTCGGCTCACTGCATTTGCTCCCGCGTAACGCTTCTCTTCCCGGGCCACCGCGCTAGTCCGTGGCCAGAACTCACATCCCTCTAGTGCTAACTGTTTCCTCACGCTCGCGCATCTCAGCTGAGGATCGAGTTCTTCTCACGAAGGCCCTGAGACTCAACGGCGGTCCGCGACAGATTCCTCATACGGCGCTCTCTCACGCAGGAGACATCCGGGGAGCACCGCGGAACGATCGCGCCCGCGCGTCGCGGGCGGCGTGTACCACTACAC
This sequence comes from Steroidobacteraceae bacterium, assembly GCA_035542535.1. GTDB lineage: Bacteria > Pseudomonadota > Gammaproteobacteria > Steroidobacterales > Steroidobacteraceae > 13-2-20CM-66-19. Next base: position 101,703 of record DATKLG010000073.1, read on the forward strand.
ACGAGGAGAAAACGTATGAAACTTGCAATTCTCGGTCTCTTGATCATGACATCGACTGCCACATCTCTCGCTGTTGCGCAGGATGGAAGCGGCCGTGGTCCCCCGAAGTCGCCGATCGTCATCGGGCCGCCGCCGACCTCTTTGCCGACGACCAGCTCCCCGACGCAGCAGTCGCCGCCCAAGCTGGTATCAGCGGCAACGACGAAGTAGCGGCGCCGCGTCCCGGTCGCGCGCTGACCAGGAGACGCGACTTCGCGCCGAGGTTGGCGTGCACTCGGCGCGGGGGTGCTCGACCCGGGCGCCGTCGGAGCCCTCTTGGGGTTCCGACGGGCGCCGCTGTGCGCACGCGCGCAGCAAATGAGCCGGTCAGTCCGGGCGGCGAGATGGGGATGCTGCGCTGGCCGACTTGACGATTGACAAAGCCGGGCGGCGGCCCGGCCCGAGTGCAGTGACGGATACCTGAAACGAAGCCCACAGCGCCGGATCCTTGACTCCCTCCTGCGACACCACGGTTCGCATGGCGGCAGCGATGGAGGCTGGAGGACTCATCGAGTCGCGCAGCAGATGCCGGTAAAACTCGGTCACGAGCCTGGCTCCAATCTCATCGGAAACCGGCCAAAGGGAAGCCACTACGGCTCGAGCGCCCCGCGCGAGGACAGTGGACCCGATCCCCACCAGCCCTTCGCTCGCCATTTCCCTGCCAAATGCCGTATCACAGGCACTGAACACGGCCACCTCCGCCGTCAGCGTCTGGAGCGCCAGATCCGAGACCCGCACTGCACCCTCCACGAGGTTGCCGTTGGCGTCGTAGGAACCGAGTATCAGGGCAGACAACTCGGGCACCTGAGTATCGACGACACCGTGCGTCGCGATGTGGATGAACCGGTACTTCGAGAGGTCGAGTGAGAGAAGTCGCTCGCGCGTGGCCTCGAGGCCGATCAGTCGGTCGACTTCCGCAGCGGAAAATTCACGCTGAATCGCGCGAGCCTCTTCCGCGGTAAAGGGAAGGCGACGGTAATCGTGGAGGTCCAGTGAAGGCGCCGCCGCCGAGAGCGGGGTCGGCGGCGCGACGGCCTTGCGCAGCGCCAGGAGCCTGGGATCGTCAGCCTGATAGACCGGATCGGCCACGAGCAGCAGCGAGCGCTCGTGGTGGGGGGAACGTGGGTCGATCTTGCGGGTGTCCAGCATCCACGCGGCCGGAGTCAGGGCGACGTCGTGGCGCAGGACCACGAAGGACTCGGGCTCCGCCGACGTTTGCAGTGCTCCAAACGGAACGTAGTTGAGAGCACCGTCTGGGACGACGATCCACTGACTGACACTCGATAGCCAGGGCTCGAGCGGCTGCAGGATGACTTCGGACAGCCGAGTCGCGTCCCTGAGCCGTCGCTCAAGCGGAAGGTCGACGAGCCGGCTGAGGGAGTCATGGAAAGCCATGGCCCTCTCAGCGATCGTGACCGGGGCGGCCAGGCGCAACCAATGCATCTCACCTGGCAGGACCACCCAGGCATATGAGGATTCGGACCCGAGCCAGTACGAGACCAGGGCGGTATCCATCGGAATGGGCGGAATGTTGCGCCGCTTTGCGCCCTCTGCACCCTCGTGCGAGGCGCGGGCAGCAATCACGGTGTTGAGAGTGTCCGCCTGTCGCTCGAGCTCCACAATGTCACTCATCAACTGCCTGGCGCGCGGGTTGTGAGCGGGCGAAAGGTCCGGGAGCGCATCGAGCGCGAAGCGACGCGCCGCGAGCTCTCGATAGATCGCCTCGCGCCGGCGGAGCTCAGGGGCAAGCTCGCCACGGACTGCACCTGAGTAGTTCTGCGCTGCAAGGTCGGTGAAGGAACGCGCGCGGGAAGCATCCGCCGTTGTGAAAGCCCTGGCCGCAAGAGCAGCCGCATCGTGCTTCGCACCCGCGGCTACCGCGGCTTGGTACTCTGCCCGCAGCAATTCGATCTTGAGGTCATAGGCTGCTCGCAGAGGCGCCTGCAGTTGCGCGCGAAAATCGGGGTTGATGCTTTGCAGGCGCACCGCGTCAGCCCCTGCCAAGGCTCGTTCCACTGCGGCCAACGCGGCCCCTGGCTTGCCGCCCTGGCGCAGGGTTCTGGCCAATTCGACATGCGCGGCGAACTCATCCGTGACACTCCCGAGTGCGTGAAAGCGCTGCAAAGCTCCTTGCAGATCGGCGAGCGCCGCGTGGTTCTGGCCTGCCCGGCGAAGGATCACCCCACGCTGCACGAGGGCCTCCGCCCGAATGAGCGGATCACCCCGGGATTCTTCCCTGAGTATCTTGTCGAGCATGGCCTTCGCTTCATCGAGGTGTCCTGCAGTCGCGGTATAGGAGGCGAGTTGCACCGAAATGCCCTCGGTGGCGAGTGGGGTAACCGCAAGCGTCAGAGCCTCGCGGGCGAAGCCGATTGCCTCCTCCTCGCGCCCCTGTGCAGCAGCGACGCTCGCCAGCGCACGGAGCGAGTCCATCCGTCCGCGCCCGTCGAGCGCGACCGTGCGAATGGCGAGCGAGCGTTCGAGGAAATCACGGGCACGCTCGGGGTCGCCGAGCGCTCGGTAGTTCACGCCGATCCCGTAGAGACAGTACGCGGCATCCCGTTCGACTTGAGTCTTCTGCGCAAAAACCAGTGCACGATCATAGAGCTGCATCGACTCATCGAAGCGCCCGAGAGCGTAATCGAGGAGAGCCAGATTGGTGATGGAGGCGAAGTAGATCAGGGGGTATGCGTCGGGGCGGATAGCGCCGATCGAGCGCTCGAATCCATCGTGCGCCTCCCGCAAGCGCCCGAGTCCCCACAGGCACAGAGCCCGGTTCTGCCACGCCTGCGCACTGCGCATGGCCTCGTGGAGGGAAGCGAAGAGCCGGCTCGCAGCAGCAGAGGCGGTCATGCACTCTGGATAGCGACCCTGATAAAGGTAAGTGAGCCCGATGTTCGTCAGCGCCAGACTCGCGTCATAGGGCTCGCCGCGCTGCAGATGGAAATGCCGCACTCGCCTCAACACTCGGCGGGCCTCCTCGAGAAGCCCACTCGATTGTCCGACCGGGGCGGCCGAGCCGATCTGGATCCAAGCCGCGGCGAGCAGCGCTTCGGCACGTGCCTGTCGATAGAAATCGTGTGTCCCGAGCGCCGAGTCGGCCGTCTTGGCCCAATCCGCCGCCCTGGCCCAGTCCTGCAGGTCGTGGTAGTTGAGCCCGGCAAGTGCCAGTGCCGTCTCGCCCCGCAGCTGAGAGTCATCGCCGAGGGCGCCCTCAGCCCTGGCGTACCCGGCGCCCGACCTGAGAAAGGCCTCGCGCGCGCTCTGGTGGGCCACTGACGCACCGCCTCTAAGAATGTCTTGCCCGAGCGCGTAGTCTGCGTCCGCTGCCGCGAGCGTCCTGAGGAGTTCGGCGCACTGCGGCGGCCGAAGCGAACTCAGATCAAAGGCGAGAACGGTTGCAGAGCCTGCCGCGTTCGCGTCCTCCTTTCCGGTTACGCGCACCACGACCGAGGCAGACTCCGGAACCGTCACGACGGCTCGGCGCGTGCCGGTGCGTCGCTCCGGATGATCGGTGCGAGCCAGGACGCGGCCGTTCAAGTCCAGAATTTCGCCGACCGCGTCGTTACCCTGTTCCCGAATCTCGATCAGGTACGTGCGAGCTGAGGCGAGAGCGAGAGTCGTCTCTGCGGGGGTGGTTCCGAGGATCTGCAGCGGTCGCGCCGTGATCTCGGGTGTTCGCAAAGCCTCCGTACAGGAGGCTCTGCCGGGTACCGGCGCCAAAGATCCGGTCAAGAGAAGCGCAGTGAGCAGCCTTCGCACGAGGGTCTAAGACCGCTGTGGCTGCCGAATCCCAACGCTGCGGCTTATACTTGGCGCGTGACTGCCATCGACGGTCAAGCCGCCCATCTCCCTATGCTCCCCCTGCAGGCGGATGTCGCCCTACCGGTGTCGGACCCGGTTCACCAGCTCGCGGCAGTGTATCGCGACTACCCCGGACTACGCGCGCTGATCTTGCAGCGCGTGCGTGACCCTGAGGTGGCAGCGGATATTCTTCAGGACGCCGCCGTCACGACGCTCGAGAAGCTGCGCAGCGGCGAGATTGCACATCCCGAGAATCTCGGTGGTTACCTCTATCGGGTCGCCCTCAACCATCTGCGCAATCACCGGCGCAAGGACCGCTCCGCGGTCTCGAGCGCTGAAGGTCTGGATGAGCTGGCCGGCGGCGATGATGACATTGACTGGGAATGGGTGGGACGGCGCCAATGGCAGGAGGCAGCCCGGCAGTTGCTGGAAGCGATGCCCTCTGCACGCGACCGGGAATTGCTGGCGCGCTTTTATCTGGGAGACGAGGACAAGAGCGACATCTGCCGGGAGCTCGGTCTGTCGCTCGAGCACTTCAATCGGGTGATCTTTCGCGCGCGCAACCGCTTTAGGGAAATCCTCGAGCGACGAGGGTTCTGGAAGAGTGACTTGCTGGCGATCGTGGCACTGAGTTTCTGGGCGGCTCTGGGACAGATCCGATGATGAACTCCCGTCGCGAGGTAGAATGGATCCGTGACTATCTCGTCGGGCGACTGCCCGAGGAGGAGCGGATCGCCTTCGAGGATCGCCTCGCGCGGGATCCGGCGCTGGTGCATGAGTTCGAGCAATCCCTCGGACTGCGGGCAGGGCTGCGGGAATTGCGGGCGCAAAGCGTCTTGGCCGCTGCGACTTCGAGTGCGCGCTATCAGAGAACGAGACCTCTCTCGTACCGGCTGCGCATTGCGGCCGCGGCGGTCATCGTCGGCGCGACGCTCGTGGTGGCGTGGCGAGTGAATCAGGAGTCATCCGTTCTGACGGCGTTGCCTGCGCCCGGCCCGACTTCGGGTGCTGCATCACTCATCGCCACACATTTCACCTTTGTCGCGATGCGCGGCGGGGGAATCCCGAAGCTTGCTCTACCATCGAGCGGTTTGATCGAACTGCGGGCTGCACCCGAGACGCGCACGGCAGAGTCGTACCGCGTCACCCTCGTTCGCGCTCCCGCAGGCGGGACTGCGGAGCGCGTAGGCGTCGTCACCGGCCTGCGGTTGGGGACGGACGGTTACCTCCACTGCTATGCCGATTCCTCCCGATTGGCTCCGGGAAGCTACGGGTTGCGGATCGAGGCCACGGGCACGGGCTCTTCCAGCGCGCAAGTGTTCCCCTTCGTGCTGCAGCCAGCCGCAGTGACGGCTTCGCCTTGAATTTGCCGCGCTCGCGTCAGGCTCCTGCCCGGCGGCGAACCTCAGGTGAGATTCCCGTGCCCGAAGCGACAGATACTAGATGCGGCGGGCGTCCTCGAGGAAACGCCTCTGCGGTTGTTTGCTGACGGACCGCACACCGACATCCGCTCCCGCCGCGCCTCCTCTCAGCCGCCCAAGTAGACGGCTGAGCCGCCGCCCTCTCGATGATGCAGCACGGGTTCGAATCCCGCAGGGAGCGCCTGGACGCGTTATAAACCCGCCATCGCCGCACGCGGGCTCAGTCGACGGTCCCAGTCTCCCCTACCAGGAGCGCTGCGCCCCGAGAAAGGGGCCCTCGAAATCGAGCGCATCAAAGTCCTTGCCCGGACTGAAGAAATAGGTGGTGTGCCGCCAGCCGCCGAGCAGGCGCGCATCCTGGCCGACACGTATGCCGAGCAACGCTTGCCACCCCAAAGTGGAGTCCGGGGTGCCAACATCGGCGTACACAAAGAGCCATTCCCTGCCCAGGGTCATCCTGGCGCGTGCCAGCGGGTCCGAGTCCCTCAGCAAGACCTCGCGCTCGCCCGCAACATCGCGGCCGCGGCGACTCGCGAGGAGAAGATCGCCGCCTCTAATGTGGTGAACCCCGCCCGCCGGATCAGACTGGGATGTATCGAGGCGACTGCCGAGGTTCGACGCTGGCTCGCCCACGGGGAGGTATTGAAGGCTCAGCGTGCGAACTTGGCCGCCGACGGGGGCAGCCACGTCTGCCGTCAGGAGTGCGGCCTCCACCGCGGCCTCCTCGAAGAAGACGGTTGTGGCGTATTCAGTCCGACTTCGAATCTCATCGAAGGTCGTAGTCCGCTGCGCCGGTAAGAACCCACCGCCGAGAGCCTCGTGGAAGTGGCCGTCGAATGGGGCGGCGGCGCACGAGGTATCCGCGGAATCGGCATTGGACGCTGGAGCCGCGTGCGCAGTGGCATACAGGAGCACCCCGGCGGCCGCTGCAAGAATGAAGACCATTTTCCTGGCAACCGTCAATTGGCGGGTCAATGCGCTGATCCGAATCACTGTGTCGTGGGTCGCGCACAGTGTTGAGATCAGCCGCCCAGGCAGCAAACTCAGTGTCTGAAGAGCGCATAAGAAAAACTTAACCTGTGAGCGTCACGTCGTGGTGCATCGCAGCGGGGGCGCCGCGCTCGTTGTGTAAGTCGGTTGTGAGCCCGTTGTGACTGTGCGCCTCGCGCCGGCGGGCAGCCTGAGCGTGTCGATTCACACCTTGAGGGAGTAGTCCATGCACAAGATCAATTCGGGAATCCTGCTGACCTGCATGCTGGCCTGCGCTTCGGTCGTCGAAGGGCACGGCTGCAACAACCGCTTCGTCGCCTTCGGCGACAGTCTCACCGATCCCGGCAACGCCTACGCGGCCACGGGCGTCATCTCGACCGCACCCTTCAGTCTCATTCCGTCCGCCCCCTACGCCAGTCATACCTTCAGCAATGGTCCGACCTGGGCTGAGTGGCTGGCCTTCACGATCGGCTCGCCCGAGAGCGGCGCGCCGGCTTTCGTCGCTCCGGGATCGTTCACCAACTACGCCGTGGGCGGCGCGCGGGCACGCATCGGCAGCGGCTCCTTCGACCTGACGGCGGAAGTGTCGCTTTATCTCTCCGACTTCGGCGGACAGGCATGCCCGACGCCCACCTACGTGCTGTGGATCGGGGGCGATGACCTGCGGGATGCGCTGACCGCGCTCGCGACCGCCACGAATCCGGCCGACGGGCAGGCGTCCGCGCTCGCCATCATCGGGGCTGCGGTCACCGGCATCGCCGACAACGTGGGCGCGCTCTACGCCTCGGGCGCCCGCAAATTCCTCATCCTGACCGCCCCTGACGTCTCGCATGCCCCCGCGGTGCGCATGCTCGGCCCCGCCGCCATCGGGGCAGGAGCTGCGCTCAGCGCCGGCTTCAACCAGGGTCTCAATGGTGCGATCGCAGAGCTTCAGGCGCTGCCGGGGATCCACATCGCCACCTATGACGACAACACCCTGACGGCGGCGATCATCGCCAACCCCGCGCAGTTCGGCCTCAAGGATGTCACCGACCCGTGCCTGGCGATCGGTGTCGTGCAGAACCCGGTGTGCGCGAAGCCCTGGCAGTACCTGTTCTGGGATGGCATCCACCCGACCGCTTCCGGACATGTGATCGTCGCGGGTGCGGTCCTCAAGAACGAGTTCGCCCCTCACTTCGGCGAGGAGAGCCGCTAGAGCCGACGGACTGCGAAGCAGCCACGACCGGCGGGAGGGTGCGGCAATGCCCCTCCCGCCGCTCGTTTGGAGCCGGCTCCCGGCAAAGCGGGCGCACCCGCTATCTGAGATTTCACACCATCCTAAGATCTTCCTAAGGATCTCCCTGTGGGTCTGAGGGTAATTTTTCACCCGAGGCATGAGGACCTTGACCGGTCCGAAGCCGCCGACAAATGACCCAAAACCCAAGACTTGAGGAGACCATCATGAACTCGAATGTGAAATCCCTGAACCGCAGCGTCCTCGGTTACACCGCAGCGATGTGGCTGGCGTGTGTGTTGGTGACCTTCAACGCACATGCCGGTGATGTTCGCTCGGAGACCGTGCAGTTTGCCGATCTGAACCTCAGCACCTCCGCCGGCGTGGAGGCGCTCTACGGGCGCATTCACGCGGCGGCCAAGCGCGTCTGCGCGCAGCCGGACGGCGGATGGGCGTCCCCCCGGTCGTGCATGAGCAAGGCCGAGAGCGACGCCATCAGCCAGGTAAATGTCCCGTTGCTGACCGCGTTCTATCACCAGAAGACCGGAACACAGCCGCAGACGATCATCGCCAGCCGATGAGCTCGACTTGAGGGGTCCGGGCACTGGCCAGGCTCGGACCCCTTCCTTCGCGGACCAGGCGATGACATCGTCCGCCAGTGCTCCCGGTGCCCGGACAGGGCATAGAATCCGCATCACCATGATCTACGAGCTCTACTACTGGCCGGGCATCGAAGGACGCGGCGAGTTCATTCGCCTCGCGCTCGAGGAAGGCGGCGCGCGCTATCGGGATGTGGCCGCCAGACCGGAGCGCGAGGGCGGCGGCGTGCCGGCGATCCTACGGATGCTCGCAGCGCGCGGCGTGGCCCGACCGCCCTTCGCCGTGCCGGTCCTCAAAGCCGGCCGGCGGCTGATCGCGCAGACCTCGAACATCCTCCTCTACCTCGGCGGGCGGCTGCGGCTCGCGCCCGGCGATGAGCCCGGCCGGCTCTGGACCCACCAGCTGACGCTCACGATCCTCGATCTGTATCTTGAGATCTTTCACACCCACCATCCGCTCGGTGACGGCTACGCCTACGAGGAGCAGAAGGGGCCGGCGCGACGCAGCACGGGCTATTTCCTGCGCGCGCGGCTGCCGAAGTTCCTCGGCTACTTCGAGCGCGTGCTCGAGCTCAATCGCGCGCACACCCCGTGGATGGTGGGGGCCCGCCTGAGCTATGCAGACCTCACGATGGCGCAGGTGATCGCGGGTTTGAGCTATGCGTTCCCGAAGGCCAGCGCGCGGGCGCTGCGCAAGCGCCCGCGGCTCACGCGGCTGCACGAGGCGGTGTTTGCCCGGCCGCGCATCGCGCGGTACGTCGCTTCCGGGCGGCGCCTGCCCTTCAACAACGAGGACCTCTTCCGGCACTATCCGGAGCTGGATCACTGACCGAGAGGAGCCGCAGGTGCTCGAGATCAGGCCGGTGAGCGAAGGCGATCGCGCGCAGTGGCTCGCGCTCTGGGCGGGGTACCTGCGCTTCTACCGGCAACACCTGCCGGCCCAGGTGACCGAAGCCACTTTCGGCCGACTCATCGACGCCAACGCCCCACTGCACGGCCTCATCGCGGCGCGCGCCGGGACACTCGTCGGCTTCGTGAACTTCCAGTTCCACCCGACAACCTGGTCGCTGGGCCAGCTCTGTTACCTCGAGGACCTGTACGTCGACCCGGCGGCCCGCGGCGGCGGGGTCGGCCGCGCTCTGATCCGCGCGGTCTATGCCGAGGCCGACCGGGTTGAGGCCGCTTCGGTCTATTGGCTGACGCAGGAATTCAACGCCGACGGGCGCGCCCTCTACGACACGCTCGCCCGCCGCACCTCCTTCATCCGCTACGAGCGCTGAGGCGGCGCGGCGCGGTCGCGGCGCGGCGCACGCGCCGGCCCTTACCCTGACATGAGGCGTACGTAGGCCTCATAGGCCCCCCAGCCGAGCGCGGCGCCCGGCGGGAGATCGACCAGGTAGTGCTGCTTGGTCAGCACGCAGCTCGCGGCGATCAGCGCCGGAAACGTGAACACCAGGGGCCCGAGGCGCGGTGCCAGATGGAGCGCGGTCAGCATGGCGACCGAGGTATGCATGCTCGGGAAGCTGTTGGTCGGCGCGTCGAACCGTTGCACCAGGGCGAGGAAGCGCTCGGAGAGGCTCGCAGCGCCTGCACGGGCGCTGCGCCAGGTGGCGGGAGTGCGCACCGGAAACACGAGGAAAATCACGGCCTGCAGGGCGAGGAGCAGCAGATAGCTGCAGGCGATGCGCGTGAACTGATCGGCCGAGGTCACCACCAGATTGACGTACAGGATCGCCGGATAGTAAAGAAAGCTGTAAACCCAGACCCAACCCGGTACGAACGGAATCCACCCATCGAAGCGCGATGACCATTCGCGCGAGCGGGCGTGGCTCTTCCTCTGACACCAGAAATACACGGTGTAGGCGCCGAGGATCAGCACCGCGCTCAGTGTCAGATCGATCACGAGGCTGGAGAGGGTCACTCAAAGCTCCCTTGCGCGAATGGCGCGCCGGGCGCCCGTTGCTCCCTGGTATAGCGCGGCGCTGCGCCGCCCCCGCTTACACCCCAGTCGCGCGTTGCTTACAGCCTCACGGCCCCTGCCCCGGGCGTGCCGCCCGCGCTGTAAGAGAGCTGTAAGTCCGCGTTGGCGCGCGCAGTGCAGCATGGCGGGCGTTCCAAAGGTGCTGGTCGTGGCCTCGCCGCGGGTTATGCTCGCCGACACGGCGGGCAGAGATTTGGGGGCAGCCTCAAGTGGCTACGAAGAGAACACTCGCCAAGCTGACCAGACCTGCAGCTCCGCCGGCGCATTCGCGGGCGCGCCTCTTCGAGCGTCTCGATCGTGCGGGCGCGCCTCCGGTCGCGTGGATCACGGGTCCCCCGGGCTCGGGGAAAAGCACGCTCGCGGCCGATTACGCCGCACGGCGCACGACCGGGTGCCTCTGGTACCAGGTCGATCGGGGCGATGCCGACATCGCCTCCTTCTTCTTCTATCTGTCGCAGGCGGCGCGCGAGCTCGGCGCCACCGACCCGCTGCCGCGCTTCGAGCCGGCGTACCTGGGCGACATCGAGGCCTTCGCGCGCGGCTATTTCCGCGAGCTCTACCATCAGCTCAAGTCCCCGTTCCTGGTGTTCGACAACTGCCAGGACGCGGGAACGGAGTCGGCGCTCCTCCCGGTCCTGCGCGAGGCCATCAACGAGCTGCCGGAGGGCGGCCGGCTCCTCGTCATCAGCCGCAACGCCCCTCCGGCGGGCTTCGCACGCCTGCGGGCGCGCGGCCGCATGGACTTGATCGGCTGGAATGACCTGCGCCTGACGCTCGATGAGGCGCGCGACTTCGTGCGCGCCCGCGATGCCGCCTTCCCGGATAGCGAGGTGCCGCGTCTGCACGAGCGCACCCAGGGCTGGGCCGCAGGTCTGATCCTGCTGCTGCAGACCCACGGCGCGGACTTAGGTGCCGGACCTGGAAGCGCCGCCGAGACGCCGGCGGTGATCTTCGACTACCTGGCGGAGGAGTTCTTCCAGCAGTACGAGCCCGACGTGCGCGAGTCGCTCCTGCGCCTCGGGTACCTGCCGCAGGTCACCGAGTCGATGCTCGAGGGACTGAGGATCTCACCCGACGCGCGCCTCGAGCTCGCCGCCCTCGCCCGCAGCCAGTTCCTCGTGACCACGATCGCGGCCGCCCCCACCCCGGTCGTCCAGCTGCACCCGTTGCTGCGCGACTTCCTGCAGACCCGCGCCGAGCAGACCGGCTCGCCGGCCGAGCAGGGCGAGCGCAAGCGCCTGGCCGCGACCGTGCTCGCCGCGCACGAGCACTTCGCCGCCGCCTGCGCACTGCGCATCGGACTCGCCGACTGGGCCGAGCTCACCGGGCTGATCCGCGTCCGGGCGGAGCTCATGCTGCGCGAGGGTCGCGGCCAGACACTCGAGGAGTGGATCAGCGCCCTCCCCGAGAGCGTGCGCGCGGCGGATCCGTGGCTCCTCATCTGGCTCGGGCACTGCCGCTTTCCCTACGCACCGACTGCAGCGCGCGCGCTCTTCACCCGCGCCTACGAGCTCGCGAGCACCGCCGAGCCGCCGGCGGTCGATGCGGTGCTCGCAGCCATCAACGGCGGCCTCGAGGCGACGCTCAACGATCCGGAGCAGTTCGCGCTCTTCGACTCGTGGATCGAGGCCGCGACGCGCTGGACGCGCGACCTCGATCGCTGGCCGAGCGCCGACCTCGAAGCGCGCCTTGCTTCCAACATGTGTCTCGCGCTCACCATGCGCCAGCCCTGGCACCCGGACGCGCGACGCTGGAAGAATACGGCGGAGCGCGTCAGCCAGACGCATGCCGATCCCAACATGCGCCTCGCCATCAACGCGATACTCATCATCATCGCCGCGTGGACCGGCAACTACGCCACCGCCGAGGGCATCATCGAGCTGACGCGCGAGGTCGCCAAGGCGCCGCAGGTCACCGCCGTCTCGGCCACCAAGTTTGCCCAGGCACAGGCGATCTTCTTCATGCTGAACGGCGACCGGGCGCGCTGCCTCGAGGCGGCCGAGCGGGGCTTACGCATCCTCGCCGAAAGCGGCGTGCGCCTGTGGAACGAGACCTTCCCGGTGAACCGCCTGCTGGGGGCACTGGGCGACGGAGACCTGGAGCTGGCGGCGGAGGTCATCAAGGAGCTGGAAGTCCGCCCGCCGACGCACCGGCCCTTCGATGCGTTCCTCCATGTCTACGGACTCGCCTGGTACGCCAATCTGCGGGGCGACGGGTTCCTCGCGCACCAGCACCTCAAGAGCGCGGTGAAGCTCGCCGGCGCACTCGGCGCGCCGTTCCTCGAGGCGGCGGGGAGTCTTGCGCTGGCGCAAACGCTGCTGCGCAGTGGCGATGCATCCGGCGCGCAGCGCGAGCTCTCCCGCGCGGTCGAGATCGGCGCAGGGCTCAAGAACCGCCTGCTCGATCTCATGACGCTCTTATCGCGCGCCAACCTGGCGCTCGAGAGTGGCGAGCGCGAGGCGGCCCTCGACTTGCTGCGCGAGGGCTTTGCCATCGCGCGCCGCCGCAAGATCATGCACGTCATGTGGCTCGAGCCGCGTCAGCTCGCGCGCCTCGCGCAGCTCGCGCTGGAGGCCAACATCGAGCCGGACTTCGTGCGGCACCTGATCCTCAAGCGCCGCCTCCTTCCCGATCCGCCCCCCTACGCCCTCCCCGGCTGGCCCTGGCACTGTCGCATCCGCGTGCTCGGCGGCTTCCAGCTCGAGAGCGCCGAGGCGCCCCGCTCGGTCAAGACCGCGGGTGGCAACCGGCAGTTCGAGCTGCTGCAGGCGCTCGTGGCCCTGGGCGGCGAGCACGTCAAGCTCGAGCGTCTCGCATCAGCGGTGTGGCCGCACAAGGACAAGGACTATCAGCAACGCTCACTCAACACGACGCTCCATCGCCTGCGGGCCATTGCCGGCCTCGAGTCGCTGGTGCTCGTCGAAGGCGGCGAGGCGGCGCTCGACCGGCGCCTGGTGTGGACCGATACCTGGGCCTTCACGGCGGTGTGCGATGAAGCGCGCGCGCTCGGGGCGAACCGCGAACGCAACGCACCGGCCGAGGACCTCATGCGCCTCGCGCAGCTCGCGCTCGGCTATTACCGCGGTCCGCTCCTCGCCGGAGAGAGCAAGGCGTGGATCAGGCAGCCGCAGAGTGACTATCGCGACACCCTGGTGCGACTCGTGACGACGGCGGCTCAGGCGGCCGAGCGCGCCGGACGCGTCGATGAGGCCATCGATCTCTACCTGCGCGGCGGGGCGTGCGAACCGACGTCCGAGCCCTTGTGCTACCGGCTGATGCTGCTCTTGAACCGCGCCGACCGTGTGGCCGAGGCCATCGAGGCGTACCAGCGCCATCGGAGCGCCTGTCAGGGGGACTCCGGCCACCCGCCCCCCTCCGCGCAGATCCGCGACCTCGAGCGCCTGTTGCAGAGCCGCTCGAGTCCCGACACACAAGCGCGACTGGATGTAAGCGACCTGTGAGCGAGCGGCGTGGCGGCCTTGTTAGCGTGCACCTGAAGCCCATGGCCCGAGGAAACGCACGCCGATGTCGACGACCACGCCCTGCCGGAGCTCCCGCGCACTCGCGCTGCTCTTCTGCTGCGTAACGCTCGGCGGCTGCGTCTCGCTCAAGCACTACGCGGTCGATCGCCTCGGCGATGCGCTCGCGGCCGACAGCTCGGCCTACGCGAGCGATGACGATCCGGAGTTGGTTCGCGCCGCCGCCCCGTTCGGTCTCAAGCTCACCGAGAGTCTGCTGGCGCAGTCGCCCAGACACACCGGGCTGCTGACCGCGGCCGCGAGCGGCTTCACCCAATACGCCTACGCGTATCCGCAGCAGGACGCGGACGCGCTCGAGAGCCGCGACGTCGACGCAGCCTTCGCGTTGAGAATGCGCGCCCGAACGCTGTACCTCCGCGCCCGGGACTACGGCCTGCGCGCGCTCGAGACGCGCCACGCCGGCTTCAGCGCGGCGCTCGCTCGGGCGCCGGCGGCCGCCGTCGCCCGCCTCGATGCGCGCGACGTCCCCGCGCTCTACTGGACGGCGGTCGCCTGGGCGGCGTCCATCTCTCTCGGCAAGGATTCGCCTCAGGCGCTCGCCGATCTGCCGCGGGTTGACCTCTTGGTGCGGCGGGTGCGCGAGCTCGACGCCGACTTCGACCGGGGGGCGCTGCAGACCTTCCTCGTGAGCTACGACATGGGGCGGCCGGGGGCGCGCGATCCCGCGGCCGAGGCTCGCCGCGCCTTCGAGCGCTCGGTCGAGCTCTCGGGCGGTGGGCGCGCCGGTCCCTACGTCGCACTCGCGGAAGCGGTCAGCGTGCGCGCGCAGAACCGGGACGAGTTCCGCGCGAGTCTTGAGCATGCGCTCGCAATCGATCCCGGCGCGCAGCGTGAGTGGCGGCTCGAGAACCGCATCATGCAGCAGCGCGCCCGCTGGCTGCTCACGCAGACCGATCAGCTCTTTCTCGACGACAGCGGAGGAGACGCGCATGACCGACCCGTTCCGCAGACAGCTCATTAAGGCGCTGCCGGCGGCGCTCGGAGCGGCGCTGCTTGCGCCAGGCGCGCACGCCGATTCGCATCGGCTGCGCTTCGCGACCCTGATCCCACGCGGCTCGCTCTACCATCGGGCGCTGCTCGAGGTCGGCGAGGCGTGGCGGCACGCCGAGGGCGGAGATCCTCAATTCACGGTGTTCACCGACGGCGTGCAGGGGGACGAAGCCGATATCGTGCGCCGCATGCGCATCGGTCAGCTCTCGGGCGCGATGATCTCGGTAGTGGGCCTGAGCGAGATCGACCCCGGCACCACGGCGCTCCAGTTCATGCCGCTCATGTTCCGCTCCTGGGAAGAGGTCGACGCCGCCGGGCGCGAGCTGCGCCCGCTCCTCGAGCGACGCATGGCCGAGCGCGGCTTCGTGGTGCTCTACTGGGGCGAAGCCGGCTGGGTGCGCTTCTTCTCCACGACCCCCGCGGTGCGCCCCGGCGATTTCAAGCGCCTGAAGCTCTTCGCTTGGAGTGGCAGTCCTGCGCAGGTCGATCTCATGAGGGCTCTCGGCTATCAGCCGGTGGTGCTCGAGACGGCGGACATCCTCCCCGGGCTCGAGACCGGGCTGATCGACGCCGTGCCGCTGATTCCGACCTGGGCGCTCGCCTCCCAGGTCGACACCCTGGCGCCGCACATGCTCGAGATGCGCTGGGTACCGATCGTGGGCGCCGCCGTCATGACCCGCGCCGCCTGGGACGGCGTGAGCCCGGCGGGGCAGGCGGCGCTGCGCCAGGCATCGGTGAAGGCAGGCCAGGATCTGCGCGCGGCGCGCGAAAGCCAGGACCGCGGGGCGATCGAGGCGATGGAAAAGCGCGGCCTCAGGATCCACGCGCTCAACCCCGAGGCCGAGGCCGAGTGGCGCGCGCTGGCCGCGGCCACCTATCCGCGCATCCGCGGCGGCATGGTGCCGGCGGACGTCTTCGATACGGTCGAGAAGGCGCTCGCAGACTTTCGCGCCGGACACCCCTCCGCATGAGCGCGGTGCTGCTCGCAGACTCGGTGACGGCCGCTGCGCCCGCACCGGCCGACCCGCTGCTGCGCGCCGAGAAGCTGCTGCTGAGCGCAGCTCTTGCGCTCCTCGTAGCGCTGCCCCTCGCCGAGACGCTGCTGAGGCGCGTGCTGCACGCCGGGATCCCGAGTGGTCCGCAGCTCGTGCAGCACCTCACGCTCATCGTGACCATGCTCGGGGCCGCGGCCGCAGCGCGCGACGGCCAGCTTCTCACCCTGTTCGAGTTCGCCGCCTTCGCCCCTCCCCGGGTGCGGGCGGTTGCCCGCGCCTTCGGTCACTGGGGGGCCGCCGCGGTGAGTGTGCTCCTCATCCTCGCCAGCATCGCGCTCGTCGCGAGCGAGCGGGAAGCGGGCACGATGCTCGGACTTGGCATCCCGCGCTGGGTGGTGCAGCTCGTGATGCCGGCGGGGTTCGCCGTGATCATGGCGCGGCTCCTGTGGCGCGCGAGTGCTCGCGCGGCGGTGCGCGCCGCCGGCCTCGGCCTGCTCGCCGCCGCATTTCTCACCGCGCCCTGGTGGCAGGGGCACGCCGAGTCGCTCTTCGTGCCGGCGGCGCTCGCGCTCGGCGGCGCGGCGCTCGCCGGCGCGCCGATCTTCGCGATCCTGGCCGGAGCGGCGCTGCTCTTGTTCTGGCGGCAGGGAGTGCCGATCGCCGCCGTGGCGCTCGATCACTACCGCATGATCGTGAATCCCTCGCTCCCGGCGATTCCGCTGTTCACGCTCGCGGGCTTTTACCTGGCGGCCGGGCGCGCCCCGACGCGCCTCACGCTGCTCTTCCAGGCGCTGTTCGGCCACTTCCGCGGCGGCGTTGCGCTGGCGGCCGTCGTGGTGGGAGCCTTCTTCACCGCGCTCACCGGCGCCTCCGGCGTCACGATCCTGGCGCTCGGCGGCGTGCTGCTGCCGCTCCTGACGCGGGCGCGGTACCGCGAGCGCGATGCCATCGGGCTCGTCACCGTTTCCGGCTCCGCGGGCACGCTCCTGCCGCCGTGCCTGCCAATCGTGCTGTACGCGATCGTCGCCAGGATCGGCATCGTCAAGATGTTTCTCGGCGCGCTGCTGCCGGCGCTCCTCATCGTCACCGCCGTCGCCCTCTGGGGCATGCGGCGCGATCCCCGCAGCGCCGCGGGGCTCCGGCCGTTCGAGGCGCGGCGCGCCTGGCGGGCGATCTGCCTCGCCAAGTGGGACCTGGCGCTGCCGCTGGTCGTGTTCGGGAGCCTGTTCGGCGGATTCGCGACGCCGGTGGAGGCGGCCGCGCTCACCGCACTCTACGTGCTCACCGTCGAGACGCTGGTGCACCCGGGCCTGCGCGGCTGGCGGCATTTGAGCGACGTCGCGAGCGAATGCGGGGCACTCGTCGGCGGCGTACTGCTGATCCTCGGCGTCGCGCTCGCGCTCACCAACTATCTGGTGGACGTCGAGTGGCCGAGCCGCGCGGTCGAGTGGGCGACGCACGCCATCCACTCGCGCTGGCTGTTCCTGCTCGCGCTCAATGTGCTGCTGCTCCTGGTCGGGTGCGTGATGGAGATCTGGTCGGCGATCGTGGTGCTGCCCCCGGTGCTCGTACCGTTGGGCGCCGCCTTCGGCGTCGATCCGGTGCACCTCGGGGTGATCTTCCTCGCCAACCTCGAGCTCGGGTACCTGACGCCGCTCGTCGGCGTGAACCTCTTCTATTCCTCGGCTCGCTTCGGGAAGCCGATCCTCGAGGTCTGCCGCGACGTCCTGCCGCTCATTCCGGTGCTGGCGGCAGGCGTGCTGGCGATCACCTACCTGCCGTGGTTGAGCACCGCGCTCGCGGCCCTGGCGCGCTAGGTGAGCTCGACCGGCTTGCCGTGCGGCGTACGGCGGTAGGCTTCCGCCCAGGCCTCCTTGCACCCCTCGAGCTCCGCAGCCGGCGACAGGCCCTTGGCGACGACCAGCCCCTCAAGAGCCGTCAGCCAGCAGTGGTAATAGCACGAGCCGTCGTCCGGCTCACCGCGCGCGGCGCTCGCTTTCAGCTCCGCGGCGAGAGCTGCCGCCCACTCCTTCCAGCTGAAGCAGCCTTGGCGGGAAAGCGACACGGCGAGCGCGAAGGCCGACGCCTGCCACGGCTCGGCAAACACCGGACCGTCCGCGTTCTGCGGCAGATTCGGCAGCTGCGTGAGATCGGACGGCGCGGGCGTGGGCTCAGGCCGCTTCAAGGTGATCGTCCCAAAGATCGAGGTAGACCGAATCCGTAGCCCGAGCCTCCGCCCCCCACAGATCGCGCGCCGTGAAGCGCACCGAGTAGAGGTGTTGGGGCTTGGGGCCGAGCCCGGCCACGAGACTATCGTTGAACACGAATACGCCGCGGTCGGCAAGAACGGTGCCCGGCTTGCCGCGTGCGTAGCGCGGCAGGCGCGTGTGCCCGGCCGGATTGATGTTGCGCGCGCGCACGCGCTCCCCGACGTGAAACTTCGCCACCGCGGGGACCGCGCTCGTGGCGGGAAACCCGCCCGCGAAGGTCGGCCGCACCTCCTCGGCGCGCAGCATGTGGCGGCCCTTCACGTTGCCACCCTCGGCGACGCCGGTCTCGAGCTCCCGGCGCGTCACAAAACCGTTCTTGACCAGCAGCTCGCTGAAGGCCACGAGCCAGCGCTCGTAGTAGCTAATGCGCAGGTACTCGGCCGGCGGCACGAGCTCGCGCTGGTAACGTCCCGAGCCCGAGGGCCAGTCGCCATCGAACACGTTGTACATCGCGAATACACGCCCCTCCCACGGGGCGTGGAATACCGGCTCGTTCCTCTCGGGAGTCACCGCTCCCATATCCTGCATCCCGCCCATGTCGTGGACGCCGTTCATGCGCGCGCCTCCGGGGCGCTGACGCGCGCGACGCCCACCATCGAGTCGCGGGTCACGAGAGCTGCGAGCTCGTCTTCGCTCAGCGCCTCGCTACCTGCGGGCCGCTCCGGCAGCACGAGATAGCGCACCTCGGCGGTGCTGTCCCATACCCGTACCTCGACCTCGCCCGAGAGCTCCGTGCCGAACTCCTTGAGCACGCCGCGCGGGTCGATCACCGAGCGGGCGCGGTAGGCCGCCGACTTGTACCAGACCGGTGGCAATCCGAGCACCGGCCACGGGTAGCAGGAGCACAGGGTGCACACGACGAGGTTGTGGACGCGGGGTGTGTTCTCGACGACCACCATCTGCTCGCCCTCCGCCCCGCCGTAGCCGAGCTCGGCGATGGCGGCGGTGGCGTTGCTTAGGAGCCGCCGCTTGTAAGCCGGATCCACCCACGCCCGGGCGATGACCCGGGCGCCGTTGCGCGGCCCGGTCTGGCGCTCGTAGTAATCGACCACGGCATCGAGCGCCGCGCGGTCCACCAGTCCCTTCGCCACCAGTACCGACTCGAGCGCCTTGGCGCGCAGCGCCGGGTCTGAAGGGACCGCCTGATGGTCTGCCCCGTGGTCGTGACCATGATCATGATCGTGATCGTGATCGGGGGCTTGCCCCTCGGCGAGGCGCGGCGTAACGGCCGCCCCCGCGGCGGTCAGCGCCGTGGTCAGCAGGTCGCGGCGTGTTGTTGTCATGCGATCCCACCTCCGGGGGCAGCTCGAGGTCGCCGCGAGTATAGGCCGGAGCGGCGCGCTGCGGCACAGGGCATCACGCTCGCGCGCCGCACCCAAAGAAAAGGCCCGGCCGGCTCATCGCCGGCCGGGCCCGATCGACGTTAGCTTACCAGCCGCCGCCGCCGCCGCCTTCACTCCCTTCCGCCACAGCCTCTACGAAGGCTGGAGCGTTCGGAGTGCCGAGGCCCGTCGCCGTGTCCCAGCCCGGTCCCGCCGAGAGCGTCGAGTCGACACCGAAGCTCAGCACGAACCAGCGCGTGGAATGCGGGCTGTTGTAGAGCGCGCTGAGGAAGCCCGGGTTGTTGTCGAGCGGCGCCGCCAGCTCCGAGGCCCGCAGCGGATTCGTGCCGCCCGAATCCATGATGGTACCGGTGACGTTGTTCGGGGAGTTGGCCGCCTGGATGTCGTAGATCGCTCCCGACCAGAAGGGGATCCGGTACAGCCGTGGCGCCGCCTGCCCGAGCAGATGATGCGCACGCTGGGTGGCGATGCCCCACAGCGCCGTGAACATCGGACAGGCGAGGCTCGTGCCGCCGATCGCTCCGATCCCGAAG
Organism: Steroidobacteraceae bacterium; assembly: GCA_035542535.1. Taxonomy (GTDB): domain Bacteria; phylum Pseudomonadota; class Gammaproteobacteria; order Steroidobacterales; family Steroidobacteraceae; genus 13-2-20CM-66-19. The sequence continues at coordinate 121,420 of DATKLG010000073.1, forward strand.
TGGTGGCCCGACGAGTCGGTGCTGAAGATGATCTCGACACCGGTGTAGGGATCGGCGACCCAGGAGATGTCGGGCGTGCCGCGGCGATTGCCCGGGACACCCCACTGCCAGGCCGGCTTCGGGTAGGTGTCGCTGAACCCGCCCGTGCCGCCGTAGACGAAGCCCTGGTTGTTCGGCACATCGAGCGGCGGGCTGCCGAGGGCGACCGTGTCCACGATCTCGGTGATGGTGTTGCCCCAGGCGGTCTGCACGCGTATGCGCTTGTTGGCGTCGAGACCGACGCTCACGCCGCCCACGCCCGTCGCGAAGGGCGAGCTGGCAGGCCAGCCGGCGGAGGTGTAGATGCCGCCGAGCTGACTGGCGTTGTCGCCATAGTCGCCGGTGCTGAAATCCACCGAGATCCCCGCCGCGCCGATCGCCTGCAGCAGTCCGTCGGCCGCGTTGTAGAACTCCGAGTCGCCGGCGATACCGATGTCGAAGCCGCTCCAGCTGTTGGAGATGGCGACCACGCCCGGCGTCTCCGCCGCCGCAATGATCCCCGTGAAGAGGTCATTGAAGGAATTGGTCGGCGTGACGACGAGCACGATCTTCGCTCCCGGTGCCACCGAGTGCACCCACTCGACGTCGAGCGTCGTTTCCTCGGCCCAACCCGCGTTGGCATCGGTCGAGAACACCGACTCGGTCGGCGTGCCGATGATGGTGAGGTTCGCCGGCGGCAGTCCCATGGCGGCGGAGAACACCTGCACGTCGGTGGCAATCGTGGTCGAGCCGTAGGCGTCCACGATGGCGATCGTCGTACCGGTGCCGTCGAGACCCCGCTTGTAGAGCGAGGTCAGGTTGTAGGCCGTCTGCAGATCGCTCGGCTGGTAGGCGCAGGGGGCGAGGGTCCCGAGCGCCATGTTGCCGATGGGCGCACCGTAGCGGTTTCCCTGGTACGTGGCGCTCACGCCGCCACCCGAGAAGCTCTGCGTGGTCGTCCCCTGGAAGCACTGTGCCGAGTAGAAGAGGCCGTTCGACTGAGCATCGAACGACACCCACTGCGGCGGCAAGCCCTCGGCGTCAGCCGTGGTGTGAACGCTGGTTCCCGCCTTGCGGCCGACGTGCGCGATCTGCGGTTCCGCCGTGAGGCTCGACAGTCCGCCGACGGCGGCCACCAGCGGCTCGAGGTCGGGCGGGAGAGTCGCGCTGCGCTCGCTGGCACGGAAGTGACGTCCGAAGAGCTCGTACTGATGCAGCTGCACCTGGAAGGCGCTCTGCACGCGCGCCACCGTCCCGGAAGCCTTGACGTACAGGTTGTCCCGGCCGGGGCTCACGCTGAAGCCTTGGCTCCTGAGGAACGCAGTGACTTTGGCGACATCCGCGGCGCTCGGCGCGTGCTGCGCGCGCAGCTGCTCCATCGAGAGATATGCGCCCTTGCCCGCCTGCTGATCGGCCACCAGGGCATCGAGCCCCTGCTGATCGTGCATCTTCATCCAGACGGTGATCTCGATGGGGCTGGCGGCATCCGCGGGACCCAGGTCAGTGGCCTTCGACAGGAGCGATGGTCGTCCGCTCGCAGCTGCGGCGGCAGCCGCGACGCACAGGCAGGCGGCGATCAGAGTCAGGAGTCTCTTCATGGCTTCCCTCGCGATTGTTGGCGTTATGCGGGGCGTCCCTGCGGAAAGAGACACGCGCCATCCCCAGGCGCGCGGTTTTTGTGAGCGGAAACGTACGCCGCCGGTTGCCTGCAAGTCAACAACGGCGACGCGCGGCGCGCGTGCGGACGTTCCCGCGCGGCCTTCACTTGCGACATCTTATGTTAACCGCACTGCAACGATCGCCGACTATGCTCGCCACCCCCGCGCCTACGAGGCCGGGTCGCCCTTGAGAATGGCCGCGGTTACGCGGTTGCGGCCGTCGTTCTTGCTGCGATAGAGCGCCGCGTCGGCGATCCTGAGGACCCGCTCGGCGAGACGCGTCTCGCCCGACGGCACACGGTCCATGCCGCACAGGCCGAAGCTGGCGGTGACCTGCAGAGTCCGCTTGACGGCCTTGAACGCCGGATGGCTCACCGCAGCGCGCAGCTTGCGCGCCACCGCCACCGCCGCCTGATAATCGGTCTCCGGCATGACGATGGCGAACTCCTCGCCGCCGATCCGCGCGACCCAGTCGACACCCTTGCGCAGCTGCCGCTGCAATCGCGGGCCGAACTGTCTGAGGATGTCATCCCCGGCGGCGTGACCCAGGGTGTCGTTGATCTTCTTGAAGAAGTCGATGTCGCACAGGATGAGCGAGAGGGACCGGCCGTAGCGCGCGGCGCGCTCCACCTCGCGCGGGAAATGCTTGCCGAAGAAGCGCCGGCTCGCGACCCGCGTGAGATCGTCGGTCGCCGAGAGCTTGCGGTTCTCGGCGAGCGTGATGCGCAGCACCGCCTCGAGCTCGGCGATGCGCCGGGCGGCCCCGATCCGCGCATCGAACTCACGTTCCGACACGCGCCGACCGACGCAGTCATCGGCCCCGGCGGTGAGTCCCGCTTCGCGCTCGGCCGAGTCATCGATCTCGGCGACGTACAGGATGTAGGGAGAGCGCTGCCCGGCGCGGGCGCGGAGCTTGCGCACGACCTCCGCACTGTCGGTGAGGATCACCGGACGAAACTCCGCCTCGAAGCGCCGCAGCGCCTCCGCCTCGCTGTCGACCGACTCGCAGTCGAGTATGTCCGGGCGCACGCGCTGCTCCATGAGCGAGCGCATGGGCGCGTCCTCGAACACCAGCAGCGCCTTCGGCGGCGGCAGCACCCGCACCATCACCGCGACGGTTGCCGTGGTCCCTTCATCCGAGGTCGGCGGCTTGTGGCCGCGCCGCTCGAGCACCCGCTGAATGACCGTGGTGTGGCCGCCGCCCGCCATCCGCCCCCTCCGGTGCGCTTAACGGCGCACTCCGCGGTGAAGATTACCGGCCGGAGCGCGCGAACACTATGCGCGCCCGGCGCGCCTCACGGCGCTCGCTCGACACGCTCGCGCAGCCCCGAGAGGGCCGCGGGCACATCCTTGCGCAGCGAGCGATTGACGAGCCACTGGGGGATCCAGAAGCCCGGGTCGACGTACATCTCGTGCTCGACCACGGTGGCGACCCCGTCGGCGGTCGGGGTCAGCAGCCAGCTGCCCTCCTGCTGCTTGAGATCACCGCTGATCCGGTGGAAGTCGATGCGGTGCGGCCGGTCGTAGTCGGCCCGGAAGACATAGCGGACTGCGGGCAGGAACCAGGAATACGTGATCGCCTGCTCGAAGTCCTCCCAACGCCCGTCGGGCGCGCCGTCGACCCGACGGCACTGCTCGAGTCCCGGAACGAACAGCAGGAGCTGCCGGCAATCGGTCATCACGGCCCAGATGGCCTCCGGCTGGGCCCGGATCAGCACCGCGGCGCGCACCCGGCCGCGTGGATGGTCGGGATCGGCCTCGGCGGCGGACTGCACCACGACCTCCCGCTGCACGAGCCGCCGTTGCACCTCGGGCTCCGCGGTCCAGCTCGGCTGCGCGGCGGCGCGGGCGAGCGGCATGAGCGAGAGGCCCGCCAGCACGAGCGTACTCAGGGCCCAATCCAGGGAACGCTGTCTCATTGCGCGCCGGAGTCCATGCGGCGCGATGGTGCGCCTCTCGTTAGTGCGCCCAAGTGCGCCGCGCGTTCATCGCACCGGCGCGATTACCGGCGGATGCCAAAACAGAACGGATCCCGCTCATCGAGCAGCAGGGTCGCATCCGCGTTCACGAAGGCGCTGCCGCGGATCGTGGGAACGATGCCGGCGCCGGCGCGGCGGTAGCTGGCGCGGAAGGAGCTGCCGATGATGCTCTCCTGAACCCACTCGGCGCCCTCGGCGAGCTTGCCGTCGGCGGCGAGACAGGCGAGCTTGGCGCTCGTGCCTGTGCCGCACGGCGAGCGGTCGTAGGCGCTGCCCGGACAAAGCACGAAACTGCGGGCGTTCGCGCCCGGGAGCCGCGCGGGACCCAGGAGCTCGACGTGATCGACCTGCGGGTACCCCTGAGCATTGACGGCCGAGCGCACCCGCGCGCAGTAATCCGTGAGCGCCGCCAGGTTGGCGAGGCTCAGGTCCTGGCCGTGAGTCTCGCTGAGAAAGAACCAGTTGCCGCCCCAGGCGACATCGCCCGTCACCGCTCCGATGCCCGGCACCTCGACGCGCACCGCACGCGCCTCGCGGCGGCTCGCGACGTTGGTGACGGACACGGAGGAGTCCTCGTGCAGCGTCGCGGTCACCACCCCGACGGGCGTCTCGATGCGATGCTCGCCGCAGGCGATGCGGCCGAGGTAGGCGAGCGTCACCGCGAGCCCGATGGTGCCGTGGCCGCACATGCCGAGATAGCCCGCGTTGTTGAAGAAGATCACTCCGGCGACACAGGAGGGATCGGTCGGCCGTACCAGCCACGCTCCGACGATCGCATCGGACCCGCGCGGCTCGTTGACGACCGCCGAGCGGAACTCGTCATACCGGTCGCGCAGCAGCGCGAGACGCTCGCTCAGCGGACCGCCGCCGAGGTCGGGGCCGCCTTCGACGACTACGCGCGTCGGCTCGCCACCGGTGTGCGAGTCGACGATGCGGATGCGCCTCATGCCGGGCGCGTGGCGAGCGCCTTCTCGACCAGCGCGGTGACCTGCGCACGCCGCTCGCCCATCAAGGGCAGCCGCGGCGGCCGCACGCGCTCGGAGCCGCGTCCGAGGAGTTGCTCGGCGAGCTTGATCGACTGCACCAGGTCGTGCTCGGCATCGAGGTGCAGCAGCGGCATGAACCAGCGGTAGATTCGCCGCGCGCGCTCGAGGTCGCCCTTCTCGAGCGCGGCATAGAGCGCCAGCGACTCGGCGGGAAAGACGTTGGTGAGCCCGGAGACCCAGCCGCGCGCCCCGAGGGTGAGCGCCTCGAACACCACGTCGTCGAGGCCCGCGAACAGCACGAAGCGCTCACCGAAGGCATTGAAGAGATCGGTGATGCGGCGCGGGTCGGGCGCGGACTCCTTGATGGCGACGATGTTGGGCACTTCGGCGAGGCGCTCGAGGGTCGGGATCTCGATGTTGACGCGATAGGACGGCGGATTGTTGTAGAGCATGATCGGGAGCGAGGTGGCCGCCGCGATCGTGCGGAAGTGGTGCTCGAGCTCGGCCGCCGTCGGCACATAGACCATGCCCGGGAGCACCATGAAGCCCGCGGCGCCGAGGCGCTCGGCATCGCGCACGAAGGTGACCGCGGTGGCGGTGGTGAACTCCGACACGCCGACGATGATCGGCACCCGCCCCTCGGTCACCTCGACCGCGCCGCGCAGCACCGTGCGCTTCTCGGCGGCGCTGAGTGAGTTGCCCTCCCCAACCGTGCCCATGAGCACGAGCCCGTGCACGCCGTCGCGCAGCAGCGCTGCCTGCACCGACTGCGTGGCGCGCAGGTCGAGCTCCAGCGCCGCATCGAATTGGGTCGTGGCTGCCGGGTACACCCCGGTCCAGTTGCAGGCGAGGTGGGCTGACATGGCCGGGATCCTATACGATCGGTAAACAGACGGCCAACGCACACACACGCGCTGGAGGTGAAGGCATGACCCTGACGCCCTTTCACGTCGCGATTCAGGTGCGCGACATCGCCGAGGCGCGCCGTTTCTACGGCGGGGTGCTCGGTTGCGCCGAGGGGCGCAGCGATCGCGACTGGGTCGACTTCAACCTCTATGGGCATCAGCTGGTGTGCCACTTGAACCCGAGCCTCGGGCCGCACGGACGCATCCCCTCGCTCTTCAACCCGGTCGACGGGCACGGAGTGCCGGTGCCGCACTGCGGGGTGGTGCTCGAGCCCGCGCAGTGGCGCGAGCTGGCCGCGCGGCTGAAGGAGCACCAGGTCGAGTGGGTGCTCGAGCCCGGCACGCGCTTCGCGAACCAAGCCGGCGAGCAGTCGACCTTCTTCATCCTCGACCCGTCCGGCAACGCCCTCGAGTTCAAATCGTTCCGCGATCTCGGCCAGTTGTTCGCGCGTTAAAGGCGCGCGCGCACGAAGCCGAAGTCCGGCCACAGCGCCGCAGGCGACGCTTGCCCTA
>DATKLG010000074.1:0-29735 GCA_035542535.1 Steroidobacteraceae bacterium
TGCGCTCTTACCGCACCGTTTCACCCTTGCCGGTCCCGTGAGGGACTTGGGCGGTCTGCTCTCTGTTGCACTTTCCGTGGGCTCGCGCCCCCCAGGCGTTACCTGGCACCCGATCCGCCGGAGCCCGGACTTTCCTCCACCCCTGCCATTGCTGGCGGGAGCAGCGACTGCCCGGCCGACTCTGGGGAGGCAAGATAGGGCGATGGGGACGGAAGTCAACTGGCTTAGGGCATCTCCTCGTCGTCGGCGGGCCTGGGCCCGGCATCCGGGCTGCCCGCGCGGGTTGCGAGCGCGTAGGCGGCGGCGCGCGGCGCCCCGGTCAGCTGCGCGGCGGTGGCCGCCGCGCGCCCCGGCGGCAGCTCCTTCAGGAGTATCGCCATCGTCCGGCGCAGCTCGGCCCCGTCGACGGCGGCGGCCGCGCCTGGGGCCCCCTGAACGACGACCGTGAGCTCGCCGCGGGCGAAGTTCTCTTCCGCCTGCGCCCGCGCGCGCAGCTCGCCGAGCGTGCCGCGGTAGAGCGTCTCGTGCGCCTTGGTGAGCTCGCGCGCCACGACCGCCGGGCGGTCGGCGCCGAACTCCTCTGCGAGATCGGCGAGCGTGGCCGCGATGCGATGCGGCGCTTCGAAGAACACCAGCGTGCGCGCCTCGTGCGCCAGGCCCGCGAGCACGGTGCGGCGCTCGGCGGCGCGCGCCGGCAGGAAGCCCTCGAAGCAGAAGCGATGGGTTGGCAGTCCGGCCACGGCCAGCGCCGCGGTGATGGCCGAGGGTCCGGGAACCGGATGGACCGCGAAGCCCGCCGCGGCGGCCCGGCTCACGAGCTCGAAGCCGGGATCCGACAGGAGCGGCGTGCCGGCATCGCTCACCAGCGCGACGACCTCGCCCTGCGCGAGGCGCTCGAGCAGCTCCGGCACCCGCTGTGTCTCGTTGTGCTCGTGCAGCGATACCAGCGGCGTGCCGACGCCCGCGGCCCGCAGCAGCAGCTGCGTGCGCCGCGTGTCCTCCGCGGCGACGATCGCGGCGCTCGCGAGCGCCTCGCGCGCGCGCGGACTCAGATCGGCGAGGTTGCCGATGGGTGTAGCGACGACGAGCAGCCTGCCAGGCGCCTTGACCATTATAATCCACGCCCCTTCAGGTCAGTCATCCTGCGCGCCGACGAAAGGGCCTTCAACCGATGCCGTTCGCCCGTTGGATTGCCCGCTGTGCCGCCGCCGTGGCGGCGCTGGCGCTCTGCGGCTGCCCGAGCCTGACGGCGGTGGGGCCGCCGCCCTCGGTCGATCGTGCGACGAGCCTCGAGCAGTCGGGGGATGCCGCGGGCGCCGCGCGGGTCTACGAAGCGCTCGCCGCGCAGAACAGCGGAGCCGACCGCAACGGATACCTGCTGCGCGCCGCGGGCGCCTGGCTCACCGCGCATCGTGCCGACGAAGCCGCGCGCACGCTCACCGGCATCGAAGGGAGCCTGAGTCCCGAGCAGCAGACCGAGCGCGGCCTCCTCGGTGCCGAGATCGCGCTCGCGCGCGGCCAGAGCCAGGAGGCGTCGCGTCAGCTCGCCGCCATGCCGATGCCCGCGAGCGCGGCTCAGGCCGCCCGCTACCGCGACCTGAAGGCGCGCGCCGCGGCCGGTCCTGGCCACCCGGAAGCGGCGGGCGCGGTGACGCGCGAGCAGCCGCAGAAAGTCCCGCACCTGGCGCTGCTGCTGCCGGTCACGGGTCGTACGGAGGGCGCCGCCGCCAGCGTGCGCGCCGGCTTTCTCGCCGCCTACTACCAGGCGCCCGCCGCGCAACGCCTGCGCGTGCGCGTCTACGATACCGGGGCGCAGAGCATCGCCGAGGTGCTGAAGAGCGCCACGGCCGCGGGCGCCGAGCTGATCGTGGGTCCGCTCACGCGCGAAGAGGTGATCGCCGCGGCGCAGTTCGCCGATGCGCGGCCGCTCGTGCTCGCGCTCAACTTCCTGCCGCCCGAGACACCGTCCCCGGCACGCTTCTACCAGTACGCGCTCTCACCGGAGGACGAGGCGCGGCTCGTGGCGCGGCGCATCCTCGCGGATCATCACCGGCGCGGCATCGCGCTCGCTCCCGCGGGCGACTGGGGGACACGCGTGCTCGCGGCCTTTCGTCAGGAGCTCGAGAGCGGCGGCGGCGAGCTCATCGCCACCGCGACCATCGAGCCGGGCCGCACCGACTATTCCGAGGCCGTGACGCAGAGTCTCGGCATCAGCGCGAGCCAGGCCCGTGCGCGGCGGCTGGAAGGCCTGCTCGGCACGAAGCTGCAGTTCGAGCCGCGCCGCCGCGCGGACATCGGTTTCATCTTCAGTCCGGCGCCCGCCAACACCGAGCGGCTGCTGCGCCCGCAGCTGCGCTTTCATTTCGCCGGGGACATACCGACCTATGCAACCTCGAGTGCGTTCGAGCCGGACGTGCGCGCCAACCAGGATCTCGACGGGCTGATGTTTCCCGACATGCCGTGGATGCTCGGCGGCGATCTTGCGGAGGCGGTGCGCGGCGCCACACGCGACGCCTGGCCGAACGGCGGTCTCGCGCGCAGCCGCCTGTTCGCCTTCGGCTTCGACGCCTACCGGCTCGCGGTCGCGCTGCGCAACCGGCCGAATGACGTCAACATCGACGGTCTCACCGGACGGCTGAGCTTCGACGCCGAGCACCGCGTGCGCCGCGAGCTCAACTGGGCGCAGCTGCACGACGGGGAGTTGCGGGCGCTGCCGCCGGCGACGCCCTGACGCAAGGGCAGACGAGGCGAGCACGGATGCTCACGCCGCGACAACTCGCCGGAAGACGCGCCGAGGACCTCGCGGCGCAGTTTCTGCGCGCGCGCGGCTGCGAGATCCTCGTGCGCAACTACCGTCGCCGCCTGGGAGAGCTCGATCTGGTGGCGCGCGAGGGCGGCGTGCTCCTCATCGGCGAGGTGCGCACGCGCGCGCACTCGCGCTTCGGTTCGGCGGCCGGGAGCGTCGACTGGCGCAAGCGCCGGCGCATCGTGCGCGCCGCGCTGCAGCTCCTGCAGCAGCGAGCCGATCTGGCGCGCCTGCCGGTGAGATTCGACGTGATCGTGGTGCACGACCTCGATGCCCGCGAGCCGCGGATCGAATGGATCCGCCATGCGTTCGAAACGAGTCCGCGGTGAGGGCCCGCATCCAGACCGTCGTCTGGTCAACAACTGTATAAAGTTCGCCCGCCAAGCTGCTGATTGCTATCAACGAAATCGGCGCACGAGAAGTCACGAGGAGCGTGCGCACTGTCTTTTTCTACATAAGTCGTTGTGACTGCGACGAATTTCTCACTTTTTCCAATTGACATAGTTCGCCCCGGCTTCCTATAGTGGCGCCCGGTGGGAGAAAGTGGGGGGAAATGGGCGAGAAATCGCTCTACAGGTCATGTTCCGCGGTGCAACAAAGATCACCCTGGACGACAAGGGGCGGATGGTCATGCCGACCCGCTACCGCGATCAGATCGCGGGCCTTGCCCAGGGGCGCCTCGTCGTCACCGTCGATCGCGACCAGTGCCTCCTCATCTATCCCCTGCCCGAGTGGGAGCAGATCGAACGCAAGCTGATGAGTCTGCCGAGCCTCAATCCGACGGCCCGGCGGCTGCAGCGGCTGATGGTAGGCCACGCGACTGATCTGCCGCTCGATGGACACGGCAGGGTGCTGCTGCCGCCGGAGCTGCGCGAGTTCGCGAAGCTCGGGCGGCACGGGATGCTGATCGGCCAGGGCAACCGCTTCGAGCTGTGGGACGAGTCGCGATGGAACGAACGGCGCGACCTGTGGCTCAAGAATGAAGAGGTGGCGACCGATCTGCCGTCCGAGCTCGAGTCGCTGTCGCTGTAGATCGCAAGACGAGGGGCGGCGCAGCTGCCGCCTCGGGTGGATTTGGGCCAAATGCGCGCCGCTTCTATGGGGGATGAGCACACACCGGTGCTTGCCGCGGAGGCGCTTGCGGGGCTGGCCCTGGAAGCGGGCGGTTACTATGTCGATGCGACGTTCGGGCGCGGCGGCCACACGGCACTCATACTCCAGGCACTGGGTCGCGAAGGCGCCGTGCTCGCGCTCGACCGCGATCCGCAGGCCATCGCGGCCGGACGCGCGCGCTTTGCCGACGAAGTGCGGCTTACGCTCGTCCACGCGTCGTTTGCCGATCTCGCCGCGCTCGTGCCGCTACACGGTGAAGGTCGTGCTTGCCGGGGCGTGCTCTTCGACCTCGGCGTGTCCTCACCGCAGCTCGACGACGCGCGCCGCGGCTTCAGCTTCCGCGCCGACGGCCCGCTCGACATGCGCATGGACCCGACACGCGGCGAGCCGGTCTCAGCCTGGCTCGCTCGGGCGAGCTTCGACGAGATACGCGAGGTGATCGCCGGCTTCGGCGAGGAGCGCTTCGCGCGCCGCGTGGCCCGCGCGATCGTCGAGGCGCGCGACGAGCGGCTGCTGACGCGCACCTCCGAGCTCGCGCGGGTGGTAGCGGCCGCCGTGCGCACCCGCGAGCCCGGCAAGCACCCGGCGACGCGTACGTTCCAGGCGCTGCGCATGTTCATCAACGACGAGCTGGGACAGCTCGAGCGCGGCTTGCACGGCGCGCTCGCCTCGCTCGCGATCGGCGGACGCCTCGTCGTGATCACCTTCCACTCGCTCGAGGACCGCCTGGTCAAGCGCTTCATGCAGCGCGAATCGCAGCCCGACCCGGCGCTCGCGCACCTGCCGGTGCTGCCGCCGCAGGCCCGGCCGGCCTTGAAGCTCATCGGACGCAAGTGCCGGCCGGGCGAGGCCGAGCTCAAACGCAATCCGAGGGCACGCAGCGCACTGCTGCGCGTCGCGGAGAAGATCGGGTGAGCGAGCGGGTAGTGCTGGTCCTGGCAGTGCCGCTCCTGTGGCTGGCGGTGCTCGCCTCGAGCGCGGGCGCGGTTTACTGCGAGCACCGCGCACGCGAGCTCTTCATCCAGCTCGAGGCGCTGAACGCGCGGCGCGACAACCTGCAGATCGAATGGGGACAGCTGCAGCTCGAGCAAAGCGCCTGGTCGAGCCACGCGTTCGTCGAGCGCGTCGCGAGCACGCGGCTGCACATGGCGACCCCACCCCCCCACGACATCGAGGTCATCGCACCGTGAGGGCACGCAGCGCACGGGGCGATGCGGCGCCGCGCTCGTTCCGCTGGCGCGCGCACGTGCTGCAGGGGCTCCTGACGCTCGCCTGCGCGGCGTTGCTGTGGCGCGCGGTGAACCTGCAGCTGGTCGATCACGGATTTCTCGCGCGCCAGGGGGATGCGCGCTTCTCGCGCGTGCTGCAGATCGCCGCCCACCGCGGCACCATCACCGACCGCTATGGCGAGCCGCTCGCGGTCAGCACCCCGGTCGACTCGATCTGGGTGAACCCGGGGGAGCTCGCGCTCGCCAACGAGCAGATTCCGCGCCTCGCGGGCGCGCTCGGCCTCGACCGCCAGGAGCTGGCGCGGCGCATCACCAGTAATCTCGATCGCGAGTTTCTTTATCTGGCGCGCGGGCGCCAGCCGGCCGAAGCCGCCGAGATCAAGGCGCTCGGGATTCCCGGCGTCTACACCTCGCGCGAGTATCGCCGTTACTACCCGGCAGGCGAGGTGACCGGTCACCTGCTCGGCTTCACCAACGTGGACGACGCCGGGCAGGAGGGGCTCGAGCTCGCCTTCGATCACTGGCTCGCAGGCGAGGCCGGCGCCAAGCGCGTCATCCAGGACCGCTACGGCCGCATCGTCGAGAACGTCGAGAGCATCCGCCCGGCCCGCCCGGGGCGCGATCTCGTGCTGTCGATGGACCTGCGCATCCAGTACCTCGCTTACCGCGAGCTCAAGGCCGCGGTGCGCGAGCAGCGGGCGCGCGCCGGCTCGATCGTCGTGCTCGACGTCGTGAGCGGTGAAGTGCTCGCCATGGTGAACCAGCCCGCCTACAACCCCAACGATCGCGAGCAGATCCAGGCCGCCGACTACCGCAACCGCGCCGCCACCGACATCTTCGAGCCCGGCTCCTCGATCAAGCCTTTCTGGGTGGCCGCGGGCCTCGCCGCGGGCAGGTACGACGCGCGCAGCATCATCGACACCTCGCCCGGTTTCTTCAAAGTCGGCGTGAAGATCTTCGAGGACGAGCACAACTTCGGCGCCATCGACATCGCCACGGTGCTCGCGAAGAGCTCGAACGTCGGCATGGCGCACATCGCCCTCACCCTCGCGCCGCAGCAGGTGTGGACCACGCTCACGGGCCTCGGGTTCGGCCAGGTGACGACCAGCGGCTATCCCGGCGAGTCGGCCGGTCTCCTGCCCGCCTACTCGCAGTGGCGTCCGATCGGCATCGTCACGATGTCGCACGGCTACGGCCTGTCGGTCACTCCGCTGCAGCTCGCGCATGCCTACGCCACGATCGGCGCGCTCGGCGTGGCGCGCCCGGTGTCATTCCTCGCGGCGGAGAGCCAAGCCGCCGGAACGCGGGTACTCGAGAGCGCAGCGTGCCGTGAGCTGCTCGCGATGCTCGAATCGGTGGTCGCCGCGGAGGGCACGGGCAAGCTCGCGGCGATTCCCGGCTACCGCGTCTCCGGCAAGACCGGCACTGCCTGGAAGGCAACCGCCGGCGGCTACTCGACCGACCGCTACATGGCGGTCTTCGGCGGCGTGGCTCCCGCGAGCGAGCCGCGACTCGCCGCCGTAGTGGTGATCGACGAGCCGAGTGCCGGTCAGCACATGGGCGGGCAGGTCTCGGCGCCGGTGTTCGCGCGCGTCGTGGGCGGGGCGCTGCGCCTCCTGGCGGTCGCGCCGGATCAGACGGTGACCGCACCCGAGGAATTGCCCTCGGGAGCCGCGCCCGACACGCTGCGCACGGCGGCACTGCGATGAGCCCGCAGCAGCAGCCCTCTCCCAGCGCGCGCGCCCTGAGCGAGCTCACCGCGGGGCTGCTCGCCGCTCCCGCCGGCCTGATGGTGAGCGACGTGACGGCGGATAGCCGCGCGGTCACTCCGGGAGCGCTGTTCCTCGCCTGCCGCGGACGCACGCATCACGGCATGCGTTTTGCCGCCGAGGCCCTGCGGCGCGGCGCACGCGCCGTGCTCTACGAGCCCGACGGCCTCGGCGCCGACTCCCTGCCCGTGCCGCCCGCGGGGACCTTCATGGCGGGACTCGCCAACCTGAGCGAGCACGTCGGGGTGATCGCCGACCGTTTCTTCGGTGCGCCCTCGGCCGCACTCACCGTCGCCGGCATCACCGGCACCAACGGCAAGACCACCTGCGCGTGGCTGCTGGCGCAGGCGCTCGAGGCGTGCGGACGTCCCGCCGCCTACATGGGCACGCTCGGGTTCGGCCGCCCGCCACACCTCACGCCCACCGTGCACACCACGCCCGATGCGGTCAGCGTGCAGCGCCAGCTGGCCGTGCTGCGCGGCCTGGGGGCCGAGTGCGTCAGCATGGAGGTCTCGAGTCACGCGCTCCATCAGGGACGCGTGAACGGCATGCGCTTCAATACCGCTGCCTTCACCAACCTTACGCGCGACCACCTCGACTACCACGGCACCATGGAGGCTTACGGCGCGGCCAAGGCGCGCCTGTTCCGCTTTGCCGGCCTCGCGCAGCGGGTGATCAACATCGACGACCCGTTCGGCGCGGCGCTCGCCGCCGCGCCCTCGCCCGCGCAGCTGACCGTGACGACGCGCGCGCCGGCCAACAGCCGCGCGCTCATCGGGACGCAGTTCGTCCGGGCGGTGCGCGTCAAGCCCGATCCGACCGGCCTCGCAATCGCCGTCGACTCGAGCTACGGTCAGGCGCAGCTCACGATGCGTCTGCTCGGCGAGTTCAACGTCGACAACTCTCTCACGGTGCTCGCGGTGCTGCTCGTGTGGGGCGTGCCGCTCGCCGAGGCGGCACGGGCGCTCGGCCGCTGCCGCCCGGCCAGCGGGCGTATGGAGATGTTCGGCGGGCGGGGCCGCACGCCGCTCGCGATCGTCGATTACGCGCACTCACCCGATGCGCTCGAGAAGGCGCTGCGCGCGGCGCGGCTGCACTGCCGCGGACAGCTGCGCGTCGTGTTCGGCTGTGGCGGGGATCGCGACGCGGGCAAGCGCCCGCTGATGGGGCGGGTTGCAGCGGAGCTCGCCGACGACCTGATCGTGACCGACGACAATCCGCGCACCGAGGATCCGGCGCGCATCGTGGCGGACATCCTGGCCGGAATCCCGGCGGCGACGCCCCACGTGGTCGAGCACGACCGGGAGCTCGCGATCCGCCTGGGGTTGGGCCGCAGCACTTCCGAGGACGTGGTGCTGATCGCCGGCAAGGGGCACGAGGACTACCAGGTCGTCGGCACGGAGCGCCGGCCGTTCCGCGACCAGGCCGTGGTCGCGGACGCGCTGCGGGAGCTGCCAGGATGAAGCGGACGCTCTCGGAGTTCGCGCGCCTCGCCGGCGGCCGCCTCGCGGGCGCCGACCGCGCCTACAGCAACGTCGTGAGCGACACGCGCAAGCTCGCGGCCGGCGAGCTGTTCGTGGCGCTGCGCGGGTCGAGCTTCGACGGCAACGAGTTCGTGGCCGACGCCGCGGCCGCCGGCGCCGCCGGCGCCGTCGTCGAGCGCGAGCAGCGCGTGGCGCTCGCCCAGATCGTCGTGCCCGACACGCAGGCGGCACTCGAGCGCGCGGCGCGCGCCTGGCGCGCGCAATTCGCCGGCGCCGTAGTCGGCGTCGCCGGCAGCAACGGCAAGACCACCGCCAAGGAGATGCTTGCTGCGATCCTCGGCGAGGCCGGGCCGTGTCTGGCGACCCGCGGCAACCTCAACAACCACATCGGCGTGCCGCTCACGCTGCTGCGCCTCACCGGCAGCGAGCGCTTCGCGGTGGTGGAGATGGGCGCCAACCACGCCGGCGAGGTCGCGCACCTGGTCGAGGTGGCGCGCCCGACGGTCGGCCTCATCACCAACGCGGGAGCCGAGCACCTCGAAGGCTTCGGGAGCCTCGAGGGCGTGGCGCGCGCCGAGGGTGAGATGGTCGCGGGACTTACCCCCGCGGACACCGCGGTGATCAATGCGGACGATGCCTATGCGGCCCTGTGGCGCGACGCGACGCCGGCGCGGGTCGTCACCTTCGGCGTGCGTGAGCGCGCCGACTTCCGCGCGAGCGATGTCGAGGCCGCGGTCGGCGCGGATGGATTCACGACGCGCTTCCGTCTCACCGCCCCGCTCGGCGCCGCGGCGATCCGCCTGAACCTCGGCGGCGCCCACAATGTCGCCAACGCGCTGGCCGCCGCGGCCGCCGCCGCGAGCGCGGGAGCGAAGCTCGAGCACATCGTCGCCGGACTCTCGAAGGTACGTGCCGTGCCCGGGCGGCTGCAATTCCGCCGCGCGGCGGGCGGCGGCTGGCTGATCGACGATTCCTACAACGCCAATCCGAGCTCGGTGCGCGCGGCCATCGAGGTGCTGGCCGGGCTGCCCGGACGCCGCTGGCTGGTGCTCGGCGACATGGCCGAGCTCGGCGCGTTCGCGCTCGATGAGCACGTGCGTCTCGGGGAGTTCGCCCGTGAGCACGGGATCGAGCGGCTGTATGCAAGCGGCCCGCTGTCGACGCGCGCCGCCCAGGCCTTCGGCGCGGGCGCCGCCTCGTTCGCCGACGTACCGGCGCTCATTGCGGCGCTGCGCGCGGCCGTGACGGCGGCCGGACCCGAGGTGCGCCTGCTCGTCAAGGGCTCGCGCTTCAATCGGCTCGAGCGCGTGATCGAGGCGCTCGGGAGCGACGGCGCGCAGAGCGCGGGCAGCCACTAGATGCTCTACTGGATCACACAGCAGTTTGCGGGCCGCATCCCGGGCGCGCACGTCTTTGCCTACCTGACATTCCGCGCCATCCTCGCGACGGTGTCGGCCCTCGGGCTGTCGCTCGTCGTCGGGCCGCCGCTGATCGCGCGCCTGGTGCGCGGGCAGATCGGCCAGGTGGTGCGCGACGACGGCCCGCCGACGCACCTGCTCAAGGCTGGCACGCCCACCATGGGCGGCACGCTGATCCTCATCACTACGCTGGTGAGCACGCTGCTGTGGGCGGAGCTGTCCAACCGCCGGGTGTGGATGGTCCTGGTCGTCACCTTCGCCTTCGGTCTGATCGGGTTCTACGACGATTACCTGAAGCTCGTGGTGCGCAACCCCCGGGGACTCGTGCCTCGCTGGAAGTATTTCTGGCAGTCGGTCGCCGGGCTGGCCGCCGCCGCGACGCTCTACTACACGGCGACCGAGCCGGCCGAGACGACGCTGTTCCTGCCGTTCTTCAAGACCTTCCATACCCCACTCACCGCCTTCGGCTTCATCGTGCTCGCCTATCTGATGATCGTCGGCATGAGCAACGCGGTGAACCTCACCGACGGGCTGGACGGCCTCGCCATCATGCCGGCGGCGCTGGTCGCCTCGGCGCTCGGCATCTTCGCCTACGCGAGCGGCAACGCGGTGTTCGCGCACTACCTGCAGATTCCCGAGATCCGCGGCGCCGGGGAACTGCTGGTGTTCTGCGCCTCGCTCGCCGGAGCGGGACTCGGGTTCCTGTGGTTCAACTCCTACCCCGCCCAGGTGTTCATGGGCGACGTGGGTGCGCTGGCGATCGGCGCTGCGATCGGTGTGCTGGCCGTGATCGTGAGGCAGGAGCTGGTGGTGCTGTGGATGGGCGGCGTGTTCGTGCTCGAGACGGCCTCGGTGATCCTGCAGGTGGCCTCCTTCAAGCTGACGGGCAAGCGCATCTTCCGCATGGCGCCGATCCACCATCACTTCGAGCTCAAGGGCTGGGCGGAGCCCAAGGTGATCGTGCGCTTCTGGATCATCTCGCTCCTGCTGGTGCTCTCGGGGCTGGCGACGCTGAAGCTGCGATGACGACCGCCACCGACAAACGACCCCTGGCCGTGATCGTCGGACTCGGCCGCACCGGCCTGTCCGCGGCGCGCTACCTGCGCGCGCAGGGCTGGCGTCTCGCGGTCACCGACACGCGCGCGCAGCCCCCCGAGCTCGCTGCACTGACCGCGCTCGATGCCGCCATTGCGGTGCGCACCGGGACGCTCGACGCCTCGCTCCTCGAGGGGGCGCTGTGCGTGGTCGCCTCTCCGGGAGTCCCGCTCAGCTCGCCCTTCTTCGCTGCGGCGCGGGCGCGCGGCCTCGAGATCGTCGGCGACATCGAGCTCTTTGCGCGCGCCGCGGACGCGCCCGTGGCGGGCATCACCGGCACCAACGGCAAGAGCACGGTCACGACGCTGCTCGCGCGCATGGCGCAGCGCGCCGGTATCGCGGTGCGCGTCGGGGGAAACCTGGGTGAGCCGGCGCTCGATCTGCTGTCCCCCGAGGCGGCGCTGTACGTGCTCGAGCTCTCGAGCTTCCAGCTCGAGACCACCACAGGGCTCGCGTGCCGCGCGGCCACCGTGCTCAACGTCAGCGCCGACCATCTCGACCGCTACGCCTCGATCGGCGCGTACGCCGCCGCCAAGGCACGCATCTTCGCCCGTTGCGACACCGCGGTCGTCAATCTCGACGATCCGTGGGTCTCGGCCATGCCGCGCGCCGCACGCCGCACCCTGAGCTTCTCGCTGCGCGCGGCGGTCGGCGCCGACTACGCGGTGGCGCAGCACCAGGGCGGCTGGTGGCTGACGCACCGCGGCGCGCCTCTCCTGCCGGTGGCGAGCTTGAGGATCAAGGGGCTGCACAACGCCGCCAACGCGCTCGCCGCGCTCGCGCTCGGTGAGGCCCTCGAGCTGCCGCGCGCGGCGATGCTCGATGAGCTCAGGGAGTTCCCCGGTCTGCCGCACCGCTCGCAGTGGGTCGCCGAGCGGCGCGGCGTCACGTACGTCAACGACTCCAAGGGCACGAACGTCGGAGCCACGCTCGCCGCGGTCGGCGGGATGGCGGGCCCTCTGGTGATGATCGCGGGCGGCGACGGCAAGAACCAGGACTTTGCACCGCTCGCCGCCGCCTTCCGCGGCAAGGTACGCCACGCCGTGCTGATCGGCCGCGATGCCCCGCTGCTCGCGCGCGCTCTCGCGGGCGTCTGCACGCTCGAGACCTGCGCGACGCTGCCGGAGGCGGTGCAGGCGGCGGCACGCGCGGCCCGGCCCGGCGATACGGTGCTCCTGTCCCCGGCCTGCGCCAGCCTCGACATGTTCCGCGATTACACGCAGCGGGGCGCCGTGTTTACCCAGGCGGTCATGGAGCTGGCGGCATGAGCGCCGTGGCCGGCCAATCCCTCATGGGCTTCGCGCGCTCCGCCGGCCGTACCGGGGGCGTACGGCTCGATCCGGTGACGATCGCGGTGACGCTGGCGCTGCTGCTCCTCGGTCTCGTCATGGTGACCTCCGCCTCGGTCTCGATCGCGAGCCGCGAGACCGGTCAGCCCTTCTACTACCTCGAGCGGCAGCTGGCGCTGGTCGGCGTCGGTACGCTCTGTGCGGCGCTCGTGTTCTCGATCCGCACCGAGTGGCTGGAGCGCGCCTCGGGGCCGCTGCTCATCGTCGCGCTCGTGCTGCTGGTGCTGGTGCTGGTGCCCGGGCTCGGGCACGCGGTCAACGGCAGCCGCCGCTGGCTGCGCCTCGCCGGCGTCAATTTCCAGGTGTCGGAGCTGGCGCGGGTCCTGGTGCTGATCTACGTGGCGAGCTACGCGGTGCGGCGCGAGGCGCAGCTGCGCGAGAGCCTCACCGGGCTCGCCGCACCGCTCGCGCTCCTCACGCTCGCCGCGGCGCTCCTGCTGGTCGAGCCGGACTTCGGCGCCGCGAGCGTGCTGTTCGCCACGGGCTTTGGCCTGCTGTTCCTCGCGGGCGCGCGGCTGCGCTTCGTGCTCGCGACGATGGCGCTCGCCGCGGGCGGCTTCGCGCTGCTCGCGCTCGGCTCGAGCTACCGGGTACGCCGCCTCACGGCCTTCCTCGATCCGTGGGCCGACCCCTACCACAGCGGTTTCCAGCTCACCCAGTCGCTGATCGCCATCGGGCGCGGTCAATGGCTCGGCGTCGGTCTCGGCGAGAGCGTGCAGAAGCTGTTCTATCTGCCCGAGGCCCATACCGACTTCCTGTTCGCCGTGCTCGCGGAGGAGCTCGGCCTGATCGGCGTGGTGCTGACCCTGGCGCTGTTCCTCGCGCTCATCTGGCGCGCCTTCCACATCGCGCGTCTCGCCTCCGAGGCGGGACTCAAGTTCCCGGCGTACCTCGCCGCGGGCTTCGGGCTCTGGGCCGGCATCCAGACCTTCATCAACGTCGGCGTCAACATGGGCGTGCTGCCCACCAAGGGCCTGACGCTGCCGCTCATGAGCTACGGGCGCTCGAGCCTCATCGTGACGCTCGCCTGGGTGGGCCTGCTGCTGCGCGTCTATCACGAGGCGAGCGCTGCGGGCCGGGGCTCGGCCACGGTGCGCGCATGAGGCGCCCGATACTCATCATGGCCGGCGGCACGGGCGGCCACGTCTTTCCGGCGCTGGCACTGGCGCGGCTGCTGCGCGAGCGCAGCTACGAGGTCGTGTGGCTCGGCACCGAGCGCGGCCTCGAGTCGCGCCTCATTCCCGCCGAAGGCATCCCGCTCGAGCTGCTGTCGATCGCGGGGCTCCGTGGCAAGGGCGTGCTTGCCTGGCTCGCCGCGCCGTTTCGTCTCGCGATGGCGCTGGTCCAGGCCCTGAGAATCATGCGGCGCCACCAGCCGGTCGTGGTCGTAGGCCTCGGCGGCTTCGTCGCCGGTCCCGGCGGGGTCGCCGCCTGGCTGACGCGCCGGCCGCTCGTCATTCACGAGCAGAATGCGGTCGCCGGCTTCACCAACCGCATACTCGCGCATCTCGCGCGCAGCGTGCTCGAGGCCTTCCCCGACAGTTTCGGCCGCGACGTGCACGCGCGCGTCATCGGCAACCCGGTACGGCGCGAGATCAGCGCAGTGCCGCCGCCGCGCGAGAGGTTCGCGAGCCGTCTGGGTCCGGTGCGCCTGCTGGTGTTCGGCGGCAGCCAGGGCGCCGCACGGCTGAACGCGGTGGTGCCCTTTGCGCTGGCGCGCCTCGCGGGGCGAGTGTCCTTCGACGTACGCCATCAGGCGGGCGAGCGCTGGCTCGCGGAGGGGCGCGCGAGCTACGCGCGCGCCGGCGTGCGCGCCGACGTGCGCCCCTTCATCGAGGACATGGCCGAGGCCTACGCCTGGGCGGATCTGGTGATCTGCCGCTCGGGAGCGCTCACGATCTCCGAGCTCGCCGCGGTCGGCGTCGGCGCGGTGCTGGTGCCGTTCCCCGGCGCGGTGGACGATCACCAGTCCCACAACGCGCAGTACCTGGTGCGCGAGAGCGCGGCGGTCGTCATGGCCGACCGCGAGCTGACCGCGGAAAGACTGGCCGCCGAGCTCGAGCGGCTGTGCGCCGGGCGCGGGAAGCTCCTCGCCATGGCGGAGCGGGCCCGCCAGCTCGCGACCCCGCACGCCGCCGAAGAGCTCGCCGACTCGTGCCTCGCTCTCATCCCGAGGGCGGCCTGATGAAGGAGCGGCGCACGGTGCCCGAGCGGCCCGCGGTCGAGCGGCGCATGCACCCCGACCGGCGCGATCGCATGCGCCGCATCAACACGATCCACTTCGTCGGCATCGGCGGCAGCGGGATGAGCGGCATCGCCGAGGTGCTGCTGTCCCTCGGCTACGCCGTGCAGGGGTCGGACACGCGCGCCGGCGCCGTCACGCAGCGCCTCGAGGCACTCGGGGCACGCATCGCGATCGGGCACGCGGCCGCCAACGTCGCGGGAGCCGATGTCGTCGTGGCCTCGAGCGCCGTGCCGCGCGGCAACCCCGAGGTGCAGGCGGCGCTCGGCGCGCGCATTCCGGTCGTGTCGCGCGCCGAGATGCTCGGCGAGCTGATGCGCTTCCGCTACTCGATCGCGGTTGCCGGCACCCACGGCAAGACCACCACGACGAGTCTCATCGCGAGCATCCTGTCCGAGGGCGGCGAGGATCCGACCTTCGTGATCGGCGGGCGCCTGAAGAGCGCTGCGAGCGGCGCCCAGCTCGGCGCGGGCCGCTACCTGGTCGCGGAAGCCGACGAGAGCGACGCCTCGTTCACGCACCTGCAGCCCCTCATCGCGATCGTCACCAACATCGACAACGACCATCTGGTTACCCACGGCGGCGACTTCGGTCTCCTCAAGCAGAGCTTCGTCGACTTCCTGCACAACCTGCCGTTCTACGGGCTCGCGGTGCTCGGCATCGACGACCCGCAGGTGCGCGGCATCGTGAGCGAGGTCGGCCGGCCGATCCTCTCCTACGGACTCGAAGCGGGCGCCGACGTGCGCGGCCACAACCTCACTGCCGCAGGCCTCAGGACGCACTTCGAGGTGACGCGCGCGGGAGCTGCGAGCCTCGCCGTCACCCTGAACCTCCCCGGTACCCACAACGTGCGTAACGCGCTCGCGGCGATCGCCGTGGCCACCGAGCTCGGCATCGAGGATGCAGCGCTCGAGCGCGCGCTCGCGGGCTTCCAGGGCGTCGAGCGGCGGCTGCAGCACATCGGGGATGCCGCCACGGCCGTGGGCCGCGTCAGCATCATCGACGACTACGGGCATCATCCGACCGAGGTCGCGGCGACGCTCGAGGCGGTACGCCAGGGCTACCCGGGGCGGCGCGTGGTGCTCGCGTTCCAGCCGCACCGCTACACGCGCACCCGCGATCTCATCGACGACTTTGGCAAGGTGCTGAGCCTCGCCGACGTGCTGCTGGTGACCGAGGTCTATGCGGCCGGCGAGGCGGCGATACCCGGCGCCGACGGCCGCGCCATCTGCCGTGCGGTGCGCGGCCGCGGCCAGCTCGAGCCGCTGTTCATCGAGAAGGTGGAGGAGCTGCCCGAGGCGCTGCGGGACCTCGTGCAGGACGGCGACGTCATCGTCGCGATGGGTGCGGGCAACATCAGCGCGGTTGCGCACGGCCTGCCGGCGGCGCTCGCGCGGCTGCTGCCGCCGGGGATGCGCTCATGAGCGTCGCGGTCGCCGCCGGCTTTGCCGAGCGCGTACGGCGCCGCGAGCCCCTGAGCCGCCATACCTCCTGGCACGTGGGCGGACCGGCCGAGGTGTTCTTCAAGCCACGCGACCGCGCCGAGCTGGCCGCGTTCCTGCGCGCATTGCCCGCGGACGTTCCGATCCACTGGATCGGGCTCGGCAGCAACCTGCTGGTGCGCGACGGCGGCCTTCCCGGCGTCGTCATCAGCACGCACGGCACCCTCGATGCGCTCGAGCGCTCGAGCGACACCACCGTGCGCGCCGAGGCGGGCGTCGCCTGCGCGCGCCTCGCACGCCAGTGCATCAAGTGGGGCCTCGGTCCCGCGGAGTTCTTCGCCGGCATCCCGGGCACGCTCGGCGGGGCGCTCGCCATGAACGCCGGCGCCTTCGGCGGCGAGACCTGGCAGCACGTGCGCGCCGTCGAGACCATCGACCGCCACGGCGAGCAGCGGCTGCGGCAGGCGGGCGAGTACCGGGTGGGTTACCGCAGCGTGACCGCGCCCGCAGCCGAGGAGTGGTTCGTCGCCGCCCAGCTCGTCTTCGAGCAGCGGCCCGGCGCGCACGCCGGCGAGGTGCAGGCACTGCTCGCGCGGCGCAAGGAATCGCAGCCCATCGGGGAATGGAGCTGCGGCTCGGTGTTCACCAATCCCCCGGGCGATCACGCGGCGCGGCTGATCGAGTCCGCCGGCCTCAAGGGATTTCGCATCGGCGATGCCTCGGTGTCGCAGAAGCACGCGAATTTCATCATCAACCACGGCAGTGCGCGTGCCGCCGACCTCGAGCGCCTCATCGAGCACGTGCGCACGACGGTCGAGCGCGTGCACGGGGTGTCGCTGCACCCCGAGGTGCGCATCGTGGGAGTGCCGTAAGTCGTGCGCCTCGCCTACCAGCCCTCGCTCCTGCGCCGCGTCGCCGACCCGAAGGAATTCGGGCGCGTGGCCGTCATGCTCGGCGGCGATTCGAGCGAGCGCGAGATCTCCCTCCTCACGGGTACTGCGGTGCTGGAGGCCCTGAAGCGCCGCGGCGTCGATGCCCATGCGTTCGATCCGCGCGATGTGCCGCTCACGGAGCTCAGCGCGCGGCGCTTCGCGCGCGTGTGGATCGCGCTGCATGGGCCGGGAGGCGAGGACGGGACGCTGCAGGGCGCGCTCGACTACCTCGGCGTTCCCTACACCGGCAGCGGCGTCATGGGCTCGGCGATCGGCATGGACAAGCTGCGCACCAAGCGCCTGGCGGCGAGCAACGGCGTGCCGACGGCGGATTTCGTGGTGCTGCGCGGGCCGCAGGACTTCGCGCCAGCGCTCGAGCGGCTGAAGCTCCCGCTGATCGTGAAGCCGGCGACGCAGGGCTCGAGCGTCGGCATGAGCAAGGTGGAGCGCGCCGCGGATCTGCCGGCCGCCTTCGAGGCCGCCGCGCGACTCGAGACGGAGGTGTTCGCCGAGCCGTGGATCACCGGCGGCGAGTACACGGTGGCGATCCTGCAGGGCGCCGCGCTCCCCTCGATCCGCATCGAGACGCCGCGCACCTTCTACGACTACGAAGCCAAGTATTTCCGCGACGACACCCGCTACTTCTGCCCCTCGGGCCTGTCGGGCCCCGCCGAGGCGCATCTGGCGAGTCTGGCGCTCGCCGCCTTCGAGGCCGCCGGCGCCTCGGGCTGGGGGCGAGCCGACTTCATGATGGACGGCAGCGGGCGGCCGCTGCTGCTCGAGATCAACACCATCCCGGGCATGACCAGCCACAGCCTGGTGCCGATGGCGGCGCGCGCCGTCGGCGTCGACTTCGACGAGCTCGCGTGGCGCGTGCTCGAGACCAGCCTCGCGCGGCGTCCCATGCCGCCATCCGCGGCGCAGGGCTCCTAGATGCTCAGACGCACCAGGAATCGCCGCAAGTCCTCCGAGCGTGCGCTGCGGCTCCCGGCCGTCAACTGGCGACGACTCGGCGCGCTGCTCGGCGCCCTGGCGGCCATCGGCGCCGGCCTCGCCGGGCTCCTCGTGGCGCTCGATCAGCCGGTCCGCTCGGTGTCGGTCGAGGGCAGCTTCCAGCGCGTCTCGCCCGGCGACGTCGAGCGCGTGGTCAAAAGCGAAGTGCACGGCACGGGCCTGCTCTCGGTGGATCTCGCGGCCGTGCGCCGTGCGATCCATACGCTCCCCTGGGTGGACGCGGTGAGCGTGCAGCGCGCCTGGCCGCGCGGTCTCAACGTGCTGGTCATCGAGCAGACCGCGGCGGCGCGCTGGGGCGAGGAGGGCCTGGTCAACACGCGCGGCGAGCTGTTCACGGGCGACGCGCGCCACATCCCGCCCGAGCTCGCGCAGCTCTCCGGTCCCGCGGACCGGGAGGCGGTCGTGGCGCAGCGCTATCTCGCCGCCGCCGGACGCCTCACGCAGGCGGGGCTGCGCCTCACGGCGCTGCGGCTCGATGCGCGCGGCGCCTGGGAGTTCGACCTCGCCAACGGCGTCACGGTGCGCCTCGGAAGGCGCCAGGTGGACGAGCGCTTCGAGAAGTTCATGAGCACCGCGCTGAAGCTCGTCACCGAGCGCGGCGAGGAAATCTCCTACGTCGACATGCGTTACACAAACGGGTTTGCCATCGGCTGGCGCGGCACCGCCGGTCACGCCGCGGGCAGAGAAGGTGGCCGCAATGCTTAAGCGCTCGGAACGCAACCTCATCGTCGGCCTCGACATCGGCACCTCCAAGGTCGTGTCGCTGGTCGCCGAGGCGGGCGCCGACGGCTCGATCGAGCTGCTCGGCATCGGCTCGCAGCCCTCGCGGGGGCTGAAGAAGGGCGTGGTGGTCAACATCGAGTCCACCGTGCAATCGATCCAGCGCGCGGTGGAAGAGGCCGAGCTCATGGCCGGCTGCGAGATCCACTCGGTGTTCGCCGGCATCGCCGGCAGTCACGTGCGCAGCCTCAACTCCCACGGCGTGGTGGGCGTGCGCGACAAGGAGGTCACCCACGGCGACGTCGAGCACGTGATCGATGCCGCCAAGGCGGTCGCCATTCCCGCCGACCAGAAGATCCTGCACGTGCTGCCGCAGGAGTTCATCGTCGACGGCCAGGAGGGCATCCGCGATCCGATCGGCATGTCGGGCGTGCGGCTCGAGGCCAAGGTGCACATCGTGACCGGCGCCGACTCGGCCGCGCAGAACATCGAGAAGTGCATCCAGCGCTGCGGGCTCGACGTCGACGACGTGGTGCTCGAGCAGCTGGCCTCGAGCTTCGCCGTGCTTACCGAGGACGAGAAGGAGCTGGGCGTGTGCCTGGTCGACATCGGCGGCGGCACCACCGATCTTGCGGTGTTCTCCAATGGCGCGATCCGCCATACGGCGGTCATCCCGATCGCCGGCGATCAGGTCACCAACGACATCGCGGTGTCGATGCGCACCCCGACCCAGTACGCCGAGGACATCAAGATCCGCTATGCCTGCGCGCTCTCGCAGCTCGCCAATCCCGACGAGAGCATCGAGGTGCCGAGCGTGGGCGAGCGCCCGGCGCGCCGGCTCGCGCGCCAGACGCTCGCCGAGATCGTCGAGCCGCGCTACGAGGAGCTGTTCGGACTCGTGCGCGAGGAGCTGCGCCGCTCGGGCTTCGAGGAGATGATCGCCGCCGGCATCGTGCTCACCGGGGGCAGCGCCAAGATGGAGGGCGCGATCGAGCTCGCCGAGGAAGTGTTCCACGTACCGGTGCGCTTAGGCATCCCGCAGGCGGTCGCAGGACTGACCGACGTGGTACGCAATCCCATCTTTTCCACGGGCGTGGGCCTCCTGCTCTACGCCCGCGACAACCTCATGCCCGCCAGAGGCGGGCGTGCGCGCGGCGTCAACGGTAAGTCGATGCTGGAGCGCATGCGCGCATGGTTCCAGGGGAATTTCTGAAGCTGACAGACGTGACGAACGAGACTCAACCAACCGTGTATTCGTGTAAGGAGCAAGCACATGTTTGAACTGATGGACGCGTACAGCCAGAGCGCCGTCATCAAGGTGATCGGCGTAGGGGGAGGCGGCGGCAACGCCGTGGCGCACATGCTCACGGCCGGTATCGACGGCGTCGACTTCATGTGCATCAACACCGACGCACAGGCGCTCAAGCACGCCAAGGTGAAGACCGCCCTGCAGATCGGCTGCAACATCACCAAGGGCCTGGGCGCCGGCGCCGACCCCGAGGTCGGCCGCCAGGCGGCCATGGAGGACCGCGACCGCATCGTCGAGCTGGTCGAAGGTTGCGACATGCTGTTCATCACCGCCGGCATGGGCGGCGGCACCGGCACGGGCGCAGCTCCGGTCGTGGCGCAGGTGGCCAAGGAGCTCGGCATCCTCACGGTCGCGGTCGTCACCCGTCCTTTCGAGATGGAAGGCAACAAGCGCTCGTGCGTCGCCGACAACGGCATCGCCGAGCTGTCCAAGTTCTGCGACTCGCTCATTACAATTCCTAACCAGAAACTGTTGACGGTGTTGGGACCGCAGACGACGCTGCTCGATGCGTTCAAGGCCGCCAACCAGGTGCTGCAGGGCGCCGTGCAGGGCATCGCCGAGCTCATCACGCGCCCCGGCCTCATCAATGTCGACTTCGCCGACGTGCGTACCGTGATGGCGGAGACCGGCATGGCCATGATGGGATCGGGAGCGGCGAGCGGCGAAGGGCGCGCCCGGGCCGCGGCCGAGAGCGCGGTATCGTCGCCGTTGCTCGAGGACATCAACCTCGCGGGCGCCCACGGCATCCTGGTCAACGTGACCGCCGGCATGGATCTGTCGATCGGGGAGTTCCAGGAAGTGGGACAGATCGTGAAACAATTCGCCTCCGAGGACGCAACCGTCGTGGTCGGCACGGTGATCGACCCCGAGCTCACCAACCAGGTGCGGGTGACAGTCGTGGCGACGGGGCTCGGCCGGCCGGCCGTCGCGGCCCGTGCGCCCACGACGCGCGAGAGCTTCGCCGGGCGCGATCAGCGCGATGCGCGTGCGGAGACGCCGATGCGCGTGGTGCGTCGCACGCCGCCCTCGAGCAGCGACTATGCTGCGCTCGACAAGCCGACGGTGCAGCGCCAGCGGGCGGTCGGCGACGGGCTGCGCCCGGAGGTCGAGGCCGAGGAGCTGCTGGATATCCCGGCTTTCCTGCGGCGGCAGGCTGACTGATGTGATACGGTAGCGCGTCTTACATAACGCTCGGGAGCGGCCCACCGCCCGAGGTGGCGCTCCCGCAGACGTTCGAGGCGTGTCAGCCGCGCGTTGCCGCGGCCGTTAGACTCAAGGAACGCAAGCCAACAGCATGGTCGGACAGCGGACGCTCAAGAACTCGATTCGTGCCACCGGCGTCGGGCTGCACACGGGCAAGAAGGTGCTGATGACGCTGCGGCCGGCCGCCGCCGACTCCGGGATCGTCTTCCGGCGTACCGATCTGCCGCAGCCCGTGGACATCCGCGCGAACGCCGAGAACGTCGGCGATACGATGCTCGGCACGACGCTCGGCAAGGGAGAGGTACGCGTCTCGACCGTCGAGCACCTGTTGTCGGCGTTCGCCGGCCTGGGCATAGACAACGCGATCGTCGAGCTGTCGGCGCCCGAGGTGCCGATCATGGATGGCAGCGCCGGTCCCTTCGTGTTCCTGCTGCAGTCGGCCGGCATCGAGGAGCAGCGCACGCCGAAGCGCTTCATCCGCGTGAAAAAGCGTCTGCGCGTCGAGGACGGCGACAAGTGGGCGCAGTTCGATCCCTTCGACGGCTTCAAGGTCAATTTCGAGATCGAGTTCAATCACCCGATCTTCAAGCGCCGCGCGCAGCACGCCTCGATGGATTTCTCCACCACCTCCTTCCTCAAGGAGGTGAGCCGCGCGCGCACCTTCGGCTTCATGCGCGACCTCGAGACGCTGCGCGGGCGCAATCTCGCGCTCGGCGGCAATCTCGACAACGCCATCGTGCTCGATGATTTCCGCGTGCTGAACGAGGACGGGTTGCGCTACGAGGACGAGTTCGTCAAGCACAAGATCCTGGACGCCATCGGGGACCTGTATCTGCTCGGGCACAGCCTCATCGGGGAGTTCTCCGGCCACAAGTCCGGCCACGCCCTCAACAACCGACTGCTGCGCGCGATGCTCGCGGACCCTTCCACCTGGGAAGAGGTCGTGTTCGAGTCCTACGCCGACGCGCCGATCTCCTACATCGAGGCGCCGGCGCTCCCGGCCCGCCGCAGCTGAGACTGCTCGATGCCGCCAGCGCGCTTGCGGCGCTGCAGCAGCTCACTCGCGCGGACGCACCCGTACCCGGACGACGCTCAAGTTCGTGGCCGCGCCGAGAATCCCGGCCTCGAGCTCCTGGACGGCGAAGCGCAGCCGTGCGGACCAGGCGGCAGACTCGGCGAATATGACCAACGTGCCCTCGCGCTCGACGACCCCCGAGACGTGGGTGCGAATCTCCGCTGGAAGATGCTGCGACAGCCACGTGTCCCAGAAGCTCGCGCGCGCCGCGTGCGCCGTGACACGCATCAAGGCCGGCGCGCGCCGCGCCAGCAGCTCCTTAACAGAATCCGGGCGGCGCGAACTGGCTCCGGCACCAGTCCTCACTGGGCGCCTGCCACGCTTGTCTCGTCGGTCCTTCTTGGGCATATTGACCCGACAGCTGTATCGGCAAACCCGCTGAAAGGCGGGGACGCAAAGCCACCGGTCTAAAGCGAGGAGCCATGACGGCGGGGTTGCCAGCATCGTACAGAGAATTATCTGAACGAGAACAGGGCGATACACGCTCGGGGGTCCGGCTCCCTTCGGAGCCTGCTGGTGACATAAGGTACCCGGAACGCACGGCATGAACGTCATTCTGCTATCCCGGCGCGAGGGCAGGGCACGCCAGTTCAATCTGGCGAGGCCCCTGACGCTCGGCGTCGTCCTCACGGTGACCGCGGTCATCGTCGGGGGGGCGTTCACGCTCGGATTGCAGCTCGGCAAGGGCGTACACCGCGAGGTGGCGCTCGCCGAGACGACGCGTTTTGCGGGCCTGCTCGCCCAGCAGAAGCAGGAGATCGCCGCCCTCAAGCAGCAATTGCAGCTGCGCATCGATGCCATGGCGATGCGCATCGGCGAGGTGAATGCCCACATCGTCCGTCTCAACGCGCTCGGCAAGCGCCTCACGGAGATGGCGGACATCGACAGCCGCGAATTCGATTTCGACCGCACTCCGCCGAGCGGCGGCGCGGGCGAGGGCGCGGGGGTGAGCGCCCAGATCCCGGATCTCTCGGCCATGCTGAATCAGCTCGAGCAGCGCGCCGACCTGCGCGAATCGCAGCTCGCCGCGCTCGAGAACGTGATCCTGACGCGCGAGCTCAAGGAAGCGATTCACCCCGAGGGCCGCCCGGTCTCGAGCGGATATATCTCGTCCTATTTCGGCGAGCGCGCCGATCCCTTCGACGGCCTGGAGAAGTTCCACAAGGGCGTGGACTTCGCCGGCGCCCTGGGGTCGGACGTGGTCGCGGTGGCCGCGGGAGTCGTCACCTGGGCCGGCGAGCGCTCAGGCTACGGCCGGCTCGTCGAGATCAATCACGGCGACGGCTACACGACGCGCTACGCGCACAACGAGCGCACGCTGGTCGCCGTGGGTCAGACGGTGAAGCGCGGCGAGTCGATCGCGCTCATGGGCTCGACGGGTCACTCGACCGGACCGCACGTTCACTTCGAAGTGCTGCACAACGGCCGCCAGGTCGACCCGCTCTCCTTCATCGGCCGCTGAGCCCGCGAGGGCCCTTCCCGCCTTGAATTCCAACGCCCGAGAACCAATTGGGCGGTGGTAGCGTCTATTGCGTACAATACGCCGCTTCCCGCGCCCGGGGGAGAGTGTAAGTGCTTGTCGGGCAAGATATTTTCTCTCTTCTCACGGACAGACCTTGCTCGACTTCCTCACGCGCATCTTCGGCAGCCGCAACGAGCGGCTCATTCGCGGTTACGCACGCTATGTGCGCGCCGCCAACGAGCTCGAGCCCGGGATCGAGAAGCTCACCGATGAGGCGCTGCGCGCCAAGACGGACGAGTTCCGCGAGCGCCTGAAGACGGGCGCGACTTTCGATGACCTGCTGCCGGAGGCCTTCGCGGTGGTGCGCGAGGCGGCGCGGCGCACGCTGAAGATGCGCCACTTCGACGAGCAGCTGATCGGCGGCATCGTGCTGCACAAGGGCATGATCGCCGAGATGCGCACCGGCGAGGGCAAGACGCTGGTGGCGACGCTCCCGGCATACCTCAACGCCCTGTCCGGCGAGGGCGTGCACATCGTCACCGTGAACGAGTACCTCGCCCAGCGCGATGCCGACTGGATGGGGCCGGTGTACCGCTTCCTCGGCCTCACCGTGGGAGTCATCAAGAACGCGCAGACTCCGCCCGAGAAGCGCGCCGCCTACGCCTGCGACATCACCTACGGCACCAACAACGAGTTCGGCTTCGACTACCTGCGCGACAACCTCGCTTTCAGGCTCGAGGACCGGGTACAGCGCTCGCTCAGCTTCGCGGTCGTCGACGAGGTCGACTCCATCCTGATCGACGAGGCGCGCACGCCGCTCATCATCTCCGGTCCCGCCGAGGAGAGCACCGAGCTGTACCTGCGCATCAATCAGCTGGTGCCGCGCCTCACGCGCCAGAAGGAAGAGGAGGGACCGGGCGACTTCTCCGTCGACGAGAAGGCCAAGCAGGTGCACATCACCGAGGCGGGCCACGAGCACGTCGAGCGGCTCATGCTGGATGCAGGACTCCTGCGCGAGGGCGAGAGTCTCTACGACCCGGCCAACATCCGCCTGATGCACCATCTGAACGCCGCACTGCGCGCCCACGCGCTCTACAAGCGCGACGTCGAGTACATCGTGCGCAACGGCGAGATCATCATCGTGGATGAGTTCACCGGGCGCACCATGATCGGCCGGCGCTGGTCCGACGGCCTGCACCAGGCGGTCGAGGCCAAGGAAGGCGTCAAGGTGCGCGAGGAGAACCAGACGGTCGCCTCGATCACCTTCCAGAACTACTTCCGCATCTACCGGAAGCTCTCCGGCATGACCGGCACCGCCGATACCGAGGCGCCCGAGTTCCTGCAGATCTACGGCCTCGAGGTGGTGGTCATTCCGACGCACCGCCCGATGGTGCGCAAGGACAATTCCGACTTCGTCTACCTCACCCAGAAGGACAAGTTCCAGGCCATCATCGAGGACATCCGCGACTGCGTCGAGCGCGGCCAGCCGGCGCTGGTCGGCACCACCTCGATCGAGACGTCCGAGTACCTGTCGGGCCTGCTGCAGAAGGAGGGTGTCGCGCACCAGGTGCTGAACGCCAAGCAGCACGAACGTGAGGCGCACGTCGTCGCCCAGGCGGGCCGCCCCGGGACCGTCACCATCGCCACCAACATGGCGGGCCGCGGCACCGACATCGTGCTCGGCGGCAATCTCGAGGCCGAGCTCGCCGCCGCCGGCGAGCTCGACGATGCCTCGCGCGAGCGGCTGCGCACCGAGTGGCAGGCGCGGCACGCCCAGGTGGTGGGCGCCGGCGGGCTGCACATCATCGGCACCGAGCGCCACGAGTCGCGCCGCATCGACAATCAGCTGCGCGGTCGCTCCGGCCGCCAGGGCGATCCGGGCTCGAGCCGCTTCTACCTGTCGATGGAAGACAATCTCATGCGCATCTTCGGCGACCCGGTGCGCACCAAGCGGCTGCTGCGGATCGCCGGCATGAAGGAAGGCGAGGTGATCGAGAGCGGCATGCTCACCCGCCAGATCGAGAAGGCGCAGCGCAAGGTCGAGTCGCACAACTTCGACATCAGAAAGCAGCTGCTGCTGTTCGACGACGTCGCCAACGATCAGCGCAGGGTGGTCTACCACCAGCGCACCGAGATCATGGGAACCGAGGATCTGTCGGCTGCCATCCGTGGCCTGATGGCGGACTCGGTCGGCGGGATACTCGATCAGCACATGCCGAAGCACGCCGCGCCCGGCGACTGGGACCTGAAGGGTCTCGCCGAAGTGCTGCAGCGCGATTTCAACACCTCGATCGATCCGCAGGGGTGGCTCCGCCAGGAGCCGGAGCTCGAGGAGACGGCGCTGCGCGAGCGCGTGCTGCGCGCCGTGGACGAGGCTTACACCGCCAAGGCGGCGCGCGTCGGCGCCGCCAACCTGCGCCTGGCGGAAAAGGAAGTGATGCTGCAGAAGCTCGATCAGCACTGGCGCGAGCATCTGGCGGGCATGGAGTACCTGAAGCAGGGCATCCACCTGCGCGGCTATGCGCAGAAGGACTACCGCTACGAGTTCAAGCGCGAGGCTTTCGAGCTGTTCGCCGCGATGCTCGACCGCGTCAAGTACGAGACCTCCTCGTTCATGGCGCGCATCGAGATCCGCACGCCCGAGGAGCTGCAGCGCGAGGAGGAGGAGCGCTACCGACGTCTGATGCGCGCCCTGCAGGCGCAGCACGCCGAGGTCGGCTCGCTCCTCGCCGGCGATGGCGCGGCGAGCGAAGCGCCGGCCCAGGTGGCGATCGCCGCCGCCGCGGCGCAGCCGCGTCCCGGCCTGCGGGCGCCGCCGCCACCACCGCCCCCGGCGCCGTTGCCGGAGTCCGCCAGCCCGTTCGTGCGCGGTGAGCGCAAGGTCGGGCGCAACGAGCCGTGCCCGTGTGGCTCGGGGAAGAAATACAAGCACTGCCACGGCGCGCTCTCGAGCGTCGAATAGCTGCAAGGCGGACCGCCAGCCATGATCCTGGTCGTGGCGGCGGCGCTCTATGACGGTGAGGGGCGCGTTCTCATCGCGCAGCGGCCACCCGGCAAGCACCAGGCGGGCCGCTGGGAGTTCCCCGGCGGCAAGGTGACGCCGGGCGAGGCCGAGTCCGAGGCATTGGTGCGCGAGCTGCGCGAGGAGCTCGGGATCGAGGTCGGCGCGAGCCGGCCCTTCATGCGGGTGAGGTATACCTACCCGGACCGCAGCGTCGAGCTCTCGCTATGGATCGTCGAGCGCTTCGGCGGAATTCCGCGCGGACTCGACGGCCAGCAGCTTCGCTGGGTCGCGCCCGCGGACCTCGGGGATGCGGATCTGCTCGAGGCCGACCGGCCCTTCATCGAGGCCCTGCGGCAGCTGCCGGCTCCCTGAATCGGCGCAGGGGGTACAATTGAAACTCCTGTAACTCAATGGAATTGACATGGCTGCGCCGAACGATCTTCCGGAAGTCGAGCTCGATCCCGGGAACCTCTATCGCGAGGACGTGTTCACCGATCGCCGGGCAGGCAGCATCCGCCGCCTGACGCCGGTCGCGGCGGACGGTTCGCCCGATGCCGCGCGCCCGGTACTGTTCTCCGGTCAGACACAGCTGCTCACGCCGGCAGGGATCCTGCCCCTCGGGTTCGAGATCGAGGCGAAGACGCTCGAGGAAGCGCTCAAGAAGTTCCCGGACGGAGTGAAGGTCGCGCTCGAGCAGGCGATCGACGAGGCGCGGGAGCTGCGGCGCGAGGCCGCCTCGCGCATCGTGGTTCCCGAAGTCGGCGCCGGGCCGTTGGGTCCCGCGGCAGGTCCCGCCGGCGGCGGCAAGATCAAGTTTCCCTGAGTACATCGTCCATGCGTCCCCGCTGGTTCGCCGCGACCGCGGCCGCGCTCACTCTCGGTGCCGCCCTGCTGGCGGCCTGCGTGAGCGCTGAATTCGGTAACCGCGAGCCGGCCGGGGGCCCGGGGCCCGGCGGCAAGCCCATGCGCACCGCGACCGATTCGGTCATCGGCCTGCCGGCGGTCGCGCAAGCGCCCGTCTATCCGGTGACGGCGCAGATCAGCGCGAGCGACGACTACTTCGGCACCCGCGTTGCGGACCCCTACCGCTGGCTCGAGGATCTCGGCTCGCCCGCGGTCGAGCAGTGGGTGGCGGCGGAGAACGCGGTATCACGGCCGCGGCTCGAAGAGCTGCCGCAGCGTGCGTGGCTCAAGCAGCGCCTCACGGAGCTGTGGAACTACGAGCGCTCCGAGATTCCGGTCAAACGCGGCTCCCGCTATTTCTACCTGCACAACGACGGCAAGCAGAACCAGAACGTGCTGTACGTCTCCGAGCGCCTCGACTCGGCGGGAGCCGAGCTGTTCGACCCCAACTCGGTGCGTAGCGATGCAACCGTGGCGATCGCGGCCTTCACCCCCGACGAGCAGGGCGAGGTCGTCGCCTACGCGACTTCCGATGGGGGAACGGACTGGCAGATCTGGCGCTTCAGGCGGGTGAGCGATGCGGCCGACCTCACGGACGTGCTGCGCTTCACCAAGTTCTGGGGGGTGTCCTGGGCACACGACGGCTCGGGCGTGTACTACAGCCGTTACCCGACCCTGTCCGACGGTCGCGGGGACGATGCAGCGCGGCCCGCGGTCTACTTCCACAAGCTCGGCACCTCCCAGGACGACGACCGGCTGGTGTACCAGGTGACCGACGACCCGAACCGCATTCCCGCCGGCCGCGTCACCGAGGACGGCAACTACCTCGTCGTCACCCAGTTCGACGGCTACGAGAAGAACGGCGTCGAGGTCCTCGACCTGCGCTCACCCGGCGCGAAGCCGCATCCGCTCTTTACCGCGTGGGATGCGCTCTACACCTACGTCGGCGCCCAGGGGGATGAGCTCTACTTCCGCACCACCAAGGATGCCCCTTTCGGTCGCGTCATCGCGGTCGATGCGCGCGCCGCGCCGCCGGTGCCGCGCACCCTGGTGCCCGAGGGCAGGACGACTCTCGAGGAGGCCAGCTACGTCGGTGGCCGGATCATCGCGCGCTATGTCGAGGAGGCGCGCGGCGTGGCGCGGGTCTTTGAGCGTGACGGGCGGCCGGTGGGCGAGGTGCCCTTGCCCGGCAAGGGCGGTATCGACGGTTTCCACGGCGAGGGACGGCAGAGCGAGACCTTCTTCGGCTACACCGACTACCTGACGCCGCGCCGGATCTACCGGCTCGACGTGCGTGCGAACCAGGCGACCGTGTGGCGCGCGCCGCGCATCCCCGCCGCGACCGATCCGTATGTGACCGAGCAGGTGTTCTACCGCAGCAAGGACGGCACGCGCGTGCCGATGTACATCACGCACCGGCGCGACCTGGTCCGGGACAGCAATCAGCCGGTGCTGCTGTACGGCTACGGCGGATTCAACATCTCGCTGACCCCGCAGTACCGGCCGCAGGTGCTGGCGTGGCTCGAGATGGGCGGCGTCTACGCGGAGGCGAACCTGCGCGGCGGCGGAGAGTACGGCGAGGCCTGGCACAAGGCCGGCACGCTCGCCAACAAGCAACACGTGTTCGACGACTTCATCGCCGCGGCGCAGTATCTGATCCGCGAGCACTACACGCGCAGCGCGCGCCTCGGTATCCACGGACGCAGCAACGGGGGGCTCCTGATCGGCGCGGTGCTGACCCAGCACCCCGAGATCTTCGGGGCGGCATTGCCCGCGGTCGGCGTGCTCGACATGCTGCGCTACCAGACCGCCAGCGCCAACGCGCGCCAGTGGTCGTCGGACTTCGGGCTGGCCGAGAATCCGCAGCAGTTCCCCGCCCTGTACGCCTACTCACCGTACCAGAACGTGAAGAAGGGCACCTGCTATCCGCCGACGCTCATCACCACGGCGGACCACGACGATCGGGTGGCGCCCTGGCACAGCTACAAGTTCGCGGCGGCGCTGCAGGCCGCGCAGAGCTGCCCCAATCCGATCCTCATCCGCGTCGAGACCCGCGCCGGACACGGCGCCGGCAAACCGGTGTGGATGCAGATCGAGGACTTCGCCGACCAGTGGGCGTTTCTCGCGAAGTGGCTGGGAGTGCCGGCGCCCGGCTCCGGGCCGGCG
>DATKLG010000075.1:0-51262 GCA_035542535.1 Steroidobacteraceae bacterium
CCGTGTTGGCCTGGGCGACCATCGCCGTGCCAGCCTGCTGCAGGATCTGCGCCTTGGACAGGTCCGAAGTCGCCTGCGCGAAGTTCGTGTCCTGGATCTGGCTGCGCGCGGCGCTCAGGTTCGTCGCCGTGGTGTTGATGCCCGCGATCGCGGCCTGGAAGCGGTTCTGGTACGCGCCGAGCTGCGCGCCCGAAGCCACCACCTGCTGCAACGCCGCGTCGACCTGCGCCAGCACCAGGTTGGCGGCGTCGACCGAAGTCACATCAGCGCTGTCGAGGAAGTTGCCCGCCGTCGTCACGGTGTTGCCGGTCGCAGCCGAGAGGCCGAAATCGACCATCGTCGACGCCGTGCCCGTGTTGTTGGCGTTCGCGGTGGCCGCGAAGGTCCCCGCCACGGTCTGGCTGGTCGTGCTGCTCAGCACGATGCCCGTGCCGCCGGCATTGACCGTCGCGATCAGCCCGCCATCCGAGCTCGAGAGCTGGTTGACGGCCGCCGCAATCGTCTTCAGGTCGGTCGCTGCGTTGCCCGTGATCGTGAACTCCGAGGAGTTGAACACGTTGCTGTTGGCGTCGGTGTAGCTGAAGGTGTACTTGTCACCGGCCACCCATGCACCAGCCGTCGTGCTCAGCGTGCCGCCGGCGTCGCTGTAGAGCTGGCCGAGGTTCGACGCACGCGCGTCCGCCACCGAACCGACCGAGATCGTCTGGCCCGCGTTGGCGCCGATCTGGAAGGTGGCGCCCTGGAAGCTGCCGTCGAGCAGGTTCACGCCGTTGAACGCGGCCGACTGGCCGACGTTGCTGATGTCGGCCTTCAGCTGCTGGAACTGCTGGTCGAGGTCGGTGCGGTCGACCGCGCTGTTGGTCGCGTTCAGCGACTGCACGGCCAGGTCGCGCATCGTCTGCAGATCGCTCGAGATCTCCGACAGCGCGCCGGAAGCCGTCTGCGTCAGCGAGACGCCGTCGGCCGCATTGCGCGCGGCGACGCCAAGACCGCTGATCTGCGAGCTCATGCCCTGCGCGATCGCGTAGCCGGCCGAATCGTCGGCGGCGGTGTTGATGCGCAGGCCCGAGGACAACTGCTGCAGCGCGGTGCTGAGCTCGCTGCCCGAGGTGCTGAGGCTGTCCTGAGCCACCAGCGAGCTGTAGTTGGTCGTGAGGACTAATGACATGTGTGCTACTCCGTTAACTTGAGACCCGGGGACGGGCGCCTGGTGGCGCCCGCCCCGCGTTACCAGTGCCAGTGACTGGTAGTTCACCACCGTTACGGCAGCTTCTGCAGGAGCGTCAGAATGTTCTGCGGGATCATGTTGGCCTGCGCCACCATGGCCGTGCTCGCCTGCTGCAGGATCTGGGCCTTGGACAGCTGGGAAGTCGCCATCGCGTAGTCCGTATCCTGAATCTGGCTGCGAGCGCTCTGCAGGTTGGTCGAGTCGGACTTCAGGCCCGAGATCGCGGCCTGGAACCGATTCTGGTAGGCGCCGAGCTGCGCGCCCGTCGCCGCCACCTGCTGCAGGGCGGCGTCGATCTGCGCCAACGCCAGGTTGGAGCCGTCGACCGAGGTCACGGCACCGACGTTGAGGTTGGTGGTCGTGCCCGCGGCAGTGACGGTGTTCGCGGCGTTCACGCCCATGTTGGCGAGTGTCACCGTTGCGCCGTTGCTGCCGCCTGCGGCGACCGCGACGCTCGAGCTCGTCGTGCTGCTCAGGTTGATGCCGTTGCCGGTCGCATTGACCGTGGCGACGATGCCGCCGTCCTGGCCGGAGACCGCGTTGATCGCGGCCGCCACTGTCTTCAGGTCGGTGGCGACGTTGCCCGTTACCGTGAAGGTGCCGGTGGACACAGCCGCGAGGGCCGCGCCGCCGGTGGGCGTCGTGGTGATGGTCAGCGAGCCGGTCTGGCCAGCCGTCATGGCAGCCGCGGTCGTCGGACCGGCAGCCGTGTACAGCGTGCCGAGTGCCGAGGTGCTGGCGCTCGCGACCGACGAGACGGTGATCGTCTGGCCGACGTTGGCACCGACCTGGAAGGTGGCGCCCTGGAAGGAGCCGTCGAGCAGGTTGACGCCGTTGAACGAGGCCGTCGCGGCGACGTTGTTGATGTCGGCCTGAAGCTGCGCGAACTGCTGATTCAGGTCGGCGCGGTCCTGGGCGCTGTTGGTCGCGTTCAGCGACTGCACGGCGAGGTCGCGCATGGCCTGCAGGTCGTTGGTGATCTCGGTGAGCGCGCCCTGCGCAGTCTGCGCGAGCGACACGCCGTCGTTCGCGTTGCGGGCGGCCTGATCGAGGCCGTTGATCTGTGAGGTCATGCCCTGCACGATCGCGTAGCCGGCGGCGTCATCGGCTGCGGTGTTGATCCGCAGGCCCGAGGACAGCTGCTGCAGCGCGCTGCTGAGCTGGCTGCCCGAGGTGCTCAGGCTGCCCTGAGCTACCAGCGAGCTGTAGTTGGTGTTGAGGACTAATGACATGTGTGCTACTCCGTAAGTTGGTTCACACGCCGGACATCAGTCCTGCGCGCTTCTGGCAGCGGCCCCTCGACCGCTGCTCGTACAGTCCGGGTATCGGTGCGGACGCGCCGAACTTGAATCGGCAGCGGCAGAAATCCGCCGCAAACTGCCGAGCGCCTCACAGTCTGTCGCCGTCAGCCGACGCCTCACGGCCGGCCGGCGTGTGCCTTGCGCCCATGGACTCAGGAGATGTAATTGAAGAGGGAAAGCTTGGCGATCGAGGCGTAGGACTGCTGCGCCGCCTGCAGCGCCAGCTCCTGGGTGCTGAGTTGCGTGACCGCCGCCGCGTAGTCGGTATCGGCGAGCGTCGAGATCCTGCCCTGCAGCTGGGTCTGGTTGGATTGGGCGTTGTTGCCCGCCGCGGTGATCGCGTTGAGCCGCCCGCCCACCGAGGCCTGCACGTTGTTGAGGCCGCTCAGCGCGTTGTCGATCTGCTGCAGCGCCGTGCCGATCCGGGTCGTGATCTGACCGCTGGTCAGGGTGCCGGAATTGAGGGCCGTGATCAGATTGCCGATGGTGCTGAAGACGCTCGCCTTGCCGGCCGGCGCCACCGTGAAGGTGTCCCCGGCTGCGGGCGCGCCGCTCACCGTCACCTCAATGCCGTTGAAGGCGATGGCGCTGCCGCTCGTGTAGGTCCCGGAGGCCACCACCGTGCCGGCGCTGCTGGTCACCTGGTACTGGGTGGGGCTCGAGAAGGAAACCGTGTAGTTGTCGGGTACCCAGGCGGCGACGCTGGTGACGCTGCCGGTATCGATGCTGCCGCTGCCGGTGTTGGCGCCGGCGGCGGCCGTGGTGAAGGTGCCGTTGCCCGCGGGGATGTTCATGAACACCGCATCGCCGGCATCGCCGGCGGAGACGCTCTGGTCGGCGCCGATCTGCACCTGATTGACCTGGCTCGCGCCCTGGTAGCTCACCGCGCTCCCGGTCAGGGCGAAGGCCGGCGTGCCGCTCGCGGTGCCGGCGAACAGATAGTTACCGGCCGGGTCGGTGGCGTTGGCGGCGCCGAGCAGCGCGTTCTGCAGCTGCTGCAGCTGGGTGGCGATGTCCTGGCGGTCGGCGGCGCTCATGGCGGAGTTGTTGGCCTCGACCGCCAGGTCGCGCGCGCTCTGCAGCGCGTTGGTCGCGCTGGTGAGCGCGTTCTGCTCGAGCTGCAGTCCCGAGGTGGCGGCCGTGCCGTTGCTCACGTACTGCCGCGACGCCGACAGGGTCATGTTGAGCTGGTTGACCTGCGACATGGCGGCCGGATTGGCGGCGGCGTTCGGCAGCTTGCTGCCGGTCGAGAGCTCGGCCTGCGTCTGCGTGAGCGCGCTCTGCAGCGCCTCCATCTCGGCGAGCGCGTTGGTCTGGAAGGTGAGCGTCGAGATGGTCATGGTGGTCAGCCGTGGGTGATGGCGCTCATGAGCGAGTTGAACATGGTTCCGGACGCCTGGATGACCTGCGCCATCGCCTGGTAGGCCTGCTGGAACTGCAGCATCCTGGCCGCTTCCGCATCGAGGTTGACGCCCGAGAGGTTGCTGCGCGCCGTGGCGGCGTCCTGATTCACGGCCTGCTGCGCGCTGGCGTTCGCCTGCGCCTGCTGCGTCGTGACCCCGATCTGCGTCACCAGGTTGTTGGCCGCGCTGGTGAGCGAGGTGGTGCCGCCGGCGAGCGTGTTGGCGGACAGGGCGCCGATCATGGCCAGCACGTTGCTGTTGTCGCCGCTGTTGGCGGCGGTGCTGCTCGTGATCGTGAAGCTGTCGCCGGACGCCGGCGCGCCGTTCACCGTGACCTGCACGCCCTGGAACGAGATCGGTTGCCCGGCGCTGTAGTTGCCGGAGGCGAGCACCGTGCCGCCGCCATTGGTGACCTGGTACTGCGTGGGGCTGGTAAAGGAGAGCGTGTAGCTGCCCGGGACCCAGCTCGCCGGCGTGGTGATGGTCGCCGCGGAGATGGTGCCGCTGCCGGTGTTGCTGCCGCTCGCACCGGTCTGCGCCAGCGAGGCGGCGGCGATCTGGTTCGGGCTGCTGAGCAGCAGCGCCAGGCCCGCGGGCGCCGCCTCGGTCGGCTGGATCAGGTAACTGTCGCCGTCGAGCGGCGCGCCGCCGCCCACGACGATCGACAGACCCGCCGCCTGGAAGGGGCTCGCAGCCGTGCCGGCGCCGCTCATCGCCACCGGTTGTCCGGTGCTCGCATCGCGCAGCTGCCAGGCGCCGCCCGAGTAGCCCAGGATGTAGTTATCGGTGGTGAGGGAGCCGAGATTGCTGATGCTGGCGCTTATCGTCGCGCTGCCGGTGTTGTTGCTGCTCGGGCCGATCTGCACGGGGCCGACCGAGAACATCGGCTGGCCCTGCGCGCCGGTCAGGTCCATGCCGGAGGCCTGCTGCTGGTTCATGACGGTGGCGAGGCCGACGCTGATCAGTCCGAGCGCGTTCTGCGCCGGATCGAGCACCTGGC
The DNA here is from genome assembly GCA_035542535.1 of Steroidobacteraceae bacterium. Classification (GTDB taxonomy): domain Bacteria; phylum Pseudomonadota; class Gammaproteobacteria; order Steroidobacterales; family Steroidobacteraceae; genus 13-2-20CM-66-19. Next base: position 4,933 of record DATKLG010000075.1, read on the forward strand.
TGCGGGCGGAGACGAGTCCGCCGAGCTCGCCGCCCGAGATCGCTGCGGTCACGTCCGTGGTGGCGCCGCCGGCGCTCGAGACGCCGATATCGCTCACCGTCGGGTTGTACTGATTCGGGACGGTGGCGAGCGCCTGGGCTACGCCGCCCGTGACCAGCGCCTGGCCGTTGCCGATGTAGACGTCCATCGAGCCGCCGGACTCGGTGGCGGTCGTGACGCTGACATACTGGCTCAGCCGGTCGATGAGGTTGTCGCGCTGGTCCATCAGCTGATTCGGCGTCTGGCCCCCGGCGAGATCGGAGGCGATCTGCCGGTTGAGCGAGGCGATGCCGGTCGAGATGGAATTCACCTGGGAGATGTCGGCGCCGATCTGCTGCTCGAGGCCCGAGCCATAGGTCTGGATCTGGGAGCTGTAGGAGTTGATCTGCTGCGTGAGGGCCTGCGCCTGGGAAAGGAGCGCCTGGCGCGAAGCGGTCGAAGAGGGCGAGGTCGACAGCGTCTGCAGGGCGTTGATGAAGCTCTGCAGGCTGGCCGTGAGCCCGGTGCTGGACGCGCTCAGCATGCTGTCGATCTGTCCGGCCTGGGTCGCGAGCGCGTTGGCGCTCGAGTAGCTCGCCTGCGAGGAGCGCACCTGTTGCGCGAGCAACTCGCTGTAGGCGCGCGTGATACCCGCGACCTGGACGCCGCTGCCGACGTAGCCGCCGGCCGTGCCCTGCGCCGGCTGGGGCGTCAGCTCGATGCTCTCGACGCTGTAGCCCGGAGTGGCGGAGTTGGCAATGTTGTTGCTCGTGACGTCGAGGGCCTGCTGAAAGGCCAGCAGCCCCGAGACGCCGGTCGAGAGTATGTCAGCCATGGCTTAACTCCTCCCCGGGAGTGGGCCGTGTCGCAGACGTCATCGGCACAGCATCGCCGGACTTTAGGGCGGCCAGTACCTGGCCGGCGACGGCCGTCACCTTGCGGGCATAATCCGGATCGGTGGCGTAGCCAGCCTGCTGCAGCGCCGTGGCGAAGGACGCGACACTCGTGCCGCTGCCGAGGGCGGCGCTCAGGCGCGGGTTGTTCCTGATGAGCGCCACGTAGTCCTGGAAGCTCTCGCCGGGACTTGCGTAGGCGCGGAACGCGGCGCTGGTCGGTTGCGCAGCTCCGCCGACGAATTCCTGCGTGCCGGCGCTGACCGAGGCACCGCTCCAGCTGGCGCCGGCCTTGACGCCGAAGAGGTTGTTGCTCGAGGCGCCGCCTGAGGTGCGCGGGACGTTCCTGCCCCAGTTGGTCTCGAGCGCCGCCTGGGCGATGAGGCTCACCGGGTGTACGCCGAGCTGCTGCGCGGCCTGCGCGGCGTCGGGCCACACCTGGCTGATGAAACTGGCGCGCTCGCTGCCGGAGGCGCCGGTGGCCGCGCGCGGCGGCGTGGCCGCCGCGGCACCGGCGGCGCTGGTGGCGCTCGTGGCGCTCGTGGCCGCGGCCGCTGCGGTCGCGCCCGACTGCTGCAGCTGGCGCACGAGCATGTCGGCCAGGCCCAATCCCTTGCCCTTGGTGAGCTCGAGCGACAACTGATCGTCGAGCATGCTCTGGTAGGTCTGCGACTGGTCCGAGCCGAAGATCGGATCCTTGCCGATCGCATCGCGCATGCTCTTGATCAGCATGCGCGCGAACAGGCTCTCGAACTGCTGCGCCACCTGGCGGACCGCGCCCGCATCGCTGCGTGAGGCCGAGGACTTGAGCTTCTCGAGCCCGGCGAAATCGCCGTACACGGCGGCACTGTTGACGGGGGTGGTGGCCATGGGCGCGGCTTCAGATGACGATCAGCTCGGCCCGCAGCGAGCCGGCCTCCTTCAGGGCCTCGAGGATCGCCACCAGGTCGCCGGGGGCGGCGCCCACCTGGTTGACGGCGCGCACGATCTCATCGAGCGTGACGCCGGCCTGGAATACGAACATGCGGGCGTCCGCCTGCTGCACGTCGATGGTGCTGTGCGGCGTCACCACGGTCTTGCCGCCCTCGGAGAAGGGTGTCGGCTGGCTCACGTCGCTGCGCTCGGTGATGGTCACCGAGAGCGAGCCGTGCGCGACGGCCGCCGCCGTCACGCGCACGTGCGCGCTGATCACCACGGTGCCGGTGCGCGAGTTGACGATGACGCGCGCCGCCGCCTCGCCCGGCTCCACCTCGACCGCCTCGAGTGTGGCGAGGTAGGAGATGCGCTGGTTGGCATCGAGCGGCGCCAGCACGCGGATCGACACCGCATCGAGCGCCTCGGCGCTGCCGGCGCCGAGGGTGTTGTTGATCGCGGCGGCGACGTGCGCCGCGGTGGTGAAGTCGGGGGTGTTGAGATTCAGCGTGAGGTGCGGGTCGGCGGCGAAGTGCACCGGCACTTCGCGCTCCACCGAGGCGCCGTTGGGGATGCGCCCCGAGCTCGGCACGTTGAGCGAGATACGCGAGCCGTCCTTGCCGGCGATGCCGAAGCCGCTCACGATCACGTTGCCCTGCGCCATCGCGTAGATCTGGTTGTCGGCGCCGCGCAGCGGCGTCATGAGGAGATTGCCGCCGCGCAGGCTCGCGGCGTTGCCGATGGTGCCGACGGTGACGTCGATGGTCTGGCCGGGCTTGACGAACGGCGGCAGGTCCGCGGTGACGGTCACGGCGGCGACGTTCTTCAGCTGCGGATTGGTGTTCGGCGGGATGGTGACGCCGAAGCGCTGCAGCATGTTCTCGATGCTCTGCACGGTGAACGGCGCCTGCGTGGTCTGATCGCCCGTGCCGTCGAGGCCCACGACGAGTCCATAGCCGATGAGCTGGTTGGTACGCACGCCGGCGACGCTGGCGATGTCCTTGATGCGCTCGGCTCCAGCCGGCGCGGCGAGGGCGGCGCCGAGGGCGAGCGCCAGGCCGGCGAGCAGCGCCGGCGCGCGCCGTGTGCGCATGAGCAAGGCGGCCATCAGAACGGCACCCACGGCGAGTTGAAGAACCGGGACAGCCAGCTCTGCGCGTTGGCATCGGCGATCGCGCCCTTGCCGTCGTAGGTGATGTGGGCGCTCGCCACGCGGTAGGACGGCACCGAGTTGTCGGCGGCGAGGTCGATCGGGCGCACGACGCCCGTGACCCGCACGAACTCCTTGCCCTGGTTGAGGGCGATCTGCTTCTCGCCGGCGACGTACAGGTTGCCGTTCGGCAGCACCTTGAGCACCGTGCAGGTGAGGTAACCGGTCAGGCTGTTGCTCTGGGCGCTGGCGCCCTCGCCGTTGAACTTGCTGGCGTTGTTGATGTTGTTGGTGAGCCAGGGCACGTTCTTGTTGATGAGCGTCGTGCCCGGCATGGTGAGCGTGTTGGCCTTGGCGGTGGTCGTGGTGGCGCTCTTCTGGGCGGCCGTGGCCTCGTTCAGCACGATGGTCACGATGTCGCCGATGTGATGCGCGACCGGATTCTCCGCCAGCACCAGCTCGCGGCCGGACTGGTAGATCGCGCCGTCGGTCGCCGGCGGCAGCTTCTCCTGCGTCCAGGCGAGCCCGTCGTCGGGCTGGTGCGGCGGCGCGGCCTGGCAGCCGGCGAGTGCCAGCGCCAGGGAGAGCAGGACCGGGGGAGTGCGCATCGCCTCTCGCTCACATGTTCTGCGTGGAGTAGGTGAGCATCTGGTCGGTCGTCTCGACGGCGCGCGAATTCATCTCGTAGGCCTGCTGCGTCTCGATCATGTTGACCAGCTCCTCGACCACGTTGACGTTCGAGGCCTCGGTCGAGCCCTGCAGCACCGTGCCCATGCCGTTCAGGCCCGCGTTGCCGGTGACCGCGGTGCCGCTCGAGGCCGACTCGACCGCGAGGTTGCCGCCGACGTCCTGCAGGCCCGCCGGGTTGATGAAGTCCGCAAGCTGCAGCGTGCCGACGGTCTGCGGCGTCGACTGGCCGGCCAGCGTGACCGTGATGGTGCCGTCGGCGGCGACCGTGACGCTCTGCGCGCCGGTCGGAATCGTGATGGCCGGCTGCACCTGGTAGCCGGCCGCGGTCACCAGCTGTCCCTGGGCGTTCAGCTGAAAGCTGCCATCGCGCGTATAGGCGATCTGGCCGTCCGGCTGGAGTACCTGGAAGAAGCCGCGTCCCTGGATCGCCATGTCGAGCGCGTTGCCGGTGTTGTTGGTACTGCCCTGGGTATAGTTCTTCTCGGTGGCCACCACGCGCACGCCGGTGCCGACGTTGAGCCCGGTGGGCGACTGGGTGTTCTGCGAGGTGTTGGCGCCGACCTGCGACAGGTTCTGGTACAGCAGGTCGTCGAACACCGCGCGGCTCTTCTTGAAGCCGGTGGTGTTGACGTTGGCAAGGTTATTGGCCGTGACCGTCATCTGGGTCTGCTGGGCGTCGAGCCCGGTTTTTGCGGCCCACAGTGCGGGTTCCATGGTTGACCTCTCTCAATGAATGGGGTGGATCAGCCGCCGGCGCCGGACGCCAGCAGCTTGGTGGAGGACTGGGCGTCCTCGTCGGCGGTGTGCAGCGCCCGCACCTGCAGATCGAAGCGCCGCGACAGCTCGATCATGTTGACCAGACAGCTCGTCAGGTTGACGTTGCTCGACTCGAGCACGCCCGCGGCCAGGCGGGTGTTGGCATCGGCCTCGATGGGGCTGCCGTTGGCGCTGCGGTACAGGCCGTCCGCGCCGCGGGTCAGCGTGCCCGAGGGCGGGTTGATCAGCTTGATGCGCCCGACCGAGGCCACCGAGTTGGGTGTCTGGCCGAGCCCGACGACCGACACGGTGCCGTCGGCGCCGATCGTGACCGAGGAGGCCGGCGGCACGGCGATGGGACCTGAGTCTGCCAGCACCGGACGTCCGCCCGCCGTGATCAGCTGCCCGTCGGGGTCGACGTGCAGGTTGCCCGCGCGGGTGTAGGCCTCCTTGCCTGAAGGGTCCTGGACGGCGATGAAGCCCGCGCCCTGCACGGCCACGTCGAGCGGATTGCCGGTGGTCTGCTGCTCGCCGATCACATCGCTCCAGCCGACCGAGCCTGCGGTGGCATAGGCGCGCGAGGCGAAGCCGGGACCGGCGACGCTGCGCGTCTGGAACGCCGTGAGCGCCGCCTTGAAGGCGGTGGTGCTCGCGTTGGCGAGGTTGTAGTTGTTGGCCTCCTGGCTGGCGAGCGTCTCCTTCGCTCCCGACATGGCCACGTACAACAGCTTGTCCATAGGTTATCCCGCGCGCCGTGCTGTCGCGGCTCAGCCGCCGCGGATGTTGATGATCGTCTGCGTGACCTGGTCCTGGGTCTGGATCATCTGCGCGTTGGCCTGGAAGTTGCGCTGCGCGGTGATCATGTCGACCAGCGCCGCGGTGGTATCGACGTTCGACTGCTCGAGCGAGCCCGACTGCAGCGTGCCGAAGCCGGAGGTGCCGGCGACGCCGTTGACCGCGGCGCCCGAGTCGTTGGTCGCCGACCAGGTGGCGTTGCCGAGCTGCTGCAGGCCCTGCGGGTTGGCGAAGTTGGCGAGCGCCACCTGGCCGAGATTGACCGAGCGGCCGTTGGTGAACTGCGCCTGCACCACGCCGCTCTGGCCGATGTTGATGCCGGTGAGCTGTCCGGTGGTGAAGCCGTTCTGCTGGATGGCGGTGACGCCGAAGCTGCCGCCGTACTGGGTGGTGTTCGAGAAGTCGAAGGTCATGTTCATGGCCTGCGCGCCGGTCGCCGGCGTGTAGGCCGGGAAGGCGACCTGTCCGTTGGCCGGCGCGATGAGCTGGCCGGTCTGCGAGTAGCCGAGCGGCTGCGGCGCGCCGACCGCGGTGCCGTCGACGGTCAGCTGCACCGCCCAGGCGTTGGGGGCGGTGTTGATGAAGTACAGGCTCGCCGTGTGCGCGGCTCCGAGGGAGTCGTAGGTCGTGAGCGAGGTGGTGTTGTTGTAGCTATTGGGATCGGTCGCGGAGAAGGGCGCATCGGGCGGTGGCGTGGCGTTGGCGGGCAGATTGGCGGTGATCTGCGCCATGCTGGTGGCCTGCGGCTGGCTCAGGTTGGTGTTGAGCGAGAGATTGGCGAGACCGCCGGTGTTGAAGCCGCCGTTGGCGAGCGCCGGGTAGGCCTGCAGCGCCAGGCCCTCGGAATTCACTACCTCGCCGTTGCTGTTCAGCTGGAACTCGCCGTCGCGCGAATAGTTGAGCGCGCCGTTGTTGCTCAGGACGAAGAAGCCGTTGCCGCTCACCGCCAGGTCGAGCGTGTTGCCGGTGGTCTCGATGTTGCCCTGGGTGAACTGTTGGGCGATCTCCGAGACCGCCACGCCGTTGCCGGTGGCGATGGCGCCCTGCTGCGTGGTGGCGAACAGGTCCGCGAACTCGGCGCGCGAGCCCTTGAAGCCGGTGGTGGCGACGTTGGCGAGGTTGTTGGAGACGACCGACAGATCCTCGTTGGCGGCGTTGAGTCCGGTGAGTGCGATGTTGAAGGACATGGGGAGTCTCCTACTGGATGTTGACGACCGAGCTCAGGGGCACGGTGCCGTTGACCGTATTCAGGTCGAGCGTCTGGGTGGAGGGGTCGATGGTGACGCTCTGCACCTGGCTGTAGACGAGTGGGCTCACCGACTGGCTCGCGCCGCCGACCGCGGCGGTGACGCTCAGGCTGTACTGCCCGGCGGGCGCGGCGCTGCCGCCCGTGGTGGTGCCGTTCCAGGTGAACTTGCTGTAGCCCGAGGACTGCGGCGCGACCGCGAAGGCATCGACCAGCGCGCCGCTCGAGTCGCTGACCGACACGGTGAGGCTGGTCGCGCCGCTCGGCGCGCTGACCGCGCCCGAGACCGTGCCGCCGGCGGCGAGGGTGGCGCTGCTGCCGGGTGCGAGCACCGAGTGGCCGAGGAGCGCGGTGCCGTTCAGCATCTGTGCGCTCTGCAGTCCCGCGGTGAGACCTGCGATCGAGGTCTGCAGGCTCTGCAGGCTCGACACCTCGGAGAGTCCCTCGATCTGCGTCAGGAACTGGGTCGGATCGGTGGGATTCAGGGGGTTCTGGCTCTGCATCTGCGCGCTGATCAGCTGCAGGAAGCCCGCCTGGCTGATCTGCTCGTTGGCCGGAATGCCGTCGATGGTGCCGGCGCTGCTCGCGCTGCCGGTGGCGGGCGAGTTGAGCGTGCTGCCGATCGGAAGAGTGGAGGCTGACATTGGTTATCCTCAGCTGCCGAGCTTGAGTGTGGCGAGCATCAGGTCCTTGGCGGTGGCCATGACCTCGACGTCGTTCTGGTAGGCGCGCGAGGCCGAGATCATGTCGGTCATCTCCTCGATCACGTTGACGTTGGGCGCGTAGACGTTGCCCTGGGCGTCCGCCAGCGGATTGCCGGGGTCGTTGCGCACGGTGGGTGCGGCTTGGCTCTCGACGATGCCGGCGACACGCACCGCAGCGCCGGGCTGCTGGCCGCGGGCAGCGGCGGCGCCGACGGCGGCGTGCACCGCCTGGAACACCGGGTGGCGCGCCTTGTAGACGCTCGCCGGGTCGCCGCTGACGCTGTCGGCGTTGGCGAGGTTGCTCGCCACGGTGTTGAGACGCACCGACTGCGCGGAGAGTCCCGACCCTGCGATCTCGAATACCTTGAACGATGACATGTGCCTGGCTCCCTGGGCGCCGTTACTGGCCCGTGATCGCCGTCATGAGATCCTTGAACCTGCTCGACAGGAAACTGAGCGCTGCCTGGTAACGCACGCTGTTGTCGGCAAACGCCGCCTGCTCCATCTGCACGTCCACGGTGTTGCCATCGAGGGAGGGCGCGAGCGGCACGCGGTACTTGAGCGGTGCGCCCGCACCTGCGGCCGGGGCGGCGCCGGTGGCCGGCGCGCCGTTCGGGGCGGTGAGGGTGAGCGTGTGGGATGCGGCGCCGGCAGCAGCGGCGGTGCCGGTCAGTACGGCGCGGAAGTCGATGTCCTGCGCCTTGTAGTTCGGCGTGTCGGCGTTGGCGATGTTGTTCGCCAGCACCGTGGTGCGCTGCGCGTACAGCTTGAGCGCATCCTGGTGCACGCCGAGATAGGCATCCAAGTTGAGTGGCATGACAGACTTCCGACGTAAACTGAGCCTGAGTCGAACAAAGCAAGACGCGTGCCAGTGCCCGCACGGGCCTTTCGCGGGCGCCACCCGGGGGCGAGGGCCTTGGAATCGGTGAACGCCGTCACGCCCGGGCGGCAAGGCGTTGCCGCCGGCCGTCGGGCGCCGGTAGCCGGGCGGCGCGCTGAGCGTGCGTGCGCGGCAGCGCGCAGCTGGCGCGCCGTTTGCAGGTCCTCAGCCATGAGCATCTCCCTGCCGTCGATATTCCGTCGCCGCGCCTTGGGCGCGGCGCTCCTTTATGCCGGGCTCACTCTCGCCGCCGCGGCCGAGCCGGCCGCAGCGCCCGCTGAGCCGCTCAGCGCCGTGCGCGCCGCGGCCGAGGGCGCGATCCGCGCGCAGCTGCGGGGCGCGGTGTACGCGGTGCACATCGAGGCGACGGAGCTCGACCCGCGGCTCCACCTGACGCGCTGCGCAGGCGGGCTCGAGGCCTCGCTCCCGGCCGGCGCCGAGCTCGGCGCACACGTCGCCGTCAGGGTGAGCTGCACGACCCCCGGGACGCCGTGGGCGCTGTTCGTACCGGTGCACATCGACTCCGACGTGAACGTGCTGGTGCTCAAGCAGAGCGCCCTGCGGGGCGCGCGCCTCACCGCCGGGCAGGTGAGCTCCGAGACGCGGCGCGTGGCGGGACTGGCGGTCGGCTATGTGACCGATGTCTCGATGCTCGAGCATCACACGCTGGCGCGCTCGCTCCCGGCCGGCACGGCCCTCACCGCGGACGCGCTGCTCGCCGATCTCATCGTGCACCAGGGCCAGGAAGTGACTCTGGTCGCCTCCGGCCCGGGCATCAGCGTGCGTGCGATGGGCAAGGCCCTCCAGGACGGCCGCGAGGGCGCGCGGGTGCGGGTGCAGAACCTCGCCTCGCTGAGGATCGTCGAGGGTGTGGTCGATGCCCATGGAGTGATCGAGGTCACACCCTAAAGGTTTTCCCCAGGCTGCCGCTAAAGCTCACCAGATGCCCCAGGAGTTTTCCCGTGTCCAGCAAGATCAATGACTTGACGACCAACGTCCAGCCGGGCCGCACTGCCGCGGTCGTGCCGACGCGCGATGTCGTCACAGGCGGCGGCAACGCCGCGCCTGCCCCGGCGACCGGGGACGTCCATATCACCGACACCGCCAGCCAGCTCGCCTCTCTCGAGCAGACATTGCGCGACTCCCCCGCGGTCGATTCGGCCAGGGTGGCGCGGCTGCAGAGCGCGATCGAGCAGGGGACCTACCAGGTCAATCCCGAGCACGTCGCCACGCAGCTCATGCAGATGGAGCGCGCGCTCGCCGGTCTCGACAGGAAGGGAAAGTAACCGATGGATCCCGCCCTCTGCCGCGAACACCTGGCGGAGCTGCTGGGTGAGGAGATCGTGCTCCTGACGGAGCTGCAGGAGCTGCTCGAGGAGGAGCGGGACCTCCTCGGCGCAGGCGAGCCCGAAGCCCTGCAGCGCACGACCGCGGCCCGCCAGGAGCGCCTCGGGGCACTGGCGCGCATCGAGGAGCAACGGCGCTCGCTGTGCAGCCTGCACGGGGAGTCGCCGGATCGTGCCGGGCTCGAGCGGCTGCGCCGCTGGTGCGACCCGCACGGGGCGCTGACGCCACAGCTGTCCGAGTGCCTGGGGCGCGCCGTGCGCTGCCGGGATCTGAACGATCGCAATGGACTCATGGTGGCGGCGCGCATGAAGCGGGTCTCGGAGCTTCTGCAGGCACTCACCGGTCGCGTGGCGCGCGCGGCGACCTACGGACCCAAGGGCTACGCCGGCAACGCGCGCTCCGGGCGCATGCTCGGCACGGTCTGAGAGCCCTCCCGGGACCTCGCGCGCTCCCCTAGACCGACAGTACCTCGCGCAGCTGCGCGACTTCCTCGGCGCAGGAGGTCATGAAGTTCTCGCACGCCTCGAAGTCGAGCTGCAGGCGCTGGAATGGCCGTGAGGCGGCGACCAGGGCCTTGAGTGTATCGGGCGTGCCAGCGTAATCGGCGAGCAGCGCCGCGACCGCCAGCACGTCGCTCAGGGTCAGCGGGCCGCGGATGTCCTGCTCGAGGTCCTCGGAGTTGCGCACCGCTTCGATGATCTCCGCGGAGAATCCCCAGTTCTCGATCAGCGCGGCCGCGATCTGCACGTGCCAGGTCTGCACCACATGGGCGTAGGCCTGCTCATCGGCGAACAGCGCCGGGTGCTTGCCGGCGCGCGCCAGAATGTAGAGTCTGCCAATTCCCTGCAGGAGTCCGGCGAGCATGGCGGCGTCGGCGTTGAGCTGGGTCAGGCGCCTGGCGATCGCCTGGCTCAGCGAAGCGACGCGCACGCTCCGCTGCCACAGATCCTCGACCTGCCGTTCGAGCCCCTCGAGATCCGGTGCGCCGCGCAGCTGGCTCATCGCGAAGGAAACCGTCGCGGTGCGCACCGTGTTGAGACCGACGCGGGTGATCGCGGCGCGCAGATCCGCCGCCGGGATGCGCCGCGGGTTGAGCGCGGCGGAGTTGGCCATGCGCACGATCTGGCTGGCGATCGCCGGCTCGCTGCCGATGGCGGTCACGACGCGCGCGATGTCGACGTCGTCGTCGTTCAGCACCTGCTGGATGCCGGCGACTACCGCCGGATAGCCCGGCAGCTCCACCTCGCCGGCCGAGAGCTCCCCGGCCAGCGACTGCACGAAGGCGAAGGCGACTTCGCTGGCGCCCGGCTGCGCCGTGTTGGGTTTGACGGCGGCCATCTCAGGCCGCTCCCAGGCCGCGCGCGGCGCCGTGCAGGCGCCGTACGAGGTCGGCCTCGCCGAGGGACAGTCCGCAGCTCGACATGAGCTCCTCGCGCGAGGCACCGCCGCGCGCCAGGCGGATCGCGATCTGGTACCCGGGAACGGACGTGCCACTCACCCGGGCGGCGGGCGCCGCCTGACGCTCGAGGCGCTCATCGAGCCGGCGGATGGCGGTCGCGGTGGCATTGACGCGCGCATCGAGCGCGCTGAGCTGCTGTGCGAGCGTCTGCGAGTGCGTGAAGAGGTGCTGGCTCTGGCGGCGCGTGGCGCGCCGCCAGGCATCGAAGCTCAGGGCGGCGAGCGCGAACGCGACCACCAGCAGCGTGCCGCAACCGGCCAGCAGCAGATCAACGGGCGGTAACTGGGTCATATGAACCACTGGCTCCTGTGAGCGACTTCACATCGTCCGCGCGAGTCGGTTTTTCGCCGCGCGCGGCCGTTCGGGAAAGAGGTTGCACGATCCATGCCATACGGCCCCCTGGGTCTTCAGCGGCCGCCCGCGGCGCCGATCGCGGGCGCGGCAGCCGCCGGCGGCGGGCTGGCAGCGGCCTCAGGTGCGGGCGATGCCGTAGGTGCGGGCGATGCCGTGGGCGCATCGTCCCCCTGCGACTCGACCGCGAGGATCACGACGACCACGCGGCGGTTGGCATTGCGGCCTTCGGGGGTGTCGTTGCTCTGCCGCGGGCGCTGCTCGCCGTAGCCGACCACCGCCAGCCGCGCCGGCTCGACGCCCTGGCCCGCGAGCACGCGCACGACACTCGCGGCGCGCGCGGCCGACAGCTCCCAGTTCGAATAGAAGGCACTGGTGCGGATCGGGACGTTGTCGGTATAGCCCTCGACGCGGATGGCATTGGGCAGCGGGGTGAGCACCTGCGCCAGCCGCTCGAGCACCGGCAGGGCGCCCGGGGCCGGCTGCGCGCTGCCACTCGGAAACAGGATGTCGGTGCGCAGCTCGACCTCGACCCAGAGGTCGTTGCGCCGCACCGTCACCAGGTCGCGCTTGACGAGATCGCCGAGCGCATCGGTCACCTGGTCGGCGACGCGCGCGAGCGCGGCTTCGCGCCGTGCGGCCTGCTCGCCGAGCTCTGCGGCGCGCGTCGGCGCGACCTGCGGGACTTCGGGAGCGAGCTTCACCAGCGTGCCGGCCGGCGGTGCGTGCGCCGGGTCCGGGCGCTGCTGCTGCAGGACGCCCGTGCGGCTGTCGGCGCCGGCGCCCGCCTGGTGCTGTCCGAGCTCGACGGGCTCGAGAGTGCGCGGCTCGCCGCGGAACGCGGCGTAGAGCGAGTCCGACAGCAGCCGGTACTTGCCCTCGTTCAGCGTGGAGAGCGCATACATCACCACGAAGAAGGCGAGCAGCAGGGTGATCAGGTCCCCGTAGGGGATCGCCCACGCCTCGTGGTTGCTGTGCTCTTCGTGGCGCTTGGGAAGCTTGCGTCTCATGGTGAATGCCCCGTCAATGCAGGTAGCCCTGCAGCTTCGACTCGATGGCGCGCGGGTTCTCGCCCTGGGCGATCGACAACATGCCGTCGATCACCATCTCGCGCATCTGGGTCTGGCGATGGATGATCACTTTCAGCTTGGCGGACACCGGCAGGAAGAAGAGGTTGGCGAGCCCGATGCCGTATACCGTGGCGGTGAAGGCCGCGGCGATGCCGTGGCCGAGACGCGTGGGATCGGCGAGGTTCTGCATGACGGCCATGAGCCCGAGCACCGCGCCGATGATGCCGAGCGTCGGCGAGTACACGCCCATGCCCTCGAAGACTTTCGCAGCGGTGATGTCGGCGTGCTCGCGCACGTGCAGCTCGACGTTCATCACGTTGCTGATGGCATCCGGCTCGCTGCCGTCGACCAGCAGCTGCAGCGCCTTCTTCACGAAGGGATCCGGCTCGCGGTCGATCATGGGCTCGAGGCCGAGCAGCCCCTGCTTGCGCGCGGTGTTGCTCCACTCGACGATCTTGGCGATCAGGAGGTTGCCGTCGCGCACCGGCGGCCGCATCACCCAGGGAAAGATGCCGAGCGCGCGCCGCATCACCGGCGCCGGCGTCTGCACCAGAATGGCGGCGATGGTGCCCACCACGACGATCATGAAGGCCGCGGCGGATACCAGCGCCATGACCCCGGCGCCCTTCAGGACCGCGCCGACCAGCACCGCGCACAGCGCGAGCACCAGCCCGAAGATGCTGAGAAAGTCCAACTTCTGCCCCTAGCTAGGCCGCCCGGCGGCTCATGCCTTGCTCTCGGCGTCCTTCTCGCGCCAGTCGGCGAGGCGCGCCTTGAGCCGCACCAATGCCTGGCCGTGCAGCTGGCAGGCCCGTGATTCGGTCACTTTCAGCACCTCGCCGATCTCCTTGAGGTTCAGCCCGTCGCTGTAGTAGAGCGACATCACCAGGCGCTCGCGCTCCGGCAGCGTCTCGATCGCCTTGGCGAGCGCGGCGCGCATCTGCTCATCGGCCGTCTCCCGGAAGGGATCGGCCTGCGACTCCGCGCCAGCCCCGGTCTCATCGTCGAGGCTCGCCAGGCGGCAGCTCGCCGCGTTCTGCACGATGGAGTGGTACTCCTCGAGCGAGACGCCCATCTGCTGCGCGATCTCCGCATCGCGCGCGCCGCGTCCGGTCGAGCGCTCCACCTCGCGCACCGCAGCCGCCGCGGCCCGCGCCTTGCGATGCACCGAGCGTGGCGCCCAGTCGAGCGCCCGCAGCGCATCGATCATGGCCCCGCGGATGCGGATGCCCGCATAGGTCTCGAAACTCGCGCCGCGGCTCGCCGTGTAGTTGGCCGCGGCCTCCATCAGTCCCAGCATGCCCGCCTGGATCAGGTCGTCGACCGCCACCGAGGGCGGCAGCCGTCCGGCGAGGTGGTAGGCGATGCGCTTGACGAGCTCCGCATGGCGCACGATCAGCTCATCGCCCTCGCGGCTCCCGCCCTGCAGCGCCCCGTAGGCTCCGGCGGCGCTCACGTCACCGCCTCAGGCCGGGTGGCCGTGCGCCGCACCAGGCGCTCGACGAAAAACTCGATGTTGCCTCGCGGGCCCGCCGGTACTGGCCAGCTATCGGCATGGGCGGCCAATTTCTTGAATGCGCGGGCCGCCGGGCTCGACGGATACTCATCGAGCACCGGGCGCTGGCCGCGGACCGAGCGGCGCAGGCAGTCGTCGTCGGGGATCTCGCCGGCGTATTCCAGCGTTACGTCAAGAAAGCGCGCCGCGACCCGCTCGAAGCGCTGGTAGAGCTCGCGGCCCCCGCCCGGCAGGCGGATCTGGTTGGCGAGTATCCGGAAGCGCTCGACGCCGTGATTGCGACTCAATACCTTGATCAGGGCATAGGCGTCGGTAATGGAGGCCGGCTCGTCGCACATCACGACCATGACCTGCTGGGCCGCCTGCGAGAACTGCAGCACGCTGTGGGAAAGTCCCGCGGCCGTATCGACGATCAGCACGTCGAGCCGGGCGGCGAGCGAAGAGAAGGCGCGTATCAGCCCCAGATGCTCGGCCGGGCCGAGCTGCGCGAGGTCGGCGGCGCCGGCCGCGGCCGGGATCAGCTTGAAGCCCTGCGGCGCCTCCACCAGGATCTCATCGAGCGTGCGCTCGCCTGCGAGTACGTGGGCCAGCGTGTAGCGCGGCGACAGCCCGAGGAAGACATCCGCATTGGCGAGACCCAGGTCGCCATCGAGCAGCACCACGCGCCGGCTGCGGGCCGCGAGCGCGGTGGCGAGGTTCACCGCCACGCTGGTCTTGCCGACCCCGCCCTTGCCGCCGGTGATGGCGATCACCTGCACGGGCTGGGCCAGACCGTCGAGGCGGGTGGTGTTATGAATCACGCTGAGCTCAGGGGCTGCCATGCTGGCTCCTGCCGAAGCGGCGGCGCAGCAGATCCTCGTCCACGGTCGCCTGAGTCGACTTCGCCAGCTGCACCGCCTGCGACACCAGCTCGAGGGCGCGTGCCGGCTGCAGGTCCTCGGGGACGCGCTGCCCGGCCGACACGTAGGCGACCGGCAAGCGCGCACGGATCAGCACCGAGAGCGTCCCGCCGAGGCTTGCGGCCTCGTCCACCTTGGTGAGCAGACAGCAGGCCGGGTTGGCGGGCGCGAAGCGCCGCACCGCCTCGTCGATGGCGCCGGCCTGACTGTTGGCGGGCAGCACCAGCGCCGACTCGAGCTTGGACGCCGAGTTGGCGAGTACCGCGAGGCGCGCGGCGAGCTGCGGATCGCGCACACTGCTGCCCGGGGTATCGATGAGCACCAGGCGGTAGCGCGAGAGCTGCGCGAGCAGCGCCGGAAGTCCGGCGAAGCCGTCGGGCGCGTAGACCGGCGCACCGAGCAGCTGGCCGAGCGACTGCAGCTGGTCCTGGGCGCCCATGCGGACCGAGTCGGCTGCGACCAGGGCGAGGTCGCGCGCCCCGTGGCGCAGCACCCAGCGGACGGCGAGCTTCGCGAGCGTCGTCGTCTTGCCGACGCCCGTGGCGCCGACCAGGGCGAGGCGGCCGCCGTCCTCCTGCCAGCGAGGACCGGTGGTGCGCAGATACTGCGAGAGCCCGGCGATGGCGAAGCGCCGCGCGGTGGCGAGATCGACCTGCGCGGGCAGCTGCTCGACGATGCGGTCGGCGAGCTCCTGGGAGATGCCCATCTCGGTGAGCTCGCGCAGCATCTCGGCGATGACCGGCGTGCGGCGGCTGCGCTCGTTCCAGGCGAGCTGCTCGAGCTGTGTCTCGAGCATGCGCCGCAGGATCTTCAGCTCGTGGTTCATGTGGTCCATGGCCGCGGCCGTGGGCGCTGAGTGCGCGGCGGGCGCTGCCGGTGGGGTCGCGGCGATCGCGCGCGCCGCTTGCGGCCGGGCGGCGGGTCTTGCCGGCGGCTCGGTGCCCGCGGCGGCCAGGGCGCGCGGCGCGGGCGCGGCAGGGCGGGCGGGCGTTGCCGTCGCGGCCGGTACTTCGCGCACCGGGGCCGGGGCGGCGAGCTTCGCGACCGGCTTCGGCGCGAGCGCTGGCGCGAGCGCTACGGCCGCGTTCTCGAGGCGCGTCGCATCGAAGTCCACGGCGGCGGTCACTTCGACCCCCGCGGGCGTGCGCTTCGAGGACAGGATCACCGCGTCATCGCCCAGCTGCTCGCGTATGCCGCGTAGCGCCTGGCGCGTGTCCGGTGCCATGTATCTGATGATTCTCATCCATTCTCTCCGGCAGCCTCACCTGGGCTGCTCAGCGACCCACCGTGGTCACGAGGCGCACCTTGCGGTTGTGCGGAATCTCGTTCCAGGCGAGCACGTGCAGGCCCGGTACGCTCGAGCGCACGAATCCCGCGAGCGGTGCCCGCAGAGCCGGCGGCACGAGCAGCACGGCCGGTTCCCCGGCCACCTCGCGTCGGCGCGCCGACTCCGACAGGCGTTGTTGCAACTTCTCTGCCAGACCCGGCTCGAGGGTGGGGTTGGCGGCGTTGCTGCCGAGCGCACTCGTGAGCAACCTCTCAAGTTCCGCATCGAGTGACATAACGGGGACTTCGCTCGTGGGGCCGGCGATGTCCTGCACGATCTGCCGCCCGAGCGCGATGCGCACCTGGCCCTGCAGCGCCGCCGGATCCGGGGTGCGCGGCGCGTTCTCGGCGAGCGTCTCGAGGATGGTGCGCATGTTGCGGATCGGCACCCGCTCGGCGAGCAGGCCCTGCAGCACCCGCACCAGCGTCGCGAGCGGCAATACCTTGGGGGTGAGGTCCTCGACCAGTTTGGGCGCGGACTTCGCCACCAGGTTGAGCAGCTGCTGCACCTCCTCGTGGCCGAGGATCTCGTGCGCGTGCGCCTGGATGAGCGCGGAAAGATGCGTGGCGATCACCGTGCCGGGATCCACCACGGTATAGCCGAGTGTCTGAGCGTGATCGCGTGCGGAGGGCTCGATCCAGATCGCCTCCATGCCGAAGGCGGGATCGCGCGTCGCAATGCCCTGGACCGGCCCGAACACGCGCCCGGGGTTGAGCGCCAGCTCGCGCTCGGGGTGAATCACGCCTTCGCCGATCGGCACGCCGCCGAGCGTGATGCGGTAGGCGTTCGGCGCGAGCTCGAGGTTGTCGCGGATGTGTACCGCGGGAACCAGGAAGCCGAGATCCTGCGAGAGCTTGCGGCGCACGCCGCGCACCCGCCCGAGGAGATCGCCCTTCTGCCTGGCATCGACCAGCGGCACCAGGCGGTAGCCCACCTCGAGTCCGAGGCGATCGACCGGCTGCACGTCGTCCCAGGAGAGCTCCTTGTTCTCGGCCGGTTGCGGCGGGGTGGCAGGCGCCGCCGTGGGCGCCGCCGCGCGCCGCTGACTCACCGTCCAGGCGGCTGCGCCACACAGTGCCGCCATCGTGAGGAACACGAAGTTCGGCATCCCGGGGATGAGCCCCATGACTCCAAGGAGCGCCGCGGCGACGGCGAGCGCCTTGGGGTTGCCGAGGAGCTGCCGTCGCAGCTCCCCGCCCATGTCCTGGGGGCGCGACATGCGCGTCACGATGATCGCGACCGCGGTCGAGAGCAGCAGCGCCGGCAGCTGCGCCACCAGGCCGTCGCCGATCGTGAGGAGCGTGTAGGTGCGGGCCGCGTTGGCGAAGCTCAGGCCATGACTCAAGGTGCCGATCGCGAGCCCGCCGACCATGTTGATGAACAGCACCAGGATGCCGGCCACCGCGTCGCCGCGCACGAACTTGCTGGCGCCGTCCATGGCGCCATAGAAGTCGGCCTCGGCACGCACCTCGGCGCGGCGGGTGCGCGCCTCGTCCTGGCTGATGAGCCCGGCGTTCAGGTCCGCATCGATCGCCATCTGCTTGCCCGGCATGGCATCGAGGGTGAAGCGCGCGCTCACCTCGGAGATGCGGCCCGCGCCCTTGGTGACCACCACGAAGTTGATGATGGTGAGGATCACGAACACCACCACGCCGACGGCGAAGTTGCCGCCGATGACGAACTCGCCGAAGGAGTGGATCACGTGACCCGCGGCCTGCACGCCCGAGTGGCCGTTGAGGAGTACCACGCGCGTCGAGGCGACGTTGAGCGCAAGGCGCAGCAGCGTCGCGAGCAGCAGCACGGTCGGAAAGACGCCGAACTCGATGGGGCGCGCCACGTAGAACACCGCCATCACGATCACGATCGAGAGGGCGATGTTGAAGGTGAACAGCACGTCGAGCGCCAGCGGCGGCAGCGGCAGCACGATCATGGCGAGCACCGCCAGCATGCCGACCGGGACGCCGACGCCGGCGCGCAGCAGCTCGCGCAGGTTGGGGGTACTCGGGTTGGTCGCAGTGGCCATCGGTCGCTCCTCTTAACTGCCTAGTGGAGCGGCGCGTCGGGGTCGAGGCCGACCTCGATGGCCGGGGGCGGCGGCGGGCTCGCGCCCGCGCGGCGCGCGGCGCGCACCTGCGCGAGGTAGGTGAGTACCTGGGCGACCGCCACGTACAGCGATGCCGGGATCTCCGCGCCGAGCTCGACGTGCCGGTGGAGCGCGCGCGCCAGCGGCGGCGCCTCGAAGACAGGCACGCGGTGCTCGTCGGCGATCTCGCGGATGCGCGCGGCGATCAGGTCCTGGCCCTTGGCCACCACCAGCGGCGCGCGCATGCGCTGCTCGTCGTAGCGCAGCGCCACCGCGAAGTGCGTCGGGTTGACGACCACGACGTCGGCCTTCGGCACCTGGCTCATCATGCGGCGCCGGGCGCGCTCGCTCTGCAGCTTGCGGATGCGGCCCTTGATCTCGGGCGCGCCCTCGCTGTCCTTGAGCTCCTCGCGGATCTGCTGGCGCGTCATGCGCAGCCCCCGGGTGTAGCGCCACAGCTGCCAGGGCACGTCCACTGCGGCGATGAGCGCGAGCGTCGCGGCCAGCACCAGCAGCGCGAAGCCCGCGAGCGAGGCGGCATGCGCGATCGCGACCGGCGGGGCCTCGGCGCCGAGGGCGAGGATCGCGCCCGACTGCCGCCACAGCACCGCGGCGGCCGCGAGCGACAGCGCCAGGAACTTGGCGAACGCCTTGGCGAGCTCGACGGCGCCGTTGAGCGAGAACATGCGCGCGAAGCCCGCGCCGGGGGCGAGGCGCGAGAAATCGGGAATCAGGGCCTTGAAGTGCAGGCCGCGGCCGCCGAGCGCGATGGGTGCGGCGATCGCCGCCAGCACGGTCAGGGCAAAGATCGGCGCACAGGCATGGAGCGCCCGACTCGCCGCTGCCGCGAAGGCGCCGACGGCTGCCGACTCATCGAGCGCCTGCGCGCGCGAGAAAGCGAGGCCCGAGCGCATGAGGGCACCGAGCTGCCCGCCGCTCCAGCCGCCGAGGAGCTCGAGCCCGCCGGCGGCGAGCAGCAGCACCGCCGCGGCGCCCAGGTCGCTCGAGCGCGCGACCTGGCCCTGCTCGCGCGCCTGCTCGAGCCGTTTGGCGGTCGGTTGCTCGGTGCGTTCCTGTGGGTGGTCGGTGTCGGCCATGGCTCAACCCGTCGCGCCCGTGAGCTGCGCGAGCGATGCGAAGGCGCGCGCGAGCAGCTCGAGGAAGGTGGCTTGCACCGCCGGCAGTCCCGCCGTGACGATCACCAGACCGAAGACCAGCGACACGGGTAGCCCGATGGCGAACAGGTTGAACGCCGGCGCCGCGCGGCTCATGACGCCGAAGGCGAGGTTCACGATGAGGAGCGCCGTGATCCCGGGGAGCGCGATCGAGAGCGCGCCGGCAAAGAGCTGCGAGCCGTAGCCGACCACGGCCGCGAGGCCCGCCGCGCCGAGCCCGTCGCTGCCGACGGGCAGGGTGCTGAAAGACCTCACCAGCACCTCGAGCAGCGCCAGGTGGCCGTTGAGCGCGAGGAAGGTGAGCGTGACCAGGAGCGTGTACAGCTGGCCGACCGCCGGCGTGCTGGCGTCGCTCCCGTGCAGCGGGTCGATGTTGAAAGCCATGGAGAGGCCCATGCTGTTCGCCAGCATCTGCCCGCCGAGGTTCACCGCGTCGAAGAGGATATGCAGGCAGAAGCCGAGCGCGACGCCGATCAGCACCTGCTGCACGGTGATCACGCAGCCGGCGGCGGAGAACGGCTCGACCGGCGGCGCTGCCGGCAGGAGCGGCGCGATCAGGAGCGTGATCGCGCCGGCCAGCACCACGCGCACCCGCGCCGGAACGGTCTCGGCGCCGAACACCGGCACGATCATGAAGCACGAGCCGATGCGTACGAACGGCCAGTAGATGAGCGCCAGCCAGTCCGTCAGCTGATGGGTGGTGAGGTGGATCATGCGACCGCGGCTCGGGACGGCAGCGCCTGGGTCAGTTGATGAGCTGCGGGATGCTCTCGAAGAGCTCGCGGGTGTAGCCGACGAGCACCTTCAGCATCCAGGGACCGGCGACCATGAGCGCCACCGAGATGGCGATCAGCTTCGGGATGAAGGACAGCGTCATCTCGTTGATCTGGGTGGCGGCCTGGAAGGCGCCGACCACGAGCCCGGTGACCAGCGCCACGAGCAGCATGGGGGCCGCCAGCATGAGGGTGACCTCGAGTGCGCGGCTGCCGACGGTCATGACGGTCTCGGGATTCATGCGGGCTCTCTTTCAGGAATAGAAGCTGGCGGCCAGCGTGCCCATGACCAGCGACCAGCCGTCGACCAGCACGAACAGCATCAGCTTGAAGGGCAGGGAGATGAGCACCGGCGACAGCATCATCATGCCCATCGACATCAGCACGCTCGCGACCACCAGATCGATGATCACGAAGGGGATATAGATGAGAAAGCCGATGAGGAAGGCGGTCTTGAGCTCGCTCGTGACGAAGGCCGGCACCAGCAGCGTGAGCGGCACCTCCTGCGGGCTCGCAAAGCCCTTGCCGCCCGAGATGCGCACGAAGGTGGCGATGTCGGACTCGCGGGTCTGATCGAGCATGAACTTCTTGAGCGGCACCACGGCGCGCTCGAGCGCGACGCCCGTGTCGATGGTGCCGGCGGAGTAGGGCTGGAACGCCTCCTCGTTGATGCGGCTCACCACCGGGCTCATGACGAACAGCGTGAGGAAGAGCGCGAGGCCCACCAGCACCTGATTCGGCGGCGTCTGACCGGCGCCGAGCGCCTGGCGCAGGATCCCGAGCACGATGACGATGCGGGTGAACGCGGTCATCATGAGGACGATCGCGGGCAGCAGCGTCAGCGCCGTCATCAGCGCCAGCACCTGGAGCGAGAGCGTGTAGGTCTGGCCGCCGCCGGCGCCCGCCACCGTGACGGCCGGAATGCCGGCCGGGATCGCGGCGGCCGCCACGGCCGGCAGCAGCGTCGGGAGCGCCACGAGCAGCGCCGCTCGCGCGCGGCTCACTTGCCGAGACTCCGCAGCAGCGCCCGAAACGGCGCCGGGCCAGCGGCGCCCGAGGCAGCGGCGCGCGACAGATCGAGCGGCTCGGGCAGCACGTGGAGGGTGTTGACGCGTCCGGGAGCGACGCCGAGCAGGATCTGGGTGGCGCCGACCTTAAGGAGCACCACGCGCTCCTTCTGGCCGAGCGGCACCTGGGCGAGCACATCGAGCGAGCCGCCGGCGCGCGCGCCGAAGCCGCGCACGCGCTTGAGGGCCCAGGCGAGCACGAACACCGCCCCGAGCACCAGGGCGAGCGCCAGCGTCACCTCGCCGAGGCCACTCAGGGCCCCGGCATGCGCTGCCGGAGCGGTTTGCGGGGCGGCGAACATCGGCTCACTTCAGCTTGCGCAGCCGCTCGGCGGGGCTCACAACGTCGGTGAGGCGAATGCCGAAGCGCTCGTTGACGACCACCACCTCGCCGTGGGCGACCAGGGTGCCGTTGACGAACACATCGAGCGGCTCACCGGCGGCGCGGTCGAGCTCGACCACGGAGCCCTGATTCAGCTGCAGGAGGTTGCGGATCGGCACGCGCGTGCGTCCGACCTCCATCGACAGCGTTACGGGGACATCGAGGATGACGTCGAGATTGACGTCACCCGAGGCCGGCTGGCTCTCGTCCTCGATCTGATCGAACTCGGCGGGCTCGACCGCCTCGGCGTTGGCATTCATTTGCGACTCTCGGGTTTGAGGCTGAGGGGATCGACGGCAGCTGCGCCCATGCGGCGCACGCGCGTCTCGACCTTGACGGCCTGCTGGCCGCGCGATAAGCCGAAGCTGCCGCGGAACAGCGGCACCTCCTCGGCGAGCAGCGTCACCTTGCCGGCGAAGTCGCACGGCAGGATGTCGCCGGGTTTCAGATTGAGCAGGTCCGCGAGCGTGAGCGAGGCGCGGCCGAGGAGCGTCTTCAGCTGCACCTCGGCATCCTCGATCTCGGCGCGCAACAGATTGCTCCAGCGCGAGTCCTTCTCCATGCGGTCGCTGGCGATGCCGGCATCGAGCACGTCGCGCAGCGGCTCGATCATCGAGTAGGGCATGGTCACGTGCAGGTCGCCGCCGCCGCCGTGCAACTCGATGTGGCAGGAGGTCACCACCACGATCTCCGACGGCGAGACGATGTTGGCGAAGTGCGGATTGACCTCGGACTGCAGGTACTCGACCTCGATGGCGGCGACGTGCGCCCAGGCCTCGCGCAGGTCGGCGAAGGCGTTGCGCAGCAGCATGTGGATGATGCGCTGCTCGGTGGCGGTGAACTCGCGGCCCTCGATCTTGGCGTGGCGGCCCACACCGCCGAAGAAATTGTCGACCACGGCGAACACCAGCTTGGGATCGAGCACCACGAGCGCCGTGCCGCGCAGCGGGTTGATCTTCACCATGTTGAGGCTGGTGGGCACGTGCAGCGTGTGGACGTACTCGCTGAACTTCTTGATCTGCAGCGGGTGCACCGAGATCTCGGGCGAGCGGCGCAGCAGGTTGTAGATGCTCACGCGGAACACGCGCGCGAAGCGCTCGGTGATCATCTCGAGCGTGGGCATGCGCCCGCGCACGATGCGCTTCTGCTCGGCGAAGTCGTACGGCACCACCTCGCCGGGCGCCGGAGCCGGCGCGGTGTCGACCGCGCCCGAGTCGACGCCGTGAATCAGCGCGTCGATCTCGGCCTGGTCCAGTACCTTCTCGCCTGCGGGCATGGGCGCGCCCTACTGCATCACGAAGCTGGTGAAGTACACGGCCTCGAGCCGCTCCGGATGGCCGCCGGCCCCCTTGAGCACCTTGCGCACGTCCTCGAGCGCCTGGTTGCGCAACGCCTCCTTGCCCTCGCGGGTGGCGAGCTGCGCATAGGTCTGGTTGCCGAACAGCATCAGCAGGTTGTTGCGCACGACCGGGTCGTTGGTCTTCAGCAGCTCGACGGTGGCCGGGTCGCGCGTCTCGAGCTGCACGGCGATCTGCAGAAAGCGCACCGCCTGCCCGGAATCGAAATTGACGACGAACGGCGGGTCGAGCCCGAGGAACAGCGGCGGCCCCGCGGGGGGCGCCTCGGCCTTGGGAGCGGCGGCCGCAGCCGCCGGATGCTTGCCGCTGGTGAGCCACCACGCGGCGCCGGCGCCGCCGGCGAGCAGCACGGCGGCGGCGCTCCCGATGGCAATCAGGAAGAGCTTGCCTCTGCCCTTGCCCTGGGGAGCGGCGACCTTGTCGGCGGCGGCCTCGAGTACCGGAATCTGAGCGGCCATCCTTGCTTACTCCTCGCCCTTAAAGCTGTCAGCGACGCTCGGCATCAGTGCAACGTGCATGCCATGCGCTCGGGGATCGCGCTAAGTCGAGAAGGCTTAAGGCTTTTCGCCGCCGCGAGAAGCGTGAGCTGCGTCGCAGTGGATCTGAGCGCGACGGAAAGTTGGCGGGAGGCGCGGCGCGCGCGCGGAACTTCAGGCGTAGGTGTCGATGAGCCCCTGGCGGAGGCGAGGTGCGGATGTGACCTGGGTCGCATTCAACTCGCGCACCGCGCTCGCAGCCGCACCCACGCCGGAAGGCAGGCCATGGCGCGGCGTGCCGCGCGCAGACTGGTCGGAGACGCCGGCCTGCGCAAGGTTCAGGCCCTGGGCGGAGAACAGCTCCCTGAGCTGCGGCAACGCCTGCTCGAGCGCCGTGCGCGTTTCAGGCTGAGCCGCGGCGAACCAGACGCTCGCCGAGTTCTGGTGCACCGAGATTCGCACTTCGACCGGACCCAACTGCTCGGGCGTCAGGCGCAGCGATGCCGATCCCACTGCGGCGTTTGCCATCCAGTGGAGGCGAGTCCCAAGCTCGTTGGCCCAACCCGTGCTGCCGACCTCGGTGTGCAGGGTGAGGGCGGGGGATGCGGGCGGCTGAGGGCCGACGGATGAGTCCGCGGGCGTGGCCGCAGGGGGCGGCGCCGACCAGGCGGCGTTCGCGCCGGCGAAATTGGCCGTGCCACTCGGCGCACCGGCGTCGGAGGTGGTGCCGGGTGGCGAGCCGCCCTCGATCCGCGTAGCGGCGACGAGCGCGCTCGCGAGCGCGGCGTGAGCCGGTGCACTGATTGGAGCGGCGGGCGTGGCATCGATCCCGGGCGCGACGTCCGCGTGCGGGCGATCGTCGCGGGCCGCAGGAGCCATGGCGCCTGGAGCGGCGGGCGCTTCCCGGGCGGCGGCGAGGGCGGCGGTGACGGCCGCGGCTGCGCCCGCGTGGGCTGGAGACCCGTCGGCTGCGGCGGCCGGCGCCAGCCCCGGGTCGCTGCCGTTCACGGCAGTCGATCCGGGGTTTGCATCGGTGGCAGGGGCCGATGGGGCCTGGGCCGGGAGATTGCCTGCGATCAGGGGCGCGACGGCGAGGGAGCCGCTGGCGGCGCCGGGTGTGTCGGGGGCCTGCGCGTCCGCGGATTTGGCTCTGCCGCCGCGCGCGGGCGCACGGACTGCGCCCTGCGCAGGGGCCGCCTGCACGGGCGCCGCGGACAGGGAAGCGGCGAGGGTCGCCCCGAAGGTCGGGCCTGCGGTCGCGGGGCTGGCGGTGGGCCCCGCAGCTGCCGCGCTGTCCGCAGCCACGCCTCTCTCAGGCGTGCGGCCGGAAGCGGCGGCGGGTGAATCCTGTCCGGGCGGTGCGTCCCGCAGCGGCGCGGCGCCTGCGGCGCTGGCGGCTGCGGCGCTGGCGGCGCTGGCGCGGGCGGGCGCGGCGCGCAGCGTCCCGAGGTCGGCGCTCGCGGAGCCCGATGCGGCACTCGTGGTGGGAGGGGGGGCGAGGCTAGGGGACACGACGGCCGCCTCCGGCGGGGCGCTGGGCACGCTCGTCCGCCTCGTGTTGCTCGCGCCGCTCGAGGCGGCGCTGCTCATCGCTCAGGCCCCGCTGCAGGGCGCGGTCGACTGCGGCCGAGCGCCGTGCGGCCCCGCTCCACCGGGCGAGGAGCTCCGCGCGTTGGGCGCGCGAGCGCTCGACGATCTCGGCCTGCTCGCGCAGCGCCTCGTCGAGGCGCGTGAGAAACGCCTGGTAGTCCCGCGCACGGACGGCGCTGATACCGCTGCCGGCGCGGGCGGCGAAGTCGCGGATGTAGGCGTCGCGATAGCGGTCGAGCTCGGCGAGCTTAGCCTCGCTCTCCTTGACCTGCCGCTCGCTCACCGCGAGCGTGAGCGCCTTGTGCCGCTCGTCGGTCTCGAACACGCCCTGCGCGGTCTTCAACTGCCGGATTCGTGGCACGGCTTATCCCTTCGCGCTCGCGGGCGGATCGCCGGCGGCGGGCTCGGCCGCGAGGGCCCTGAGCGCGGCGAGGCTCGAGGCGAGATCGACGCGCTGGCGCATGTCCTGCTGCAGGAACTGCTGGACCTGCGGCCAGAGTGCGATGGCGGCGTCGACCCGTGGGTCGCTGCCGCGCACGTAGGCGCCGAGGCTGATGAGGTCGCGGTGCTGCTCGTAGATCGAGAGCGCGCGGCGGAACTGCTGCGCCGCGCGCACGTGCGCAGGCGCGGCGATCTCGTGCATGGCGCGACTGATCGAGGCCGAGACGTCGATCGCCGGGTACAGGCCGGTCTCGGCGATGCGACGCGACAGCACGATGTGCCCGTCGAGGATCGCGCGCGCGGCATCGGCGATCGGGTCGCTCTGATCGTCACCCTCGGTGAGCACGGTGTAGAAGGCGGTGATCGAGCCGCCGCCGCTGCGGCCGTTGCCGGCGCGCTCGACCAGTGCCGGCAGGCGCGCGAACACCGAGGGTGGGAAGCCCTTGGTGGCCGGCGCCTCGCCGATCGCAAGCCCGATCTCGCGCTGGGCTTGCGCAAAACGGGTGAGCGAGTCCATGAGCAGGAGCACGCTCTTGCCCTGATCGCGGAAGTATTCCGCCACCGCGGTCGCCACCCAGGCGCCGTGCAGACGCATCAGTGGCGGGGTGTCGGCCGGGGACGCAACGATCACGGCGCGGCTGCGATCCTGCGGTCCCAGGATCCGCTCGACGAACTCCTTGACCTCGCGGCCGCGCTCGCCGATCAATCCCACGACGATCACATCCGCCTTGGTATAGCGAGCCATCATGCCGAGCAGCACGCTCTTGCCGACGCCCGAGCCGGCGAACAGGCCGACGCGCTGCCCGCGTCCGATGGTCAGGAGCGAATTGATGGTGCGGATGCCGACATCGAGCGGCTCGGCGAGCGGCGCACGCGCGAGGGGGTTGATGGGCCTGCCCGCAAGGCGCACCCGCGCCTCGCAGTCGAGGGGGCCGAGGGCATCGAGCGGCTCGGCGGCGCCGTCGATGATGCGCCCGAGGAGCTGCGGACCGACCGGCACGAGTCCCGCCCCCGGCCGCGGGATCACGCGCGCCTGGGGCCCGAGCCCGTGGCTGTCGCCGGTCGGCATGAGGAACAGGCGGTCGCCGGCAAAGCCGACGACCTCGGATTCGATGCGCGAGCCGTCGCGCGCGATGAGCTCGCAGTGATCGCCGATCGAGGCCTGGCAGCCGACCGCCTCGAGCGTGAGGCCCACCATGCGGGTGAGGGAGCCTTCGACCGCGAGCGGCGGTGTGCCGGCGACGCGCCGCCTCAGGCGGCCGAGCCGCTCGCGCCACACCCGGGTGCGTTCGGCCTGGTCGGCGGCGCTCACTCGCCGTCACCCGTGCCGGGCGCGGCGAGGCGCTCGGGGGCGCGCTGCTCGCCGAGGACGCTCGCGAGCACGGCGTGGACGCGGCTCTCGAAGCGGGCGTCGATCTGCGAGGTGTCGCTGCGCACGAGGCAGCCGCCGCGCGCCAGAGTCGGATCCTCGATCAGGGTCCAGGCGCGCTGCGCGGCGGGGGCGGCGAGGCGCTCACGCACGATCGCCGCATCCTCCGGATGAAGGTGCACGCGCACCTCGCGCGCGGCCACCGGCAGCTGCTCGAGGCATTCGCGCAGGATCGCTACGATCTGGGCCGGGACGGCGGCGAGCTCGCGCCGTGCGAGCTGCTTGCCGACGGCGAGGGCGAGCTCGAGCAGCTCCTTCTCCACCTCATCGTCGAGTGCGCGCAGCGGGCCCGCCAGGAGCTCCAGCACGCCATCCATGCGGTGGACGCGCGCGCTCAGCTCTTCGAGCCGCGCCGCCATCTGCGCCTCGGCACGCGCCATTCCGGCCTCGTAGCCGCGCGTCGCTTCGTCGGCAGTGCGCCGCTCGCTCGCGGCGCGGGCGCGCTCGTCGCGCAGACTGTTCGCGAGCGGTCCCTCGACCGCGGGCAGCGACCAGCGTTCGACGGGCTTCACCGCGCGGGCCTCAGACATGGATGTGCTCCTTCACTCGAACCAGCTCTCCCTTGCCTTGCAAGACCTATGCTGCGGGAAGGCCGCACCCGGAAACTGTGAAGTGCATCGTGCCTTTCGCCTAAAGGAATCGGCGCCGCGGTCGAGGGGCTCTCCGGCACCGTGAGCGAATACCGCCGCGCGGTAAGGACCTGCCGTGCGCGCGGTGAGCGCCTGCCGTGATCCGGGTCCGGGCCGCCCGCGAGGCCCGCGCACTGCCGTGGCGCGCGCTCTCACGGATGCGCGCGCGCAACTCAAGATTCGCCCCCCGACGCCGATGTTTCCTGTATGCGCGACATCGCGCGCCAGGCGGCTTTTCTTGAACGGCGTCACAGTGGGTTCGCGACCTGCCGCGTGCCGCCGTAACGGCTAGTGAGGATTCCATGAAAAAGGACTTGCGGTTCCTCGTCGTAGACGACTTCTCGACCATGCGGCGCATCGTCAAGAACCTGCTGCACGATCTCGGCTACGCCAACGTGGCCGAGGCGGACGACGGCAAGACGGCGCTGCCGCTGCTGCAGGCCGAGCCCTTCGATGTGCTGATCACCGATTGGAACATGCCCGGCATGCCGGGCCTCGACCTGCTGAAGGCGGTGCGCTCCGATCCGAAGCTCGCCAGGATGCCGGTGCTGATGCTGACCGCGGAGGCCAAGCGCGAGCAGATCGTCGAGGCGGCCAAGGCGGGCGTCAATGGCTACGTGATCAAGCCGTTCACCGCGCAGGTTCTCGCCGAGAAGCTCGAGAAGATCCTGGCACCCGCGGCATGAGTACAGCACGGATGTCCACGGCACTGCAGCAGCGGTGGGGCGAGGTCTGTCTCTCCCTGCAGGTCGCGCTCGAGGCGGGCGACGAGGCGGGCTTTCTCGCGGCCGTCGACTCGCTGACCGGCATGCGCGAGCGCGGGCTGTGGCACACGCTGCGCGAGCTCGATGCGCAGCTGCGCGCCGCGCTCGATCAGTTCCGCCTCGACCCACGGCTGCTGCGTCTCGCCGGCCAGGAGATCCCCGATGCGCGCGCGCGGCTCGACCATGTGCTGCGGCTCACCGACGAGGCCGCGCACCGCACGCTCGACCTGGTCGAGAGCTCGACGCCGCTGGTCGCGCGCACCGCGGCCGCGGCGGCCGCGCTCGCGAGCGAGTGCCGCGCGGCGCGTGAGAGCGGCGCCGCCTCGCCCCGCTGGGCGGAGCTGCTCCGGCGGCTCGAGAGTCACTTCGCCGCGGCGCTCGCCGACGGCGAGACCGTGAAGACCAACCTGGTCGAGGTGCTGATGGCGCAGAGCTACCAGGACCTCTCCGGTCAGATCATCCGCCGGGTGATCGAGCTCGTGGCGCAGCTCGAGGACGAGCTGGCACGTCTCGTGCAGGGCAGTGACGGCGCCGTCTCGGGAGGCCGCCAGGCGCCGGCGGCGGAGGATCCGGTGCGCGGTTTCGGTCCGGTGATTCCCGGAGTCAGCGTCAGCACCGTCGACGGGCAGCAGGACGTCGATGAGCTGCTCGCGCTCGGCGTAGCCATGAGAGGCATCTAGATGAGCGCTGCCAGTGACAAGATCTCGGCCGCAACCATCGGCCCGACGGCCGCCATCAGGCCGGACGCGGTGCTGCGCCTGCCCGCGCAGTGCACTATCCGCGACGCGGCGGCGCTCCTCGGACGGCTGCTGCTGCACATCGAGCAGTCCTCCCCGGTGTACATCGACGCCGCCCAGGTCGAGCGGGTCGACACCGCGACTCTGCAGCTGCTGGTGGCGTTTCTCCACGACCGCAAGTCCGAGCAGCGGGCGGTGGTGTGGCTGGATGTGAGCGAGGCCATGATGCGCGCCGCGCGCGCGCTCGGCCTCGCGCGCGAGCTGGCGCTTGCTCCGGCCGGCTGAGCCTCCATGGGCATCGATCTCGCACAATTCCACCAGGCCTTCTTCGAAGAGAGCTTCGAGGCGCTCGAGTCGATGGAGGCGGCGCTACTGAAGCTCGACGTGGGGGCGCCCGACCCCGAAGTCATCAATACCGTCTTCCGCGTGGCGCATTCCATCAAGGGCGGCGCCGGCATGTTCAACTTCGCCGACATCGCCTCCTTCACCCACACGTGCGAGACGCTGCTCGACGGCGTGCGTGCCGGGCGCACGCACCTCACCACGAGCGTCATGGACCTGCTGCTGAAGTCGGTCGACGTGATGCGCGAGATGCTGCGCGCCGCGCAGAAGAAGGAGAGCTTCGATCCGCAGAAGGTCGCCGACCTGCAGTTCGATCTCGAGGTCGCGGTGGCGAGGAACGAGCCCACGGCGGCCGCAGCGCCCGCGGCGGCGCCCGTGCCGCCGGCTGCGCCGCAAACGCGGCCCGCCGAGCTCCCGAGCACCGTGTGGCAGCTGAGCGTCAAGCCGCTCGAGAACATGCTGTCGCGCGGCAACGAGCCGCTCGCGCTCTTCGCGGCGCTCGCCGAGCACGGTGAGCTGAGCGTCCAGGCCTTCATCGACGAGGTGCCGGCACTTGCCGAGATCGATCCGCATCGTTGCTACCTGCGCTGGCAGCTCGAGCTCAAGAGCGCGGCATCCGAGGAGGAGATCGCCGAGACCTTCGACTGGGTCGAGGGCGATTGCGACTACCGCATCACGCGCTCGGGCCCCCTTCCCGCGCCGGCGGTGGCGCCGCCGCGCCCGGAGGCTCGAGCCGCCGCCCCCGCGCCCGAGGTCCCGCGTGCCGCGGCCCCGGCGCTCGAGGCGGCTCCCGTCAGCCGCGCGCAACCCAGGGCGGAGGCCGGCCCGGCCGCCGGCGGCGGCGATGCCGGCTCGATCCGCGTCGCCGTCGGCAAGATCGACGAGCTCATCAACACGGTGGGCGAGGTCGTCATCACGCAATCCATGCTGGCGCAGCTCGGCGCGCTCGTCGAGGGCGCATCGGCCGAGCGGCTGCGCAGCGGATTGGCGCAGCTCGAGCGCAACGTGCGCGAGCTGCACGAGAGCGTCATGCGGGTACGCATGCTGCCGATCGGCTTTGCCTTCAGCCGCTTCCCGCGCCTGGTACGCGATGTCGCGCAGCGGCTCGGCAAGCAGATCGAGCTCAGGCTCACCGGCGAGCAGACCGAGCTCGACAAGACGGTACTCGAGCGCATCGGCGATCCGCTGGTGCACCTGGTGCGCAACAGCATCGACCACGGGATCGAGCTGCCGCAGGAGCGCCTCGCAGCCGGCAAGCCGGCGGCCGGCACCGTGCACCTCGAGGCCTTCCACCGCGGCAGCGCCATCATCATCGAGGTGTCGGACGACGGCCGCGGGCTCGACTGCGAGCGGATTCTCGCCAAGGCACGCAGCCGCGGACTCGTGGGTGCCGGCGAGACGCCGAGCGAGGAGGCCATCTTCGAGCTCATCTTCCTGCCGGGCTTCTCGACCGCCGAGCAGGCCACGGATCTCTCCGGCCGCGGCGTCGGCATGGACGTGGTGCGGCGGAACATCAAATCCCTGGGCGGCAAGATCGACATCAGGAGCGAGCGCGGCAGGGGCTCACGCTTCACGATCTCACTGCCGCTGACGCTCGCGATCGTCGACGGCCAGTCGGTGTGCGTCGGCCATGAGACCTACATCGTGCCCCTGGTCTCGATCGTCGAGTCGCTGCAGGTGAAGGCGAGCGGCGTCAACCGCCTGTCGAACGCCGGCGAGGTCATCTCCTTCCGCGGCGACTATCTGCCGCTGCTGCGCCTGCACGAGCTGTTCGGCGTCGAGGCGCGCGCGCGCGCCATCCACGACGGCCTGGTCGTGGTGGTCGAGGGCGACGGCCAGCGCGTCGGCCTGTTCGTCGACGACCTGCGCGGCCAGCAGCAGGTGGTGATCAAGTCCCTCGAGACCAATTACGGGCAGGTGCCGGGCATCTCCGGCGCCACGATTCTCGGCGACGGCTCGGTGGCACTCATCCTCGATGTGCCGGGCCTGATCCGCTCCACTTCCCGACGCGAGGCGGCCTGAGGCGCAGGTCCCGCAGGCGCCGCACAAGGAAAGCACGCCATGAACACCCAGCAACCCAAGAGCCCCGCGACCGAGGCAGCCACCCACCAGGTGCTGACCTTCGTGCTCGGCGAGGAGACCTACGGGGTCGACATCCTGCGCGTGCAGGAGATCCGCGGCTGGTCCGCGGTCACCAAGATCCCGAATTCCCCGCCGCACGTCCTCGGGGTACTGAATCTGCGCGGCTCGATCGTGCCGATCGTCGACCTGCGCAAGCGCTTCAACCTCGCCCAGGCCGAGTACACCGCGGTCACGGTCATCATCGTGCTGACGGTGCGCTCGGAGGCGGGACGGCGCGACTTCGGCGTGGTGGTCGACGGCGTGTCGGACGTCGTCGACGTGGACGCAGGCGCGGTCAAGCCCACCCCGGATCTCGGCGCGCGCGCCGCCACCGATCACATCCGCGGACTCGTGTCGATCGCCGAGCGCATGGTGGTGCTGCTCGACATCGACCGCCTGATCGGCGCGCAGATGCTCGAGCCGCTCGAGAGCGACGCGGCCGCGCAGGCGGCCTGAGCGTTCAGGCAACGACAAATCAGCCAGGGATCGAAGGACTCGACGGATGCTCAAGCGTAACAAGTCCGCGGCCAAGGTCGCCGCCCGCAAGGCACCGGCAAAGGCAGGAGCCGTTGCCGAGCTGCAGGCGCAGGTCACGGCCATCGGCAGGTCGCTGGCGCTGGTCGAATACGGCCTCGACGGCACGATCCTCACGGCCAACGAGAACTACCTGAAGCTCGTCGGCTATACCCTGGAGGAGTTGCGCGGCCGGAACATCCAGATGCTGCTCGATCCCGCGCAGCTCAGGAAAGACGGCCTGCACAGCAACCTCGAGCGGCTCGCGCGGGGCGAGCACTTTACGGGGCTGCAGAAGCGCATCGCCAAGGGCGGCCGCGAGATCTGGGTGCAGGCGAGCGTCAACCCGATCGTCGACGCGAGCGGCAAGGTCTCGCGGGCGATCACCTACGCCTGGGATGTCACCGCGCAGGTCGAGGCGGCCGCCGAGGCCAAGGGCCAGGTCGACGCCATCCACCGCGTACAGGCGGTGGTCGAGTTCACCCTCGATGGCACGATCCTCACGGCCAACGGGAATTTTCTCGAGACCTTCGGTTATACGCTGGAAGAGATCCGCGGCCGGCATCACCGCATGTTCGTCGAGCCGTCCTATGCGGCGAGTGAGCAGTACCGGCAGCACTGGGACAAGCTCGCAAACGGCGACTATGTGGCCGGCCAGTACCAGCGCTACGGCAAGGGCGGCCGCGAGATCTGGATCCAGGCGAGCTACAACCCGATCTTCAATGCCGACGGCAAGCCCTACAAGGTCGTCAAGTTCGCCACCGACATCACCGCGCACATGCAGGCGGCCGAGAACGGCCGCATCCGCACCGCCCTCGACAAGGCGGGCGCCAACATCGTGCTGGCGGACGAGAAGCTCCGGATCGTCTACGTCAACGAGGCGGCACAGCAGCTGTTCCGCAACCTGGCCGGATCGCTCAGGCGCGAGCGCCCGACGTTCGACGCCGACCGGCTTCTCGGCAGCAGCGTCGCAGCGCTGCACGACAACCCGGCGCAGCAGCGGCAGCTGCTCGCGGACCTCGCGAGTCCGCGCACCGACGAGCTGTACGTCGGCGGGCGGCTGCTGAAGTGCACCGCGAGCCCGGTGAGCGATGCCGCCGGCAGGCGTCTCGGCACGGTGGTCGAGTGGTGGGACCGCACGCAGGAAGTGTCCGTGCAGGAGGAGGTCGCGGAGCTCGTGCGGCGTGCGCTCGACAACGATCTCAGCATGCGGGTGGCGCTCGAAGGCAAGTCGGGGTTCCTGGCCTCACTCGGCTCCGGGTTGAACAAGCTGCTCGATAACGTGGCGCAGATGGTACGCGACATCACATCGGCCGCCGCCGCCGTGCGCATGGGCGCGGATGAGATCAGCAAGGGCAACGCGAATCTCTCGCAGCGCACCGAGGAGCAGTCCTCCTCGCTCGAGGAGACGGCCTCCTCGATGGAGGAGATGACCTCCACCGTCAAGCAGAACGCCGACAACGCCGGCCAGGCCAACCAGCTCGCCAGCGCCGCACGCGATCAGGCGGAGAAGGGCGGGGCCGTTACGGCCAGGGCAGTGCGCGCCATGAGCGAGATCAACGAGGCCTCGAAGAAGATCGCCGACATCATCGGCGTGATCGACGAGATCGCCTTCCAGACCAACCTGCTGGCGCTCAACGCCGCGGTCGAGGCGGCGCGTGCCGGCGAGCAGGGCCGCGGCTTTGCCGTAGTCGCCACCGAGGTCCGCAACCTCGCGGGGCGCTCGGCGACCGCCGCCAAGGAGATCAAGGGCCTGATCAAGGACTCGGTGCGCAAGGTCGAGGACGGCTCGGCGCTCGTCACCCAGTCCGGGCAGACGCTCGGGGAGATCGTCGCCGCGGTCAAGAAGGTCTCCGACATCATCGCCGAGATCGCGGCGGCGTCCCGCGAGCAGTCCTCGGGGATCGAGCAGGTCAACAAGGCCGTCATGCAGATGGACGAGATGACGCAGCAGAACGCGGCGCTCGTCGAGGAGGCGAGCGCCGCCTCGCAGGCGCTGGCCGAAGGGGCCGGCGAGCTCAACCGCATGATGGAGCGCTTCGCGCTGCCGCCCGCCAAGGGGCCGGCCGCCGCTGCGGCGGCAGCAGCGTCAGCTGCCCAGAGCGAGCGCCGCGCAGCGGGCCGGCCGTGGAGCGGCAACGGCAAGGCGGCGGCCCCTGGAGCCGAGCGGGCTCAGCCCCGGGCGGCAACGGGCGAATGGCAAGACTTCTAGTGGAGCGAACTCATGGCACGAATTCTCGCAGTCGATGACTCACCCTCGATGCGCCAGCTGGTGAAGCTGGCGCTCTCCTCCGGCGGCCACGAAGTGGACGTGGCGACCGACGGCGTGGAAGCGCTGCAGTTCGCCGACAAGCAGCAGTTCGACGTGGTCATCACCGACGTCAACATGCCCAACATGGACGGCATCGCGCTGGTGAAGGAGCTGCGGCGCCGCACGAACTACCGCTTCGTGCCGCTGCTGATGCTCACCACCGAGTCGACCGCCGAGCGCAAGCAGCAGGGCAAGGAGGCCGGCGCGACCGGCTGGCTGGTGAAGCCCTTCGATCCCGACCGGCTGCTCTCCATCGTGACCAAGGTGCTGGCGTGATGAGCGCCTCCGCGGCGGAGGTCCACTGCCGCTGCGCGATCCTGGGAGTCTCGGCGGAAGCGGCCGCGATCCTGCTCGCCTTTGCCATGCGCGAGAGCGAGGCGCCGGCGGCGGCGCTTGGCAGCGCGCTCGAGCGCCTCGAGCAGGGGCTGCGCCCGCCGGCGGGCGCGCCCGGGCGCGAGCTGCTCTCGCTCGATGTCGCCGCCTGCGTGCGCGCGCTGCAGTTTCACGACCGTCTCATGCAGCAGCTGGCGGTGATCCGTGCTCTCCTCACCCGGCTCGCCGATCATCCGCTGCCGCAGATGGCCGGCTTCGGCGCGCTGCGCTGGGAGGAACTGCTCGCGGCGCTGCGCGAGCGCCTCGCCGCGCAGACGCACGACGATCTCATCGAGCTGCTGGTGCGCACCGGCGGCGTCGGCGCGCCGGGCGGCGCGGGCGGCGCCGCAGCCGAAGGCAGCAGCGAGCTGTTCTGACCGCGCGCCATGGAGAGCTCCTCGGCCGCAGGCCGTGACCTGCAGACGCGCAAGTTCAGCTTCGGCGAGGAGGAGTTCGCCGCATTCCGCGAGCTGGTGAAGACCCATACCGGCATCCATCTCTCGGAGCAGAAGCGCGAGATGGTCTACGGGCGGCTGTCGCGGCGGCTGCGGGCGCTCGGACTCGAGAGCTTCCATGAGTACCGCGAGCTCCTCGAGAGCGGCGATGGCGAGGAGCTGGCGCAGTTCTGCAACGCCATCACCACCAACCTGACCGCCTTCTTCCGCGAGGCGCATCACTTCCAGTACCTGCGCGAGCAGCTCCTCGCCCCGCGCGCCGCCGATGCGCGCAGCTCGCGGCGCCTGCGCATCTGGTCGGCCGGCTGCTCCACGGGAGAGGAGCCGTATTCCATCGCCATGACCGTGCACGAGGCGCTGCCCGATGCGCGCCGCTGGGACATCAAGATCCTGGCCACCGACCTCGACACCGAGGTGCTCGGCCGCGGTGAGCGGGGCGTCTACGAGCCGGAGCGCGTGCGCGGCCTCACGCCGGCGCGCCTCGAGCGCTTCTTCCGGCCTGCGGGCAACGCGGCGGACGCGCTCTACGCCGCCAGCGCGGAGCTGCGCGGCCTCATCACCTTCCGCGAGCTCAACCTGATGCGGGCGCTCCCCATGAAGGGCCCGTTCGACGCCGTCTTCTGCCGCAACGTGATCATCTACTTCGACAAGGACACCCAGCGCGAGCTGTTCGCGCGCATCGCGCGGCTGCAGCGGCCCGGGGACCTGCTGTTCCTCGGGCACTCCGAGAGCCTCTACCGCGTCTGCGACGAGTACACGCTCGTCGGCAAGACCGTCTACCGGAGGAACTGAGGTGGGAGTGGCCGCCCGTGCGGGCTCGACCCCCTGTCCGCCCGCCGTCCCGGGCTTTCAGGCCATCCACCGCTACTTCGACACCGCCTCCTCGCGCTGGACCGCCAAGATTCTGCCCGGGGAGTTCTACGTCACGCGCCACGACGAGGCGATCTCGACGGTGCTCGGCTCGTGCATCTCGGCCTGCATCTCCGATCGGCGCTTAGGGGTCGGCGGCATGAATCACTTCATGCTGCCCGCGGACTCGGCGAGCGGCGCCGCCGATCGCTGGATGGATCCGGCGACCGGGCTCGCGACGCGCTATGGCAGCCACGCCATGGAGTGCCTGATCAACGCGCTGCTGAAGCTCGGCGGGCGGCGCGAGCACTTCGAGATCAAGCTGTTCGGTGGCGGACGCATCCTCGCCTCGATGACCGACGTGGGCGAGCACAACGTGACGTTCGTGCGCGAGTACCTGAAGTCCGAAGGCCTCAGGGTGGCGGCCGAGGATCTCGGCGACATCTACCCGCGCCGCATCGTCTACTTCCCCGACTCCGGCAAGGTGCGCGTGCGGCGGCTGCAGCCGCTCGAGGCCACCGCGATCGCCGAGCGCGAGCGCCGCTACCAGGGCGATCTCGCCCGCCAGAGCGGCGGCGGCGACGTCGAGCTCTTCTGAAAGGGACGCAGCGCACATGTCAGATCCAGGAAGGAACGCCGTCGAGAAGAGCGGGCTGCCGCCGGCCGCGGCCGCCAAACCGCGTGTGCGCGTGCTGATCGTGGACGATTCGGCGCTCGTGCGCCGCATCCTCACCGAGGTGCTGTCGGCGGATCCCGCCCTCGAGGTGGTGGGGACGGCGGGCGATGCGTACGTCGCACGCGAGAAGATCAAGCAGCTCTCCCCCGACGTGCTCACGCTCGATGTCGAGATGCCCAAGATGGATGGCGTCACGTTCCTGCGCAACCTGATGCGCCTGCGCCCCATGCCGGTGGTGATGGTCTCCTCGCTCACCGAGCACGGCGCCGAGGTGACGCTCGATGCACTCGCGGTCGGCGCGGTCGATTACCTGCCCAAGCCCAAGATCGACATCGCGGCGACCCTCACCGACTATGCGGACGAGCTGCGCGCCAAGATCCGCGCGGCGGCCACGGCGCGCGTGCGCCCTTATACCGGCGTCGCCGCCGGCAACGGCAGCGCCGCGGTGGTGCCGCGCCTCGGGGTCGACGCGGTGCTCGCCAAGGCACCGGTGCGGCGCCAGTTCCGCACTACCGAGCGGATCATC
Source organism: Steroidobacteraceae bacterium (assembly GCA_035542535.1). Taxonomy (GTDB): domain Bacteria; phylum Pseudomonadota; class Gammaproteobacteria; order Steroidobacterales; family Steroidobacteraceae; genus 13-2-20CM-66-19. Next base: position 42,015 of record DATKLG010000075.1, read on the forward strand.
GCCATCGGCGCCTCGACCGGGGGGACCGAAGCGATCAAGGAAGTGCTGGTGCAGCTGCGGGCCGATACGCCCGGCGTGGTCATCGCGCAGCACATCCCCAAGGCCTTCAGCGCGCCGTTTGCGCGCCGCATGGACGCCTGCTGTCAGATGACGGTCTCCGAGGCGCAGGATGGCCAGCTGATCCTGCCCGGACACGTCTACATCGCCCCGGGCGACCAGCACCTGCTGGTGGTACGCGACGGCGCGCGCTACGTGTGCCGGCTCGACGACGGCCCGCCGGTCAACCGCCACAAGCCGAGCGTCGACGTGCTGTTCCGCTCGGTGGCACAGCAGGCGGGGCGCAACGCGATCGGCGTGATCCTCACCGGCATGGGGAAGGACGGCGCGCTCGGGCTCAAGGAGATGCGCGAGGCCGGCAGTCCTACCCTTGCCCAGGATGAGGCGACGAGCGTGGTGTGGGGCATGCCGGGGGAGGCGGTGGCGCTCGGGGCGGCGGCCGAGATGCTGCCGCTCGGTGAGGTCGCCGCGCGTCTCAGCGCGCTCGCCGAGGCGATGGACCTGACGCGCCAGCGTTAGACGTACTGCTCGCCCTTGCCGCCGAGGGCGATGGTGCCGGCGGCCGCCAGCTTGCGCGCCGTCTGCAGGATCGTCTTCTGCGCGGCCTCGACGTCCGCCACGCGCACCGGGCCCTTCGACTCGAGGTCGTCCTTGAGCATCTCGGCGGCGCGCTGCGACATGTTCTTGAAGATCTTCTCCTTCAGGGAATCGTCGGCGCCCTTGAGCGCGAGCAGGAGTCCCTCGCCCGGCACCTGGCGCAGCAGCTCCTGCATGCTGCGGTCGTCGAGATCGCCCAGATCCTCGAAGGTGAAGACCAGGTCCTCGATGAGCTGGGCGAGCGCCTCGTCGGACTTGGTGATCTGCTCCATGATGGCGCTGCCGTGGCTCGGCTCGAGCGCGTTCATGATGTCGGCGGCGGCCTTCGGCCCGCCGAGCACGGAAGTCTTGCCGGCGCCATTGCCGGAAAACTGTTTCTCGATGATGTCATCGAGCTCGGTGAGCGCGCTCGGCTGCACGCCATCGAGGGAGGCGATGCGCACCACGACGTCGGAGCGCAGGCCGCTCGGCAGGAGCGACAGCACCTCGGCGGCGTGATCCGACTCGAGATAGGCGAGCACGATGGCGATCATCTGCGGGTGCTCGAGCCGGATCAGCTCGCACACCGCACGGGCATCCAGCCACTTGAGGGCCTCGAGTCCCTTGGTCGAGCGTCCGATGCTGATGCGGTCGATGATCGCCGCCGCCTTCTCCTCGCCGAGCGCGTTCACCAGCGCCTTGCGCAGGAACTCATCCGCTCCCACGCCGACGGAGGTCTGCGCCTCGACGTTGGTGGTGAATGCCGACACCACCTGCTCGACTTCCGAGCGCGAGACGTTCCTCATCTTGGCCATGGCGGCGCCGACGCGCTGCACCTCCTTGGCGCTCATGTGCTTCAGGATCTGCGCGGCCTCCCCCTCCCCGAGCGTGAGGAGCAGGATCGCGGCGCGCTCGGTCCCGTTACGGCTCGCCTCGCGCTCAGGCATCCTGATCCACCCAGTCGCGCACCACCTGCGCGACGCGCTTCGGATCCTGGCTCACGAGCGTGCGCGCCTGCGCCAGCTGCTGCTCGTGTGCGAGCACGGCCGCGGGCATGGGCGCGGGACCGGCGAGCGCCGCCGCCTCGGCGGATTGCGCGGCGAGGCGCGGCGTGCGGAGCGAGGCCATGAGGCTGCGCATCAGCGGGCGCAGCACCGTGAGCACCAGGACGATGAGCACGATGGCGCCCAGCACGATCTTCAGTCCCTCGAAGAACAGCGGCTTCTCCCACAGCGGGGGCTTCTCGAGATCGCCGGCGGGCGCGGCGGGCTCCTCGGTGAAGGAGGAATTCACGACATTGACGACATCGCCGCGCGACTCATCGAAGCCCACCGCATCCTTCACCAGCTGCGTGACATGCTCGAGCTGCTCGGCGGTGAGCGCCACGGTGCGCGGCTTGCCGTCCTTGTCGACCGTGTGCGCATCGTCGATCAGCACCGCGACCGTGAGGCGCTTCAGTTTCCCCGCAGGCTGGCGCGTATAGGCGAGCGTGCGGTCGATCTCGTAGTTGCGCGTCGTCTCCTTCGAGCTCGAGTCGCTCGCCGGGAGGCTGAGCGCGCCGACCGCACCCGCTGCGGCGGGCGCTGCGGCGGCGGCGTTGGGCGCTGCCGCGGGCTTGGCTCCCGCGGCGGCGCTCGCCGGCGCGGCGGCGGCCGGGGGCGCGGCGGGAGGCGGCGCCGAGGCAACCCCGGCGGGCGGGGGCTGATTGCTGAGCGCCCCGGGCACGCCCTGAGATCCGCCGGCATCGCGCGTCGTCTGCTCGGAGGTCTGCTCGCTGCGTACGATCTGACTCTCCGGACGGTACTGCTCGCGCGCCTCCTCGGTGACCGACATGTCCATCTGCGCCACGACCTGGGCACGCACGCGGCCGGCGCCGACGAGCGGTGCGAGCAGGCTCTCGACGCGCGTCCGATAGTCGTCCTCCAGGCGGTGCGCCATGTCGAACTGCTGCTCGCGCAGCGAGAACTCGTCGTGCCCGTCGGGCGTCGACAGCAGCCGTCCCTGCTGATCGACCACGGTGACCTGGCTCGGCTCGAGCTCGGGGATGCTGGAGGCGACCAGGTTGATGATGGCCTGCACCTGCTCCTGGGCGAGCCGCCGGCCGGCTTTGAGCTGCACGAACACCGAGGCGCTCGCGCCGCGATGCTCGCGCACGAACGCCGACTGCCGCGGCACCGCGAGGTGCACCCGTGCCGCTTCGACCGGCTTCAGGCTCGCAATCGTGCGGGCCAGCTCGGTCTCGAGCGCGTGCTGATAGCGGGCGTTCTCGACGAACTGGCTGACGCCGAAGCCCGGGTCCTTGTCGAGCGCGGCAAAGCCGCCGCCCGACTCCGGCAGTCCCTGGCCGGCGAGCTTCAGGCGCGCATCGGTCAGCCGATCGGTCGACACCTCGATGGCGTTCGAGCCCGGCTGCAGGCGGTAGGGGATTTGCGCCGCATCGAGCGCCTGGGCGATCTGCGCCTGGTCCTCGCTGCCTAAGTTGGCGTACAGGAGACTGTAGCTCGGCCCGCGCCACCAGAGCGCCACCGTGAGTCCGGCGGCGACCGCGGCCGCAAGTCCCACGAGCAGCAGGAGCGGCTTCAAGCCGCTCGGAAGTGCGCCGGTGGCGGCGGCGACCGTGCCCGCTTCAGCGGCCATGGCGGTTCACCGCGTGCCCGCTCATCGTGAGCGCTCGCCTGGGGAGGATCGGATTCTTCATAAGGACATGTTCATGATTTCCTGATACGCGCTGATCAGGCGATTGCGCACCTCGTTCAGCGCGCGAAAGGAGACGCTGGCCTTCTGCATCTCGAGCATCACCTGCGGCAGCTCGACGCCAGGGGTGCCGCGCTCGAAGGAATCGGCGAGCTGCCCGGCGCGCTGCTGCTGCTGGTTCACCTGCTCGATGCCGCTCTTCAGGAGGCTGGCGAACTCGCTGACGCCCGCAGCCTTGGGCTGGGAGGCGGGGGTCGCCGAGGGACGCACTTGGGTCGAGAGCGCGCGGATCTGCGCGAGCACCCGGTCGATTTCCATCTGACTCATGACGGCTCCCTCAACCGGCCGGGACTTCGATGCCGGCCTCGCGCAGCCGTGCGAGCTTGTAGCGCAGCGTGCGCGCCGAGATACCGAGCGACTCGGCCACCTCGCGGCGGCTGCCGTTGCCGGCGCGCAGGGCATCGAGGATCAGGTCGCGCTCGCGCTCATCGAGCGAGGCGGCGAGCGAGGCGGGCGCGGCGGCCGCGGCGGCCGCCGGCTTCGCCTGCGCCGCGGCGCCCTCGTTGGCGAGCTCGAACTGGATGTGCGCAGGAAGGATCACCGGGCCGTTCACCAGGATCAGGGCGCGCTGCAGCAGGTTGTCGAGCTCGCGGACGTTGCCCGGCCAGGGGTAGGTGAGGAGCAGATGCGCCGCTTCCGCGCTCAGGGCCGGAATGGGCGCGCCCGGCCGGCAGCGGCTGCCGAGGAGCTGCATCGCGAGCGGCAGCACGTCATCGCGGCGCGTACGCAGCGGCCCGATGGCGAGCGGAAATACGTTGAGCCGGTAGTAGAGATCCTCGCGGAAGCGGCCCGCCGCCACCTCCTCGCGCAAGCGGCGGTTGGTGGTCGCCAGCACCCGCACGTCGAGGGGCAGCGGACTGCGCGATCCGATGCGCTCGACCTCGCGCTCCTGCAGCACCCGCAGGAGCTTCGCCTGCAGCCCGAGCGGCATCTCCGTTACCTCATCGAGCAGCAGCGTCCCGCCCTGCGCCTGCTCGAACTTGCCGGCGTGGCTCGCGTGTGCGCCGGTGAACGCACCACGCTCGTAGCCGAACAGCATCGCCTCCAGCATGTTCTCGGGGATCGCCGCGCAGTTGACCGCGACGAAGGGCGCCGCGGCGCGCGGCGAGTTGCGATGAATGAAGCGCGCCAGCACTTCCTTGCCGGTGCCCGATTCCCCGACGATGAGCACCGTGCACTCGGTCGCGGCGACGCGCTGGGCGAGCTCGTGCAGGCGGCGCGAGCTCGCCGCGCAGGCGACCGGCTCGGCGGCAGTCGGCACGGCCCTGTCCGGGGCGGGCTGCGGATCGATCGGGTTCTGGCTCATCGCTTACCTCCCACGCACCTCGAGCGGTGCGGGCAGAGGGGGAAGTGCAAGAGCCGTGCCTGAAAAGAGGCGGCAATTTGCCGAGTGGATCACAAACGCGGCAGCGGCTTGCCGCCGAAGCGTCAATCTTCCGTCAGGCACTCCGTCGTGCCGATGCCGAGCTTGCGCAGCTTCTCGACCAGCGTCGTACGGCGCAGGTTGAGGAGTCGCGCGGCATGGGCCACGGTGCCGTTGGCGCTCGCGAGCGCCTGCTCGATGAGCCGGCGCTCTATGGCGTTGAGATAGGCGCGCAGGTCGAGCCCCCCGGCGGGCAGCTGCACCTCGGGAGCTGCGGCGTCTGCGGCGGCGACCGCGGCATCGACCCCCTCGACCTCGAGGGCGGCCACATCACCGCTCTCGAGCACCTGGATCACGGCGGCATCGGTGAGCGTCGCGCCGCCATCGAAGATCGCATCGGCCGGCGCGCCCACGGGGACGAATCCCTCCCCGCCGTCGGCGGCGGGCGCGTCGTCGGTCCAGTCCGCCGGCCGGTAGCGCGGCGGAAGATCGCGGATCTCGACCACGCGGCCCGCGCACACGATGGAGAGCCGCTCGATGAGATTGGCGAGCTCGCGCACGTTGCCGGTCCAGGCGTGGCGTGACAGAGCCGTGAGCGCGGCAGCCGACAGCTGCACCTGGCCCCGGCCCTCGGCGACGTTCTGCCCGATGAACTCGCGCACCAGCATCGGCAGGTCCTCGATGCGCTCGCGTAACGGCGGCATGTCGATCGGAAAGACGTTCAGGCGGTGGAACAGATCCTCGCGGAAGCTGCCGCGCGCGATCGATTCCTCGAGATTGCGGTGAGTGGCGGCAATGATGCGTACGTTGCAGCAGACGGGCACGTGATTGCCGACGCGCTCGAAGACGCGCTCCTGCAGCACGCGCAGCAGCTTCACCTGCATGGCGACGCTCATGTCGCCGATCTCGTCGAGAAACAGCGTGCCGCCCTCGGCGATCTCGAAGCGCCCTTTGCGGGCAGTGATCGCGCCGGTGAAGGAGCCCTTCTCGTGGCCGAACAGCTCCGACTCGAGGAGCTCGGCGGGGATCGCGCCGCAGTTGACCGCCACGAAGGGGCGATTGCGGCGCGGACTCGATTCGTGGATGGTGCGCGCGGCGACTTCCTTGCCGGTGCCGGACTCACCGAGCAGCAGCACGGTCGAATCGTGTGCGGCCACCTGGCGGATGAGCGTCGTGATCCTGCGGATGGCGAGCGAGCTGCCGCTCAGCATGCGCGACCGACGTGTATCGGCGGGCGAGGTTATGTTGCCTGTCTGGGGGGACCCCGGCGTGCCGGTGAATGAACCCGCGAGTGCTTCTGCCGCGACCATTCTTCTTGACACCTGTCCCTGTGTGCTCCCGTGTCCCTGAGTTGGTTCACGGGGTCTACCATGACGAGAGCGCGGCGTAATGTTGCGGGAACGCCCGGCGCGAATACTGTGAAGCGATCTGATGTTTGAGAAAGGAGACAGAGGGGTCACGTGACCCGCATCACGCGGCGCCGCCGTTGGCTCAAGTAGCGCGGCGTGGATGACGCGCGCCGGCGATCTGGCGGCGGTGGCGCCGGAAGCACAACTTCTCGAGAAGATCGGCGACCGGCTCCCCGACCGGCACGAAGCGCACCTTGACGTGCCCGTCGGGCGTCACGTTGGTCACGCGGCCCGGCAGCCGCAGCGGCTCGGCGAGCGCATCGTGCAGATACACCTCGGCGATGCCCTGGGCGCCCGCCTGGGGAGGGGGACCGGCGCTCTTCCACACGACGCCCTGCGCGTTGAAGCGCACCGGCACCGCCGGCGGGCGCGGGCGGCTGGTGGCGAGCACCTGGCCGACCAGGTCGAGCAGCAGATTTACCTTGAGCTCGAGGCGCAGCAGGTCGGCCGCGTTGGGGGAATTCTCGTCCGGCTTCTCGACCGCCACGGGGCCGAGCTGATCGAGGGCCTCGCGCGCCTGCAGCAGCCGCGCGTTGCGCTCCATGTAGCCGGCGGCCACCTCGGGATCGGCCGCCTGCGCGAGCGCTCGCCAGGCGAACGGCAGCACGTCCTGGTAGGCGAGCTCATCGTAGAGAACGACGGTATCCGAGCCGTCGAACATGCGCATCTCCTGCACCGGCATGGCTGCGCCTACTCCGGTCCGCCCGAGACAGCCTCGGTCAGCCAGGCGCAGCGGATCTCGCGCAGCAGATCATACATGCGCTCGAGCGTCGCGAGGCCCGCGGCGTCGCGGACCGAGCGCAGCTCGCGGCACATGTACTCGGTGAGATCGGCGAGAATGGCGAGGATCTCCGTATCACCCGGGGGTGCGATCTCCGCGGGGAGCTTCTTGAGGCGCGTCATCGCCCAGCGCAGGTGCCGGTGCGGATCGACACCGCGGTCGATGCAGCCGCGCGCCAGCATCAGGCACTGCCGCGCTCCTTCGAGAAGCGCGAGGCTCTGGGGGACCGCCGGGTCGGCCGCCGCGGGCACCTCAGGCGGGTGCCGATCCGAGCGCGGAATTCTGGGGGTGGCGACTGGCATTACCGGTCCTGAAAGCTCATGGGTTCTCAGGTCCTATAGCGGCATTCGGGTCCCTTTCTTAAGACCGCTTCCAGGGCCGCAAGGACCCAAAAAGGCCGGGGAACGGGCCGATTTCGGCGTGGCGAGGGGCTCGCCCGCTCGTCTTCAGGCCGGGCGCTTGTCCGCTTGCGCGTGCCAGGCCCGGAGCGTGTCGGCTTCCTTGGCGGGATCGAGGCCGGCACGGAGCTTCGCGCGACGCTCCTCGGGGAGCGACTCGAACCAGGCGAGCGTGTCGCGCACGGTAGCGGCGAGGGGACGGGACTTGAGGCCCGCTTTGCGCGCTGAGTCGATCGAGGTGAGCGAAGCGCCCGCGTACTCGCCTTTGGTCGGAGCCCAGATCGGCAGCTCGATGTCGCGCGCGGTGAGGAACTCCTGCGACACCCAGGTGATCTTCGTGCCTGCCTTGGGAGAGGCGCGCTCACTGGCCGCGATCAGATCCCCCATCGTGTACGCGCGCGGAGGGGTAACGGCGTTGAAGGTGCCGTTGGTGCGCGACTCGACCAGGGTCATCATGAAGGAGGCGAGATCGCGCACGTCGATGACCTGGATCGGATCGCCTGCCGTGCCGGGCGCGAGCATCTCGCCGCCACGCGAGACGCGCACCGGCCAATAGGTGAAGCGGTCCGTGGGGTCGAGCGGACCCACGATGTAGCCGGGTCGTACGATGCTCATGCGGTCCTTGAAGGCCGCGGCGGAGTACTGCTCGCACAGCGCCTTCATCGGTCCGTAGGTATCGTTGGTGACCTTGTTGACCTCGGGGTCGGCGAGCTTGCCGAGCGCGGAGTGCTCGTCGTTCGGGGCGGCGAAACTCGCGTAGGCCGAGATGCTGGAGATGTACAGGCAGTAGCGCACGCTCGGCGCCAGGAGCTCCGCCGACATTTTCACGTACTTCGGGATGTAACCGGTGTCGTCGATGACCGCGTCCCAGCTGCGGCCACGCAGAGCCTCGAGCTGACCGTTGCGATCGCCGATCAGGGTCTCGACGCCGCTGACGCCGCCCGGCTCGTGCTTGCCGCGGTTGAAGTGCGTGACCTTCCAGCCCCGGCGCTGCGCCTCCTCGGTGAGATGCGGGCCGATGAAGCCCGTGCCGCCGAGGATCAGGAGCGATCCGGGCTCAGCCGCCGCGAAAACCCGGGGCATGGCGGCGGCGGTCGGGAGCACGGCGGCGAGCTCGAGCACAGTGCGGCGGGACGTCATGGCAATTCTCCCCGGGGGCATGCCGGCCGCGGAAGACTGGTCGTTTGGCCGCGCCGGGGCAAGGTCCGAGGCGGTCCGCGGGCCCGCCGCCCGCCGCGGCCCCGACACGTTCCGGCGCAACCACCCCATGACGAATGCGTTGAGCTCGTTGCCGTCGCGAGTGCCGTCGCCGCGGGATTGCGGCCGGCGGGTAGGCTAACCCACCTCGTGAGGCATGGGTTTGACACCCTGGGGGCGGCTTACGACAATGCGCGCCCCTCGTGGAAAGGTAGCTCAGCTGGTTAGAGCACGGCACTCATAATGCCGGGGTCGAGGGTTCGAGTCCCTCCCTTTCCACCACTCGATCAAGAACTTACAAGACCCCGAGTCCGCACGATCGCGACTGCGAAATTTGCGGGACGCGAGCTCACACACCTTCTCGGATGCCGCGATCTGGTTGCCGATATCGGCCGCCGAGTAGTGCGTGGTTACGTGCTGCGCCTTGTGCCCGAGGAGGACCTGCCTGTCCTCGAACGCTACGCCGGCGGCCCGCAGGCAGCCGGTGAGGCACGGCCATCTGGAACTCGCTCAGGCGCTTCGCGCGTTCATCTCGCGGTTGCCCAAGCCTCGTACCGAGAAGGAGCTGATCAAGGCCGCACTCTTAGACGAGTCCCGAGCCAGGGCCTCGCGGGACCGTCAGCGCTAATTCCTTCAAGAGGAACATGCAGGCCGCGAACACGGGCCATTTTGTTGTCAAATGATAGAGTGCGGATGCTAGACGATGCAGGATA
>DATKLG010000076.1:0-10416 GCA_035542535.1 Steroidobacteraceae bacterium
CGGGATCGAGGCGGACTTCCTGCGCCCCGGGCTGCCGCTGGTGGTGCTCGGCCAGTTCTCCTACATCGCCGCGATCGCCACCCTGACGATCAGCGCGCGCCTGAAGCGCTTCGATCGCAGCCTCGAGGACGCCGCCCTCAACCTCGGCGCCTCGCAGGCTGCGGTGCTGTGGAACATCACGCTGCCGTACCTGCGCCCGGCCATCATCGGCTCGGCGGCGATCGCTTTCCTCATGTCCTTCGAGAATTTCAACACGACGCTGATGCTCGTCGGGTCGGATGCTCCGCTCACCATCATGATGTACGGGCGCATGCGCGAGGGGGCGACCCCGGTGTTGAATGCCGTGAGCCTGTTCCTCATGACAGCCTCCGCGCTGCTGGCCTTGTCCCTCATGCGGCGCGGAAAGCGCGCTCAGGGCTAGGGCTGGACCCCCCTCATGAGGGCACGCGTGAGGATGTTCCTCGTGAGCCCGCCTGGGCGGATGCCTTTTTCAGATAGCCGTAGTGAATTTCTAGGCTTTGCGCCCCGCACTTCCTGTGGAAGTCTCTGCACCACGAAGCCGCCCCCGTGAGCGCACGCCCACACAGGATCGCGTCCATCGCGGTCAGCCACCACCGCCTGGCGCTCGCCCCGCCCTTCAACGCCAGCTGGGACACCAAGCCGCGGACGCATTTCGATGCGACCATCGTGCGCGTCACCACCGACACCGGGCTCGTGGGCGTCGGCTCGGGCGATCGCATGCTAGGGTTCGACGGTCACGAGAGCCTCTTCATCGACCAGGATCCGCTCGCCCTCGAGCGCCACTACCGCATCCTCTCCAACATCGACTTTCACTACGGGCGCTGCTGGCCGCTCGACCTTGCTCTCTGGGATCTGGCCGGCAAGATCCTGGACGCCCCCTGCTGGAAGCTGCTCGGCGGCCGCTCGAGCCGTGTACGCGCTTACGCTTCCTCGGGGACGTTGCGGGACCCGCAGGCGCAGGCGGACGCCGCAGAGCGCTACCTGGCGCAGGGCTTCCCGGCGCTCAAGCTGCGTTTCCACCGCGGCAACTGGCACGAGGACGTGCGGGCGCTCGAGTCGGTGCGCGCGCGGGTGGGCGAGAAGCTCCATCTCATGGTCGACTGCAACCAGGGTTGGCGCATGTCGTGGGATACCGCCACCCCGTGGGCGTTCAAGGACGCGCTCGCGGTCGCGCGCGAGCTCGAGCGGCTCAAGGTCTACTGGATGGAGGAGCCGCTGCATCGCGCCGATCACGCCGGTATGCGCGCGCTGCGCGCCGCAACCGACGTGCGCATCGCCGCGGGCGAGATGACGCGCCAGATTCACGAGCTGCGCGATCTCATCACGGCCGGATGCGTCGACGTCGTGCAGCCGGACGCCGCGTTGGTCGGCGGGATCACGGGCCTGAGGCGCATCGCGATCCTGGCCGAGGAGCATCACTTGAGCTTCACCCCGCACACCTGGACCAACGGCATGGGCGTGACCGCCAATGCCCAGCTCACGGCCGGACTCGCCGACGCACCCTTCCTCGAGTTCCCGCTGGATCCCCCCGAGTGGAGCCTCGAGCGGCGCGACTTCATGATGGTCGAGCCGCTCACGGCCGACCGCCAGGGCTGGATCAATCTGAGCGAGGCGCCCGGCATGGGCTACGCGCTCGATGAGGCACGATTGAAGTCGACCCGCATCGGCTGAGCGCGGCGGGTCGCGCCCTCAGGTCGGCGCGGCGAGCTCCACCAGGTGGCGCAGGGGCCCGACGTGCTGCGCGTAATTCCTCCAGCGCCCGATCGACGAGCTGTTGATCTTTTGCCGCACCTGCCATTTGCTCGCCGTGATGACCACGCGATCCGTCCGGTGAAATTCCAGGCAGCGCGCATCCCAGGGCAGACCGATGAAGTCCAGCAGGCGGCGCGTCCAGCCCTCCTGATCCGCTATCAGACCTTCGTACGAGACCTCCAGCAGCGCCGTCGCGGGCAGCACGCGGCGCCAGTGCTCGGTGAGGCGCACATACTCCGCGTAGTAGTGCGCCATGTTCTCCAGGTCGTTGGCGTACGAGCCCCGATTGAGAAAGTTATGAAAGTAGATCGACAGACAGGTATCGATCGGATGGCGCCGCAGGTGGATGATCCTGGCGCCCGGCAGCGCGGCGTGGATCAATCCTGCGTATCTGAAATTGGCCGGCATCTTGTCGATGACCCGCAGTGCCGGGCCGGACACCGCGCTCAGCTGCTCGAGGTACTCGCGCGCCATGCCCGGAATCAGCCCGGCGACCTGGTCGCCCTCGGCCGCGGCGGACTCGAAGCCCGCGAAGGCGTTGCCCCAGAACTTCAGCTCCCCGGCTCCGAACACCGACGGGTGTGAGGCGAGGATCTGCTCCACGAGGGTCGTGCCCGATCTCGGCATACCGACTACCAGAACCGGCAGCTCAGAGGGAGAGCCCTGGTTCCGATACCGGTCGACGAACCCGACATCGAAGCTGCCGATCATCCGATCGATGCGTCTGCTCAGGGTCGAACGCTCGTAACTCCTGCCGTAACGTTTGGTCAGCTCGTTCGCCTGCCGATAACTGTCGAAGGCGTCGTCGTACTGCGCCACGTCGTCGAAGTACTTGCCGAGCGCGAAGCGCAGACTGATCTCGTGTGCCAGCGGCAAGGGTTTCGTCAGCGCCGCCCGAGCGCCGCGCAGCCAGCCGCTGTCCTCCAGAGTCATCTTGCGATGCGCCGTGATGCTCCAGTAGGTGAACGGAAAGTCCGGATCTACGGCGAGCGCCTGCTGGAACAGCTGCTGAGCCTCGGCAAGCTGCCCACGGTCCGCGCTCAGCTCGCCGAGCAGCGTCAGGGCCTGCACTGAATCCGGCTCGATGGCCAGGGCCGCCCGGCAACTCGCCTCTGCCTCCGCGGCGCGGCCCTCCATGCGCTGGGCCGCGGCGAGACTCGTATGCAGCGCCGCCGAGTCGGGCTGCAGCGCCACGGCGCGCCGAAAGCTGGCCGCCGCCTCATCGACCTCGCCCAGGTCGAACAGCACGTGGCCGAGATTGCCGTGGCTGCCGGCGCGGCCCGGATCGAGCTCGACGGCTCGGCGACAGAGCGCGAGCGCTTCGCGGCGCTCGCCGAGCTCGCGCAGCAGACTGCCGAGATTGTTGAGCGCTTCCACGTAATTGGGGTTGAGCGCGAGCGCCTGCCGGTAGCTGGTCACGGCCTGCTCGCGCTGGCCCAGCCCCCCGAGCACGAGTCCCAGGTTGTTGTGAGCCATGGCGAGCGTCGGGTCGAGCGCGATCGAGCGGCGGGTGCAGGCCAGCGCCTCTTCGAGAGACCCGAGCTGGCGCAGTGCATTGGCCAGGTTGCAGAGTATGACCGCATTGGCCTCGCTGAGCGCGAGCGCCGCCCGGTAGCACTCGGCCGCCTCGGCGGGCTTCCCCAGCTCGACGAACGCGTTGCCGAGGTTGTTGTGCGCCTCGGTGGAGCGCGGATCGAGGGCGAGCGCGCGGCGATAGAGCGCCACCGACTCCTGCGGCTTCCCCCGTGCCCGCAGATCGTCGGCGGCATCGGTCAGACGCTGTGCCTCATCGGCGGGCGTGGCGGCAGCCACCGCTCCGCAGCAGTGCTTGTACTTCCTGCCGCTGCCACACGGACATGGGTCGTTGCGGCCCACCATCGTGCCCGCCGCGTTCATTCGCGATAACGGCTCAGCGCATCGCCGAGCGCTTCCTTCAGGGGGCCGAGCCAGGGTGCGAAGTGCTGCCACTGGTCGAGCCCCTCCCGATAGATGGCCTGGCGTACCTGTTCGGAGCTGGCGGTGCGAACGCTGCGCTGGGTCTCGTGGAAGCTGAGGCACTGCGGCTCGAATTCGAGGCCGCAATACGCGAGCAGCCGCCGTACGCTCCCTTCCAGGTCTTCCACCACATCCTCGTGGTATACGCGCAGGATCCGGCCTGCCGGCAGGGCCTGGTCCCAATGACGCATGAGCTCGAGGTAGGTGCGGTAATACCGCGCGATGTCCTCGATGCTGTAGGTAAATTCCTGGCCCTGGGCGAAGAGCTGCTTGAGGTTGCTGAAGCAGCAGCCCATCGGCTCGCGCCGCGCGTCGATGATGCGCGCGTTGGGAAGCATCAGGTGCACGAGGCCAAGGTGCCGGAAGTTGTTCGGGTTCTTGTCGATGAAGAACGGCTTGTTCGTGCTGCGGTACACACGGGTCCCGGCGAGATACTGCACGCCGAGCTCGCGAAACTCCGCGGCGGTGAGCTGCGCGAGGTTCGGCGGGTAACGCGGGTTCTCGGGATCCGGATCGCGGCCGCGCAGCCGCGTGGCCAGCTGCTGGATGTTGGGAAGCTCGGTGGTGCCCTCGACCCGGGAGTGCGAGGCAAGTATCTGCTCGAGCAGGGTCGAGCCGGAGCGCGGCAGCCCGACGATCAGAATCGGATCCGGGTCCGGTGCGCCCCAGCCGCGGCGCTCGCGGAAGAGCTCCGGTGTGCAGACCTTGATCTGCCAGCGGGTGTTGCTCTCGACGATCGCCGGCCGATACTGGGTCTCGGCATGCTTGAGCGCGTTGCCGCGCTCGTAATAGCGGAAGGACTCGGCGTACTCGCCGCGATCCTCGAGCGCCTTGCCGAGCGCGAAGCACAGGTGGTAACGATCCGTCGGGTCGGTGCCGGGCGCCTCGAGCGCCTGCCGCATGTGGCTGAGCTCCTCATCGGCAAAGCGGTAGGTCTTGAGGTTCGCGAGGCTCCACCAGGCATCGCCGAAGTCCGCCCGGCATGAGGCCGCCCGGTGGTAGCTGGCGATCGCCTCAGACGTGCGGCCGAGCGTCTTGAGCGCATGTCCGATCGACAGATGCAGCTCGGAGTCGAGCTCCGTCCCGTTCACGAGCGCCTGGTAGAGGCCGAGAGCGCGCTCGTGCTCACCGAGGCCGATGCAGCTGGCCGCGAACTGCGTCTTCAGCCCACGGTTGTCCGGGTCGTCCTCGAGCAACCGCTCGATCTCGCGCCGCGCATCGGCGTAGCGGTGCCGCTCGATGAGCACGCCGGCGTACTCCTGGCGGGCAAGCCGATACTCCGGAGCGCGCTCGAGAACTGCGGCGAGCAAAAGCTCGGCGTCGTCGTAGACCTTATGAGCCATCCCGATGCGCGCCAGCAGCCGCATCGCCTCGACCTGGTCCGGATGCTGGAGCAGGTAGGCGCGGATCAGCGCCTCCGCCTGCTCCAGATCGCCGTCCTGGAACAGCCCGGTCGCGGTGACGACCTCGCGCGGCAGCTTGCGCAGGGTGGCGACGTGACTCGCCGCCATGGCGGCGTTTTCGGGCTCGCCGCTCATCCGGTACAGCCCTTCGAGCATCGACCAGCTGCCGGGGAGCGCATGATTGATGTTGACCGCGATCAGGAACGCCTCGATCGCCTTGGGTGCATCCCGCAGCTCGACGCAGCAGCGGCCGCGCTCCTCGTACAGGCGGCTGAAGCGCGGGTGGTGACGCTCGAGGTCGGCGAGCGTCTGCAGCGCTTCGGGGATGCGGTGCAGATAGCGCTGCGCGATGGCGACGCACAGCAGCGCATCGCGGTGGGCGGGTGTCTCGGGCCGCAGCACGGCGGCAAGAGCCAGCACCTCGGTGAACTTGTGCTCGCGCGTCAGGCTGCGGATGCGCGCGACCTCAGCGGCCTCAGTGGCGCGCGGGGGCGCGGCAGCAGCGGCGGCAGCGGCAGTGGTGGCGGCAGCGGCGGTGGTGGCGGCAGCGGCGGTGGTGGAGTCGGTCACAACGGCATTCGAAAAAAAAGGGCGGACCGCAAGCCGGCCCGCCCTTCATTCTACTAAACCGGCCCGCGCAGGCGGCCGGCATCCGCCGCTATCGCTCAGAACACGTAGCTGATCACGAAATTCACGACCCGCGGCCGCAGCGGAATATAGGACTTTATGTACTGCCCGGAACTGACGTTCGACGGTCCGTAGACATTGGTGAAGTTGCTGCTGAAGATCTGGGCCGTCCAGGAGTCCTTCGCCACACCGATCGCCCCGTCATAGGTCGTATAGCTCGGGATCGGGTACTGCAGTAGCGTCGTAATCGGCGAGGGCGAACAGCAGTTCTTCGGGTCGTTGCCCGGGAAGTAGTTCCGCGGCTCGTTGGTCATAGGACCCACGTGGCTCGCGCCCGCCCAGACGAACGGGTGGTAGTCGGCGTTATGCCAGTCGTACCGCAGTCGCGCGTTGAACATCCAGGGCGGCGACCACGGCGGCGGAGTGTCCTGCGCCCCCAGCGCGTTCGGCACCGGACCCTGCGGGCTGTTCACCACCACGCACGCGCCGGCCGGGGTCGGGTTGTTGGCGGTCTTCGGGTTGTTCGGATCGACGCCCACCGACTGCAGGCAGGGTGCGTTCGACTGGGTCGAGCTGTTGACGGAGCTCGATCCCTCGAAGGTGAGCCCCTCGGTGAGCCGTGCGACGAACTGAACCTCGAAGCCCTTGATGGTGAAGTCCGGCCCGTTGACGTTGAAGGTCGTATTGCCAAGGATGGTCGGAGCGAACAGCGACAGCTGCTGGTCCTTCCACTTCATGTAATAGGCCGAGAGGTTGAACAACACCCGGTGGTCCCAGAACTCGCTCTTCAACCCGATCTCGTTGTTGATCAGATTGTCTGCTTCCCACCCTGCGGGCTTCTCGTACTGGTAGCCGTTCGGGATGCAGGTCTTGACGCCGCCCGGGTATGTGCAATAGGGCACCTCGGCCGCGAGGAATACTTGCCCGTTGGTCAGCGACTTCGTGCGGTTGAAGCCGCCCGGGCGGTAGCCCTGCGACCAGGTGTAGTAGGTCATCACGTCCGGGGTGATGTGCCAGGTGAGGTTGAAGCGGCTGCGCGTGCCGCTCTCGGTCTTGTGCAGGTTCATCGGGAAGCCGCAGGCCCCGGCCGCCGTGCAGGCCCCATTGGCGTGATCCACGATCAGGGGGCTTGACGTCTCGGTGGTGAAGCGCGAGCCGTACTCGAAGTCATCGTAGTGGAACCAGCGCGTCCCGGCGCTCACCGTCAGCACCTTCGGGACGATGTCGAAGTCGACTGACCCGTAGAAAGCGGTCTGCTTGTAGCCACGCTGCATGTCCTGGCCGAACGCGGTGTCGGAACCGGTGCGCAGAGCCGGGTCGGTCGCAAAGGTGCCGGGCAGCGGCCCGACGGCGCTCAGGCAGTCCGGGCCGCCGGTCGCGACGGCCGCCAGGGTCGCCGGATCGCACTTTGGAATGGGACCGTAGCCGTAGTTCTGCTGGTCGTAAATGACGAACTTTTCCCAGTACGCGCCGAACACGCCGCGCAACCGGTAGTTCTCATTGGTGGTGAGCCGCAGCTCATGGCTCTGGTGGTAGTTCTGGGCGAAATCCGTCCAGAAGGCCTGCGGCGCGTAGCACTGCGTCGGCTTGCCGGCGAGCCCGGGGAACTTAGCGGCGTTGAAGTAGAGCGCACCCGGCCCGATGCAGCCGTAGTACGAACCGACATGGCTGCGCAGGTAATTGGAGTAGTCCTGCTGCCCCTCGATATGGCGGACCATGTAGTTGCCCGCATAGAGGAGGTGCAGGTCATCGGTGATCTGACCGTTGATGGTCAGCGAGGTGCTGTCGTACCGGTCCTTGTTGTAGGCCGGCTCGAAGGCCGTGATCTGATACGGCGCAAGCGCCGCGCCGTTCGGGTCCGCCGGGTAGGCGTAGAACCAGCCGTCAGCCTCCATGTCCTGGTAGTTCTGCTGCAGCAGCAAGTCCCACTTGTCGTTCATCTTCCACAGCAACGAGAGGCGCGCTCCCTGGTAGGTCACGGGGTTGGCGTTGTTCTTCAGCAGACTCGCGTTGTTGGCGGTGGGGTTCCCGCCGGTCGGGGCGCCACCGGGGCCGGGCACCGAGCCCGAGCCGGGTGGGTAGCTGATCGTGCTCGGCACGTTATCGATGTAGCCGCCCTGTTTCTCGTTGAAGACCACGGCACGCAGCCCGAGCACGTTCGGGATGAGCGGCACATTGAGGACGGCACTCATCTGGCTGTTGTTGTCGCCGCCTGCGGTATAGCCGTAGCCGGCATTGAAGTTCCCGGAGGTCGCGCTGAGGTTTGGCTTGTTGGTGATATAGCGGATCGCGCCCGCTTCCGCGCTGCCGCCGAACAGCGTGCCCTGCGGTCCCTCCAGGACCTCGACGCGCTCCATGTCTACCAGATACGGATCGTTGTTGCGGGCCGGAAACTGCATCGACTGCTCATCCAGAAACAGTCCGACGTTGGGGAAGGCCGCGGTGGTCGTCTGCGACTGGTTGCCGGAGCCGATGCCTCCCAGGCCGCGCATGAAGATGTTGCCGGTGCCGGGCCCGTTGCCGCTGTAAGTGACGTTCGGCGTGTACTTGAGCAGGTCGTTGAAGTTGGTGACGTTCAGTTTCTGCAGCTGCTCGCCGGTGATTGCCTGGACAGTGATCGGCACATCCTGCACGTTCTCGGTGCGGCGCTCGGCGGTAACCACCACCTCTTGCAGACCGCTGCTCGCCTCGGCCGTCGATGCCGCCTGGTCGGCCGGCGCCATCAGATCGCTCGGCGCCGCCATCACGAACGCCGGCGCGCCGATGATTGCCGACACCGCCGCAGAAATCTTCGGATTGACCTTCATCGCGTTGCTCCCCGAGGGTTTGGTTGTGTATTCCCCACTCGAACGCATGCCACCGTCCCGGGCGGCCACCGAGATGACGTTTATACCATTCGCCCCGGAAGCGCTTGAATAAACACGTCATCGGAGCGTCATCCAGCCAACTTGCGGCTCCGGAGATTTCGTGCGCCGAAGCGGCTGCAGACGCGCTGCGCTAGCCTTTCATACCTTTGTGACAGTCAGAAGTCTAGAAATCGAATACTCATATCTCAAAAAGGGATCGCCGCGCGCTCAGATCAGGCGCCGACGAAGGCCCGGAGCCGCTCAGCTATCGACTGCAGTCCTGTTGCGTCCAGGCATCAGGCGATCGAGGGGTCTCCTGCGTGAGAATGGGCACCCCATGACGCGCTCGCTCATTCTCTCGATCGACCAGGGCACGACCTCGACGCGCGCCATAGCCTTCGACGATCGCGCGCGTGCGGTCGCCCTCGCCCGCCGCGAGCACGCGCAGCACTACGGCGCTCCCGCCTGGGTGGAGCACGACCCGGAGGAAATCTGGCGCGACACGCTCGCGGTCACGGCCGAAGTCATAGTGCGCTGTGGGGGGGCCGCCGCGATCACCGCCCTCGCCATCACCAATCAGCGCGAGACCTCGATCGTCTGGGAGCGCGCGACGGGTAAGCCCATCTACCGGGCCATCGTCTGGCAGGACCGGCGCACCGCCGAGGAGTGCGCACGGCTCAAGGCAGCCGGCGCGGAAGCGCTGGTGCAGGGCAAGACCGGGCTCCTTCTCGATCCGTATTTCTCCGCCACCAAGATCGCCTGGATCCTCGACCAGGTTCCGGGCGCGCGGGCACGGGCCGAGCGCGGCGAGTTGGCCTTCGGCACGATCGATACGTTTCTCCTCTGGCGGCTCACCGGCGGGCGCGTGCACGCGACCGACGTCACCAACGCCTCGCGGACGCTGCTGTTCGACATTCATCGCCAGTGCTGGGATGAGGAGCTCCTGAAGCTCCTGCGCGTCCCTCAGGCCGTGCTGCCGGAGGTCCGCGCCAGCAGCGAGAACTACGGCGCGACCGAGCCTGAGCTCTTCGGCCGGCCCCTCCCCATCGGCGGCATCGCCGGGGACCAGCAGGCCGCGCTCATCGGCCAGGGGTGCGTCGCGCCCGGAATGGCGAAGTCGACCTACGGCACGGGCTGCTTCCTGCTGCTCAACACCGGCGAGCAGGCGGTGCCTTCTGCCAACCGCATGCTCACGACGCCGGCCTACCGCGTGGGTGCGCAGCTGGCCTACGCCATGGAAGGATCGATCTTCGTCGCCGGCGCGGCGGTCCAGTGGCTGCGGGACGGCCTGAGACTGGTCGGCGACGCCGCGACGACTGCGACCATGGCCGCGAGCATTCCCGACGAGCATGGTGTCTACCTGGTACCGGCCTTCGTGGGCCTCGGAGCCCCGTATTGGGATCCTGATGCCCGCGGCCTCCTCTGCGGCCTCACGCTCGACACCTCGCCCGCCCATCTGGCGCGCGCTGCGCTCGAGTCGGTCGCGTACCAGACGCTCGACCTGACGAGCGCCATGGCGCGCGACGGTGCCCGGCGCCCGCAGGCGCTGCGCGTCGACGGGGGCATGGCAGCCAACGACTGGTTCTGCCAGTTCCTGGCCGACGTTCTCGAGGCGCCGGTGGAACGTCCCACCGAGCTCGAGACGACGGCGCTCGGAGCGGCGTTTCTGGCCGGTATCGCCACCGGCGTCTGGAAGAGCCTCGAGGACGTGGCGAGAACCTGGAGTCGGGAGGCGGTCTTTCACCCCTCGATGCCGGCGGCCCGCCGCGCGC
>DATKLG010000077.1:0-7955 GCA_035542535.1 Steroidobacteraceae bacterium
TACATGCGTCAGGCGGCTCTCATCGTGGTGCTCGCGCACATGGGAAGCTACGTGCCAGCCGACCGCCTCGTGGCCGGGCCGATCGATCGCGTCTTCACCCGCATAGGCGCCGCCGACGATCTCGCCGGCGGCCGCTCGACCTTCCTGGTGGAGATGACCGAGGCGGCCAACATTCTCAACAACGCCACGGCGCGCAGCCTGATACTCCTCGATGAGATCGGGCGCGGTACCAGCACCTTCGACGGGCTGTCGCTCGCCTGGGCGATGGCGCGCGACATCGCCACGCGAGTGCGCGCCTTCACGCTGTTCGCCACACACTACTTCGAGCTCACCACCCTCGCCCTCGAGGTGGAGGGCTGCGCCAACGTGCACCTGGACGCGACCGAGCACGATGACACGATCGTGTTCCTGCACGCCGTCAGGGAGGGACCGGCCAACCGCAGCTACGGGCTGCAGGTGGCGCAGCTCGCGGGCGTGCCGCTCAAGGTGATTACCGAGGCGCGCCGCTACCTCGAGGCACTCGAGGCGGAGCGGGACCGCAGCCGCAGCGCGGGCGGCGACCCGCACGCCGCGCAAGCGGAGCTGCCGCTTTCGCAGGCTCCCCACGACGAACTGCGTACAGCACTCGCAGCCGTCGACCCGGACGAGCTCACTCCGCGGGCGGCGTTGGACGAGCTCTACCGCCTGCGCCGGCTGCTGTAGAAAACCGACGTCTGCTAACGCAGCGAAAAATGGCCCTGCGTAAGAAACACGCCCGTCTCATGAGCCACGGGCGCCGACACCAGCATCCCGAGGTGACTCACTGGCAGCACGATGTGATCGGTGGCACCCGGTAGCCGCGTCTCGCTCACGGCGACGGTACCGTCGTTCTCCTCGTCGAAATGAGCGAAGAGCTGCCCGAGGCCGAGCGGCTGGTTGCCCGCCACGACACCGAGTGCCCGCGCATGCGTCCAGCGTCTTTCCTGCGGCGCGAACAGCTCCTCTGCCACCGTGGGCCCCATGAGAGCCGCGAGCGGACCGAAGGCCCCGGCGCGCGCCGCGGCGCGGCTCGCGACGCACGGTACACCGAGAAACACCGCCCGGCCCGGGGGCTGCTCGGGAAAGCGCTCGAGCAGCCGGTAGATCACCAGCCCCCCGAGGCTGTGTCCGACGAAATGCACCTCAGGAGCTGCGAGCTCACGCACGAACGCTGCGAGCCGCGCGGTGATGTCGCTCATCGACTCCGACGCGCCGAAGTAGCGGAACCAATGGAGCTCGAGCGCGAACTCCTGTGCGAGGTGGTGCTTGAGGACGAGCGACTCCTCGCCCGGGAGCCACAAGCCATGCACGTAGACGACCTGCGCGATGAGCGACTCCTGGGAAGCGCGCGCGCGAGCCGCGCCTCAGGTGGCCGGGGGCGGCAGGCGCACCCGCACGTGAAGCTCGCGCAACTGCGCCTCGCTCACCTCGGTCGGGGCGTCGGTGAGCGGATCCGCGGCGGTCTGCGTCTTGGGGAATGCGATCACCTCACGGATGCTGTCGGCGCCCGCCATCAGCATGGCGAGCCGATCAAGCCCGAAGGCGATGCCCCCGTGCGGCGGTGCACCGAGCTTCAGCGCATCGAGCAGAAAGCCGAACTTCTTCTGCGCCTCGTCGGCGGTGATGCCGAGGAGCTCGAACACGGTCCACTGCATCTCTCGGGCGTGGATGCGCACCGAGCCGCCGCCGACCTCGGAACCGTTCAACACCATGTCGTAGGCGTTGGCGAGCGCCGCCGCCGGCGCGGCCCGCAGCGCCGCGGGGTCGGGGTTCTTCGGAGACGTGAACGGGTGGTGCATGGCCACCCAGCGCCTGGCCTCCCCGTCCCACTCGAACATGGGGAAGTCGAACACCCAGAGCGGACGCCATCCAGCTTCGACCCGCTTCAGATCATGACCGAGCTTGAGGCGCAGCGCCCCGAGCGCATCGTTCACGACCGCCGCGCGATCGGCGCCGAAGAACACCACGTCGTTGTCGGCCGCCTGGGTGCGCTCGAGGATCCCGGCGAGCGCGGCGTCGCTCAGGAACTTGATGATCGGCGACTGCAGGCCCTCACGCCCGCGCGCGCGCTCGTTCACCTTGATGTAGGCGAGCCCCTTGGCGCCGTAGCGGGCGACGAACGCGGTGCACTCATCGATCGCCGAGCGCGGCAGTGCTCCACCCCCCGGCACGCGCAGCGCCGCCACGCGCCCCTGGGGGTCGTTCGCGGGACCTGCGAACACCTTGAAGTCGCACTCCCTGACGAGGTCGGCGACATCGGTGAGCTCGAAAGGGATCCGCAGGTCCGGCTTGTCGGAGCCGTAGCGGCGCATCGCCTCCGCATAGCTCATGCGCGGGAAAGGCTCCGGCAGCGCCACATCGAGCACTTCGCGGAAGAAGTGCCGCACCAGCCCCTCCATCATCGTCATGATCTCGTCCTGCGAGAGGAACGAGGTCTCGATGTCGAGCTGCGTGAACTCGGGCTGACGGTCGGCGCGCAGATCCTCGTCGCGGAAGCAGCGCGCGATCTGGTAGTAGCGGTCGAAGCCCGCGATCATCAGCAGCTGCTTGAAGATCTGCGGCGACTGCGGCAACGCGAAGAACTTGCCCGGGTGCGTGCGGCTCGGCACCAGATAGTCGCGTGCTCCCTCGGGGGTCGCCTTGGTGAGCATCGGCGTCTCGATGTCGACGAAACCGTGTGAATCGAGATAGGAGCGCATCGAGCGCGTCAGGCGGTGACGCAACCGCAGCCGCTGGCTCATGACCTCGCGACGCAGGTCGAGGTAGCGGTAGCGCAGCCGCACCTCCTCGCCCACCTGCTCGTCGAGCTGGAACGGCAGGGGCTCCGAGCGGTTGAGGAGCTCGAGCCGACGCGCGATGAGCTCGACCTTCCCCGAAGCGAGGTTCGCATTCACGGTGCCGGCCGGCCGCTCGCGCACCGTGCCGGTACAGCTCACCACATACTCGTTGCGCAGCCGCTCGGCCTCCGCGAACACCTGCGCGGCTTCCGGGTGGAACACGATCTGCAGCAATCCCTCGCGGTCGCGCAGGTCGACGAAGATCACCCCACCATGGTCGCGGCGGCGATGCACCCAGCCGGCGACCGTGACCTCGCGGCCGAGGAGCTGCTCGTTGACCTGTCCGCAGTAATGTGAGCGCATGAGGCGCGCGATGTTACGGACGCGCTTCTGTCCCCGCAACCGACGGCGAGCCCGGCATTTCCAGTACCGCGGCCCCCGTCACCTCCCCGCCCCGCAGCCGCTCGAGCGCCCGGTTCGCATCCGCCAGAGCAAAGCGCTCCACCTGCGCTCGAAGCTTCAGCCGCCCGGCGAGCTCCATGAACTCCGCCCCATCGCGCCGCGTGAGATTCGCCACCGAGGAAACCTGCCGCTCCCCCCAGAGCAGCCGGTAAGGAAAGGACGGGACATCGCTCATGTGGATCCCGGCGCAAACCACGCGGCCGCCGGGCCGCACGGCGGCCAGCGCCTGCGGGATGAGCGCGCCGACGGGTGCGAACAGGATCGCCGCGTCCAGCGGCTCCGGCGCGCGCTCATCCGATCCGCCGGCCCACACGGCCCCAAGGTCGATCGCAAAGCGCTGTGCCGAACGGTCGCCGGGTCGTGTGAAGGCGAAGACGCGCCGGTCCTCGCAGCGCGCCACCTGGGCGAGCAGGTGCGCCGCCGCCCCGAAGCCGTACAGTCCGAGGCGGGTCGCCTCGCCCGCGGCGCGGTAGGCGCGATAGCCGATGAGGCCGGCGCAGAGCAGCGGGGCGAGCTCGGCGGCCGGCCCGCTCGGGAGTGGCAGGCAGTAGCGCGCATCCGCCAGCATCTGCTCTGCGTAGCCGCCGTCGCGCGTGTAGCCGGTGAAGCTCGCGGCAAGGCACAGGTTCTCATGACCCGCGCGGCAGTAGGGGCAGACCCCACAGGTGTGGGCGAGCCAGGGGACGCCCACCCGGTCGCCGGCGCGGAAACGCTCCACCGCCGGGCCGGCCTCGACCACGGTCCCCACGACCTCGTGGCCGAGGGTCAGCGGGCAATGAATATCGGGCAGCTCGCCGTCCAGCACATGCAGGTCCGTGCGGCACACGCCGCAGGCCTCGGCGGCTATGAGGATCTCGTTCTCGCGCGGCGCTGGCAGCTCGAGCTCGGTGGGCTCGAGCGGCGCGCCGCGCGCCACCATGCGCATGGCCTTCACGGCGCTTCAGGCCGCGGGCTTGGCCAGCTGTGACTTGGCGACCGGATGGGGCGGCACCACGACACCGCAGGTGATGATCATCTTGAGCGCGGCGTCCACCGACATGTCGAGCTCGCGCACCATGCGCCGCGGCACCACGATGAGCCACCCCGCGGTGGCATTGAGGGCCGAGGAGACATACACCGCCACATGATTCTCGCCGGTCTTCTGACTGATCTCCGGAACATCCTCGGCGGTGAGGAAACCGATGCTCCACGCGCCCTCGCGCGGATACTCCACCATGACGACCTTGCGGAAGGAGTTCGATTGCGAGAAGACGCTCTCCGCGAAGCTCTTCACCCCGCCGTACACGCTGCGCACCACGGGAATGCGGTTGAGGAGCTCCTCGCCCCACACCACCAGGCGGCGGCCGATCAGGTTGGTCACGAGGAGCCCAGTGAGCAGCAGCACGATGAGCGCCAGCAGGAGCCCCGCGCCGGGGATCGAGAAGCCGAGCCACGCCTCGGGCCGGTAGGACGACGGCAGCAGCAGCAGCGTCCGGTCCATGAGGTGCAGCATGAAGTTCACCACCCAGATGGTGACGAGGATCGGCAGCCACACCAGGACGCCCGCGACCAGATAGCGCCGCAGGGCCCACTTTCTCGGAGCGCCTTCCGCCTTCCGGGCGCTGCCTTCCGTCGGTGGCATCGCTCTCCTCCCCGCGCGGCGCGCTAACGCCTCGGCCGCCGCGCGCTCTTGCGCCGTATCCTCTTGGTCGAGCCCCGTGCTGCCCCGGCGGACTTCGTCTCGGCCGGCTTGGCAGTGGCCGCCTTGGGCTCGGCCTTGGTGTCCTTGGTTTCGGTCTTGCCGTCCTTTGGCTCAGGCTTGCTGTCGGCGCTCGCCTCCTCTTTATCCGCGCCGAGGAGGTTGCGCTTCTCCTCCTTGTCGGACTTGAAGTCGGTCTCGTACCAGCCGCCGCCCTTGAGGCGAAACACCGGCGCCGACACCAGCTTCTTGAGTTTCCGCTTGCCGCACGACGGGCACTTGGTGAGCGGGGGGTCGGCGATCTTCTGCATCACCTCGGTGTAGAACTTACAGGCCTGACACTCGTACTCGTAGAAGGGCATGGTTAGGTTGTCGGAACGGCAAGGATTGATTGACGGAGATTATAACGGACGTACGCACGCGTCCTGCGCACTTGGGGCCGCGCCTCAGGCACGTGCCGCTCTGCGCTCCTCGACTTTGCCGAACGTCAGCTGCCCGTCCCGGGCGCCGATGCGGATGCGGTCCCCGGGCTGGAACTCGCCCTCGAGGATGCGCTGCGCGAGGGGGTTCTCGATCTGCTGCTGGATGGCGCGCTTCAGGGGCCGCGCGCCGTAGACCGGGTCGAAGCCGGCCTCACCGAGCAGGTCCCGCGCCGCGTCATCGAGTGACAGGTCCATGTTGCGCTCGATGAGCCGCTTGCGCAGGTACGCGAGCTGGATGTCGACGATCGCGCGGATCTGCTTCGTGCCGAGCGGATGGAACACCACGATGTCGTCGATGCGGTTGATGAACTCCGGGCGGAAGCTCTGCTGCACGACCTCCATGACCGCGCTCTTCATCCTGGCGTAGTTCTTCTCGCCGGCGAATTCCTGGATCTGCTGCGAGCCGAGGTTGGACGTCATGATGATGACCGTGTTGCGAAAATCCACGGTGCGCCCCTGCCCGTCCGTCAAGCGCCCGTCGTCGAGCACCTGCAGCAGCACGTTGAACACGTCCGGGTGCGCCTTCTCGACCTCATCGAGCAGGATCACCGAATAGGGACGGCGGCGGACCGCCTCGGTGAGATAGCCACCCTCCTCGTAGCCTACGTAGCCCGGGGGCGCGCCGATCAGGCGCGCCACCGAGTGCTTCTCCATGAACTCCGACATGTCGACGCGCACCATGGCCTCTTCGGTGTCGAAGAGGAACTCTGCCAGCGCCTTGCAGAGCTCGGTCTTGCCGACGCCGGTGGGGCCTAAGAAGAGGAACGAGCCGTTCGGGCGGCGCGGGTCGGAAAGCCCCGCGCGCGAGCGGCGGATCGCGTCCGACACGATCTTGAGCGCCTCGTCCTGGCCGACCACGCGCTTGGCTAACGCCGCCTCCATGTGCAGGAGCTTCTCCTTCTCCCCCTGCAGCATCTTGGACACGGGGATCCCGGTCCACTTGGAGACCACTTCCGCGATCTCCTCCTCGGTGACCTTGTCGCGCACCAGGGTCGGCGCCTTGTCCTCGGCCGCCTGCGCGGCGGCAAGGCGCTTCTCGAGCTCGGGGATCTTGCCGTACTGCAGCTCCGCCATTCGCCCGAGATCGCCGGCACGCCGCGCGGCATCGAGCTCGAGGCGCACCCGGTCGAGGTCGGCGCGGATCTCCGCCGTGCCCTGGACCGCCGCCTTCTCGGACTTCCACACCTCCTCGAGGTCGGCGTACTCCTTGCCGAGCGCCTGCAGGTTTTCCTCGAGCGTCGCCAGGCGCTTGCGGGTGGCCTCGTCCTTCTCCTTCTTCAGCGCCTCCCGCTCGATCTTGAGCTGGATGATGCGCCGCTCGAGCTTGTCGAGCGCCTCGGGCTTGGAGTCGATCTCCATGCGGATGCGCGAGGCGGCCTCGTCGATGAGGTCGATCGCCTTGTCGGGGAGCTGGCGGTCGGTGATGTAGCGATGCGAGAGGGTCGCCGCCGCGACGATCGCCGGGTCGGTGATCTCGACTTTGTGGTGCACCTCGTAGCGCTCCTGGAGCCCCCGCAGGATCGCGATCGTGTCCTCGACCGAGGGCTCATCCACCAGCACCTTCTGGAAACGCCGCTCGAGAGCGGCATCCTTCTCGATGTACTTGCGGTACTCATCGAGCGTCGTCGCGCCGACGCAGTGCAGCTCGCCGCGGGCGAGCGCGGGCTTCAACATGTTGCCCGCGTCCATGGCGCCCTCGGCCTTGCCGGCCCCGACCATGGTGTGCAGCTCGTCGACGAACAGAATGACCTGGCCTTCCTGTTTGGCGAGGTCGTTGAGTACGCCTTTCAGGCGCTCCTCGAACTCGCCGCGGAATTTTGCGCCGGCAATGAGCGAGCCCATGTCGAGAGCGAGAATCCGCTTCGACTTGAGCCCCTCGGGCACCTCGCCGTTGACGATGCGCTGCGCGAGGCCCTCGACGATCGCGGTCTTGCCGACCCCGGGCTCGCCGATCAGTACCGGATTGTTCTTCGTGCGGCGCTGCAGGACCTGGATCGTGCGGCGGATCTCGTCGTCGCGGCCGATGACCGGGTCGAGCTTGCCGGAGGAAGCGCGGCCGGTGAGATCGATCGTGTACTTCTCGAGCGCCTGACGGCCCTCCTCGGCGTTGGCGTCCTGCACCTTCTCGCCGCCCCGCACTTCCTCGATCGCCTTCTCGATCGCGCCGCGCACCATGCCGGCTTCCTTGAAGACGCGCGCCAATGCCCGGTCCTCGAAGCCCGCGAGCACGAACAGCTCGCTCGCGATGAACTGGTCGCCGCGCTGCTGCGCGAGCTTATCGGTGACGTTGAGGATGCGGTTGAGGTCGTTCGAGACGTGGACCTCGCCCGGGGCGCCCTCGACCTTCGGCAGCCCGTCGAGGAGCGCGAGCAGCCCCGAGCGCAGCTTGTTGACGTCGGCGCCCGCTTTGAGAAGGAGCGGCCGCACCCCGCCTCCTGAGCTGTCGAGCATGGCCAGTAAGACGTGCGCGGGCTCGATGAACTGGTGATCGCGCCCGAGCGCGAGCGACTGTGCGTCGGCCAGCGCCTGCTGAAACCG
>DATKLG010000078.1:0-12320 GCA_035542535.1 Steroidobacteraceae bacterium
GCGCCCTCGCGATGCAGCTCGAGCACGATGCGCCCGGTGTCGGGCTTGCCGCGCTTGACGCGCTCGTCGGGCTTCTCGATGCCATGCACGACTGCGTTGCGCAGCATGTGCTCGAACGGCGGCAGCATGCGCTCGAGGACCTGCCGATCGAGCTCGCCCGCCGCGCCCTCGACCGCGAGCTCGGCCCGCTTGCCCGTGTCGGCCGCCGCCTGGCGCACGATGCGGGCGAGACGCTGCACGTGGCGCTGGAAGGGCACCATGCGCGTGCGCATCAGGCCATTCTGCAGCTCGGTGATGGTGCGCGCCTGCTGCTGCAGCAGGTTCTGCGTGTCCTTGGCGAGGTTCTCGAGCAGCTGCTGGATGCTCGCCACGTCGTTGGCGGTCTCAGCGAGGGCGCGCGAGTATTGCTGGATCGAGGAGTATCGGTCGAGCTCGAGCGGATCGAACTCGCTCCTGTGCGAGCCGACTTCGTCCTCGTGCTTGTGCAGAATCTGCGCCTCGGTCTCGATCTCGAGGTGCCGCAGCTGCTCCTTGAGGCGCGTCACCGTGCGCGACAGCTCGCCCAGATTGAAGTCGAAGGAGCCGAGCTGCTGCTCGAGCCGCGCGCGCGCGATGCTCGCCTCGCCCGAGATGTTGAGAAGCTGATCGAGAAGGTCAGCGTCGACGCGCGCCATCTCCTGCCGTTCGCCGGCCTGAACGGGCTCGCGGCCGGGTGGCACGGGCTGCGGCGGGGCGAGACCTTCCTCGGGGGCGCCCTGCGCCAGCTCCTCGTTCATGCGCGCGAGCCCGGTGTCGCTCATGGGCGCGACGCCTGCGCGGGCGATCGCCGGCACGAAGGGCTGCGCCGCGGCGGCCGCCGGCCGCGGCGGGAAGACGGGCGTGTAGGACGGCGGTGCCGCTGCGGGCGGTGCCGTGGGTGTCGGAGGCGCCGGGGCCTGAAGCGCCGGGGCCTGAGGCGCCGGGGCCTGAAGCGCCGGGGCCTGAAGCGCCGGGGCCTGAGGCGCCGGGGCCTGAGGCACTGCGGCTTGCGGCGCCGGCGGGCTCGGGGGCGACGGTGCAGGCGCAACCACCGGCTTGGGAGCCGCCGGCGTTGGGGGCGCCGGCTTGACCACTGCAGGCGCCGGAGGCGCAGCGCCAGCCGGCTTCGGCGTCGCTGCCGGCGTCGCAGCGGCCGGCCGGGTGAAAGCCTGGATGCGCGCCAGCATCGCCCGGGCCGGCGCTACACGCTGTCCTGCGGCGACGTGCTCGCGCATGCGTGCGAGCTCGTCGAGACTCGCCTGGATCACCTCGAACACGGCGGCGTCGGCCGCCACCTTGCCGTTGTCGACCTGCAGGACCAGCGACTCGAGCTCGTGGGCGAGATCCCCCATGGGGAGGATGCCCGCCATGCGGGCGCCGCCCTTCAGCGTGTGCAAGGGGCGCTTCAGGCCCAGACGCAGCTCGGCGCTGCCGGGATTCGAGCGCCAGTCCGAGAGCGCGTGCTCCGAGGCCTCGATCAGCTCGGTGGCCTCGTCGGTGAAGATAGCGGCGACTTCGGGATCGAAGTCTGCGGCCTCATCCGGCGGCTCGCCCTCAGCCTCGGGAGCCGCGGGCGCAGCGGCGGGCCCGGCGGCTGCAGCGGCGGGAGGCGCGTGTGCGAGGCTTGCGGCGCCGCGTTGATCGAGGTTGCGCTCGGCCTTCTCGATCCGCTCGAGCAGCTGCCAGTGACTGACGAAGTAGCCGGTCGGCTCGTCGAGGTGCGTCGCGACGGCGTGCATCGCGGCCATGCACTCCCCGAGGAGCACCAGGTCCTCGCTGCGCAGCCCCAGGCCGCCGCCGTACACCCGCCGCAACCAATGATCGAGCGGCTCGGCGAGCCGGATCCCGTGACGCGCCTGCGCCATTTTCGAGCTGCCCGAGAGCGTGTGGCAGGCGCGATAGACCTCCTCGGGCAGCAGGTGCGGCTCGGGCATCGCGGCCTCGCGCGTCAGGTAGGCGCGCACGGTCGCGATGTGGGTCGCGGTCTCGCGAGCGTAGATGTCGCGCAGCGTGTCGTCCTGCAGTCCCGGCCGAGTGCCGCTCAGCGTCGCCTCCGCCGCAGGCGGCGGCGCGACGGGCGCGAGCTCGGCGCCGACGAGCGTGTTGGCCCCTTCGAGCAGGTCCATCAGCCCGCTCGGCATGGCCCGTGCCGCAGCGGCCGGCGGCGATCGGCTCGGTGGCGGCGCGGACGGGCGCCGCTGCACGGGAGGCGGCTCGATGAACACCGCGGTGGGCGACTCGGTGGGGACCTCCTCCTCGGGTTCGGCCGCCGCGGGCGCCGTTGCCGCCTCGCCGCCCCGGCCGGCAGCGAGTGCGTGGGCACGCGCCACGATGCCGGCGACATCGGACCCGGGCGGCGGTCCGCCATCGAGCTGCTCGACGATCTCGGGAAGCGCGGCCACTGCGGCCCGCAGCGTCTCGAGGATCGGGGGCGAGCGGGTGAGCGTGTTGTCGAGCACGCGATTCAGGAGATTCTCGATCGCCCAGGCGAACTCGCCGAGCTCGCGCGCGCCCACCATGCGGCCGCTGCCCTTGAGCGTGTGGAAGGAGCGGCGCACGGTCACCAGGGCGTTGTGCTCGAGCGGATTCTGGTCCCAGGCAGGGAAGCCGCGCTGGATCTTCTCGAGCTCCTCGCGCGCCTCCTCGATGAAGAGCTTGACGAGCTCGGGATCGGCGCTCTCGGCGAGCACGGCGAGCTTGCCAGTGGCCGACGGCGACAGCGTCGGGGCCGCCGCGCCGACGCCGGCCCGGTCCCCGGCCGCGACCCGCAATGGCGCCGCCGTCGGTATCGCGACGGTGCGTGTGTAGGCGTTCGGGTCGAGCGGCTCGACGGTCGGTACCGAGGGCGTCGGCTGCTCCTCGAGCGCACGCACGCATACCTGGGCG
Source organism: Steroidobacteraceae bacterium (assembly GCA_035542535.1). GTDB lineage: Bacteria > Pseudomonadota > Gammaproteobacteria > Steroidobacterales > Steroidobacteraceae > 13-2-20CM-66-19. Next base: position 2,905 of record DATKLG010000078.1, read on the forward strand.
TTATCGAGCATGTACCAGGGATCCGAGCGCCCCGACTGCAGCGTCTCCATGTAGTACTCGACGCTGACGATGGCATCCGCCAGACGGTCGACGAACCCCGGCGGCAGCACGTGGATGCCGGGCTGCATGACGCGCCGCAGCTGCGCAGTGATCGCCTCGATCACCTCGACCGCGCGCGCCTTGCCGAGCATGAGGAGGCCCGCCTTCATGCCGCGCATCAGGTCCTGCCAGCTGTCGAGCCCGGCCGCATCGAGCGTCCCGCCGACGCTCTGTGTGATGGCCTCCTTGATGCGCGCCAGGTTCACGATGCACTCGCGCAGCACGGCCGCCTGCACCTGCTGGAACTCGGTGTCATCGCTCCCTGCAGCGGGCGCGGCCGCGGCGTCCCTCGGCAGGATGAGCCCCACCAGGCGGTCGTCCAGGCGATCCTCGACGCTGATCAGCGTGGCCGCAATCCCGACCAGCGAGGTCTCGTCCGCGGGCAGCGTTCCGGCGATGATCTTCTCGAGCCGCTCGGTCTCGCTCTGCACGCTGGTGCGCAGCTCCCCGAGTCCGAGCACCCCGAGCGTGTCGCCGATCTTGCGCAGCATCTCAACCTGCGGGGCGAGCTCGCCCGGCTGGCCGGCGCCGCGGCGCACGAAGATGTCGAGGACGTCCTTCACCCGGCCCAGGTCCTCGCGGATCGCCGCGGCCACCGTCTGCATGAGCTTCACGGAGGGCGCCGACAGGCTCTCGCGCTCCTGCTCGATGCTCTCGTCGACCGGCAGCAGCTCCGAGAGCCGGAAAGAGCCGCGCACGGCGCTCACCCGGCCGCCGCTCGACTCCGCGCGCCCGACGTAATAGAGGAGGTTGTTGAGCAGCTCGATCGGCGGATTCTGCGAATAGCGCGCCTCGCCCTGCTCGTAGAGACGGCGCATCTCGCGGTCGCCGAGGCCGAGCAGGCGCTTCACCGACTGGCCGCCCTCGAGACCGTTGTGCTGCAGCGCCTCGATCACCGCGCCGATCACCCACCACAGCTGGAACACCGGCTGGCGGGTCGCGACCTGCTCGAGCTTGTGCGCCACGGCCGCCAGCACCTCGAGGTTCTGCTCGGGACGCTCGCCGCGGATCCAGCCGATGAGCCCGCTCTGGTAGCGCGCGCGCAGCCGCCGCGCCCACTGCTCCACCGTCATGGGCGCTTCGCCCGCGGTGGCCGGCTGCGGCTGCGCCTGCTTGTCCGACTTCAGGTTGAGCAGCAGCAGCGTGCCCTCGGAGAGCAGCGCGTGGCCGCGTACCGCCCGCAGGTCGTTCAGCAGCGGCAGCAGCACCAGCGCCAGATCGCGCCCGCCGGCGAGCACCCGCTCGAGGTAGCTCGGCAGCTGCACCATGGCGCGCATCAGCGCATCCAGGCTCTCCGCCTGGCCCTTGCGCTCGTCGACCGTGGCGATGAGGTACTGCGCCACGTGCTCCATCTCTTCGGCGAGCAGCGCAGCGCCATAGATCTCCAGCACCCGCAGCACCCCCTGCACCTGGTGCAGATCCTGCGCGCAGCGCTCGAGCAGCGGCACGTTGTCGGGCTGCTCGACGTAGTTCTCGAGGGCGCCGCGCGCCTCGGTGAGCGTGGCGGAGATTTCGCGGCCTACGAGCTCGAGCGTCTGGGAGGCGATTTCGGGCATGCGGCTTAAGGCTTCGTGACCCTCAGGAGCCGCCGAGCGCCGAGATCTGGCGCAGCTTGGCGGTCGTGAGCGTGCTCTCCTCGATCTTCTTCAGGCGCACGCTGCTGCCGGCGGCGCCGCTGCCGGGCAGACGGAAGCCGGCCGCCGACTTGCGCAGTCCGGCCGACAGCTCCGCGAGCTTGGCGATCGCGACCGAGGTTGCGTTGGTGGACTCGGCCGTCTGCGCGCTGATCTCCTTCAGCACCTGCATGTTGCGGGCGATTCCCTGGGCGGCGCTGGTCTGGGCGCGGGCGCTCGAGGAGATGTTCTGCACGAGGCTCGCGATCTGGTTCGACACCTGCTCGATCTCCTCGAGCGCGGCGCCGGCGTTCTCGGCGAGCAGCGCCCCGCCGACCACGTCCGTGGTGCTGCGCTCCATGGACACCACCGCCTCGTTGGTATCGGTCTGAATGGTGCGCACCAGCACCTCGATCTGCTTGGTGGCATTCGCCGCGCGCTCGGCGAGCCGCTGCACCTCATCGGCCACCACGGCGAAGCCGCGACCCGCATCGCCTGCCATGGAGGACTGGATCGACGCGTTGAGCGCCAGGATGTTGGTCTGTTCGGCGATGTCGTTGATCAGCTCGACGATGTTGCCGATCTCCTGGCTCGACTCGCCGAGGCGCTTGATGCGCTTGCTGGTCTCCTGAATTGTCTCGCGGATGGTGTTCATGCCGTCGATCGTGCGGCGCACGGCATCGCCGCCCTTGTGCGCGACCTCGACGGAGTGGCGTGCGACGTCGGAGGCGCGCTCGGCGTTGCCCGAGACCTCCTCGACCGAGCCGGCCATGCTGGCCGCGGACTCGGTGGCGGAGGCGATCTGCTTCGACTGCGCACCGGAGGCCTTGGCGAGGTGCTGCGACAGCGCCTGCGTCTGCCGCGTGGCCGAGTCGAGCTGGATCGCGGAGGCGTTGATGGTGGTCACGAGGCCGCGCAGCGCGTCGACCGCGTAGTTGATGGAGTCCGCGATCGCGCCGGTGATGTCCTCGGTGACGGTCGCCTGCACGGTTAGGTCGCCGTCGGCGAGGCTCGAGAGCTCGTCCAGCAGGCGCAGGATCGCCTGCTGGTTGCGGTCGTTCTCCTGCAGCCGCGCGTCGGCCGAGGCGCGTTGCCGCTCGACCGTGCGGCGCGTGCGCAGCGCCACGATGAGCGCCACCAGCAAGGCGACCAGGGCCACGACCGCGAGCGCGAGCGGCAGCCACGAGAGCGGCGCGCTCCCGGGCGGGTTGAGCAGATAGTCGGCGGCTCCGCCGGAGGCGACCAGCAGCGCCGCGAGGATGAGCAGCGGGATGAGGCTCATGCCGCCGCCTCCGCGAACGCCGCGCTCTCGAGCACCGAGCGCAGCGACAGCACCGGCCACTGCTCCTGCGCGCGGCGGAAGGCGCCGGCGAGATAGCGCTCACAGCGCGCCACGGTCGGCGGCGCATCGCCCGAGAACTCGCTCTCGGCGAAGCGGCGAAAGCCGAGCACCTCGTCCACCAGCAGTCCGGCGGGAATCTCGCGGTGATTGACCACCAGCACACGGGTATTGCGCGTGACCGGAGTGACGCCGCTGCCGAGGAACTGCCGCAGGTCGACGATCGGCAGCAGCTGCCCGCGTACGTTGGCGAGCCCGCGGATCCAGGGCTTCGCGCCCGGAACGCGCGTGGTGCCGTTCGGGACGCCGAGGACCTCGCGGGTCTCCTCGCGCGCCACCAGATACAGGTCACCCGCCATGCGCAGCGCGACCCCGACCCACTCGCGCCCGGTGACGGCCTGCTCGCTCTGCAGCGCCGAGACCGCGCGTCCGCGGCGCTCGAGCTCGGCGAGCAGCTCGAACGGGCGGTCCCTCAGGGACTTGAGGTCTATGTCGGTGCTGTTTACCGGCTCGGGCATGGGCGAAGACTCGAAGGCACGCGGCGAGCGGGCGGCCTAGCCCGCGAGCGTCGCCTGGGCTTTGGCGACCAGCTGGTCGGGGGAGACGGGCTTCACCATGTAGTCGACCGCACCCTGGCGCAGGCCCCAGATGCGATCGGTCTCCTGGCCCTTGGAGGTGACCATGATGATGGGGATGGTGCGGGTGCGCGGATCGTTCGCCAGCGCGCGCGTCGCCTGATAGCCGTTCATGCCCGGCATGACGATATCCATGAAGATCAGGTCGGGACTCATCTCGCGCGCGAGCCGCACGCCCTCGGCGCCATCCGCAGCCGCGGCGGTGCGGTAGCCGTGTTTCTCGAGCGCCTTCTGCATGACGTGCACTTCGGTCGGAGAGTCGTCGACGATCAGGATCAGGGGCATTGCCGTCTATCTCCCGATATGAGTCTCGATCGCGGAGAGCAGCTCGTCCTTGGTGAAGGGCTTGGTGAGGTAGTGCTCGGAGCCGACGATGCGGCCGCGGGCACGGTCGAACAGCCCGTCCTTGGAGGACAACATGATCACCGGAATGGCGCGGAAGACCTTGTTGTGCTTGATGAGCGAGCAGGTCTGATAGCCGTCCAGGCGCGGCATCATGATGTCGACGAAGACGATGTCGGGCTGATGGTCGGCGATCTTGGCGAGCGCGTCGAAGCCGTCGATCGCCGTGAACACCTCGCAACCTTCCTTGGCCAAGAGCGTCTCGGCGGTACGCCGGATCGTCTTGCTGTCGTCGATAACCAGTACTTTGAGTCCCTGGAGCTTCGCGTTGCTGCCGGTCACGGTCAGGCAACTCCTTCCTTACAGGCCACGCCGGCCGGGCGTGGCGGGCTAGAGAAATCGCCGCGAAAATACCGCCCGAAATCAGGCCGGGACACCGACCGGCGGCGCACCTTCCAAACAAGCGGCCGTAGTTTCACGGGCCCCTCAACGCTGAGGCAAGCGCAGCGGGGTTTTAACATATCGGTACACCCCCTGCTATGCCACGCACGTCACGTTTTTGAAGGTCGGCGGGCCCGTGCGAGGAGCCGCCGCACGCGGGGCAGACATATCTGCGCCGCCCTGAGCATAATCGGCCCCCGATGAGCACGGCCAGACGACTCGGCGTGGTGATGGATCCGATCGGCGCCATCGCCTACGCGAAGGACTCGACGCTCGCGATGCTGCTCGCCGCGCAGCAGCGCGGCTTCGCGCTGAGCTATCTCGAGCAGAGCGACCTCATGCTGCGCGACGGCATCGCCTGGGGGCGCAGCCGCCCGCTCAGCGTGCGGGCCGACCCCAAGGGCTGGTTCGCCCTCGGGGAGCCCGTCGCCGAGCCCCTCGGCCGGCTCGACTGCATCCTGATGCGCAAGGACCCGCCGTTCGACACCGAGTACATCTACAGCAGCTACATCCTCGAGCGCGCGGAAGCCCAGGGGGCGCTGGTCGTCAACCGGCCGCAGGGGCTGCGCGACATGAACGAGAAGGTCTATACCGCCTGGTTTCCGCAGTGCTGCGCCCCGACGCTGGTGACGCGCCACATGGGCGACATGGGGGCGTTCCTGCGCGAGCACGGCCGCATCGTCGTGAAGCCGCTCGAGGGCATGGGCGGGCGCTCCATCTTCGTGCTGAGTGCGGGCGACCCCAATGCGCGCGTCGTCTTCGAGACCCTCACCGACTACGGCCGGCGCTTCGCGATCGTGCAGCGCTATCTGCCCGAGATCGCGACCACCGGGGATGCGCGCGTGCTGCTGGTGGACGGCGAGCCGGTGCCCTATGCGCTCGCCCGCATGCCGGCGGGCGAGGATCATCGCGGCAATCTCGCCGCCGGCGCCAAAGGCGTCGGGCGGCCGCTCGATGACCGCGACCGCTGGCTCGCGCGCGAGATCGGGCCGGCGATGGCCGGCCGGGGAATGCTGTTCGTCGGCCTGGACGTGATCGGCGGCTACGTTACGGAGATCAACGTCACGAGTCCCACCGGGATCCGCGAGCTCGACAAGCAGTTCGGCACCGACATCGGCGGACTCCTGATCGACGCCATCGGCCGGCGCCTCGCGGCGGCGCCGCGCCGGAGCGGCTGAGACCCATGGCACGCCGGGCGCTGGCACTGCGCGAGGGGCGGCCCCCGGCGTGGGACCGGCTCCTCGCCATGGTGTTCTTCGTCGCCCTGCTCCACGGGCTCGTGATCCTCGGCATCACCTTCAACGCCCAGGCGGACGACGAGGGCGGCGCGCCCGGCCTGAAGGTGCTGCTGGTCTCGGACGAGCTGCCCGAGGCGACCGAGAACGCCTCCGCCAGCTATCTCGCGCAGCGCACTCAGCTCGGCTCCGGCAACACGCGCGAGCCGGTGGCGCCCCATAGCCCGCCGAGCGCCCTGCCGGCTCTCAAGCACGCCGGCTCTGCGCAGGGCGACTCGCTCGCCGCGCGCGGCGACATGAAGGGCTCGGAAGCGGATCGCGTCCTGGCGACCACCGCCTGGGTGACCGAGGTGCGCTACCTCGCCGACACCGGCAGCACCGGCTCGCAGCGCAACCGCCCGCTCCTCGTCGACGAGCCGCCCGCCGCCCAGCCGGGCCCGGACGAGCCTGGGCCGGCACAGCTCACGGGTCCGAGGCGCGATGAGCTCTGGGTCACGGCCGACACGCGCGCGGCTTCGCTCGCGCCGTACCTCGACTCCTGGCGCCGCAAGGTCGAGCGCATCGGCACGCTCAATTTCCCCGCCGCCGCCCGCACCGCCCTCGGTACCGCGAGCCCGGTCCTCGAGGTCGGGATCAATGCCGACGGTAAGCTCGATCGGGCCGTCATTCGCCGCTCGAGCGGCAACCCCGAGCTCGACCAGGCGGCGCTCTCGATCCTCAAGCTCGCGAGTCCCTTCGATCCGTTCCCTCCCGAGCTCGCCGCCGAGCACAGCGTGTTGCGTTTTGCCTACGAGTGGCAGTTCGTCGGCGGCCGCGCACAGCGCGGCTCCGTATCCACGGTTCCTTGAGACTCGGGGCCGCCGTGCCCATACTTGGCTTCATGGTCCGCAAGCACTCATCCGGCGGCGGCGCCAGTGCACCCGAGAGTGGCTCAGGGAGCGAGCCTCGCGGCAGCTCCCCCGTGTTCGCCGACGGCGCCGCCGGAAGCCTCACCAATCACCTGCTGATCGCGATGCCGCAGCTGAACGATCCGAACTTCGCCCAGACGGTGGCGCTCATCTGCGAGCACACTGACAAGGGCGCGCTCGGTATCGTGCTCAACAAGCCGCTGCAGATGAAGCTCTCCGACGTGCTCTCTCAGATGAAGCTCGAGCCCACGAGCGAGCACATCGGCGAGCAGCCGGTGCTGCGCGGCGGGCCGGTGCACACCGACCGCGGATTCGTTCTGCACCGGCCGGGCGGGCAGTGGGACCACACGCACAAGGTCTCCGACGCGATCCAGGTGACGACCTCGCGCGACGTGCTCGCGGCCATGGCGCGCGGTGAGGGGCCGTCGGATGCGTTCATCGCGCTCGGCTACGCCGGCTGGGAATCCGGCCAGCTCGAGCGCGAGCTCAAGGAGAACGCCTGGGCCTCGATGCCGGTGGATGCCCGTGTGGTGTTCGAGCTGCCCTTCGAGGAGCGCTGGGCGGGAGCGTGGCGCCTCATGGGAATCGACGTCGACCGCCTGAGCCCCGAGGCCGGTCATGCCTGAGCGCGGCCCCTGGCGCCCGCGGGCATGACGGCGGCTCACACCGTCCTCGCCTTCGATTTCGGACTCAAGCGCATCGGCATCGCCTGCGGCGACACCCTGACGCGCAGCGCGGCGCCGCGCCCGGCCGTCCTTACCGGTGCGTCGGGGCCCGACTGGCCGGCGATCGAGCGCGAGGTGCGCGCGCTCGGCCCGCGGCAGCTGGTAGTGGGGGCCCCGTATAATCAGGACGGGAGCGAGGGGGCACTCGGCGAGCGAGTGCGCCGCTTCGCCGCCGAGCTCGAGCGCCGCTTCGCGCTGCCCGTTCACCTGGTCGACGAGCGCTTCTCCTCCCTCGAGGCGAGCGCGCGGCTCAAGGCACAGCGCGCGAGCGGCACGCGCCGGCGCCGCCTCGCGCGCGCGGATGTCGACAGCACTGCGGCGGCGGTGATACTCGGGCGCTGGTTCGCGGGCGAGGGGGAGCGATGACCGAACAACTGCGGCCCGACGGGTCGCTCCGCCACCTGCTCACCCTCGAGACGCTCTCCCGGGGGCAGCTCGAGCGACTGCTCGACCGTGCGCAGACCTTCGTGCGCCCGCTCGGCGAGCGGCCGCCGCGCTCCGCCGCGCTCGCCGGCTTCACCGTCGCCAATCTGTTCACCGAGCCGTCGACCCGCACGCGCGTCAGCTTCGAGCTCGCCGCCAAGCGCCTCGGCGCCGAGGTCGTCAACCTCGAGGTGCAGCTCTCCTCGCGCGTCAAGGGCGAGAGCATGCTCGACACCGTGTACACGCTCGAGGCGCTGCACGTCGACGCGCTGGTGATCCGCGACGCCGAGGCCGGAGTTCCCGAGCTGGTGGCCGCCAATGTGGCACCGCACGTGAGCGTGCTGTCGGCGGGCGAGGCGCATCTGTCGCATCCGACGCAGGGACTGCTCGATGCGCTCACCATCTACCAGCGCAAGCAGCGCTTCGCCGGCCTCGCGGTCGCGATCGTGGGCGACGTCCGTCACTCGCGCGTGGCGCGCTCGGCCTGGCACGCGCTGCGCGCGCTCGGCGTCCAGGACCTGCGCCTCGTCGGCCCCGCCGCCCTCATGCCGGAAGCGAACGAGTTCGACGGCTGCACCCGCTACCGGAAGATCGCCGAAGGCATCAAGGGGGCGGACGTCATCATGATGCTGCGCATCCAGAAGGAGCGCTTCGGCGCTGCCGACGTGCCGGACGGCGAGAAGTACTTCAGCACCTGGGGCCTGACGCCCGAGCGACTCGCGCTCGCGCGCCCCGACGCCATCGTGATGCATCCGCAGCCGATGAACCGCGGCATCGAGATCGCCTCCGAGGTCGCCGACGGGCCGCAATCCGTGATCCGCGACCAGGTGCGCAACGGCATCGCGGTGCGCATGGCGGTGCTCGCCGAGGTTCTCACCGGCGGGCGTCCATGAGCCCGGCGACGCGCGGCAGCATCTACCTCGAGCAGGCCCGCGTCCTGTCCCAGCTCGCCTATGACGGCGAGCAGTTCGTGCTGCGACTCGCCGCGCCGAAGTGCGCGGCGCATGCGGCCCCCGGCAGTTTCGCTCACATCACTTGCGATGAGGCCATCCCGATGCGCCGGCCGCTGTCGATCATGCGGGCGGACGCGGCCGCCGGCTGGATCGAGATCCTCTACAAGGTGGAGGGGCGCGGTCTGCACGCGCTCGCCGCGCACAAGGCGGGCGACACGCTCTCGGTGCTCGGGCCGATCGGCCGCCCCTTCGGCGCGCATCGTGAGCGGCCGCGCACGCTGCTCGTCGGCGGCGGCGTCGGCATCCCGCCGATGGTGTTCCTGGCGGAGCGCCTGCGCGCAGCCGGCGGCCCCTGGAAGCCGCTGGTCCTCATGGGCTCGGAGATCCCGTTTCCGTTCCGACCCAGGCCATCGACCCTCATCGTCCCCGGCATCCCCGACGGCACGATCGCCTGCATGCCGCTGCTCGATGAATGGGGTGTGCCGAGCCGCCTCGCGAGCCGCTCGGACTTCCCGGGATGCTTTCCCGGGTTCGTCACGCAGCTCGCCGGCGCCTGGCTCGGATCGCTCGGCCCGGCGGAGCTCGGCGAGGTCGAGATCTTCGCCTGCGGACCGACACCGATGCTGGAAGTCACCGCGCAGGTGGCGCGCCGCTACGGCGTGCCCTGCCAGGTGTCGCTCGAGGAATTCATGGCGTGCGGCGT
>DATKLG010000079.1:0-2587 GCA_035542535.1 Steroidobacteraceae bacterium
TGGCCCTCGAGCGGCTCGATGCCGGCGACCGTTACCTGAAGTGGATCGCGGCCCTGAAGGGTCGCACAGCCCTCGAGCGCGAGCGGCCCGCACGAGAGCAGCATGACTGCGATCAGACGTGGGATGGTCATTGAGCACTCCCGTGGCGCGACTTCGCCTTCCCGGTTGCAAGGGTATGTTCGCGGGCAGTCGCCGCAATCCAGCGACTGACCTGCTCGTGCAGAATCGAGAGCGGCATGGGGCCATCGTCGAGAACCGCGTCATGAAAGGCGCGGATATCGAAAGCGGAGCCGAGCGCCTGCTCGGCCCGATGGCGCTCGGCGAGAAACTGCAGCTCGCCGATCTTGTAGGCGAGCGCCTGAGCCGGCCAGGCGATATAGCGCTGCGTCTCGCGTACCACTGAGGTCTCGGGAAGGGCGGTGTTGTCCCGCAGGCAACTCTCCGCCTGCTCACGCGTCCAGCCCTTCCAGTGGACACCTACGTCCATCTCGAGGCGGCACGCCCGCCACATGTCGAACGACAGTCGGCCGAAGCGCTCATAGGCGTTGCGATACACGCCCATCTCCTCGCCGAGCTGCTCGGCATACAGCGCCCAGCCCTCTACGAACGCCGTGGGCTCGTCCTTGCGGCGGAACGCCGGCAGATCGGTCCGCTCCTGGGCGAGTGCAATCTGCAGATGGTGACCCGGTACGCCCTCGTGGAGAATCCAGGCGGGCAGGCCGAACAGCGGGCTCTGATATCCGTGGGCGCCGACCACTACGGTTCCGGGTGCGCCGCGCTCCGGATCCCCGAGGTCGTAACCACTCGATGAGGCCTCGAGCTCGGGCGGCTTGACGCGGATCGTCCAGGTGAGGCGTGGCAGCCGGCCGAACCAGGCGGGCAGCAGGCCGTCGATGCGCTTGCCGATCTCGCTGCCCTTCTCGAGGTAGGTCTCGAGGTCGGGCGCATAAAAGCGCCTGTCGGTGCGCAGCATCGCGATGAACTGTGGCAGGGTGCCGGCGAAATCGGCGGCCCGCATCGCGCTCTCCATGGCGTCGTGGATCCGGGCCACCTCCCGCTCGCCGACCGCGAACACCTCCTCCGGCGTCATGTCCGTGGTGGTCGAACGCCGCACCAGAAACGTGTACCAGGCGCGTCCGTCCGGGAGGCTCGAGGCGCCGAGCTGCGCGCGCGCGTGAGGCAGATACTCCTCCTCGAAGAAGGCAACCAGTTTGTGCTGGGCCGGCTTGACGGCCTGCTCCACCGCGGCGACTGCGTCGGCCCGCAGCGCGGCTTGGGCGTCCGCTGGAATGGTCGCGGGCAGGTGCTGCAGCGGACCCAGGAGCGGACTCGCTGCGGCAGGTTGATCCGCGGCGAGCTCGAGGATGGCGAGCACCGAGCTCGCGGTGGGCTGCGGCTGGACAAATCCACTGGCGATGCCGCGCTTCAGGTTATCGATCTCCCGATCGAAGTAGACGGGCAGAGCCCGCAGCCGGGCTATCCAGGCGAGCGCGTCGGCTTCGGTGCGGATGACGGTGGTCTCGGCCGCGTAGTTGGCGGTATTGAAGAAGCCATCTCCGTTGTCGAACGGAATGCGCGCCTCATCGAAGCGTGCGGCCTCGATACGCATCCGCAGCCGCCACTCCAGCAGGCGGCGGGTCAGGGCGTCCTCGCTCCCCGCGGGCGCCGGCGGCAGAGCCATGAGTCGAGCCTCGAGTGCCTCGAGGGCTGCGGTGCGGCGCGCTTCCGCAGCGCGGCTCACGTCGGGCCAGCCGGGGCCGTCCCTGGGGTCGGTTTGGCGCTCGATGGCGGACTCTGCGGCAATGATTTTCTCGAGGGCCACCTCATGGGCGGCCGCCGCGGCGCTCAGCAGCGGCAGGAGGCCGAGAAGACACGAGATCTTGAGTACTTCCGCGGAACGCATGCCCGGTGCTCGCAGCTGCGGTCCGGGATCTTAGTCGCGGAGCGCCTCCGTAGCGATACCGGGGCCGGTGTGGTGGTGTCCGGGGGGTCTGGAGGCTTCGCCAGGGGCGCGGCGATTCCGCCCCGGCCACCACACGAGGAATGACCGGTTGATAGGCGCATTACCATCCGCCAGCTCCCAACATGAGCGGCGCACCCGTCACGGCGGCCGGATGGTGAAATCGAAGGAGGAAGTGGAGGATACCGGCTGCGCCGAGCATGAGCCCGTTGTCACCGAAGGCAGGCTCTCCGGGTAGGTAGTACCACGGCTGACGCGAGCCTTTGCGAAACAGCGCCACCAGCACAGCGGCGATGTCGGCGGCGCGCTCGAGCCAACATTCCTCCCTCAGTACGCGGTACGCCGTGAGATGAATCTCGCCGATGCCCGCGAGCCCATGGCACTGACTGAGGCTGTCGCTGCGCAGCTTGCGCGGCGCAGCGCCGAGCGCGCCTCGCAGGTGCTCCTCCGCAACAGCGGCGGTGCCCCGGGCGTGTGCGACGCACAGCCAGCCGAGCGCAATGCCGGGTGCCCCGTGACACCACGCACCCATGGGCGCCGGCCGGGAGTCGCTTTGCGGCCATTGCCACCTGCCGGATCGGCGCCGGGCGCGACTGACCAACCAGGCTTCGGCGCGTCGCCAGGCGG
>DATKLG010000080.1:0-9216 GCA_035542535.1 Steroidobacteraceae bacterium
CGCTTACTGCGCCTGGCGGATGGCATCGAGGGCCATCGGAGCCGCAGCTGCGCTGCCGTCGGCGATCAGGCTCGGGCGCGCGCCGGGGCTGCTCGGCGGTCCATTCGGCCCCATGCTCTTGGACGCCGCCTGCATCGCCTCCATGACCCGGGCCTCCTGCTCATTCTCCATGGCGTTGAGATCGTTCAGGCCGATCCGCGTGTGCAGGCCCTGCGGGCAGTCGGACGGACCGCTCAGCTCGACCACCACCGGGATCTTCCAGTCGTCCTGGCTCATGCCGCCGATGCGCTTGATGTAGTCGTTCGCGCTCAGCGAGCAGTAGTTGCTGGCGGTCCCCGACGGGACGTCGAGCGGCTGCACGACCTCGAAGAACACGTGATTGGGCCTGAGTGCCGCAGGCCCGCTCTGGGTCGTCGCGGCCGCGGGCGTCGCCGCGGCGGCCTGTTGCTCGCGCAGCTGGACTTTGATCTGGGCGTTGAGCTGCGCTTTGACCTCCGGCGTGACGGTGGGTGGCACGGAGGCCGGCGCAGGCGGCACGGTGCCCGACGGCGCCATCGGCGCTGACTCGCCGGGAGCCGCGGACGGGGGAACGCTCGGGTCCGGCGCGGGCGCTGCCGCGCCCGAGTCCGGAGCCGGCGCAGCGCCCGGGTCCGCGGGGCTCTGCACCGGCGGCCACGGAGGCGCGGGCTGCGGGGCGGGCGGCCCCGTCTGGGCCTGATAGGCCGCTTGCATGCTCCGGGCGATGATGTAGTCGGTCATCCACAGATCCGGGCTGACGTACACCGGATAGGGCGTGAACAGCGCGCCGTACATCGGGTACCACGGCTGTATCGGCCAACTCCAGGCATAGGCGACCGGGTGCGGCCATGCGGCGAGCGCCCAGGAGTAGTAGACCGCCGGGTAGCGCACCGCCGGCACGAAGCTCTCGTAGGCGAACGCCCGGCCGTACTGGTGCCACACGTGCTGTTGGTAGACGCGTGTATAGAGGACGTGTCCGCCGCCGACGAAGGTGCGGCTCACGACACCGGGACGAATCGTGCGCTCGACCGAGCCGCTCACGGCGTTGCCGTAGCGGACGACGCGGACCTGGCCGCCCGTCGGACCGCGGACTTCGCGCACCTGGGCGCCGCCGGAGAGACGGGTCTCGCGCACGACGCTGCCGTCTGCGAGGCGCTGCTCGCGCACGGTGCGACCGGCCATCTCCCGGTGATAGTTGGCGGGCGCACGCGCAGGCGCCGGGTGCGCCGCACGGCTGGCGCGGCTCTGGCGCACCTCGCTCTCGCGATGCGCGGCCTGCCCGCCGGCGCTGCGGTGCTCGTAGCGCTCGCGCGGCTCCTCGCCGCGCGCCGCGGCCGGGGCGCTGCCGGTGAGGCCGGCCAGGGCCAGGAACGCGATGGTCGCGCGGGCCCGACGATCCAAACTCGACATATTGTCACTCCAGATGCCGCGGGCCGGGACGGCACCGCCCTGGAAGATGTAGCGATTAACTCTAGCGCGCGGATTACGTGCGGGTGCGAACTGCGTCGCGGAACGCTCGCAGGGGCGGCCCACTGAGAAGCGCAGCACATTCGCGCCGCACCCGCGGGTGCGGCGCGCAGCTCAGGTGCGCTTCGGCGAGACGCGCATGGTGATGACCGCCTCGAACACCCGCTCCGCCCGCCGGTCCTGCACGAGCACGGTCACCGGGTAATCCACCGGCGTCGACCAGTCGGGTGCCGCCGCCGGGGTGGCGATCGCGGTGAGGCCGGTAGTGGCCTTCTTCAGGTACCGGACGGTCATGCCTTTCGGGATCCAGCGGTGTGTCGCGGGTATCGTCACGTCGGTCATCGTCCCGGCGGCGAGCTCGGCCAGATTGCACATCGCGATGGCGTGCACGGTGCCGATGTGATTGAGCACGGCGCGGCGCTTGCGCATGGAGAGCTCGCAGCGTCCCGGGCGCAGATCGACGAACCTCGGCCAGATGCTGCCGAAGTAGGGCGCCTTCAGGCACGCGAGCTGCGAGAACAGCCACTTCCCGCCCGGGAGCGGCGCGAGGCGGTTCCAGATCGCGAGCGTGTCGGCCTTCGCCATGGCGGTATCTCCCCGATCAGCGCTCATTCTCAACCCCGCGCAGGTAGCCCGCGCCACCGAGCTCGCGCATCTGCTCGAGGATCCAGTCGCGGCGCTCGAGCACGTAGCGCGAGGGGCGCTCGGCGTGCAGGCGCAGAGGATTGGGCAGCACCGCCGCGAGCACCGCGGCCTCGGCGGAGCTCAGGCGCGCGGCGGGCTTGCGCCAGAAGCGCTCGGCCGCCGCCTGCACGCCGTAGATGCCGTCGCCGAACTGGGCGATGTTGAGGTACACCTCCAGGATCCGCTCCTTGGGCCACAGCGTCTCGATGAGCACCGTGAACCAGGCCTCCAGGCCCTTGCGCACGAAGCTGTGCCCGGACCACAGGAACAGGTTCTTGGCCACCTGCTGGGAGATGGTGCTCGCGCCGCGCAGCCGTTTGCCGTGCTCGCTGGCGCGCACCGCCTCGCGGATCGAGTCGAAGTCGAAGCCGGCATGAAACGGAAACTGCTGGTCCTCGGAGGCGATCACCGCGATGGCGGCGTTGGGTGAGATCTGCTCGAGGCTCGCCCAGCGGTAATCGGTGTGATAGCCGCGCTCGCCGCCGAATGCGGCCGCGATGCTCGCCTCGAGCATGAAAGCGCTGGTGAGCGGATGCAGCCAGCGCAGCACGAGCACCGGCACTCCCGTGGCGAGCACCCAGGCGAGCAGCGCCGCGGCGAGCCACCGCAGCAGCCGTGCGGTCGGGGATCTCGCGCGCGGCTCCAAGCCCGGCTTGAGTCTACGAGGCCGCCAGGCGCCGCGCCGAGACGATCACGACGTCCTCGAGCGGGGCGTCCTGGTAACCCTTGCGCGTGCCCGTCGAGACGCCGGCGATCCGGTCGATCACGTCCATGCCGTCCGTCACCCGGCCGAACACCGCGTAGCCGTAGTCGCGCGGGCCATGATCGAGAAAGCCGTTGTCCTTGAGATTCACGAAGAACTGCGAGGTGGCGCTGTTGATGTCGCTGGTGCGCGCCATGGAGAGCGAGCCGCGGGTGTTCTTCAGTCCGTTCTTCGCCTCGTTGCGGATCGGCGCGCGGGTCCTCTTGTTGGCGAAGTCCGCCGTGAGCCCGCCGCCCTGGATGACGAAGCCGGGCACGATGCGATGAAAGATGGTGCCGTCGAAGAACCCGTCGTCGACGTACTTGAGGAAATTTTCCGTGCTCACGGGCGCCTCTTTCTCGAACAGCTCCACCGTGAATGCGCCGTGCGAGGTCTCGAATCTGATCATCGCTGTCCTTCCGTCATGCGCTCGTGTCCGGCGAGATCGCGGTGCGAGCGTACGTGAGCGAAGCCTGCGGCGACAAGCTCATCGCGCAGCGCCGCGCCCTGCGTGGCCCCGTGCTCGAGCAGCAGCCAGCCGCCGGGCACAAGATGCGCCGCGGCCCCGCGTGCCAGCAGGCGCAGGCACGCGAGGGCGTCCGCCCCGGGCGTGAGCGCGGCCCGCGGCTCGAAGCGCAGGGCCGCGAGCGCCGGGTCGTCGGCGGCCACGTAGGGCGGGTTGCTCACTATGAGGTCGAAACGCGCCCCGGCGAGGGGCTCGAGCCAGCTGCCCGCCACGAACTCGACCCGCGTCAGTCCGAGCGCGGCGGCATTGGCGCGCGCCAGCGCGAGCGCCGCCTCCGACAGGTCGGTGGCGAGCAGCCGCCAGCGCGGCCGCTCGTGGGCGAGCGCGAGCGCCAGCGCCCCGGAGCCGGTGCCGAGGTCCGCCGCCCGCGCCTCGGCTCGCGGGACGAGCTCGAGTCCCCGCTCCACCAGCAGCTCCGTTTCCGGCCGCGGGATGAGCACCGCGGATGAGACCATGAGATCGAGCGACCAGAACTCACGCCGGCCGGTGAGGTAGGCGAGGGGCTCGCCCGCGGCGCGCCGCGCGATGAGCTCCCGGTAGCGCTGCGTCTGCGCCGCGCCGACCGGCGCTTCCGCGTGCGAATGCAAGCGCACCCGCGGCAGGGCGAGCACGTGGGCGAGCAGCAGCTGCGCATCGAGCAGCGCCGGGTCGCCGCCGAGGGCGGCCTGCGCCAGTGCGCGCGCGCCCTCATCCAGCAGCGTGGCGATCGTCCCGCCCGTCATATGCGCCCGCGCGCGACGGAGCTAAGATGCCGCGATGTCAGAGACACTCTATCCGCCCCCGCGTCCGCAGAGCATCGGCGAGGTCCTCGACCTGTCGTTCCGCATCTACCGCCGCACTTTCGCCCGCTGTCTGGTGCTCGGCGGGTTCGTGGTGGTCGCCAACTGGCTGCCCAACCTGTACGCCATCGCACGTGGACAGGCGGTGGTGCAGGCGGTGGTGAAGCCGGTACCGGACCTCGGGTACGCCGTGGCCACGATCATCGCCGTGCTGCTGGCGCTGCTGTTCCCGGTGGCGATCATCTATCGGCAGTATAAGATCATCACCGGCCAGCAGAGCGGCGGCGAGATGCTGCGCGCACTGCGCCTGCTCGGCCGCATCGTCCTCACCGTCATCCTCTATGCCCTGGTGGTGGCGCTGTGCCTGCTGTTGCTCGTGCCCGCCATGTTCGTGAGCGGCCTGACGCGCTACGCCCTCATCGCAGTGCTGCTGCTGCCCTGTGCCTACGTGCTGCTGCGCCTGGCGTGCGCCTTCACCGCGATGGTGGTGGAGAATACCGGCGCGGCGGCCAGCCTGGCCCGCAGCTGGGAGCTCACCGGCGGCCAGGTGCTGCGCCTCACGGCCGTGTACACCGTGGCGCTGTTTCTGCTGGCGGTGCTGTACGCCGCGGTCGGCTCGCTGACGGCGCTCCTGTACGCCGTGTTGGGCCGGGGCGACGTCGCGCTGATCGCGGCCGGCGTCGGCGTGATGACGGTGGCGGCGGGCGCGCTCGCGAGCCCTTATTACTCGGCGCTCGGCCTGGCGGTCTTCGGGGACCTGCTGGTGCGCAAGGAAGGCGCCGATCTCTCGCAGCGCATCAGCGCAACCTGAGCTCGTGACGCGCGCACTCCTCGCGCTGCTGCTCACGATTGCGCCCGTCGCCGGCGCGGCTGCTGACCCGGAGGCGCTGGCGGCTCTCGAGGACTGTGCGGCTCGTCTCGATCCCGGCGGCGACTTCGGCTACCAGCGCATCGCGATGCGCTGCCCGCAGCTCGCCGCCACACTCGAGGCGAGCCCCTACGCGGCCTGGCTGCCGCCCGACTGGAAGGAGCTTCATAACCAGCTGAGCGCCGCGGGCCTGCGGGCGCTGCACGATGCGCTCGCGCGCGAGAGTGCCGCTGCGAGCGGCAGCCGCGCGCTGCACCCGGAGCGCGTGCGCGCCGTGCTCGAGCGCGTCATGCGCCCGGAGCGCGAGCCGCAGGGCTGGTGGGCGCGCATCAAGCGCTGGTTGCGGGAGCTGCTGACGAGGCCGCCGCAGGAGGACGGCGGCTGGTGGCGGCATCTGTTCGGGGATGCTTCCATCGACCGGGCGACGCTGCGCGTGGTCGCGGGGCTCTCGATCGCTTTGCTCGTCATGCTGGCCGTCGCGGTGGTGGCGAATGAGCTGCGCATCGCCGGTGTGCTGCGGCGCCGGCCGGGCTCACCTGAGGCTCCCCGGGCCGGCCGCGCCGTGCGCGCAGCGCCCGGACTCGCCGACCTCGAGAGCGCCCCGCCGAGCGCGCAACCGGCGCTGCTGCTCGAGCTGATCGCGGCGCGCCTCGCGGCACAGAACCGGCTGCCGCCCGCGCGCGCCTTCACGGTGCGGGAGCTCACCCGCCGCGCGCGCCTCACGGACGAGGCCGAGCGCGCGCGGCTCGCCGAGCTGGCGGGAGTCAGCGAGCGCGTGCGCTTCGGCGGCGGCGAAGTGGCGCAACCCGAGCTCGCGGCGGCGCTCGCCCGCGGCCGCGAGCTCCTCCTCGCGCTCGAGACGGCCGCCGCCGCCGGGGCCGCCTAGTGCGCGAGCGGCTCACCACCGCGGCACTGGCGCTCACCGCGCTGCTGCTCTTTGTGACGATCTTCGTGCACGCGCAGGGTCCGTCGGCGACCGCCGCATCGCTGCCGACCAGCGTGGATCGTGAGGACGACGGGCTCCTGGGCGCGCTCAGCTGGCTCGAGGAGGCAGGGGTGCGCACCCGGGCGGTGCGCGAGCGCTTTACCACCCTGGCCGGGATGCGCGATCTGCCGGCGCACGGCAACCTCCTGATCGTCACCCTGCCCGCCGCGGTTCCGCTGCGCAGCGACGAGGCGGACGCGCTCGATCGCTGGGTGCGCGCCGGCAACACCGTGCTGGTGCTCGCGAGCCTCTCCGACCGGCCCTCGTGGGCGCGCGATCCCGGGGTGCTCGACAGCGATCTGCGCCTGCTCACCGGACTCGACCTCGAGCATGCCGAGCGCCGCGCGCCGGCCCGCTCCCGTGGCGGCGCGCGCCGCAGCGCGGGCGGCACGGGTGCCGGGGTCGCGCAGGCGACCCGCCTGATGCTCAAGCCGCAGCGCGATACCCTGGTGCCCAACCGCGCGCACCGCTACCTCGAGGAGGTGCGTTCGCTGGCGGGATTCTCCGACTACCTGCCGCTCACCTGGAAGGTGAAGCTGCCGCTCAGTGACTTCCCGCTGTGCCTGGCGCATGTCGAGTCCGCCGGCGGCTGCGGGCTGTGGCTGCTCGAGAGCGAGGGCGGCAGCGTGCTGGTGAGCGCCTTCGGCTCGCTGTTGAGCAACCGCGCGCTCGGCGAAGCCGACAACGCGCGCCTGCTCGCCAACCTGGTGCGCGACAGCGTCGCCGCCGACGGCGCGGTGCTCTTCGACGACGAGCACCAGGGACTCTCGGATAGCTACGACCCAGAGAAGTTCTACCGCGACCGGCGGCTGTATCTGACGCTCGCCATCGTGGCGGCGGTGTGGCTCGTGTGGGTGGTGGGCGGCACGCGCCTGACGGCGCCGGCCGCGCCACCGCCCGCGCAGGGCGAGGCGGACCTGGTGCGCTCGACCGGCGCGTTTCTGGCGCGGGTACTGAAGCCCGCGGCGGCCGCGCGGCGCATGTTCGAGCACTTCTTCCTGCGTCTGCGGCGCTCGCTGCGCGAGCCGACGCTCGAGCCGTCAGCCTGCTGGGAATGGCTCGAGAGCAACCCGCGGCTCGAGCCGGCCGACGTGGCGCAGCTGCGCGAGTGGTACGCCGCTGCCTGGTCCGAGCGCCGCGTGCCGCTCGCACGCTTGCACAACCTCATCGTCAGGACTGAAATGCAGATCGCCGCATGAGCTCACACGTCCAGCAACTCAACGAGACGCTCGCCCGCGAGCTCGGCCGCGTGGTGGTCGGCGCCGGGGCCACCGTCCCGCCGCTGCTCATCGCACTCATCGCGCGCGGCCACGTGCTGGTGCAGGGAGTCCCCGGCCTCGGCAAGACGCTGCTGGCGAAGACTCTGGCGCGCACGCTCGGCGGGGACTTCAAGCGTATCCAGGGCACCGCCGACCTGATGCCAAGCGACATCATCGGCGTGCACGTGTTCGATGAGGCAGCAGGCAACTTCGTGTTCCGCCCGGGACCGCTGTTCGCGGACGTGGTGCTGGTGGATGAGATCAATCGCGCCGGCCCCAAGACCCAGTCGGCGCTGCTCGAGGCCATGGAGGAGCGGCAGGTGAGCATCGAGCGGACGGTGCTGCCGCTGCCGCCCGACTTCCTGGTGCTCGCGACGCAGAACCCGCGCGAGTTCGAGGGCACCTATCCGCTGCCCGAGTCGCAGCTCGACCGCTTCATGCTGCGCATCGACATCGACTATCCGCCACGCGAGGCGGAGGCCGAGGTGCTCGCGCGCTATGGCGGCGTCGCGACCAGCGCCACTGCCGCCATCGCGCAGGTGGCGGAGCTCGGCGCGGGGCTGCTCGAGGGCGCGCGCGCCGACGCCGGGCGGGTGCACGTCGCGGACGCGCTCGGCGCTTACATCCTCGAGCTGACGCGTGCGTCCCGTCGCCACCCGCGCCTGACGCTCGGTCTGTCGACGCGCGGCGCGCTGGCGCTGCACAAGGCGGCGCGCATAACCGCGGCGCTGCGCGGCGCCGGGTTCGTGACACCCGATGACGTGAAGGAGGTGGCGCCCGCGGTCATGGCCCACCGCCTGGTGCTCACTCCGGAAGCGGCCCTCGAGGGGGTCACCGACCTCGACGTGGTGCGCAGCCTCCTCGCCGAGACGCCGGTGCCGCGCTAGCGGCGCATCGAGGCCATGCACCTCGCGCGCCGCGGCTACGTGCTGGTGCTCATCACCGCGGTGCTGGCGGTGGTGGCGGTCTGGTCCGACGACCGGGGGCTCACGCGCTGGTGGCAGCTGTCCGCCGGGCTGCTGCTCTCCGGACTCGCGCTCGAGAGCGTGCTGGTGCGGCGCTGGCAGCCGGCGGCGCAGCTGCGCGTCGCGCCGCGTGCCTACCTCGGCCATGCACTGGAGGCCGCATTCACCTTCGCCAACGCCGCGCGACGCCCGTTGTCACTCGAGTACGTGCCGCTGACCCCGGCGGGGTTCGCACCGCGCGCCGAGGTTCGCCGCCTGGTGGCGCCGGCACGGGGGAGCGTCGCCGACCCGATCGAGCTGCTGCCGGTGCGGCTCGGGCCGCAGTCCTGGCCCGCGCTCCCGGCGCGGCTGCGCGGGCCGTTCGCGCTCGCCTGGTGGTCGCGGCGCATCGCGCTCGAGGCGCAGGTGGTCGTCGCGCCCGAGGCGCTGAGCCGGACGGTGCGCGCGCGCGGCCTGGGCGGGGGCGCGCGGGCGCGACGCGTCGCCGGCGCCGGCGCGGAGCTGCATCAGCTGCGCGATTATCTGCCGGGAGATCCGCCCTCGCGCATCGACTGGAAGGCGAGCGCGCGGGCCCGGGCGCTGATCACCCGCGAGTACAGCGAGGATCAGCATCTCGACGTGCTGGTGGCGGTCGACGCCGGGCGCCTGAGCCGCCTGCGCTGCGGGCAGCTCGACCGCTTCGGCCTGTACGGCAACATCGCGGCGCGCCTGGCCGAGGTCGCCACGGAGCACGACGACCGGATCGGTCTCGTCGTGTACGCCGATCGCGTGCTCGCGAGCCGCCCACCGGCGCGCGGCCTCGCCGGCACCATCGCGCTGCGCCGCGCGCTGGAGCTGAGCAGCGTCCAGTCCGCCGAATCCGACCCGACCGCGGCGGCCGTCGCTATCCGCGGGCTGCTGCGCCACCGCGCCCTCGTGATCCT
>DATKLG010000081.1:0-10925 GCA_035542535.1 Steroidobacteraceae bacterium
GCTTCCAATGCTCCTCCTTGATCGAATGAGAGAAGGTCACGCTCCGCCTGGCCACGATGGCGGGGACATCGTTGAGGCGATCGAACGGGGTAGACTCGCGACCGCGCTCGAGCGGGCAGGCCGGATCGACGAGGCCAACGCCGAGTGGTCGCGGGCACTTCACTTGTGGGGAGGGTCGGACTTGCAGAAGTTCCGCTCTTCGATCGAGGCTGTGTCATCGGTCGACAGTACCGCTGCACAGCAGGCGATTCTGGGTGCAGACCAGCCTTAGCAGCAGGCTGTAAGCAAGGCGCTGGAGCACACGCGGCGCCGTCCTCGCCAGTGGCGTCGCGGGGTAGCGGAGGACGAGAATCATGTGGGCGTGGGCGGTGGGCGCCGGCGGTCGCTGCGCGGCTGAGCGCCGATCCGTCAGAGGACGGGCTGTCCCTATATCCGCATGGCTCTCCTAGCTGTGGGGCCTAAGCACGTTGTTCACGCAGCCTCGAGAGATCAGAGCTTCAGAAGGGCTCGTGGAAGAGCGAACGACGGCAGCGTCCGCCCGGTCCGCGCACACCCGTCGAGCGAGGCCGGTCAAGCTGGTCTCGGCTTCTCGAGCCTCCGGCTGCAAGCGGGGACAACACCGCTTGCACCGAAGAACCTCGTGCCTCGTCGTCTTGCGCAAGTGTCGTGGAGTTCGCAGCGCAGCGTGTGGCGAAAGTCGGCTCCGGCAGTGTGGAGATCGGCCCCACACTCGCTCGGCGGTGTCGCGGCTCGACACGCCAACGCGTCCGCGTGAAGTCCGTCTGCACGCTGGGGCCGCACCCGACGACCGCAGCGGCGCGGCTCAGGTGCGCTGCATGCGCCGCATCCAGCAGACAACAGGAACTATCGACTGCGTTTCCCGGTTCGGGTCCGATAGCGGGTGTTCCGTGAACTGCGGACGCGATGAGGCAGGAAGCCCCGTTCGCGGGCCGATTTCAACGAGTACACGGTGCCGACGCCGAGCGCGCCAGACGCTTCACCGGGCGGCGCCACCGCGCCCTCGCCGCCGGGTGCCTGGCGCAGCATAGATGGCATCCTGCCGGCTCGGAGCCGAGTCGCCAGAGGGCGTTGCCATGACGGGTACCATCGCCCCCGAAACACCGCCTCTTCCACCTACCCGCCCTGCTTGCGGCTGTTCGAGGCCATACCGGCGGCCGAGGGTGGCAATGGCCTGCTTCAGCTCTTCGCCGAGATCGTCGAGACGTTCCGCTGCTGCGGGCTCGACGGCTGCACTGATCGCCGCGATGAGACTGCCGTCAGGTGCCAGGAGCGGCGTGGCCACGGCAAACGCGTCTGCGAACGTAGCTCCGCGATTGAAGGCGAGTCGGCGGGAGCGGATCTCGGCGAGCTCGGCGAGGAATTGCCGGACCTCGCCTGCCTGCTCCGGGCTAGCCAGGGCGAGGAGGCGGTGCATCTCGTCGTCGGGGACGTTGGCGAGCAGAATCTTTCCGGCAGCGCTCGAGTAGAGGGGGCGACGGGCGTGGGTGCGCGCGACGAACGTCAGGCCCGGCGACTCTTCACCTGCGTGGTCGGTGAAGACGATCGCGTCCCCGACGCGCACGCCGACGAGGATGTTGCAACCGAGGACCTTGCGCAGCTCGGCCACGAACTCGTGATCGAGTGACAGCGCGGCCAGCCTGTTCGCGCGCGACGCGAGGATGAAGGGCCCTGGTCCGAGGTGGAATCGGCGCTCTTCCTCGCTGAGATAGCCGCGGGCGAGAAGTCCGTTCGTCAGCTCCTGAATGGAGCTCTTCGCCGCGTCCAGAGCGGTAGCTAGCTCGGCCAAGGTCACGCCGCGCGGGCTCAAGGACACGGTTTCGAGAATGCCGAGCACTCGGTCGACAGTGCGATGCGGACGCGCCGGCATGCCGCGGACGCTAGCACCTCCCCCGAGTCGTGCAGCCTTCCCTTGACAAGGCGCGGGCCTCATGTTAGACGAATGTACGTATATACGTTTCTCTGTACGCTGATATGTACGACCGAAGGAGCGAATCATGACCGCAACCGCGTCTCCCGCGCAGCTCGACTCGGCGAGCGGCGCACCCCAGACGGCGGGCTCCCGCGGACCCGTCGGCTACCTCCGCGGCGGCACCGCCGGTGCCGTCGATCTCCGGATTGCAGAAGGGATCCAGCCGTAATGAAGCCCACCGTTGCCGTCGTCAGGGCGGCGGACCTCGCCGCCTACGGGCCGGCCAACCACACCGGCACCTCCAACGTCCGCGTGATCGGCCCCGAGACCGTCGGTGCGACGGCGCTCGAAGTGCTGGTCGGCACGATCGCGCAATCGCACGGTGCGAAGCCGCATGCGCACCCGTACCTCGAGCAATGCGCCTACATGATCGAAGGCACCGGCGAGTCGGAGTCGGAGGGCCACCTCGAAGCAATCGGCGCCGGGAGCTGGTCGTACGTGCCGGCGGGCGTGTTCCATTCGTTTCGCGTGACCAGCGATCAGCCTGGGCGGCTGCTCGTCGTCTATGCGCCGCCCTACGGCGAGAACCCGACGCACACGATCACGGAACCCGACCCCGCAGTCTGTGCGCGTCGCGAAGTCCGAGTGCTCGTCGCCGCCGCGGCCGCGAGCGAGGCGGCCACCCCGACCGTTCCGCTCATCGACCGCGACACCGTCGGCGCGGAGTGGGTTGAAATCGAAGCACTGCGCATGGCCGCGGGCAGCGCACTGTCGTGCCCCGCGAGGCCCGACGCCGAGCAGGTGCTCTACCTCGAAGAAGGGCAAATCGAATCCCGCGCCGGCGAGCAGGACTTCCCCCTCGCGCCGGGCGACTTCCTGTTCCTTCCGCGCGGGGCCGCTGCGTCCCTGCGCTGCCCGACGGGCCGGCGGGCGTCCGGCTTCCTCATCAAAGGACGGCTTCCGTCCTTTCCTTCCACTGAAAGGAACGACACATGACCGCAAGACTGCCCACCCAGCTCAAGACGATCACCGGCGCCCCGCTGCCTCTGCCTGCGATGCCGCAGGACAGACTGCTGACAGTCAACGTCGACGAGATTCCGCTGATCAAGGACATGCTGGTCCCTGGGATCCACATCAAGCCGCTACGCCTGGACCCGGAGCGCGGGGAGTGGGTCTTCCTGGCCATCCTGGCACCCGGTTGCTCGCTGCCGCTGCACTACCACACCGGTCCCGCGCAGGTGTACACCTTCTCGGGCCGCTGGCTGTACCGCGAGTATCCCGACCAGCCGCAGACGGCGGGCTCCTACCTGTATGAGCCGGCCGGTTCGGTGCACACCTTCTACTGCCCCGAGGACAACACCGAGGACACGGTTGTGATCGCCTGGATCGAAGGCGCGCAGGTCAGCTTCGACGACGACGGCAGGTTCCACTCGCTCAATGACTCCGTTCTGATTCAGCACCTGACCGAGACTCTCTCGGCGGCGCGGGGAATCGGTCCGGTCGGCTACATCCGCGGCAACGGCGCCGACGTGAGCGGTTCCTGATCGGAGAGAGGAGCACGGGCCGGTGAGACGACTCGAGCCAGGACGGGCCGCTCGCCGGCCTGCGGATCCTCGACATCACCGAAGGGGTCATGGGTGGCCCGGGCGAGCGCTCGGGCGCCGGCCCGCTGTTCCTCAACCCGAACCGCAACAAGCGCAGGATCGTGTTGGACCTCGAGCAACCGGCCGGCGGGAAGGTGCTGCTGAAGCTTTGCGCGTGGCCGCTCTCAACGCCGTTCCCCATCGAGTCGACTGCGAACCGGGGCCACAAATGAGAGGGGCTCTACGCGACGACGAGAACAGAGCCAAGAACCGACTTGCATGAGGAAGCGATGACATGGCGGCGAAACGAAAGTACTGGGGGTTCGTGACACCGATGCCGGGCGCGACGCTCGGCGAGGTCGCCGGGCAGTGCGAGGCGATGGGCCTCGTCGGGCTCTGGGCGCCGCAGCTCTATGGGTCGCCGTTCGTGCCGCTCGCCGCTGCCGCCATGGCGACGTCGAGCCTCAAGCTCGGAACCGGGGTGGCCCTCGCCTTCACCCGCAGCCCCCTCGAGACGGCATGCAGCGCCCTCGACCTCGACGCGATCAGCGGCGGCCGCGCCGTCCTCGGCATCGGCCCGTCGACGCGCTGGTGGAACGAGAGCTGGTACGGCGTCGAGTACGGCAAGCCGCTCGCTCACCTGCGGGAGGCGGTGACAATCGTCCGCATGATCCTGCGCGACGGTGCGAGCGGCAAGCTCGGGAAATGGAAGGGCGAGTACTACGACCTCGACCTCGACCGCTTCGAGCTGCTCTCTCCACCGACGCGCGCCGATGTCCCGATCTACCTACCGGCGCTGTTCGAGAACGCGATCGGGATGGCGGGCGAAATCGCCGACGGCCTCGCCGGTCACCCGATCTGGTGCGAACAGTGGATCCTCGAGAAGCTGAATCCGAATCTCGCGCGCGGGCTCGAGAAGTCCGGCCGCAAGCGCTCCGACCTCGATTTCAACGCCTGGCTCTACGTGGCGCCGGGAGCGAACAAGAAAGAGTGCATCGAGGACGCGCGCGCGACGGTGATCTTCTACTCGCTCCTCGAGCAGTACGAGCGCTACTTCGCCGAATGCGGGTTCGGAGCCGAGGCGCGCGCCATCGCCGCCGCCTCCAAAGCGAAGGACGAAGCGGCGATGCGCCGGGCGTGCAGCGACGAGATGGTCGAGAAGTTCGTGATCGTGGGCTCGCCGGATGAGGTGCGCCGTCGCGTCGACCGAATCGCCGAGGTCGCTGACTCCTTCGCGCTGGGCGCCCCGAACCACGGCCTATCCATCGAGAAGATCGGCGCCTACAACCAGGCGATAGCCCAGGCGTTCTACCTCTAGAGCGAGTAGCTCGCGTCGAGCTGCCGCTCGCTGCGCAACAGGAGCACGGATCGCATGAAGAACGACTCGAGCCAGGGCGGACCGCTCGCCGGCCTGCGCATCGTCGACATCACCGAAGTCGTCATGGGGCCGTCCGCGACCCAGATGCTGGCGGACCTCGGCGCCGACGTCATCAAGGTGGAGCCTCCGGGTGGCGACATGCTGCGCGCCACCGGTCCCGGCGGACGCTCCGGCGCCGGTCCGCTCTTTCTCAACCTCAACCGCAACAAGCGCAGCATCGTGCTCGACCTCAAGCAGCCTGCCGGCAGGCAGGCGCTGCTGAAGCTGGCGGAGACGGCCGACGCGCTGGTCTACAACGTGCGGCCGCAGGCGATGAAGCGCCTCGGGCTCGACTATGAAGCGCTGCAGCGGGTGAACCCGCGCCTCGTCTATGTCGGCACCTTCGGCTTCAGCCAACGCGGCCGCTATGCGGCCTCGCGCGCCTTCGACGACCTGATCCAAGCCGCCGTCGCGATTCCGGAGGCCAGCATGCGGGCGGGATCCGACGTGCCGCGCTACGCGCCGCTCAACCTCTCGGACCGCGCGACGGGCCTGTACGCGTTCGGCGTGATCTGCGCGGCGCTGCTCGCGCGCGAACGCACGGGCTGCGGGCAGGCGGTCGACGTGCCGATGTTCGAGACGACCGCGCAGATGATGCTGGGCGATCATCTGTACGGCCACACGTTCATCCCGCCGCGCGGCGGCTTCGGCTATCCGCGGCTGCTCAACCCGCAGCGGCGGCCCTACGCCACGCAGGACGGTCTGGTGTGCCTCGTCGTCTACACCGACGAACAGTGGAAGGCCTTCATGCGCACGGTCGGCGAGGCCGAGCGGTTCGAGAGCGACCCGCGGTTTGCCGACGGCGAATCGCGCACGCAGCATGTCGAAGCGCTGTACGAGATCGTCGCCGAGAAGCTCACAGCCAAGACCACGCAGGAATGGCGTGAGCTCCTGGAGCCGCTCGGCATCCCGGTGCTCCCGGCGCACACCTTCGAGTCGCTGCTGGACGATCCGCACCTGCAGGACATCGGGTTCTTCCAGCAGTTCGAGCACCCCACCGAGGGCGTGCTGCGGACCATGGCGGTGCCGAGCGAGTGGCCGCAGACGCCGCTGTCGCCGCTGCGGCCGCCCCCGCTGCTCGGCGAGCACAGCGCCCAAGTGCTGGCCGAGGCAGGCTACTCGCCGCAGCAGATTCGCGAGATGGTGCGGACCGGCGCGACGCAAGTGAAGACGGCACCGAGCGAAACGGAGGTCATTGGATGACGACCGTCGTCAAGGCAAGCCGGCAGGACGCGCGGCTGGTTCTCACCATCGATCGCCCGGAGCGCCGGAATGCGCTCAACGCGGAAGTGATTTGTGGCCTGCAGGAAGCCCTGGACGGCGTCAAGGCGGACCGGTCGATCTGTGCCGTCGTGATCACCGGCGCGGGCGACGAGGCATTCTGCGCCGGCGCCGACCTGGGTGCGGACGCCTTCGCGTTCGACTACGCCACACCGACCAGCGCCTATGCCGACCTGCTGCGCACGGCCCACGCGCTCGACGTGCCGCTCATCGCGCGAGTGAACGGCGCCTGCATGGCCGGCGGCGTGGGCCTGCTCGCGATGTGCGACCTCGCCATCGCCGCGCCGCGCGCGATCTTCGGCCTGCCCGAGGCGAAGGTCGGGGTGTTCCCGATGCAGGTGCTCGCCGTGCTGCAGGCCCAGGTGCCGCAGCGCTGCCTGGCCCAGCTGTGCCTGACCGGCGACCCCATCGATGCCGCGAGAGCACGCGAGATCGGCCTGGTGAACGAGGTCGCGGATGACCTCGACGGCGCGCTCGAGCGCCTGCTCGCCCGCCTCCTCTCGAACTCGCCCGTCGCGCTCCGGCGCGGCTTGTATGCGATGAAGGCGATGCGCTCGATGTCCTTCGAGGAGGCGATCGCGTTCGGCGAAGGGCAGATCGGCCTGCTGGCCATGACGCAGGACGCGCGCGAGGGCATCTCCGCATTCAAGGACAAGAGAAAGCCGCGATGGACCGGCAATTGAAACCGCAGGCGTCGAGCAAGGTCGTGCGCATTGGCGGCGCCTCGGGCTTCTGGGGCGACAGCAGCCTGGGGCCCGAGCAACTGGTGCGCCAGGGCGGCATCGACTACCTGGTGTTCGACTATCTCGCCGAGCTGACGATGTCGATTCTCGCGGGCGCGCGCATGAAGCGGCCCGAGGAAGGCTACGCCACCGACTTCGTCACGGTCGCGCTGCGCGCGGTGATGAAGCAGGCGGCCGCGCAAGGCATTCGCATCGTCAGCAACGCCGGCGGCGTGAACCCGAAGGGTTGCGCCGCAGCGGTGCAGGGTCTGGCCGACGAGCTCGGCGTCCGGGTCCGCATCGCGATCGTCGAAGGCGACGACGTGCTTCCGCTCGCCGCCGCGATGCGAGCGGCCGGTACGGTCGAGATGTCCAGCGGCGAACCGATGCCGGAAAGGCTGGTGACCGCCAATGCTTACCTCGGAGCGCTGCCGATCGCGCGCGCGCTCGACGCGGGCGCCGACATCGTCATCACCGGTCGCTGCGTCGACAGCGCGGTGACCCTCGGTGTGCTGATGCACGAGTTCGGCTGGTCGGCCGATGACTTCGACCGGCTCGCGGCGGGGAGCCTGGCGGGCCACATCATCGAATGCGGCTGCCAGGCGACGGGCGGCTTGCACACCGACTGGGCCTCGGTGCCCGACTGGGCGAACATCGGATATCCGATCGTCGAGTGCCGCGAGGACGGAAGCGTCATCGTCACCAAACCCGCGGAGACCGGCGGGCTCGTCACGCCCGCGACGGTCGGGGAACAACTGCTCTACGAGATCGGCGACCCGGCGAATTACCTGCTGCCGGACGTGGTGTGTGACTTCCGCGACGTGCGCATGCAACAGCTCGGGCCGCATCGGGTGCTCGTGACCGGCGCCCGCGGCCGCCCACCCACAGGGACGTACAAAGTCAGTGCGACGGCGCCGGCGGGCTTCAAGCTGTCCATGCAGCTCACGATCGTCGGGATCGATGCCGCCGCGAAGGCCGAACGCACGGGCCAGTCACTGGTGGAGCGCGGTCGGCGGCTGCTGCGCGAGAGCGGGGCCGCGGATTTCCTGGCCACGCACATCGAGCTGCTCGGCACGGAGTCCGCTTACGGGCCGCACGCGCGGCCCTGGCCGTCGCGCGAAGTCGTGATGCGTCTGACGGTCACGCATGCCGATCGGCGTGCTCTCGAGAGGTTCAGCCGCGAGTTCGCCGCACCCGGCACGTCTTGGTCGCCGGGCACGACCGGCGCGAGCGGCCGTCCCTCGGTGTCGCCGGTGCTCAGGCAGCTCTCCTATCTCGTTCCGAAGGAGCAGGTGACGCCGACAGTCACGCTCGGTGAGACGAACTTCGCGGTGACGCTGCCGCCACCGAGGTCACCGGTCGCGCCGGAACCGCTCGCGCCCCCAGCGGGCGCGCTACCCGCCGGCCCACGGAAGACGGTGTCGCTCGTGCAGATCGCGCTCGGACGCAGCGGCGACAAGGGCGACACGTCCAACATCGGCCTGATCGCGCGCCACCCGGCACTGCTGCCGGTGCTGAGGGAGCAGGTGACGCCCGAACGCGTGAAGGACTACCTTCGGCATCTGGTCCAAGGCCCGGTCCACCGGTACGACCTGCCCGGCATCCACGCCATCAACCTCGTGTGCGAGCGCGCCCTCGGCGGCGGCGGGATGGCTTCGCTCCGCAACGATCCGCTCGGCAAGGGCATGGCGCAGATGCTTCTCGACATGCCCGTCGACGTCCCCGAAAGCCTGCTGCACGAGCTCCACTCATGAACTTCGATTTTTCGGACGACCAGCTGGCGATCCGCGACGCCGTCGAGGCGCTCTGCGCCGACTTCGGCCCCGACTACTGGCTCGAACGGGATCGCGACGGGCGCTGGCCCTTCGAATTCTGCGAGGCCGTCGTCCGCGGCGGCTGGTTCGGCGTGACCATGCCCAGGGAACATGGCGGCGCCGGCCTCGGGATCTCGGCCGCCGCGATGGTGATGCGCACCATCGGCAAGCTCGGCTCGGCGGCGGTGTCGTCCGTGCATCTCAACCTGTTCGGCCCGCAGCCGGTCGTCGTGTTCGGGACCGAGGAGCAGAAGCGGCGCATGCTACGGCCGCTGATCGACGGCTCGGATCGCGCCTGCTTCGGCGTGACCGAGCCCAACGTCGGCTCCGACACCACACGCATCAAGACCTTCGCCCGCCGCGTGGGCGGCCACTACGTCGTCAACGGCCAGAAGGTGTGGACCTCGACGGCGCAGCACGCCAACAAGATCCTGCTGGTGGCCCGCACCACGCCGATCGAGGAATGCGGGCGGCCGATGGACGGAGTCACGCTCTTCTACACCGACCTCGACCGCTCGCATGTGCGCATCAGCGAGATCGAGAAGATGGCGCGGAAGGCGGTGGACTCGAACGAGCTGTTCATCGACGACCTGGAGATCCCGGTCGAGGATCGCATCGGGGAGGAGGGCCAGGGCTTCAAGCACCTGCTGCACGGCCTGAATCCGGAGCGCATTCTTGTCGCGGCTTCTTCGCTCGGTGGCGCCGAGACGGCGCTTGCGCACGCGACCGCCTATGCGAAGGAACGCGTCGTGTTCGGCCGGCCGATCGGCATGAACCAGGCGATCCAGCATCCACTGGCCGAATGCTGGATGCGCCTGCAATCGGCCGAGTTGCTGATGTGGAAGGCGGCTGAGCTCTACGACGCCGGCAAGCCCTGCGGCGTCGAGGCGACGGCGGCCAAGTACCTTGCGGCGGAGGCCAGCTATGAGACGTCAATGCGTGCCGTGCGCACCTACGGCGGCTTCGGCTTCGCCACGGAGTACCACGTCGAGCGCGGCTTGCGCGAAAGCGTCCTGTCCCTGATCGCTCCGGTGACGCAAGAGCTCGCGCTTTGCTACGTCGCCGAGCAGGCCCTCGGGCTGCCGAAATCGTACTGACCTGGCGCCCGCGCTCGCGGACGGGGCGCGCCAGCGACGGCGTGCTGATCGCGAGCTGCTTGGGTCGACCACGCAGCTGTCGTTGGGAGGAATCCCAGAACTGTCGCCGGCGACGCGGCCGGCTTCGATCTGGGCGCGTGGCGCGCTCCAATGCTCGGGGCCTTCCGCGAGGAGCACGAGGCTCGGCGACTCGAGCCAGGCCTCGACCTGGTCGCGCGCTGCCGGGGCCGGCGTCGGCGGATCCCAGATCTTCGGGTCGGTCGCGATCGCGAGGAGCTCGTGGATGCAGGGCCAGAGGATGGCCCACGGTGTCCTCGCTTCCGCCAGGTCGCGGATGCAGGCGGCGGCCCGCTCGTGCCATTCCGAATCGGTCCGATGGGCGTAGACGAGGAGGTTCGTGTCGACGGCGATCAACCGCCGCGGCCCTCGTAGGCAGCCTCACGGATGCGCCGCCAGTCGCCGTCCCGGAGCTCGGGGCGGAGGCCGCGACCGCCGAAGCTGGCGTCGCGGAGCTGGAAGCTCGCCTTCTGCCGGCGGCGGCGCAGCAGCTGACGCAGGGCGGTCTCGATGAGCGCGCGAAGGGTGGTCTTCTCGCGCCGGGCCACGGCCTTGGCCTCCTCGGCGAGGGCGTCGGAGATCTCGACGGTGATCTTCATACCAGCGACCAGTATCAGCCGTGGCGTACTGCAACCACGGTGTTCCGCCCGCTGGATCCACACAGGATCCACCATCGGCGAGCAGAAAAGCCAAACGATCCCGCTAGCTTTCCTCCTCTTCCTCCGGGTTCGAGTCCCGTCCGCCCCGCCACTTTTCTTTTCCGAACGAAGGGTTTGCGCGGCCGGAATTCGGCTGGATCCCACATCGGATCCACAATTCGGTGCGCCCGCGGTCGGATCAGGTCCACGAGCGCGAGGTCGCCGAGCTTCGCGTAGCGCTCGGTCGAGCGGCTGTCGGCGTGGCGGAGCATCCGCTGGATCATCTGGAGCGAGGAACCCTGCGCGAGCCACGCGGTGGCGCTCGAGTGCTTCGTGCCCTCGTACATGCGGACTCGGACGCCGACCTTCGCTGCCGCCTGGTTCCA
>DATKLG010000082.1:0-24730 GCA_035542535.1 Steroidobacteraceae bacterium
GGCCCCCCCCCCCACTCTTTTCTGAGATTCTCTGAGGACGAGCCATGAGCACCACGATCGACTCCGCGAGCCCGCCCTCGACGGTCGCGCCGGTGAGCTCCGTCCCTCAGACCCAGCCGCTGGTCTCGGTGGCGAGCAACTCGAGCTCCGGCGCCGCCGGCGGCTCGGTCATCAACGTCAGCAGCCTGGTGTCGCAGCTGGTCGCAGCGACCGAGGCGCC
This sequence comes from Steroidobacteraceae bacterium, assembly GCA_035542535.1. Taxonomy (GTDB): domain Bacteria; phylum Pseudomonadota; class Gammaproteobacteria; order Steroidobacterales; family Steroidobacteraceae; genus 13-2-20CM-66-19. The sequence goes on from DATKLG010000082.1 coordinate 221, forward strand.
GCAGCAGACGCTGCTCAGCAACCAGACGCAGCAGGTCACGGCGCAGATCTCCGCGCTCGCGCAGCTGAAGGGCGCGCTGTCGAGCTTCCAGTCCGCCCTGGGGGCGCTCGACACGCCGAGCAGCTTCCAGCTCGAGACCGCCAGGAGCAGCGCCCCCGCGGTCTTCAGCGCCACCGCCGGGAACGGTGCGCCGGCCGGCACCTACAACGTGTCGGTAACCGCGCTGGCCACGGCGCAGCAGCTGCTGTCGAGCCCGGTCACCAGCGGCAGCAGCCTCGGCACCGGCACGCTGCAACTGTCGCTCGGGAGTAGCAGCTTCAGCGTCACGGTCGACAGCAGCGACAACACCCTGCAGGGACTCGCCGCCGCGATCAACTCCGCCGCCGGCAATCCGGGCATCGCCGCCACCGTGCTGCAGGGCGCGAGCGGCGACTATCTGCTGCTCTCCTCGTCACAGACCGGCGCGGCCAACACCATCCAGGTCGCCGAGACCGACGGCGGCACGGGACTTGCGGCCCTCACCTACGGCGCCGGGAATACCGCCAACTACACCCAGGAGGCGGCCGCGCAGGATGCCGCCTTCTCGATCTCCGGCGTGAGCTTCACCAGCCCGAGCAACACGGTCAGCAACGCCATGAGCGGCGTGACGCTCAACCTTCTCGGCGTGAGCCCGACCAGCGGCACGCCGCCCGCAGCCACGGCGGGCACGCTCTCGATCGCCAACGACACCTCGACGATCGCAACCAACATCCAGAGCTTCGTCACCGCCTACAACAGCCTGCAGAGCACGCTGGTGCAGCTCGGCGGCTACAACTCCTCGACCAACACCGCCGGCACCATGATGGGCGATGCGGGGCTCGAGGGTATCCAGAACCAGGTCCAGCAGGCCCTCTACAGCATCGTCAACACCGGCTCCTCGACCTACAACACGCTCGCCAGCATCGGCATCACGACCAACCGCGACGGCTCCCTGAGCGTCAACGGCGCCACGCTGTCCGCGGCTCTCAGCAGCAACTTCAGCGCGGTGAGCCAGCTGTTCAGCAGCAGCAGCGGCGTCGCCGCGAATATCAACACCGACATCCAGAGCGCGCTCGGACCGAACGGCTCGCTCACCGCCGAGGGCAATACGCTGGCGGCCGAGGAAAACTCGCTCACCAATCAGAGCAACCAGCTGCAGACGCAGATGGCGGCGCTGCAGGCGAGCCTCACGCAGCAGTATTCGGCCTTGAACGCCCTGCTGTCCTCGCTGCAGAGCACTTCCGCCTATCTCAGTCAGCAGTTCGCCACGCTGCCGCTGGTACAGGGCAAGGCGAACGCCTGATCCTCAAGTTGCGCCGGGCTGCGCCGCTACAGGGGTATCGACCCGCAGGAGCGTGAGCAGCCATGAGCGGATTCGCGCATGACCCGAGAATGGCGGCGTACCGGACCACCCTGGTGCACGGCGGGGTGGCGGGCGCCGACCCGCACGCGCTGGTGCAGATGCTGCTCGATGCGGCGGTCGACCGCATGGTCGCGGCGCGCGGCTGCATCGAGCGCGGCGAGCTGGTCGGCAAGGCCAAGCTCCTGCACAGCTGCGTGATCATCATCGCGGAGCTGCGCGGCAGCCTCGATCTCGCCAAGGGCGGGCCGCTCGCCAAGAACCTGCACGAGCTGTACGAGTACATGACCCGCCGGCTGCTGCTCGCCAATGTGCGCGGCGATGTCGGCTGCCTCAGCGAGGTGCTCGGACTGCTCGGCGAGATCCGCAGCGCCTGGGTGGCCATCGGTCCCCAGGTACGGACCGCCTGAGGGCAGCGCCCGATGGCGCCGGCCGCGGCCCGCTCAGCCCGCGGCCGACGCGCGCCGCTCGCGGCCGGTACCGAGCGGAATGCTGGCGCTCAAGGTGGTGCCGCGCCCCGGGACACCGAACACCCTGAGTGCGCCGCCGAGCTGCGTCAGCCGCTCGGAGGCCGCCAGCAGTCCGAAGCAGCCGGCCTTGCCGCGGTCGCGGTCGCCGATGCCGACACCGTCATCGCTCACCCGCAGCTGCACCGCGCCGTCCTGCACCCAGACGTGCGCCTCGACGTGGCGGGCGTGCGCGTGCCGCACCACGTTGCTGAGCGCCTCCTGCAGAGTGCGATACAGCGCGAGCGCGCAGCGCCGGCCGAGGTCCGGGAGGCCGCCGGCGTCGGTGAGCTCGATGGCGAGCCCCGACTGCGCGGCGCACTCGTCCGCGCAGCGCTGCAGCGCGTCCGTGAAGCCGAGCTCGTCGATCCCGGGAGGGTCGAGCTCGAAGGTCACGCGCCGCAGCTCCTCGAGGCAGCGCCCGGCGAGCCCGGCAAGCTCGCCCAGGGCCTCGGGAGTCTGGCCGGGCCGGTTCGGCTGCGCGTGCAGCGACTCGAGCGCGTCTCTCAGCGTCGTCAGCTCCTGGCGCAGCGTACCGTGCAGCCGCCGCGCGATGCCGCCGCGCTCGTCCTCGCGCAGCTGCTCGAGGCGGTGAGCGAGCGCACGGATGCGGCCGTGGAAGCCGTCGAGCGCCGCGCGCCGCTGCTGCTGCTCGGTGACGTCCACGTCGATGCACATGAAGCCGACGCAGGCGCCCGCCTCATCGCGCAGCGCCGCGGCCCGCGACTGCACCGAGCGGGTCTCGCCGCCGTCGCGGCGATAGCGAAGCTCGAGGTCGAGCGGTGCGCCGCGCCTGAGGCGCTCCCACGCCTCGCTCGCGCGCTCGCGGTCATCCGGATGGATCGCGTCCCACCAGCCATCGCCCCGGGCCTGCTCCGAGTCGAGCCCGGTGAGCGCCAGCCAGCAGGGATTGGCGTAGCTCAGGCCCCCGTCGGCGTCCATCAGCAGGATGCCGACCGGGGCGGAGTCGGCGAGCTGGCGGAAGCGCGCGGCCGCCGTGTGCTGCACCTCGCCGAAGCGCAGCTCGCTCTCGGCCTTGAGCCGCGCGCGCAGGTCGGTCACGGTCTGGATCCGGTAGCTGATCGGGCCGTTGCCGTCCCGTACGCTGACCACGGCCACCTCCACCGGGATCAGCGAGCCGTCGAGGTGCGCCTGGCGGGTCTGGAAGGTGGCGGCGCCGTTGAGATCGGCCGAGTGCTCGGCGACGAGCAGCGGCACGCGCTCACTCGGTGGGAAGACGGCGTTGGACGGTTGTCCGGCGAGCTTCTCCGGCGTGCGCCCCGTGAGCTGCGCGTAGGTGGCGTTGACGGCCCGCAGGGTGGCGCTCGCCGGGTCGACGATTGCGATGCCGTGCGAGCTGAGGAGCGCGGCCTGCGCCCACAGCCGCTCGGGGAGCCCGGTCTCGTGCGGGGCTGGGCGCCCGCCGTCCCCGGCCGCCTGCCGGGCCGGAGCAGTACCGCTGCGGCCCGTGAGGCCCCGCAGCCAGCCGCGAAACGCGGCAACAGCAGCCGTACTCTTCGCCCGCATTCCCACACCCTGCGCCGAGGTCGCGGCACAGTGAGGCCCGCTACCCCCTTTGTCAATTCTGCGCAGCGCCGCGCGAATTCGTGCTGCGCCCTTCAGAAACAGCGCCCTGGGGTCGATACAGGCTTCGGACCGCGGCGGCCGGGCGCCGTATTGCCCTAAGCGTTAAGTCATATGCTGCAGATCATCGGCTCAGTGGTCGTGATTGGATGCATCCTCGGCGGCTTCGTGGCCGAGGGCGGTCACATCCTGGCACTGTGGCATCCGTTCGAGATCGTCATCATCGTCGGCTCGGCGATCGGCGCCTTCCTCATCAGCAACCCCATGAAGGTCGTCAAGGCGGCGTTCGGCGGCGCGCTCGCGCTGCCGCGGGGGCCGCGCTACAAGCGCGAGGACTACGTCACCCTGCTGCAGCTGCTCTACGACATCCTGGTCAAGATCCGCAAGGAAGGCGTGATGGCGATCGAGCGCGACGTCGAATCGCCGCAGCAGAGCGCGCTCTTCAAGAAATACCCGCACGTGCTCGCCGACCACCACATGGTGGAGTTCATCACCGACTGCCTGCGCCTCATCGTGGGCGGCAACCTCGACCCGCAGGAGCTCGAGACGCTGCTCGAGTACGAGCTCGAGACGCACCACAAGGAAGCGCACGAGCCGGCGCACGCGGTGCAGAAGGTGGCCGACGCGCTCCCCGGCTTCGGCATCGTCGCCGCGGTGCTCGGCATCGTGAACACCATGGCCTCGCTCGAGGGCGCCGACACCGCGACGATAGGACACAAAGTCGGCGCGGCGCTGGTCGGCACCTTCCTCGGGATCCTGGTCTCCTACGGCTTCGTCGGCCCGATCGCCGCGGCGATGGAGCATATCGCGCGCGAAGAGGCCAAGGCCTTCGAGGTGGTGAAGATGGCGCTGGTGGCGAGCGTGCGCGGCTACGCGCCGCCGGTCGCGGTGGAGTTCGCGCGCAAGCTGCTCTTCAGCGAGGTGCGCCCGACGTTCGCCGATCTCGAGGCGCACCTGCGCGGCAAGGGCAGGCCGGGGGCAGCCGGCGCGCCCGCCGCCAGGCCCGCGGCCGCCGCCGCGGCGGCCGCCGGCAAGTGAGCGGCAATGCCCGAGCGGTCCGACAAGCCTTCCATCGTCATCGTCAAGCGCTACAAGCGCGGCGAGGCGGGCCATCACGGCGGCGCCTGGAAGGTGGCCTACGCCGACTTCGTGACGGCGATGATGGCGTTCTTCCTGGTGATGTGGCTGGTGACCGCCGTGTCGCGCGACCAGCGTGCGGCAATATTCGAGTACTTCAAGAATCCGAGCCTGGAGCAGGGCAGGAGCGTCAAGGCCGCGCCCGGCATGGCCGGCCCGGGCGGCGCGAGCACGAGCCCGATCAACATGCACGGCGGACTCGACGCACCGCGCATGATGCAGAGCCCGAGCCCCGGCGTCGGCGCGCCGATCGCACCGCTGGTCCCGCCGAAGACGCAGGTCAGCAATCCGACCGTCGAGCCGCCGCAGGTCGCCGAGAAGCTCGAGGACGATCTCGAGGCCGCGCGCAAGGCGGTGCTGGCGGCCGAGCACCAGCAGCTCGAGTCCCTCATGGAGGAGCTCAGGAAGGCCATCGACGAGAGCCAGGCACTCGAGCCGTTCAAGGACCAGCTGCTGCTCGACATCACGCCCGAGGGCTTGCGCATCCAGATCGTCGACAAGCAGAACCGCCCGATGTTCGACATCGGCAGCACGCGCCTGAAGCCCTACACCGTCGCGATCCTCGCCGAGCTGGCGAAGTACCTGAACACCGTACCCAACCACCTGAGCGTCACCGGCCACACCGACGCCACGCCCTACGCCGACGGCAGCGGGCGCACCAACTGGGATCTGTCGGCGGACCGCGCCAACGCCGCACGCCGCGCGCTCGAGGCCGCCGGGCTCGCGGGCGACAAGACCGCGCGCGTCGTCGGGCTGGCCTCGTCGGTGCTGTTCGACAAGAGCGATCCCCGCAATCCGATCAACCGTCGCATCAGCATCATCGTCATGACGCGCCAGGCGGAGCAGGACGCGCTGCGCACCGAGGCGGAACCGGCCCTGGGCGTGCCGGCGCAGCCCGCCGGCCAGAGCCGCTAGGACGCCATGCGCTACAAAGAGGACAAGGACCAGAGCGCGGAGCTGCTGCGGCTCGCGCTGCCCCTCATGGCACGGCAGTCGGCGGCGCTCCATCCGATCAGCTACACGCTGTGGTACGAGCACGTCGCCGGCATCAATCCGCCGCTCTCCTCGGTCCTCGAAGCGAGCCTCGCGGGCAAGCTGCCGCTCGGCGAGGACGATGTCTACGACCTGCACGCGCGCTACGTGGTGGCGCGCGACATGGAGGTCCTCGACCGCCTGCAGCGCAAGCTCCGCCACGTGCTCGAGGAAGCGGCGCAGGCTGCCGCCGCCGCGGTCGAGGACAGCGGACAGTTCGAGGCGGCGCTCAGGGACACGCGCTCGCGGCTCACCGGAGCATCCAGCCTCGAGGGCGTGCACGAAATCATCGCCGAGCTCGCCCGCGAGACCGCCCGCATGCACTCGGCGACCGAGGCCGTGCACGAGAAACTCGAGACGCGCGCCCGCGAGGTCGAGCAGCTCACGCAGCAGCTCGAGCAGGCCAAGACCGAGGCGCTGCTCGATCCGCTCACGGGACTGAAGAATCGCCGTGGCTTCCAGCTCGCGGTGAAGGAGCTCGAGATCTCCGGCAGCCCCTTCAAGGGCTCCGCGCTGGTGCTGGCCGACATCGACCATTTCAAGCAGATCAACGACCGGCACGGGCATCTGCTCGGAGACAAGATTCTGCGGGCGATCGGCCAGACGCTGCAGGCGAACATCAAGGGGCGCGACATCGCCGGGCGTCCCGGTGGGGATGAGTTCGCGATCCTGCTGCAACAGACCCCGCTCGCCGGCGCCCGCGCGCTCGCCGAGCAGATCCGCACCGCGGTCGCCGCCGGGCGGATCCGCCGCTCGGACAGCAAGGAACAGCCGGGCACCGTGACGCTGTCGATCGGCGTGGCCGCCGGCGGCAGCGGTGACACGCTCGAGAGCCTGCTGGCGCGCGCCGACGCGGCCCTCTATGCGGCCAAGCGCGCCGGACGCAACCGCGTCGCGGTGGATGCGGACGAGCCGCCGGCCAGCGTGGCGGCTACACGTTGAACCTGAAGTGCATGACGTCGCCCTCCTGCACCAGGTAGTCCTTGCCCTCGAGACGCAGTTTCCCGGCATCGCGCGCGCCCGCCTCGCCCTTGCCGGCCAGGTAGTCGGCGAAGGCGATGACCTCGGCGCGGATGAAGCCGCGCTCGAAGTCGGTGTGGATCACGCCCGCCGCCTGCGGCGCCGAGGCGCCGACGCGCACGGTCCAGGCACGCACTTCCTTGGGTCCCGCCGTGAAGAAGGTCTGCAGCCCGAGCAGCGCATAGGCGGCACGGATCACCCGATCGAGCCCCGGCTCCCTCAAACCCAGCTCCGCGAGAAACTCCGCCCGTTCGCCCTCGGCGAGCTGGGCGATCTCGGCCTCGATGGCGGCGCACACGGGCACGACGACGGCGCCCTCGGACAGGGCGCGCGTGCTCACGGCATCGAGCAGCGGGTTGTCCCTGAAGCCGTGCTCCGCCACGTTGGCAACGTACATCACCGGCTTGGCGGTCAGGAGCTGCAGGTCCCTTAGGTCGCGGCGCTCCTCCTCGCTCAAGGCGAGCGCGCGCACCGGCCTGGCGGAATCGAGCTGCACCTTGACGCGCTCGAGCAGCGCGCGGCGGCGCAGCGCCTCCTTGTCGCCGCTCTTGCCCGCCTTGACGGCGCGCTCGAGCCCCTTGTCGACGGTCGCGAGGTCGGCGAGCGCGAGCTCGGTGTCGATGATCTCCATGTCCGAGAGCGGATCGACCTTGCCGGCGACGTGGATGACATCGCCGCCGGCGAAGCAGCGCACCACGTGCGCGATCGCGTCCACCTCGCGGATATGCGCCAGGAACTGATTGCCGAGTCCCTCGCCCTGGGATGCGCCTGCGACCAGGCCCGCGATATCGACGAACTCGACCGTGGCGGGGACGACCTTCTCGGGGCGCGCGATCGCGGCCAGCGCGCTCAGGCGCGGGTCGGGAACCGGCACCACGCCGACGTTCGGGTCGATGGTGCAGAAAGGATAGTTCTCGGCGGCGATCTGCGCGCGCGTCAGCGCGTTGAACAGCGTCGACTTGCCGACGTTGGGGAGACCGACGATGCCGCAGCGGATGGGCATGTGCCTTCAGTCCGGGTCGTTGGCAGCCGGCGGGCCGTGCAGCAGGTTCATGGCGACCTGCGCGCCCTCGGTGAGCAGTACCGGCACGATGTCGGCGGCGGCCTCGATGGCCGAGCGAATCAGCTGCGCCTCCGCCGCCGGCGGGCGGCCGAGCACGTAGTCGAGCACCTGCGAGCGCTCGCCCGGATGCCCGATGCCGATGCGCAGCCGCCAGAACGCATCGCCCATCTGCGCGATCACGTCCCGCAGACCGTTGTGTCCGGCGGCGCCGCCCCCCTGGCGCAGGCGCACGACGCCGGCCGGGAAGTCCAGCTCGTCGTACGCCACCAGCAGCGCCTGCGGCGGCACCTTATAAAAGGAGGCGACGCTCTGCGTGGCATCGCCGCTGTGGTTCATGTAGTTCATGGGTTTCAGGAGCCACAGATCCGCCCCGCCGATGCGCACGCGCGCGAGCTCGCCCCGGTGGCGCGGCTCGGGCCTGAAGGTGGCGCCGTGCCGCGCGGCGAGCTCGTCCACGAGCTGAAAGCCGGCGTTGTGGCGCGTGCGCGCGTACTCGGTGCCCGGATTCCCGAGCCCGACGATCAGCTTGAGCGCTTCACCAGGCATGGCGTCGTGTCACGCCGTAAAAGCGCCGGCCGCCTGAGGAGCGCGTGGCTCCCGCGGCGGCCGGCGGTTACCGCGTGTGTGCGGCGGCTATTTCTTGCCGCCCTCCTTCTTGCCTCCCGCCTCCTTCTTCTCCTCGCCCTTCTTGGCCTCTGCGGCCGGCGCGGCAGCGCCCGGCGCTCCGGCGGCGGCCGGTGCGGCACCGGGGGCTCCCGGGGCAGCAGGTGCGCCCGCGACGCCAGCTGCGGCGCCCTCGGCGGGGACGGCGGCGGCCTCGGCGGCGACCGGCTCCGGCTCCTCGGCGCGCGGCGCGTGGATCGATACCACCGGCGCATTGCGCTGGGTCAGCTCGGGAATGCTCACTCCGGCCGGCAGGGGAATGTCGGCGAGGAACCTGGTGTCGTTGAGATTCATGCCCGAGAGGTCGAGCTCGAGGAACTCCGGCAGATCCTTCGGCAGGCAGCTCACCTCCACGTCGGCGCGCATGTGCGACACGACGCCGCCCTCGTTCTTCACGCCGGGTGCGACGCTCTCGTTCTTGAAGTGGATCGGCAGGCGGATGCGGATCTTCTCGTCCGCCACCACGCGCTGCAGGTCGACGTGCACCACCAGGTTCTTGGCCGGGTGCATCTGCACGTCCTTGATGATGGCCTCCTGCGTGCGCTCGCCGATCTTCAGCTGCACGATGGAGGAGTAGAAACGCTCATCGGCGATCATGGTGAGCAGGTTCTGCTGATCGAGGGTGAGCGCCTGGGCGTCCTGGTGGGCGCCGTAGAGGACGGCCGGCACCTTGCCCGCGTGACGCAGGCGGCGGCTCGCACCTTTGCCTTGGCTCACGCGCAGGTCCGCGCCTACTGTGAATGAGATTCGCATTGCTTCAGTCTCCGTTGATTACCCAAAGGTGCCGGCTCGCGACCAAGCCGGCACACCACTCAAATTCCTGCTAATCGACATACAGCGAGCTCACCGAGGCCTCGTCCAGGATGCGGCGGATGGTCTCAGCCAGGAGCTCCGCGACCGACAGCTGGCGGATGCGCTTGGCCTTCTGGGCCTCGGCGGACAGCGGGATCGTGTCGGTCACGACCAGCTCATCGAGCGCCGACTTCGAGATCTTCTCGACCGCGCTGCCCGACAGCACCGGGTGGGTGATGTAGGCCACGACCCGCGCCGCGCCCTCCTCCTTCAGCGCCTGCGCCGCCTGACACAGCGTCCCGGCGGTATCGACCATGTCGTCGACCAGCAGGCAGGTCTTGCCCTCGACCTCGCCGATGATGTTCATCACCTTCGACTCGTTCGCCCGCGGGCGGCGCTTGTCGATGATGGCGAGGTCGGCGTCGTCGAGGCGCTTGGCGAAGGCGCGGGCGCGCGCCACGCCGCCCACGTCCGGTGACACGATGGTCACGTTGCGGTATGCCTGCTTCCAGGCATCGCCGAGCAGCACCGGCGAGGCGTACACGTTGTCCACGGGGATGTCGAAGAACCCCTGGATCTGATCGGCGTGCAGGTCGATCGTCAGCAGCCGGTTCACCCCGGCGCTCGAGAGCATGTTCGCCACCAGCTTGGCGGTGATCGCCGCGCGCGTGGCGCGCGGGCGGCGGTCCTGGCGCGAGTAGCCGAAATAAGGCACCACCGCGGTGATGCGCGCGGCCGAGGCGCGCCGCGCCGCGTCCACCATCACCAGCAGCTCCATCAGCGTGTCGTTGGCGGGCGGACAGGTCGACTGCAGGATGAACACGTCGCGCCCGCGCACGTTCTCGATCAACTCGACGTTGATCTCGCCGTCGCTGAAACGCCCGACGTAGGCACGCCCGAGCGGCGTCTGCAGGCTGCGCGCGATGTCGTGCGCCAGCGCCGGCGTTGCGTTGCCGGCGAACAGCGCGAGTGTGTCGCTGGTACTCATACTCTATGCGCCAAGCGCTGCGGATCCTCGCCGCGTGTCAAAAACTGGCTGGGGTGGAAGGATTCGAACCTCCGAATGGCGGGATCAAAACCCGCTGCCTTACCACTTGGCGACACCCCAGCATCGTCTGCGTCGCGCAAAGAAGGCGGGCAATCTTACAGCCGCCTCACCTGTCCCGCCGCTCCCGCAGCCGCAGGTGTACCGGCGAGACGTTCAGGGCGCGCGCCACCGTGCTCTTCCAGCGGTCGGGCACGCGCGCCGCGACGCGCTCCGCCTCGGGCGCCGTCGCGAACGGCGCGAACACACACGCGCCCGTGCCGGTGAGCTGCGCCGGGGCGATCCGGCGGAGCCAGTCGAGCACCTCGCCCACCTCGGGACAGAGCCGGCGCACCACGCCCTCGCAGTCGTTACGCCCACCCGACTCAAAAAAGGCGCGTATTGTGATGAGGGGGGAATTTCGTGTCAATTCAGGGCTCTGGAACACCTCACGGGTGCTCACCGCCGGGCCCGGGTGAATGATGAGGAACCACCGCTCGGGCAGCTCGACGGGGGTCAGGCGCTCCCCGATACCCTCTCCCCAGGCGGAGGAACCTTGAACGAAAACAGGCACATCCGCGCCAAGCGGGAGCCCCAGGGCGGCGAGCTCCGTTAGGTTAAATCCGCACCCCCAGAGCTCATTCAGGACGAGCAGCGTCGTCGCGGCATCGGAGCTGCCGCCGCCGAGACCCCCGCCCTGGGGGATGCGCTTCAGCACGCGCAGCGTCGCCCCGAGCCCGCTGCCGCTCGCCGCCTTGAGGGCGCGCGCCGCGCGTACGGCGAGATCCGACTCGGCCGCAACGCCCTCGGGACCCTCCGGGCGCTCGATCGCGCCGTCCTCACGCACGACGATCCCGATCGTGTCGTTGAGGTCGACGAGCTGAAACAGGGTCTGCAGCTCGTGGTACCCGTCGGCGCGGCGCCCCGTGACGTGCAGGAACAGATTGAGCTTCGCCGGCGCGGGCCAGCGGCTCTCCTCCGCCGGTTGCCTTGGCTTCACGACTGCCAGTCGTCCACCAGAAGCTTCACGCGCACGTCCGCGCGCTCGAGCGTCAGCCGTGCCGGCAGCCACTCGCTGCCGACTGCGACATAATCGCCGTAGTCGATCCGCCAGCCGTCCTGCTCGAGGGCGCTCAGGCGCTGCCGCCCGGGATCGAGCTTCTCGTCGGCGGGGCGCGCGGGATCGGGCACACCGAGCACCCAGTAGCGCAGGCTCGCGAGCGGCGGGTCGAAGCCCAAGCGTGCGGCGAGCTCGGCGCGCGCCGCATCGCCGCTGAGATGTGCGCCGCTCGCCGTGGCGACGTCGAGCCCGCTCCCATCGGCCTCGACGTGCACGGCGCCGGCGCCGAGCGGTCCTTCGAGCGCGAGGTGCGCGCGCTCCCCGTCCTGCGCCCAGCGCAGCCGGGCGTTGAAGCCCGTACCCGCGGCGGCGACCGCGACACGGCCCTTCAAGCCGAAATGCTCGCGCGCCTGCAGCTGCGGCTCGCGCGTCGTCCACGGCGGGGCGCCCGGCGCCGGCAACGGGGCGGTGCGGCAGGCGGTGAGCGCCAGCGCGGCGACTCCCCACGCCAGGCTATTTCGCATCGGGTATGAACCGCTCGAGCGTCGCCTTCAGCGGCTTCGATTGCGGCTCGCGCGCGAGCGCAGCTGCCCACACCTTGCGCGCCTCGCCCTGCTCGCCGCTCACCCACAGCGCCTCGCCCCAGTGCGCGGCGATCTCCGCATCGTGATCGATCGCGTAGGCGCGCTCGAGCGTGCCGGCGGCACTGCGCGCATCGCCGCGGCGGAAATGCACCCATCCGAGGCTGTCGAGCGCCGCCGGGTTGTCGGGCATGACGCTCAAGGAGCGGCGGATCAGCCCCTCGGCGCGGGCGAGCTCGAGCGAGTGATCGGCGAGCGTGTAGCCGAGGGCATTCTGCAGCGAGGGATCGTCGGGCCGTGCGGCCAGCAGCTGCTCGAGCGCGCTCACCGACTCGTGCACCTGCCCGGCCTGGTCGAGGATCACGGCGCGGTCGTATTCGATCGAGGGGTGGTGTGGATGGCGCTCGAGCGCGCCGGCGAGCAGTGTCAGGCTCGCATCCGCCTCGCCGTGATCGGCGAGCAGATGCGCCTTGGCGAGGGTGAGCTGCAGCTCGTCCTCGGGATGCTCGGCGGCGTAGTCATCGAGCAGCGTCAGCGCCTCGGTGCGCGCGCTGTCGGTGCGCGCATGGCGCTCGAACAGCAGCGCGGCGGCACGCGAGCGCGCCGGCACCGCCACGGACGAGTCGTACAGGCGGCGGTATTCGGCCAGCGCGCGCTCGGGATCGCCCTCGCGGGCGGCGATGTCGGCGAGGTAGAGCTGCGCCGCTTCGCCGCTCTCGCCGCTCGCCAGCAGCGCCGTGAAGCGCTGCTGCGCCTCCTTGAGGTCCCCGGACTGGAACGCGAGCAGCGCGAGACGCCGGTCGATCTCCGCCGCCGGCACGGCGCTGCCGCGCATGCTCTCGAGCTGCTGGTGCGCCTCCTCCGTGCGATCGAGGGAGGCGAAGATCTCCGCGAGCTCGAGTCCGCCGCGCACCGCGTCCACCTCGGCGGCCGAGCGCGCCGTCGCGATCGCATGCGCGGCATCGCCGCGCAGCACGTAGGAGCGCGCCAGGATTCTCAGAGCGGCGAAGTCCTTCGGGTCGTGCGCGAGCGCCTGCTGTGCGTAGGCTTCGGCGCGCTTGCCGTCGTAGGCCGCGAGCGCCAGCTCGCCGAACAGCACGAGCGTCTGCGGTGCGCTCGCGGTCGGCTCCGGCACGGCGCTCATCGCGGTGAGCACCGCCGAGGCTTCGGTCTCCTCGAGCAGCAGCGAGATCAGGTCGGCGAGCGCACGCACGCCCTGGTCGTGCGCGGGCTTGCCGCGCCGCGGCGCCGGGGACGCCTGCGCGGCCTCGGGGCTCGCGCTCTCCGCGCCGCTCTCGGCGAGCGCGTTGCGGCAGTAGTCATGGACCGCGGCGCGCGCATCCGCGGTGCGGTAGAGCTTCAACGCCACGAGCGCATAGAGCGCGTTGGCGTCGCGGTCCTGGGGCGCGAGCGTCCGCCAGCGTGTCGCGGCGGCCCAGGCTGCGGGCAGGTGCTCGCAGGCGAGCGCCACCTCAGTGGCGCGCCGCGCGAGGCGCGCATCTCCGGTCACGGCCGCCTGCGCATAGGCTTCGGCAGCCGTGCGGCAGTCGCCGCGCTTGAGCGCCGCTTCCGCGGTGAGAGTGAGCGCGGTCGGGTCGCCGGCGGGGGGCTGGGGCGGCGCCGTGGCCTGCGGGTGCATCGCGGCGCAGCCCGCGAGCAACAGCGGGAGCACGAGACCTCGGGCGGCGGCCCGGGCCAGCTTGAGGCGGCTCATTGGGTACATGGCTTGACTATAGAGCCTCCGCCGGGGCGGTGCATTGCGCAACTTGTCACAAAGTGCGGACATCCCGGAAAATTTGACCTCCCTTGAAAACCTCAATCAGACAACGCCTCGAGAAGCTATCGGACCGCTTCGAGGAGGTCGGCAGCCTCCTGGCCACCGACGAGATCGCCGGCGGCTCGGCGCGCTTTCGCGAGCTCTCCGTGGAATACGCGCGCCTGGCGCCGCTCGCCGAGCGCTTCCGCGCCTACCGCGGACTTGAGCGCGACCTCGCGGCCGCCGCAGACATGGAGGCCGACGCCGATGCCGGCATGCGCACTCTCGGCGCCGAGGAGCGCGCGCGTGTCCAGGGGGAGATTGCTGCCGCGGAGGAGCAGCTGCGGCTGCTGCTGCTGCCGAAGGATCCGCGCGACGACAAGAACATCTTCCTCGAGGTGCGCGCGGGGACCGGCGGCGACGAGGCGGCGATCTTCGCCGGGGACCTCTTTCGCATGTACGCCCGCTACGCCGAATCGAAGGGGCTGGCGGTCGAGGTCCTCTCCGAGAGCCCGGGCGAGCACGGCGGCTACAAGGAGATCATCAGCCGCATCGCCGGCAAGGGCGCCTTCTCGCTGCTGAAGTTCGAGTCCGGAACCCACCGCGTGCAGCGCGTACCGGCCACCGAGGCGCAGGGCCGCATCCACACCTCGACGGTGACGGTGGCGATCCTGCCGGAGCCCGACGAGCTGAGCGAGATCGAGCTGAAGCCGGCGGAGCTGCGCATCGACACCTACCGCTCCTCGGGCGCCGGCGGGCAGCACGTCAACAAGACCGACTCGGCGGTACGCATCACGCACCTGCCGAGCGGCATCGTGGTGGAGTGCCAGGACGAGCGCTCGCAGCACAAGAACCGCGCGCGCGCCATGGCGCTGCTCAAGGCGCGGCTGCTGGCCGCGGAGGAGGAGAAGCGCGCCAGCGCGCAGGCGCAGACGCGCCGGCTGCAGGTCGGCAGCGGCGACCGCTCGGAGCGCATCCGCACCTACAACTTCCCCCAGGGGCGCGTCACCGACCACCGCGTCGAGCTCACCCTCTACCGGCTGCCGCAGGTGATGGACGGCGAGCTCGACGAGCTCATCCAGGCGCTGCAGCAGGAGTACCAGGCGGAACTGCTCGCGGAAGAGGCATGAGCGAGGCGGCACCGCACTTGAGCGTCGACAGCGCCACGGGGATCGATGTCACCCTGCCGATCGCCGGTGCCGGTGCCCGCTCCTACGCGTTCGTGGTGGACTGGCACATCCGCCTGGTGCTCGGGCTCGCCTGGTACGGGGCGGCGGCACTCCTTTATAACTATGTGCGGGAGGGCGCCGTGTCGCTCGCCCCGCCGGTCACGAACGAGGCACGCTGGTTCGGCGCCGTGCTGGTGCCGGCGCTGGTGCTGTATTTCCTCTATCACCCGCTGCTCGAGCTGATCCTGCGCGGCAGCACGCCGGGCAAGCGCCTGGCGGGGGTGCGGGTGGTGGGCCGCGACGGCGGCGTCCCCGGGGCGGGCCCGCTCCTGGTGCGCAACGTCTTCCGCCTGATCGACAGCCTGCCGCTGGCCTATGGGCTCGGGCTGATGCTGGTGGCACTGACCCGCGAGCACGTGCGCTGCGGCGACATGGCCGCCGGCACGCTGCTGGTGTACGAGACGGCGAGCCCCGGCCTGGCGCTCGCCCCCGCAAGCACCGCCGGCTCGCTCGATGTCGCCACCGCGGAGCTCGTCGCGGAGCTGCTCGCGCGCTGGCCGCGCCTCACGGTCCCGGCGCGCGCGGCGCTCGCGCGCGCGCTGCTGAGGCGCTGCGGCCGACTCGCCGACTCCCTGGCGCCGCTCGACGACGAGGCACTGCGGCGGGCGCTCATCGAAGCCAGCCGCGCCGGGGAGGCGGCGGCGTGAGCGCCGAGCCCCGCCAGAGCGCCCTGGCGCACGCCCTGCTCGAGCGCGCGCCGCAGTGGCGGGAGGCCGAGGCGCGTGCCCGCCGCTTCAGCCAGGGGCGCTCGGACGATCCGGCCGAGGCCGTGCGCGTCGCGGACGACTACCGGCTGCTGGCGCACGACCTGGCGCGGGCGCGCGCACTCATGCCGCGCTCGCGCACGCGCGAGTATCTGGAGAGCACCTACGCGCGCGTGCACGCGACGCTGAATCACGGCGGCTGGCGTCTCGGGGCGGCGCTGCGGCGCGTGTTCCGCGACGACCTCCCGGCGTCGGTGCGCTGGCTGGCACCGTACCTCGTGTGGTCGACGCTGCTGTTCGTGCTGGCCGCGCTCGCCGGCTACGCGCTCGTCGACCGTTTCCCCGAGCTGATCGCGCTGTTCGCCTCTCCGGATCTCATCGCCAGCGTCGAGAGCGGCAAGCTCTGGACCGAGGGCCTGCTCAACATCGTGCCCTCCTCGGTGCTGTCGGTGCAGATCCTCGCCAACAACATCGTCGTGAGCCTGTTCGCCTACTGCAGCGGCTTTCTCTTCGGTCTCGGCACGCTCTACATCCTCGGGCTCAACGGCCTCATGCTGGGCGCCATCTTCGCGTTCGTGGCCCGGCACGCCCTCGCGGGCGCGCTGGCGACCTTCATCGTGGCGCACGGTTGTGTCGAGCTCTCGGTGATGTGTGTGTCGGGTGCCGCGGGAGCGGCGGTCGGCGAGGCCCTGGTGCGTCCCGGCAGTGAGGGTCGCGTGGCCGCCTTCCGCACCGCCGCCCTGCGCTCGGGCGAGGTGCTGCTCGCCTGCAGCGTGCTGCTGGTCGGGGCCGGCCTGATCGAGGGCTTCGTCTCGCCGCGGCCCGGCATACCGCTTCCCGTCAAGATCGCCGTGGGCGTCGGCTACTGGCTCTTCATGGTGGCGCTGCTCACCGGGCGCCTGTGGCCGAGAGCAGCCGGCGAAAGTCCGGGCGCCTAGCCATGTGCCGGAGTGCTCGGCTGCCGCAGCGAGAGCTGCGGTGAGTTCGCGCCCTCGACTTGCACGTGCCAAATGGCTGCAATCGGTCCAGGACTCGACTCTGAGTTCCTTTAAAGTAGTCAGTCACCTATCACGATTCTCCACTTGTGGCGATCATCCGATTCCAACGGTATTGCGTATGCACCGATTCGGCGCCTCTATCTCGAGGGAGTAAGCTAGAGTCTCTCGTCCTCGCCGACCATTGTTAGGTGCGTTTATGAAACCATCATCGGCGCTCTTTACGAGCGCACTTGCCGCCTGTGCGGTCGCTGCCCTCGCTGCCGACAAGCCTGCCAACGCACCGGCGATGCCGGTGACTGAAACACTCTGGGGTCAGAAGGTCACCGACAACTACCGCTACATGGAGCAGGCCGGTCCCCAAACCATGGACTGGATGAAAGCCCAGGGTGCCTACACCCGTTCCGTTATTGATTCGATCAAGCCACGGGCCGCGCTCGGCGAGCGGGTTGCCGCCTTCACGGCGAGCTTCGGCCTCATCAAGAACTACGCGCATTACGGGGAACGCGCCTTCTACCAGGAGCGCGCACCGGGCTCGGACAATTTCGACCTAATGGTCAAGGACTTCCGCGGCGCGCGCAAGGTCGTCGACATCGCCGCGATTCGCGCTGCCCACGGCGGCAAGCCCTTTGCCATCAACTACATCCTCGCAGCGCCGGATGGCTCGAAGGTTGCCGTCGGAATCTCCGCGGGCGGCTCGGAAGACGCCTCGATCAGCGTTTACGATGCCGTGAGCAGCCAACAGACCGCCGGTCCGATTGATCGAGCGCAATTCGGGGCGACTGCGTGGAGCGCGGACTCACACTGGCTGCATTTCAATCGCCTGAAGAAGCTGGTGCCCGGTGAGCCTGATACGGACAAATACAAGGACTCGACGGCCAACGCCTGGGATCTGCACGGCGATCCCATCGTCGTTGCCGGGCGTGGGGTCGGGCGCGGTACGAGCTTCGAGCCCGACGAGATTCCGATCATCGGCATCGTCCCGGCGACTCCCGTCGCACTGCTGGCCTCGATCAATGGCGTGCAGAATGAGTTGAGAGTCTGGACTGCCCCGGTTGCCGAGGCGGCAAACCCCGATGCGCACTGGACGTTGCTGTTCGATCGCGATGCGGATATCAACAGCTTCGATCAACGCGGCGATGAGATCTTCCTGCGCTCACACAAGGACGCGCCAACCTTCAAGGTGCTGGTACTGAAGGCCGGCGAACCGCTCTCCGCGGCGCGCGTGCTGGTTCCCGCATCCGCCGACCGGGTAATCGAGAGCATAAACGCCGCGGCCGATGCGCTCTACGTCCTCGCAAACAAAGGGGCGTATTCCGAGTTGCTGCGCGTGCCTGCCGGCTCGGACCGGATCGAGGAGGTTCCGCTGCCGACCCGCGGACACATCACGGAGGCATTCTCCGACCCGCGCCAAGCCGGCATTGCCATCCTTTTCTCCAGTTGGGTCGTACCGCCGCAGGAATATCAATATGACCCGGCGACGCACAAATTCGTGGATCTGGGCATCGAGGCCCGCGGCAGGATGGACGCCTCGAAGTACATCGTCAGCGACCTCGATGCACGCGCGCATGACGGTGTGCGTGTCCCGTTGTCTTTGATCCAGCCCAGGGACAAGCCCAAGCCGCAAATCGTCATGCTCGAGGCATATGGTTCGTATGGTATTTCCGAGCTCGCCGACTTTAGTCCGCGGCGGGCCGCCGCCATGCAGGAAGGCATCACCTATGGGGTGTGCCATGCTCGCGGTGGCGGAGAGCTCGGTGACGCATGGCGTCTCGCGGGCAAAGACGCCAACAAGCACAACACCTGGCAGGATCTGATCGCGTGTGGGGAAGACCTGATCGGCCGGGGCATCACGGACCGTCAGCGCCTGTTCATCCTCGGTGGCTCGGCCGGCGGCATCACCGTGGGTCGCGCCATGACCGAGAGGCCGGATCTGTTCGCAGGCGTGATCGATGTCGTGCCGGCCGCCAACACGCTGCGCGCCGAGTTCAGCCCGAATGGGCCGCCGAACATTCCGGAGTTTGGCACGGTCACGACCGAACAGGGGTTCAAGAACCTCTACGAAATGGACTCCGTCCAGCACGTGGTCAAGGGCACGCACTACCCGGCTGTGATGATCTCGACCGGCCTGAACGATCCGCGCGTCTCGCCCTGGGAGCCGGGGAAATTTGCCGCGGCGCTCGATGCCGCGGACACGGGCAATCCGGTGCTTCTGCGCATCGACGCCGAAGCCGGCCACGGTATCGGCTCGACCAAGACTCAGGGCGATGCGCTAACGGCAGACTGGATCGCGTTTGTGTTCTGGCGCAGCGGACTGCACGATTGGCAGCCCGCGCCATAGGGATGCTCATGCCAACTCGAGCGGTGCGGCAATCCGCCGCACCCCGGCGAGGCGTGGTCTCCGCGACGTAGCTACCTTACCGCCGCTCGCGGCCAGAAGGGGACATCCGAAGCAAATTTCGACCTGCCGGAAAGCAGTCATGGAATCGCTATTCCTCAAAGGCGAAGTTGGCAGGTCGCTAGGGTTTCGAGCTGCGGTGGGAGGTTGTAAGTGACCATGCGAGGTGTCGCGCTCACTCAGCGGGTCGGCGCATCAGAGGCACATCTGGCAGCTCATGCCGTGACGCTTCGAGTTGACGCATCCGATCCTTGAGTGCTGCTAGCTCCCGCTCAACAGACGCTATGCGGTCGAAGGTGTAGTCGAAGCCCGAGTAATCCATTGCTTCTGACCACCTGGCGATTTTGTTCATCAGTCGACGAAGCGCCCCGGGTCCCCCGCTAACCTCAGCCGTCATGGCCATTGCTCAGTTGATTGTTCGGATAACCCGTCAGACGCGCCGCGGCAGGAGCACCAAGTCGGCCGCTTCCTCAGCATCTTTGAGGAGCGTCTTGCGCGGCGCGCCTATTCGCGCACGCATGGTCAGGCCACGAGCAAAATCCGTGACTTGGATCGCGCGCACGGCTACCGGAAAGTCAGGCGGGATGTCTCCCGCACGGATCCCGTCCCTGAAACGGCGCTCTACCAGGGCTGCGCCGCCCGCGACCGTGCTCTGCAGAAACCGCTGAACCTCAGCGTCGTTCACAAGCGGCGCGACGCACACAATAAGGCAACCCCGGGCGGACCCTCTCTCGGTCGCACTTTCGACGGCGAATTTCAGAAAGCCCGTGATCGAGTCGCGAAGAGTTTGTGGCGAGAGAAGTGCCTTCGCGGCTGCTGCGCCTTTGCGTTCTGCGTACGCCTTAAGGGCGCGCAAGAATATCGCCCGCTTGTCTCCAAAGACGGCATATAGGCTCGGCCGTCCCACACCCATCCCTTCGACGAGATCGTCAATGGTCACGCCGTCGTAGCCTTTCGACCAGAACACCTGAGTCGCCTTTTCGAGCGCGCCCGTCTCGTCGAAGCTGCGCGGCCGGCCGCGCGGTCTGGCGGAATTCTGAATCATTTGGTTCAAAACTCGTTGACAAGGGTACTGCACGAATATATAACTGAATAGTTCTAAATTAGCAAGCCAATTCCAGCCTCGCGAGGCTGCACGGCTCGGTCTTTACCCTTACGGAGCTGCCTCATGGATCATTCGATTGCTCTCGTCACCGGTGCCACTTCCGGGCTCGGTCAGGCGGCCGCCCGCCTTCTTGCCGAAGAGGGCTGGCGCGAGATCATCGTCACCGGGCGCAGCCTGGCCGGGGCCCAGCAAGCGGCCGCTCAACTCACGGCTGAGCACAAGACAGTGATGTTCACGCCGCTGGCGCTCGATCTGGACAAGCCGTCGAGTGTTCAGTCGGCCGTTGCCGAGCTCGTCAAGCGCGGCCGGCCGATCGATTTCCTGCTGCTCAATGCAGGGTTGGTTCCCTTTAAAGAGCGCGCAGTCACTGCGACGGGCGTCGAGTCTTCTCAGGCCCCGCTTATCGGACATCATCAACTGACGGTTGGGTTGCTCAATGCCAACTTGCTGAGCCCCAACGCGCGGATCGTTATCGCAGGTGCAGAACCTGCCCGCGGTGGCGTACCCATGTTCAAATACACCGACCTGCCAGCCTTCGCGGCCAGTCGTTACCAAGGTAACCGAACCGCCGCTGTTGAAGCCCTGATACGCAACGGGCCGCACATCAAGTACGTGCCCAACAATGCGTATGCCGACGCGAAGCTCGTCGTCGCTTGGTGGACCGCGGCGCTGGCCCGCCGGCTGCCCTCCGGCATGGCCGTGTACGCCGTGTCGCCCGGTGGCGCGACCGGCACCAACGTAGTGCGAAGCGCTGGCTGGGCGTTGAGGTATCTGTTTATCCCAATCGTGAACCTCATTCCCGGCATGAATCAGACGCCGGAGACCGCGGCCCGCCGGTATATCCAGGCATCAAGGTTCGGAACCGATCTCTCGGGGCAATTCTTCGCCTCGGCCAAAGGGAAGTTCTCAGGCCCAATGGAGGAGCAGCGCCAACCACACCTCCACGATCGCGCCAGCCAGGAAGCCGCGTGGCAGGCCGTCGTCAAGGTCTCTGGCGTCGATTTATCGCCCGTCAAGCCCGCGTCGCCGTCGGTGGCTCCGCTGATTAAAAAGGGCCCATAGGCCTATCGCGACCGAACTGATCCGGTTACCCGAATCTGCCAAGCGATTGCGGAGCTGCACGCTCATCCGCGCGGTCTTGCGGCTGTTTTGAACTATCTCGTTCACAATTCTCTTGACCGAGCTGGCACCGCGGAGCCACCCTCAGCCACCACCGTCCCCTTCAGTCCGTCAGGAACTCGGTCTACGGCGAAGCCGGCGAGCGGGATGAGGTCGCGCTGGTCGGGACCCGGAGCGGTATACACCGCAACGAGCGTGCGCGAGCCTTCTCGCCAGCCAACACCGTTGTGGCCTGCGGCGCCCAGGTACAGCTGGCCATCCAGCATCAACGGAAACAGGGCGAAATCCACGTACGAGAATGAGTAATCCCAGCCACTATTCGGAGCGCTGTAGCCGAATGTCGGAAAGACGCTGCTGTAGAGGCCGTAAGGCAGTGGCGCGCCAGGGTGCTG
This sequence comes from Steroidobacteraceae bacterium, assembly GCA_035542535.1. GTDB lineage: Bacteria > Pseudomonadota > Gammaproteobacteria > Steroidobacterales > Steroidobacteraceae > 13-2-20CM-66-19. Next base: position 21,759 of record DATKLG010000082.1, read on the forward strand.
GGCTTGATTCAGACGCGCCAGAATGTGCCATGCATCTGTCACGGCTGCGGGTCCCTGCGCGCTGATTGCACCACCATGCAGATACTGGAAATCCGGTACTTGCTGGTTTCGATCGATTGGCTTCATCGGGGGAGCGGGTCGCTGCCGATAAGCGAAGTATTGCCGGGTCACATCGACCGCGATCGCGCCCGCTGCCTGGCAAACTGCTGCTTGCTCGCCGCAGAATTGCTTCCGGAGCTCAAGCTTGTAATTCAGCTCGACGGTTACCTGGCACGCGCGGCCCCAACCGTCGGCCGTCCACGGCGTGATGCGCGTAACGGTGTCATCGGTAGTCGAGCTCACCGTGCCTGCCTCGATGTAAGCCGGACGGCCAAACACTGTGCCCAGGCTCCCCTGCACGTTCCAGCAGGGGGCGGTATAACCTTCGGGTTCAGGCAACACGCGAGCTGATCCGTCGGACGCGACCTCGGCGAACGTCGACGATTGGCAATGCGCTGTTCCCGCCACGGTGCTGCCCATGTACACCCGCGTACCGGGCAGGTGCTCGAGCTCGAGGAACGAGCTCGGTTCACTCGCAGACAGCAGTCCTTGAGCTTCGAGCCTGTGGCGCAAGAGTACGTTCACGGCGGTCTCGGGCTGTCCCCATTTGCTAGGGTCATCCGTCTTGACCGTCACCACCCAAGGACTCAGTGATCCCTCGGATACCGCAGCGGAGGGCTGCCGCACTTGGGCGGCCAACTGCTGGCACAGTGACAGAGGTTCGGGGTTTGCTGCAGTGGCGAGGGCTGGCGCCCCGAGAGCAGCGACGGCGACACAACGCAGCAGACGCCGCTCACACGAAGGCCCGCCGAAGATGCGGCCGACTTCTGCCTCTCTCATTGCTGACACCTCCTTCCCCTCGCGTAGCGATAGTTTCCTTCAGTCGTTGGGTCTAACGGGGAATCTTTCGCCTAATGGCTGGAGAGTCAGCTTGGCCTAATCAAGTGGCTCGGCGGTGATGGAAACGTGACCAAACGTGGCGGCAGCATGCGGCCCAAGAGCCGACGGTGGGCCTCGTGCCGTAGAATCCTCCAAAGCAGACAAAGCCCTCATCCAGCAGGCTACGTTCTTCTTCGTGTCCGGGCAGAGTGGCAACAAACATGTCCAGACCAAACAACAAATTCATTGCCCGATATTCGCGACGCACGGCTGGCTCAATGATCTTTGGAACGATCGGGTCGTTGCTGCTGCCGCAACATAGTGTGTTTGCCGAAAATAGCGCGTCCCCATTAAGGCCCTTTCGCGTGAATATCCCGCAGGCCAAGATCGATCACATAATCAAGAGGGTTCGTGAGGCGCAGTGGCCCGACCGGCTGGACACCGACGATTGGCGCTACGGTGCCAATTGGGACTACATGAGGTCCTTGGCCAAGTACTGGGTTGAGCAGTTCGATTGGCGCAAGGCCCAGGTTAACCTCAACCGCTACCCCCAGTTTCTCGCACGCGTTGGCGATTTCGACATCCATTTCTACTACGTGAAGGGACGTGGCCCGAAGCCGATGCCACTCATCCTTACGCATGGCTGGCCGGGGTCCGTATTCGAGTTTCTCGAGGCAATCGGACCACTGAGTGATCCCGCGACTTTCGGTGGCTCCGCGGATGATGCCTTTGACGTGATCGTTCCCTCGTTGCCCGGCTATGGTTTCTCGTCAAAACCATTGGGCAAGCCGATCGGGCCGGCCACCACTGCGACGCTGTGGAATACGCTCATGACGAAGGTTCTCGGGTATTCCAGGCACGGGGCGCAGGGAGGTGATCTTGGCTACCGGGTCACCACACAGCTCGGCCGCGCATATCCCGGGTCTCTCATTGGCATTCACCTCAACGACGTCGCGGAGTGGCTGCCGTTTCCAGACGACAACCAACAGACGGCAGAGGAGCGGGCTTGGATTCGCGATAGCAACGCCGAGTGGTTCATGGAAGGCGGCTACTCACGCGAGCATCAGACCAGGCCTGAAACCGCTGCGTTTGCGCTGACGGGCAATCCGCTGGGAGCTGCGGCCTGGCTCGTCGAGAAACTGAAGATTTGGAGCGACTCGCCGGATCGGCGTGAACCGGTATTCACGAAGGATCAGGTGCTCACGAATGTGATGATCTATCTGGTCACCGACAGCATCAGCTCAAGCATTTGGTTCTATCGCGGCCTCGACGACGACCCAATTCTCAAGGGAAGAGTCCGTGTTCCAACCGGCGTTGTCTATTTGCCGCGCGAGATGCTGAGTTTCAAACCTCCCAGAAGCGTATTGGAGCGAAATTTCAATCTCGTTCGCTTTACGCAGCTCACGAAAGGCGGACACTTTGCCTTCTGGGAACAACCTGGTCCGATGATAGACGACGTGCGGCAGTTCTTCCGGCCGCTACGGGCGTAGGCGGCGACCGGTTCACTCCGGCGATGGATTGCACGGGAGACGCTCTGACTGTCTCCTCTCGGGAAAGCTCACTGTCGCAGAAGGGTCAAAAATGGACGCCTCACGCGGCCGGATCACACGCGCCGCGCGCGCCGCAGCGCCTCGTAGCGCGCGAATAATTGCGCCTCGAGACGCGCGGCCGGCGCCGCCACCACCGGCGCGCCGAGGCGCGCGAGCAAGGCGCGCTGCCCGGCGGTGCGCCCCTCGAACTCGGCGGCGGCGATCGCCACATACGGGTCGAGCCAGTCGTGCGCCGCCTGCCGCGCCAGCTGTGCGACCTCGCCGCTCTGCACTCCTGCCACCAGCACCAGGTGCGGCGGGGCGAGCAGCCGCACGGCGCGCGCCAGCTGGTGCGCGACGCTCGCGTCGTCGAGGTCGGTCAGCAGGATCACGAGGGCGCGGTGGCGCAGCAGCCCGCGGATAGCGACGGCCGCCGCGGTCGGGTCGGATTCGGCGGACTGGACGCTGCTCAGCTCCAGCGCGCGGCGCAGCGCGATGGTGCCGGCGAGGCCGCGCGCCGGTGGG
>DATKLG010000083.1:0-43648 GCA_035542535.1 Steroidobacteraceae bacterium
CCACGCCTCACGGACCCCTCCAACGATTGTTAGGTGGCTGAAGGCGCCACCACGCGCTGGAGAAAGGCCGGAAATCGCCACATCGAAGTAGCAACGTTACCCCCAAAGAGAACTGCAAACGGCGCCAACACGCTTAGGGAAAAGGCCGGCATACGCTCTAGAAGCCAAAAAGCGGCTGTCGCGGCCAAGGCAAACCAAAAAGTCAGCGTAAAGCGTAGTGCGTAGTTCAAGCGCAATGAGCCCGGTAGCGCCTCAACATCGACGTAGCCGCTTGAAATCGGTGCTAGCAGCGACCAGCGATTCATGCCTGTGAGTCCGGGGCACGCAAACTCGACCATCGTTGCGTCTTTGATCAGCACCTTGGCACCCTCGGCGCTAAGGGCGCGCTGAATCTCTAGCGCCACATCCTCTGCGGCACGCGTACCCGCGCCCGGGACTACGGTGGCCCAGCGCCAGGTCAGCGGGAATGCGTAAAAGAGCATTCAGCCACCTAACGGTGAAGTCGAGGAGCCGCGCGCAGGCGCCCGATGGCGCCGAGGGCGCACAATTTCTCAGCGCCCGAGGCGACAAGCCAGAAGCGCCTCACGGACCCCTCCAACGATTGTTAGGCGAATTTTGCGCGAGCGTGCGGCGCATGGCCAGAGTCGCAAGGGGCAGAGGGACGAGCGTGAGCAACACGCCAGGAATAAATATCGCCCAGTTCTTCAAGAGAGACGGGTCAACCAGAAACAAGCGGTACTGCCAAATGAAACCCGGAGCAATCGCGAGTATCAAATAGACGAACAGCAGCGGAGGCTTCAGCTTGCAGATGGCGTAGGCAGCGGGCAAGCAAAAGACAACATTGCAGAGGGCGTCGATCAAGAAGACTGTGACGTGTAAGGCGGTGCCTTTCAAGCCGGAGGCGAGTAGCCAATTCGGAAGGGGCGTATAAACTGAAATGTAGCCCCAGAGCCGCACCAGGATATACGTCTGCGCGAGGCCGATAAGGATCGCTGCGATGAAAGACGCGGATCTGTACTTTCTAAAGTAGCCTAGTCTTTTCAACCACGGGTCCTGACGGGGATACCGCCTGGATGAGACGTCGTCTGCGCGCGGAGCTGCCATGCGCCTAAAGGTGAAGTTGAGGGGCCGCACAGAAGCGCCGGCCCATGGCGCCGAGGGCGCACAAGTTCTCAGCGCCCGAGGCGCCAAACAAGCAGCGTTTCACGGCCCCCTCCAACGATTGTTAGAGCCCATGCTCAATTCATCTCGTGGAGACGCATGTGGAAGGTGATGGGCATGTCCGCCGGCGGCTTAGGAAAGGGCGCGCGCTCCATGCCGGCGGCGAAGCATTTGGACGCCGCCGTTACCGGCCGAACCTCGACGTCGAGGAGCTTGGCTTCTGTGGAAAGCGTTGCCACAAATACAAATGAACGCAGATCCGCGTTCCGGTCGTCGGGGACGCACTGTTGCATCAACGTGGCCAAGAACGGTTGGACCTTAGGCCACATTAGATCCTGATACGCCTGGCCGGCGGGAGTCTCTTCCAAGGCCTTTGCCCGTTCGACTCGGTCGTCGAAGGCGTCACCGGCTCGCACGGAGAAGGACAGCATGAGCAATAGGAATGGCGTGAATGTTTTCATGGGCTCCACCGGTGAAGTTGAGAGGCCGTACAGAAGCGCCGGCCCACGGCGCCGAGGGCGCACAATTTCTCAGCACCCGAGGCGCCAAACAAGGAGCGTTTCACGGCCCCCTCCAACGATTGTTAGAGGTCAGAGCGAGAACTCCCACACCGCCGCGTCGCAGTACTGCAGGGTGTCGTTCGGCATGAATCGGCAGTGCATCTTTATACCGTAAGAAACGACCGAGGCATTTAGCTCAATGGCATTGAGCGTGTGCGACCGGGCATCATAGCTGGGCTTGAGATGGGCATTCTGAAAGAAGCTGTCCACCGCCGCCAGAGTCGCGCCGCGAGATAGTTCATTGTCCATGCGATGTTGCCAGTAAAGCCGACGGAGATGTGGCGCCCCAGCGCAGGCGACAACGACCAATAACACCACTGCGGCGAGTACTGCGATGGCGCGCACGCTCTGACCTCTAACGGTGAAGTTGAGGGGCCGCGTAGGAGCGCCGGCCAGGCGACGCGGGCGCACACTGTCCCCAGGCGCCCGCGGCGCCAAACAGATCACGCCTCACGGACCCCTCCAACGATTGTTAGACGGCGCCTGAGACGCATCGCTACCACCTCGTTCCCGAAAGCGCCGCCCCCCTTTTAGAGCTATAACCCCGACAACGGCCAATAGGACGCCAAGAATCAGGGGCCCACGCGACCAATCCGTGTCGCCACGCGTCAGGATCCAAGCACCAACTCCGAGAAAGCCCACGCCGGCTAGCAGCGCGAGAGCGCCAACCAGGCGAGTCACGACTGAGACGATACGGGCGAGAGTGCTCACGGGTGGCAAGGGCGTGTCCAGGCGACGTCTAACGGTGAAGTTGAGGGGCCGCACAGAAGCGCCCCAGGGCGCCGAGGGCGCACAATTTCTTAGCGCCCGAGGCGCCAAGCCGCAAGCGCCTCACGGACCCCTCCAACGATTGTTAGATTTCGGCCGCACGATAAGCCCAAACGCGAGCCCCGCGACGGCGCCCGCCGCTAGGGCCGAAAGAGCGAGTGAAGCCGGGAAGCCAAATGCGAGCGGGACCGCCGCGAAGCATGCCACCAGGGCGCCGAGTAGGACGTACATCCAGACCGAAATGATCGCCCAAGAGCGTGTCAACAGAAACACCGGTACGCCAACGATGAGGGTCAAGGGATAGGCGATCGAGAGCATCTACCAGGAATCCAATTTCAAACTGCGAGTGGGTCAGGACGAGCAGGCATAGGAATACAACGAAGGCGCCGACGGCCGGGGCAACTGCGAAAGCGGTGAGGGTCCGAATGAGCACCGGCCGGAATCTAACGGTGAAGTTGAGGGGCCGCACAGAAGCGCCGGCCTGGCGACGCGGGCGCACAATCTCTTGCCGCGCCCGCGGAGCCAAACAAGAAGCGCCTCACGGACCCCTCCAACGATTGTTAGACGGACCCATGCTCACCAAACCCACGTGCCCCCGACGATTCCGAACATAAGAGGCCACCAAAGCGCCAAGGGTGCGGTCAGAAGAAACCAGAGAGCTCGCGTGCGGAACACGGAGAGCGAGATAACGAAAAGCGCTACCCAGACCGCCGCGATATGCGAGCACAATCGTAGCGTCTCGGCGCTAGGCACGTCATTTCCGCGGTCGTGAATTAGCCACCGACCCGGACCGACCCAGAATCCAGCCGCCGCAACTAGCAGCGCAAGGCCGAACGCTGCGGCAAAGGCGTAGCGAGTTCGCGGCGTGTCGAGCATGGGGACGTCTAACTCAATCTAGACGACCCAAGTGTCGCGATGTGATAGGTCACTTGGGTCATGTAAGCGCCAGCGTCGCTGCCGACCGCGCCTCAACGCGCCATGCCTGTCGGCGGCGTCTGGGAAGGCGAGGCCGGCGGCCGGGCCGGGGGCTTGCGAACGATGCTGGTCGCCATCGCGACCACGGACGCCAGATCCGAGAGCTCCCCCGGCACCACGAGGGTCGTGCTTTCCTTGGCGAGCTTGCCGAACTGACGCACGTACTCCTCGCCGATGCGCAGCTGCATCGCCTCGATGCCGCCGGTGTCCGACAGTGCCGCGCCTACCCGGCGCAGCCCTTCCGCAGTCGCGGTGGCGACCGCCAGGATAGCGGCGGCCTGGCCGTCGGCCTCGTTGATCTGCTGCTGCTTGCTCGCCTCGGAGGCCTTGATGACGCGCTGCTTGTCGCCCTCGGCCTGATTGATCTTCGCGTCGCGCTCGCCTTCGGAGGTGAGCACCACGGCGCGCTTCTCGCGCTCGGCGCGCATCTGCTTCTCCATGGCCGAGAGCACGTCCTTGGGCGGGGTGATGTTCTTGATCTCGTAGCGCATCACCTTCACGCCCCACGCGACCGAGGCCTTGTCGAGCTCCGCGACCACGTTGGCGTTGATGATGCCGCGGGCTTCGAAGGTCCGGTCGAGCTCGATCTTGCCGATCTCGCTCCTCAGGGTCGTCTGCGCCAGCTGCCCGATGGCGAAGCCGTAGTTGGTGATGCCGTAGGAGGCGAGGTGCGGATCGAGCACCTGCATGTACAGCACCGCATCCACCGCCACCTGCACGTTGTCCTTGGTGATGCAGATCTGCTCGGGAACATCCAGCGCCTGCTCCTTCAGGCTGTGCTTGTAGGCGATGCGCTCGACGAACGGAATCAGGATGTGAAAGCCCGCCTGCAGCGTGCGGCTGTACTTGCCCAGATTCTCGACCACGTAGGCGCTCTGCTGCGGCACGACGGTGGCCGTGCGGAACACCACGATGACGGCGATGAGGGCGAGCGCGATGAAGACATATGAGGTGTACATGACTGCTTTCTTCTATTGATCAGGCCTTACGAGGAGCGTCAGGTCCTGCACGCCGACGATGCGCGCGCGGCTTCCGGAGGGGAGCGGCGTGTCGCTGTCGTTGCGCACCGTCCAGAAGGTGCCGTTGTGCTCCGCCTGGCAGCTCGCGCCGGCGGCGAGCGCGACCGGCAGCGTGATGAGTCCGCCCTGCGGCCCGGTCGCGACCGCCGGCAGTGTGCCGCGGAAACGGTGATAGACCCGGCTGCGGAAGGTCACCATCGAGACGAGCGCCAGCACCGCGAACAGCGCCCACTGCAGCCACTCGGCGAGCGGCAGCACGAGCAATGCGAGTCCGGTGAGAATCGAGGCGCAGCCGAGGAACACCAGGTAGAACTGCGCGTTGACGCCCAGGAGCTCCGCGCCGAGGAGGATTGCGCCGGCGATTACCCAGCTCCACCACGTCATGTTCGGTCCCTCTTGGCTTATGCGCGTGCGCGGCGGAAATTATACGATGCGCAGTCGCGAAATACGGCGAACACACCCCTTTTGGGCCCTCGCGGCCGTGGCTCACAGCTGATTACATCGGCCCACGGACCTGCCGCATGCCCTCTCGCGAGCCCGCCGCCGCTGATGCCTTTGCCGGGCTGCTGGCCACGGCGCGCGAGCGCATGCGTACGCGTCATCTGTCGCTGCGCACCGAGCAGGCCTACCTGCAGTGGTTGCGGCGCTACGCGGCCTTTCACGGCGGCGGCCGGCCGCTCGCCGAGCTCGGGCCGGGGGAGATCGAGCGCTTCCTGACGCATCTCGCGGTCGAGGACCGGGTCGGCGCCGCGACGCAGAACCAGGCGCTGCAGGCGCTCCTCTTCCTCTACCGCCACGTGCTCGGTGTCGAGCTGCCCTGGCTCGGGAACGTGACGCGCGCCGCGCCCGTGAAGCGCCTGCCGGTGGTCCTGAGCCGGGCCGAGGTGCGCTCGCTCCTCGCGCAGCTCGACGGCACCTCCTGGCTGATCGCAAGTCTCCTCTACGGCAGCGGCCTGCGGCTGATGGAGGGAATGCGGCTGCGCGTGAAGGACGTGGCGCTCGAGCGCGGCGAGCTGATCGTGCGCGAGGGCAAGGGCGGCAAGGACCGGGTCACGATGCTGCCGGCGGCGCTCTCGACCCCGGTGCGCGCGCACCTCGCGCGGTTGCGTGCCTGGTTCGAGGAGGAGCGGCGCCGCGACCAGCCGGGTGTCTCGCTCCCCTACGCGCTGTCGCGCAAATATCCGCAGGCCGGTACGCAGTGGGGCTGGCAGTACCTGTTCCCGGCGCCGACGCTGTGCCGCGACCCGTATCTCGAGGTGCCGGTGCGGCACCATCTGTACGCCAAGCGCGTACAGCGCGCGCTGCAGATAGCCGTACGGCGCGCGGGCTTGAGCCAGCCGGCCAGCTGCCACACGCTGCGGCATTGCTTCGCGACGCACCTGCTCGAGGACGGCTACGACATCCGCACGGTGCAGGAGCTGCTCGGTCACTCGGACCTGAAGACCACCATGATCTATACGCACGTCATGTCCAAGGGCGCGCGCGGGGTGCGCAGCCCGCTCGATCAGAAGTGATAGCTGATCGCGCCGTTGCTGTCGCTCAAGGCTCCCGCGGCGATCAGCTCGTCCACCAGCCGCTCGAGCTCAGCTACCGGCGTCTTCTGCGAGAAGTGCGAGTGCAGGACCGCTATCAGGCCCTTGCGCCGCCGCGGGCGGCGCATCTTCTGCGTTCCCGCGAGGAGCTTGAGCGCCTCGTCATTGAGCGAGCCGCCCTCGCGGCGCGCCGTCTCGCGGCGGCCGGCGCCTGCGCGGCTCACCCCGTGCGCGCGCGGCGTCGCGGCGGTGGCGCCGCGCCCGCCGGCTGCGCCGAGCGCCTCGGCCATCGTGTTGGCCCGGCGCACCGCGAAGCCGCGGCGGGTGAGGTGGCGGACCAGGGGATCGAAGCCCTTGTCCTTGGAGAGGATGACGCAGCTCGTCGCGGGCGAGCGCGCCAGGTACTCCCCGAGATAGAAGGCGATGTGGAAGTCGAGCGCGTTTTTGCCCTGGCCCTCGATGTCGATGGGCATGAAGCGCTCGCCGAGCCTCAAGGCCGCCTTGAGGAAATCGGTCGGCACGGTGCGCTGCGAGGCGCCGAAGAAGAACGGCACCCGCACTCCCTCGGGAATCGCGCCGAGATCGATCTTGCCGATGTTCTCGTAGTCGACGAGCAGGACGCTCTCACCCATGGTCACCCCTCACGGCATCCGCGCCGGCGAAGCCATTCTGCCGCCAGGCCTCGTAGACGACCAGCGCCACCGCGTTGGCGAGATTGAGGCTGCGGTTGCCCGCGAGCATCGGGATGGCCAGCTGCCGCTCGCGCGGCACCAGCGCGAGCACCGGCGCCGGGAGTCCGCGGGTCTCGGGACCGAACAGCAGCGCATCGCCCCTGGCGAAGCTCGCCTCGCTGTAGGGCCGCGCGCCGCCGGTCTCGACGCTGAAGACCCTGACCGCGCCGAGATCCTCGAGGCAGGCGTCGAGTCCCCGGTGCACGCGCACCTGGGCGAGCTCCCGGTAGTCGAGGCCGGCGCGGCGTACGGCCTTGCGGGTGAGCTCGAAGCCGAGCGGCCGCACCAGGTGCAGCGTCGCGCCGGCGTTCGCGCACAGGCGGATGACGTTGCCGGTGTTGGGAGGGATCTCGGGCTCGAACAGCACGACGTGCAGCATCGGGGCTCCGCGTGGCGGGGACCTAAGCTCGTGCGATAATGCGCGCCATGCCGAGCGCGACACCAGACGCTGCCGGGGCGCGCGCCCGCGCGCAGCCGGGCGCTGCCGCCGAGGCGCTGCGTTTCTCCTTCTGCGGGCTGGAGTTCGCCTCGCCGATCGTGCTCCTGTCGGGGTGCGTCGGCTTCGGCGAGGAGTACACGCGGGTCGAGGGTTTCTCGAACCGCGACGCCGGCGCCGTGGTGCTCAAGGGCACGACCGGCAAGCCCCGTCTCGGTAACCCGCCGCACCGCATCTACGAGACGCCGGCGGGCATGCTGAATGCCATCGGGCTGCAGAATCCGGGCGTCGAGCACGTCGTCGCCACGGTGCTGCCGCAGCTCGACTTCACCGAGACGCGCTTCATCGCCAACGTGTGCGGCTCGACGGTCGAGGAATACGTCGAGGTCACGCGCCGCTTCGATCAGTCGCCGATCGATGCGCTGGAGATCAACATCTCCTGCCCGAACGTCAAGGAGGGGGGCGTTGCCTTCGGCAACTACCCGGAGATGTCGGCGCAGGTGGTGGCCGCCTGCCGCCGCGCGACCCGCAAGCCGCTCATCACCAAGCTCTCGCCCAACCAGACCGACATCCGCGAGAACGCGCGCCGCTGCATCGAGGCGGGCACGGATGCGCTCGCGGTGATCAACACCCTCATGGGCATGGCGATCGACGTCGCGACGCGCCGCCCGGTGATCGGCAACGTGCAGGGCGGGCTCTCGGGGCCGGCCATCAAGCCGATCGCGCTGCTCAAGGTGCATCAGGTCTACGAGGTTGCGGGCCCCCACAAGGTGCCGATCATCGGCCAGGGTGGCATCGTGAGCGCGCACGACGCGCTCGAATTTCTCATCGCCGGCGCGAGCGCGGTCGGAATCGGCACGGCGCTGTTCTACGACCCGCTGGTGTGCCGCCGCATAAATGAAGGCATCGTGCAGTATCTGCGCGCGCAGGGGCTGAAGAACGTGACGCAGCTGGTCGGTTCGCTGCGCAGCGCAAACGACCTCGACTGCGCCATCTCCGGCTGATTCAAATGAGGTGAAGCCATGCTGAGGACACTCTGGTCGCAACTTCTCGCCTGGGCGCTCGCGGCGGTGCTCGCGGGCTGCGTGGTGCAGGCGCCGTATCCGCCGCCTCCGGGGGATTCGGGGACGCAGGCGAGCCCGACGGATGAGAGCGAGGAGCAGGCACCCGAGCCGCCGCCGCCGCTCCCGGTCTACGACCAGCCGCCGGCGCCGGCGGAGGGTTACATCTGGACGCCGGGTGTGTGGCGCTGGGGGCCGGAGGGCTACTTCTGGGTCCCGGGTACCTGGGTCGCGCCGCCGCAGGTCGGGTTCCTGTGGACGCCCGGCTACTGGGCCCTCGCGGGCGCGGTGTATGTCTTTCATCCCGGACACTGGGGGCCGCACGTCGGCTACTACGGCGGTATCGTCTACGGCCACGGCTACGACGGCGAGGGCTATCACGGCGGCCGCTGGGTGGGGAACCGCTTCCAGTACAACACCGCGGTCACCAACGTGAACGTGACCACCGTTCACAACGTCTACCACGAGACGGTCGTCAACAACGTCACGGTGAACAACACCCGCGTCAGCTACGTGGGTGCGACCGGCACGCGCGCGCAGCCGAGCCCGGCCGAGGCGGCCCACGCGGGCGAGCCGCGCATGCGGCCGACGCCGGCGCAGCTGCAGCACCATACGGATGCGCGCGGCGAGCCCACGCTGAACGCCGGGCGCAACGAAGGCCGCCCGCCGATCGCGGGTACCCCGCACCCCGGCGCCTTCCGCGAGCCGGGCGCGACCGCCGCCAAGCCGGTCGGAGAGCCCTACCACCCGCAGCGGCCGGTAATGCGGGACGACCGGCCGAAGGAAGAGCGGCATTAGTCCTTTCGCCACGAGCTCGCTGCTCGCGCTCGCGCTCGCCTTCACGGCGGCGGGCGGCGGCGACGCACGACCGGCCGGCAACGGTGCGGGCGATGAGGTGCGGCTCGCGCTCGAGCCGGGCGAGCTCGCGCTCGGGCGCGCCACGGCCCCCCTCACCATGATCGAGTTCACCGACTACCAGTGTCCCTATTGCCGGCGCTTTCAGGTCGAGGTGTGGCCGAGGCTCAAGCACGACTACATCGATACCGGCAAGCTCCGCTACATCGCGCGCGACCTGCCGCTCGGGTTTCATGCGGCCGCGGCGCCGGCGGCGGAAGCGGCCCACTGTGCCGGGGAGCAGGGCAAGTTCTGGGAGATGCACGCCGCGCTCCTCGGCGGCGCGGCCGATCTGCCGAGCGGCGGGATCGCCCGCCGGGCGCGCGCCGTCGGTCTCGACATGACGCGCTTCGATGAGTGCGTCGGGCGCAACGCTTACGCCGCGCTGATCGCCGCGCACGTGCGCGAAGCCGACGCCGCCGGCATCGACGGCACGCCCGGCTTCATCGTCGGCCGCGCGGCGCACGGGGAGCTCAGGGGCCTGCGCATCGAGGGGGCGCTGCCCTGGGAGGAATTCGATGCGCTGCTGCGCGAGCTGCTCGCGGGCGGCTGAACCCTAGAGCAGCCGCTGCTGTCCGCCGGCATCGGTGGCGGGAGCGAGCGGCGGGTGCAGCCGCACCGGCCGCGGGGCCGTGGCGACGAAGCTCAGCTCCATCGTGCGGAAGCGCTCGAGAATCCTTAAGTTTATGCTCTGCTGCGCCTCCGCGTAGGCCTGATACTCGGGCCGCGTGACGAAGTACACGGCCTCGAACTCGAGCGCCGTCTCCGTACAGCGCAGCAGGTGGCAGCGGTCGAAGCGCACGTTGGCGGTCGCTTCGATGATCTCGCGCACCGCGCGCGGCACCGCAGCGAGCGTCGCCACCGGGGTCTCGTAGTGCACCGGCAGCACGAACAGCGCGCGGCGCTCGGTGAGGCGGCCATAGTTGCGCACCCGCGCCTTCAGCAGGTCGCCGTTCGCGATGATGATCTGCTCGCCGTTGATGCTGCGCAGCCGCGTGCTCTTGACCCCGATGTGCTCGACCGTTCCCTGGCAGTCGTCCACGGTGAGGAAGTCGCCGAGACCGAAGGGCTTGTCGAGCGCGATCGAGAGCGAGGCGAGCAGGTCCGCCAGCACGGTCTGCACGGCGAGCGCGAGCGCGATGCCGCCGATGCCGAGGCCCGCGAGCAACGGGCGGATCTCGATGCCCAGACTGTCGAGCGCCAGCAGGATCGCCACGCCCCACACCAGCAGGCTGGCGCCGAACAGGATCACCTCCATCGAGCTCCTGAGGAGCGTGTCGGGACCGGTGGAGCGCCGCCGGCGCAGGTCGATGGCGAAGCGCACCGCGGTGTTGGCCCACAGCGCGAGCTGCATCCACAGGAGCAGCACCAGGACGATCGTCAGCCAGCGCTCGATGCGCGGCGGCAGGCTCAGGTTGCGCGAGGCGAGCCACAGCGCCACCGCCCACAGGAACGCGCGGTTGGTGCGCGCCGCGAGCAGCGCCGCGAGATCGATGGCCGCATGCACCTGCTGCGGGGCGCGCGCCAGCAGGCGCCGCCGCTGCGCGGCGATCAGCCGCTTGGCGAGCGGCAGGAGCGTGAAGGTGATGAGGAAGATCGCGAGCGCGATCGCCCAGTCGCCGAGCGTGTTGCCGAGGAACCCGATCTGCCAGAAGTGGCCGGACATGGGGCGTTGTCCCCTCTTGCAGCTGCAGCGCCTGCGGCTATTCCCCAGCGCCCTCGGCGTCGTTCATCCCGAGCTCCTTGAGCTTGCGGGTAAGTGTGTTGCGTCCCCAGCCGATGAGCCTGGCGGCCTCCTGGCGGTGGCCGTGGGTGCGCTTGAGAGCGGCGCGGATCAGCACGCGCTCGAACTGCGGCTGTGCCGCATCGAGCAGCGGCTGCGTGGCCCCGAGCGTGGCGCGCTCGGCCCAGCTGGCGAGCTGCGCCGCCCAGTCCGCATCCTTCGGTCCCGCGGAGGCCGCGCTCTTGAGCTCCGCCGGCAGGTCCTCGACGCGCACCTCGCGCCCGGGGGCGAGCACCGAGAGGCGCCGGCACAGGTTCACGAGCTCGCGCACGTTGCCCGGCCAGTCGTAGGCGGTGAGCAGCGCGAGCGCCTCCGCGGCGAGGGTCTTCGGCTCCACCCCGAGCTCGTGAGCGGCCACCTCGAGGTAATGGGCGAGCAGGTCCGGGATATCCCCGGCGCGCGAGCGCAGCGGCGGCAGCTCGATGCGGATCACATTGAGGCGATGGTAGAGATCCTCGCGAAAGAAGCTGCGTGCGACGCGGTCCGGCAGGTCCTGGTGGGTTGCGGCGATGACCCGCACGTCGACCCGCACCGCGGTCTGGCCGCCGACCCGATAGAACTCGCCCTCGGCGAGCACGCGCAGCAGGCGCGTCTGCAGCGGCAGCGACATATCCCCGATCTCATCGAGAAACAGCGTGCCGCCGTCGGCCTGCTCGAAGCGTCCGCGCCTCAAGGCATCGGCCCCGGTGAAGGCTCCGCGCTCGTGTCCGAAGAGCTCGGACTCGAGCAGGTCGGCGGGAATCGCCGAGGTGTTGAGCGCGATGAAGGGCTTAGCGGTGCGCGGGCTGTGATCGTGCAGTGCGCGCGCCACCAGCTCCTTGCCGGTGCCGGACTCGCCCATCACCAGCACCGTCATGGAGGAGCGCGCCAGGCGCCCGATGGCCCGGAACACCTGTTGCATCGCCGGCGCACGCCCGAGGAGCTCGGGAATGCGCGGCGTGCCGCCGCCCTCGGCGCCGCCCTGCATGCCGGCATTGGCGGCGCGGCGCGCCAGCGCCACCGCCTGGTCGATGTCGAAGGGCTTGGGCAGATACTCGAACGCGCCGCCCTCGTAGGCCGACACGGCGCTGCCCAGGTCCGAGTGTGCGGTCATGACGATCACCGGCAGCGCCGGGCGCGTGTCGCGGATGCGCTTCAGGAGCTCGAGCCCCGAGGCCCCCGGCATGCGGATGTCGGTGATCAGCACGTCGGGAGATTCGCGCCGCAGCGCCTCGAGCGCCGGCTCCGCCGCATCGAACACGCGCGCGCTCATGCCGCCGTGCTTGAGCGCGCGCTCGAGCACCCAGCGGATCGAGGCGTCGTCGTCCACCAGCCACACACGCAGGGAGTCGCTGTTCATGATTCATCTCCGAGCGGCAGCAGCAGCGTGAACACGGTACGCCGGCCCTCGCTCTCGAACTCGATGATGCCGCCGCTGCGCGTCACCAGCTCCTGCGCCACGGCAAGCCCGAGACCCGTGCCGTTGGCGCGCCCGGTCACGAGCGGATAGAAGATCGAGGAGCGCAGGTGCTGCGGCACGCCGGGGCCCGAGTCCTCCACCTGCACCGCCGCGACCAGGCGGTGGCGCACCGAGCCGATCGAGACGTTGGAGCGCGCGCGGGTGCGCAGCAGCACGTGGCCGCTCTCGCCCGGGGACTCGAGCGCCTGCAGCGCGTTGCGCCCGACGTTGAGCAGCGCCTGGATCAGCTGATGGCGGTCGAGCATGGCGTTCGGCAGGCTCGGATCGTAGTCGCGCTCCACCAGGATCCCGGTGCGCGCCTCGGCCCGCAGCAGGTGATACACGTGCTCGCAGATCTCGTGCACGTTCATCAGCGTCTTCTGCGGCGGGCGGCTGGGACCTGCGATCGACTCGACCAGCGCCGTGAGGCGATCCGCCTCCCCGATGATGACCTGGGTGTACTCGCGCAGGCTTGGCGCCGGCAGCTCCCGCTCGAGCAGCTGCGCCGCGCCGCGCAGTCCGCCCAGGGGATTCTTAATCTCGTGGGCGAGCTGGCGGATCATGAGGCGGCTGCCATCGAGCCGCGCGAGCAGGTCGTTGTCGCGCGAGATGCGCTGGCGCTGCGTGGTGTCGGCGAGCTCGATCAGCAGACACGTGCCGGTCAGCCCCGGGAGCGGCGTCACGGTGACATCGAGCGTGCGCGGTTCGCGCGGTGAGCTCGCGGGCTTCAGGGTCAGCTCGCGGTCGGCGATGCCCTCGCCCGTCTCGAGCGCGCGCCTGAGGAGGGCATGCAGCGCCCCCGCATCGTGCAGGTAGTCCCCGAAGGGGCGGCCGCGGCTCATCTTCAGGCTGAAGGCGAGCAGATCCTGCGCGGCGACGTTGGCGTAGATCGGGCAGAGCTGCGCATCGAGCATCAGGATGCCGGTGGAGAGCGCATCGAGCAGCTCGGTCGGATCGAAGTGCGAGAGCGCGGACGCACTGCGGTACTCAGCGGCCATGGTGCGGCCGCCGCGGGTTCAGGGAGAGGGTGATGGCCGGCGCCCGGGGCGGCGCGCCTGGCGGTCTCAGTGCGGCGTGACGACCGGCCGGTTCGGGTTCGCCGGGCTGTTGAGACCCACCTGCTGGATATAGAAGGTGACCGGCGGTGTCTGGCAGAGGATCTGGTTGTCGTTGCCGCGGATCTGCGCCGCGGCCGTGTGCGCGCCGCGGTCGATCGGCGTGACGTTGTAGCTCATGCCGGTCGCCTGACCGCCGTTCAGGCCCTGGCCATCCAGGGTGATGAAGATGCGGTCGCCGGGACGCGGCACCGGATCGCTCTGCACGCGGATGAACACCGACTGCGCGTTCGGCAGGTTCTGCTCCGGGAGCGGCTGCGCAATGGCGCAGCCCTTGTAGGGATTCGCGGCCGGGGCGGCCTCTTCGGGCTCGGACGCCGTCGAGCGCGCGCTCGACCCCGGCGAATAAGTCTGCACGCCCGCCACCTGCAGCTTCTGCGCGTTGGCGTGCGGCTGATCGCTGTAGTGGATCACGCCGTTCTCGTCCACCCATTTGTACACCGTGGTGGCGAGCGCCGCCGAGCAGGCCAGCAGCATTAAGGTAAAAAGAATGCGTCGCATCGTGTTGCAGCATATCCCGGCCTGCCGGCCGAGACAAAAGCGGCGCGCGCGCACTGTGCGGTGGCGCTCTCTGGCACGCCGGGCGCTGTGAACGCCGCACCCCCCGCACGCCCCGCACGCCCGCCGGTTGCCTCATCGCATGGGTCAGCAGCTGTAGTACAGCTCCAGCTCCACCGGGTGCGTCGACATGCGAAAGCGCGTGATCTCCTGGAGCTTCAGTCCCATGTACGCATCGATCACGTCGTTGGTGAAGACGCCGCCGCGGATGAGGAACTCGCGGTCCTTGTCGAGATGCTCGAGCGCCATGTCGAGCGAGTGGCACACGGTGGGGATGTGCTTCGCCTCCTCGGGTTCGAGGTCGTAGAGATCCTTGTCGGCCGGCTCGCCCGGATGGATCTTGTTCTGGATGCCATCGAGCCCCGCCATCATCATCGCCGCGAAGGCGAAATAGGGGTTCGCGCACGAGTCGGGGAAGCGCACCTCGATGCGCCGCGCCTTCGGGCTCGACACCCACGGGATGCGGATCGAGGCGGAGCGGTTGCGCGCCGAATAGGCGAGCAGCGTCGGCGCCTCGAAGCCCGGTACCAGGCGCTTGTAGCTGTTGGTGCCGGGATTGGTGATGGCATTCAGCGCCTTGGCGTGCCTGATGATGCCGCCGATGTAGTAGAGCGCGAGATCCGAGAGCCCGCCGTACTTGTCGCCGGCAAAGAGCGCGCGCCCTTCCTTCTGCAGCGACTGGTGCACGTGCATGCCGTTGCCGTTGTCGCCGACCAGGGGCTTGGGCATGAAAGTCGCGGTCTTGCCGTAGCCGTGGGCGACGTTATGGATGCAGTACTTGAGGATCTGCACCTGGTCGGCCTTCTGCACCAGGGTCCCCGCGCCGACGCCGATCTCCGCCTGGCCGCCGGTCGCCACCTCGTGATGATGTACCTCGACTTTGAGTCCCATTTCCTCCATCGCCAGGCACATCGCCGAGCGGATGTCCTGGAACGCATCGACCGGCGGCACCGGGAAGTAGCCGCCCTTGATGCCGGGACGGTGGCCCTTGTTACCGTCCTGGTACTCGCGCTCGGAGTTCCACGCGCCCTGCACCGAGTCGATCGAGTAGAACGAGCCGTTCATCTCGTTGCCGAAGCGCACGGAATCGAAGATGAAGAACTCGTTCTCCGGCCCGAACAGCGCGTAGTCGGCGATGCCGGTGGACTTGAGATACGCCTCGGCACGCTTGGCGAGCGAGCGCGGATCGCGCTCGTAGCCCTGCATGGTGGCGGGCTCGATGACATCGCAGCGGATGTCGACCGTCGTCTCCTCGAAGAACGGATCGATGACGCTGGTGCTGGCTTCGGGCATGAGGATCATGTCCGACTCGTTGATGCCCTTCCATCCGGCGATGCTCGAGCCATCGAACATCTTGCCGTCGCGGAAGAACTCCTCGTCGACGAGGCGCGCGGGGATGGTCACGTGCTGCTCTTTGCCGCGCGTGTCCGTGAAGCGCAGGTCCGCGAACTTGACCTGTTTTTCTTTGATGAGCTTGATCACGTCACTCGGTGTCATATCGCCTCCGGAAAAAAGGGATCGGGCGGGCCTGAGCGCCGCTCAATGTCCTCGAGTCATTGCAGGGCCTGTGCCACAGGCGCGGGTCTCTGGAAATCAAGCAGTTGAACGCTATTCTGCAGAACGGTTGCACCATTTCGGTGCGCCTTATGGGCATTATTGCACCCAAGAGGTGCGGGCAACAGAGGTTTCCCGTGATTTTCGGGTCTCGAGATCCTGCTGCACGCTTCCGGTGCGTGCCGGCTGAAGACGGCGGCGAGATTGTCTGACCGCACTCCCCTTAGCGTGCGCCGCGCCGCGTGCCGGCACTGCGTCTTATACTCGCGCGCTCTTTGGGTCTCGGATTCCTCCATGGCCTCCGGTCGCTCGAAAAAAAATGGCCCCGCGCCGCGCACCTTCCAGGAGCTGATCTTCGCGCTCCAGCAGTACTGGTCCGCGCAGGGCTGCCTGATCCTGCAGCCCTACGACATGGAGGTCGGCGCCGGCACGTTCCATACGGCGACTTTCCTGCGCGCGGTGGGGCCGGAGCCCTGGGCGGCTGCCTACGTGCAGCCGTCCCGCCGGCCGACCGATGGCCGCTACGGCAAGAACCCGTTCCGCCTGCAGCACTACTACCAGTACCAGGTGGTGATCAAGCCTTCGCCGCTCGAGATCCTCGATCTCTACCTCGGAAGTCTCGCCGCGCTCGGCCTCGACCCGCTCACCCACGACGTGCGCTTCGTCGAGGACAACTGGGAGTCGCCGACGCTCGGCGCCTGGGGCCTCGGGTGGGAAGTGTGGCTGAACGGCATGGAGGTCACGCAGTTCACCTACTTCCAGCAGGTGGGCGGTCTCGACTGCCGTCCGGTCACCGCTGAGATCACCTACGGCCTCGAGCGGCTCGCCATGTACCTGCAGGGCGTCGAGAGCGTCTACGACCTCGTGGTCGCCGAGGGGCCTTCCGGCCGGGTGACCTACGGAGATGTCTTCCTGCAGAACGAGGCCGAGCAGTCGGCCTACAACTTCGAGCACGCCGACGTGGCGCTGTTGCTGCGGCATTTCGAGGATCACGAGAGCGAGTGCCGGCGGCTGCTCGAGGTGCCGCTGCCGCTGCCGGCCTACGAGCAGGTGCTGAAGGCCTCGCACATCTTCAATCTGCTCGATGCGCGCCGCGCCATCTCGGTCACCGAGCGCCAGCGCTACATCCTGAGAGTTCGTGCGCTCGCGAGCGGCGTCGCCAAGGCCTACCTCGAGAGCCGCCGTGCGCTCGGCTTCCCGCTGCTCGAGGCCCGCGGGCGCACCGGGGCTGCGGCATGAAGGCGCGCAAGGCCAGGACGGTGGGACCGCGCGATTTTCTCTTCGAGATCGGCACCGAGGAGCTGCCGCCAGGAGCCCTCCTCGGGCTCGAGCGCTCACTGACTGCCTCCCTCGAAGCCGGCCTCGACAAGGCGGGCCTCACACATGGGGAGCTGGCGGGTTTCGCGACCCCGCGGCGGCTCGCGGTGTGGGTGAAGCAGCTCGCGCCCGCACAGCCCGAGCAGCGCCTGCAGCGCAAGGGTCCGCCCGTTTCGGCCGCCTTCGACGCGGCGGGCAAGCCGACGCGCGCCGCCCTCGCCTTTGCGCAGAGCTGCGGGACCGAGGTCGCGAGCCTCGAGCGCATCGAGGAGGGCAAGGGGAGCTTTCTTTTCTTCGTCGGTACGCGCCCGGGCGCGCGCACGGTCGAGCTGCTGCCGCAAATCGTGCAGAGCGCGCTCGAGGCTCTCCCCATCCCGCGGCGCATGCACTGGGGCTCGGGGGAGGCGCTGTTCGTGCGCCCGGTGCACTGGATCGTCCTGCTCTACGGCGCCGAGGTCGTGCCGGCGACGCTGCTCGAGACCGAAAGCGGCGCCGACACCCGCGGACACCGATTCCTCGCGCCGCGGCCGCTGCGGCTCGGCGCGCCCGAGCGCTACGAGCGCACGCTCCGCGAGCGGGGCTTCGTGCTCGCCGACTTCGCCGCGCGCCGCACCCGCATACGCACCGAGGTGACCGCGCTCGGCAGGAGCCTCGGCGGGCGCGCCCTGATCACGGAGGAGCTGCTCGATGAGGTGACGGCGCTCACCGAGTGGCCGGTCGCGCTCGCCGGCGCCTTCGAGGAGCGCTTCCTCGCGCTGCCGCGCGAGGTGCTGACCGCGACGCTCGAGGACCACCAGCGCTACTTCCCGGTGGAGGGCGCGGACGAGCGCCTGCTCCCCTCCTTCATCGCCGTGGCCAACATCGCGAGCCGCAAGCCCGAGCGCGTGCGCGCCGGCAACGAGCGCGTCGTGCGGGCGCGCCTCGCGGACGCGGCGTTCTTCTGGGAGCAGGACCGGCGCGAGCCACTCGCCGCACGCGCGCCGGCGCTCGATGCCGTGACCTACCAGGCGCGTCTCGGCTCCCTGGGAGACAAGACGCGGAGACTGCGCGCGCTGAGCGCCGCGATCGCCGCGACCACCGGGGCGCAAGCCGCGGCGGCGCAACGCGCCGCGGAGCTCTGCAAGTGCGACCTCCTCACCGCCATGGTGGGCGAGTTTCCCGAGCTTCAGGGTGTCATGGGGAGCTATTACGCTCGCGCCGACGGTGAGCCGCCCGAGGTCGCCGCGGCGATCCGCGAGCACTACCTGCCGCGCTCGGCGGGCGATGAGCTCCCCGCGAGCGGCACGGGGCTGGCGCTCGCGATCGCCGACAAGCTCGACACGCTCGCCGGGATCTTCACGATCGGCGAGAAGCCGAGCGGGGCGAAGGATCCGTTCGCGCTGCGCCGCGCGGCGCTCGGCGTACAGCGCCTGCTGATCGAGAAGGGCCTCGAGCTCGATCTCACGCGCTCACTCGGGCTCGCGGTCGCCGCCGTACGCGCCGACATCGAGCGGCTGCGCGCGGGCGCCGCCGGGGTAGTGGCGAAGCCGCTGCCGCCTGCCTCCGAGATCGAGGCGGGGATCTACGACTTCCTCATGGAGCGGCTGCGCGCCTATTACCTCGAGGGTGCGGCGGCGGCGCGCCGACCGGGTCTCGCTCCCGTGACCGGCGAGATGTTCGATGCGGTGCTCGCGACACGCCCCGCCTCGCCGGTCGATTTCGATGCGCGCCTCAAAGCGCTCAGCACGTTCCTCGCGCTCCCGGAGGCGGCGAGTCTCACCGCGGCGAACCGGCGCATCGCCAACATCCTGCGCAAGGCGCCGGACGCGCACCCCGCCGAGGTCGACGTCGAGAAGCTGCGCGAGAGCGCCGAGGTGCGCCTCTACGACTCGATGCGCGCGCTGCGCGAGGCGGTGGCCGAGGCCACCGCGCGGCGCGAGTACACCGGGGCGCTCGGGCGCCTGGCGCAGCTGCGCCCCGCGGTCGATGCTTTCTTCGATCAGGTGATGGTCATGGACGAGGACGCGGGGCTGCGCGCCAACCGCCTGAGCCTGCTTGCGCAGCTGCGCGGGCTGTTCGCGGGGGTGGCGGACCTCTCGCGGCTGCCCGGTTGAGCGAGCCGGCCTCGGGACCTGCGGGGATGCGCCGGCGGCGGCCAGCGGTGCTGCAGGCGGCGGGCTCGCTCTTCTTCACCGCCTTTCTCTTCCTCTGGACGTTCTTCTACGCGATCCCGTTCGTGCTCGCCTGTCTCGTGCTGCCCTTTCCGCGCCGCTTCCCGCTCGCGCGGTTCTGGGCGGCGACGCTGCTCTCGGTGCTGCGCTGGAGCTGCGGGCTCGACTATCGGGTCGAGGGCGAGCCCATCCCGGCCGGCGCCCACATCGCCTTCTGGAAGCACTCCTCGTCCTGGGAAACCATGGCCATGATGGTGGTGTTCCCGCGCCAGGTGTGGGTGCTCAAGCGCGAGCTCCTGTGGATTCCCGTAGTGGGCATCGCCGTGCGGCAAATGCACGCCATCGCCATCGATCGCAGGGCAGGACATTCCGCGGTCTCGCAGGTCATCGCGCAGGGGAAGGACCGGCTCGCCGAGGGCGACTGGGTGATGATCTTTCCCGAGGGCACCCGCATGCCCGCAGGCGAAACGCGCCGCTACGGCGTCTCCGGGACGCTGCTCGCCGCCGAGACGGGCGCGTTCATCGTGCCGGTCGCGCACGACGCCGGCCACTACTGGCCGCGGCGCGGCCTGATGAAAAAACCGGGGACCGTGCGCGTCGTGATCGGACCTGCGGTCGCCGCCGCGGGGCGCGAGGCACGCGCGGTGAACGAGGAGCTTCAGCGATGGGTCGAGGCGACGGTGCGACGGCTCACGAGCAATGACGCTAGCCTGTGAGCTCGTTTTTGACTCGCTAAAGAGTCAATAAGCAGATCCAAGGCGCATTCTGGGTCCATAGGAGAGTCAATAGCTCCCTCGAGACTCACACGTCGAGGTTCGTCACCGAGAGGGCGTTCTTCTCGATGAACTCGCGCCGCGGCTCGACCTGGTCTCCCATGAGGGTCGTGAAGATGTCGTCCGCGGCCACCGCGTCCTCGATCTTCACCTGCATGAGGCGGCGCGTCTGCGGATTGATGGTCGTCTCCCACAGCTGCTCGGGATTCATCTCGCCGAGTCCCTTGTAGCGCTGGATGCTCTGGCCCTTCTTCGCCTGGTCGAAGAGCCACTTCATCGCCTCCTTGAACGAGCCGATCTCCGCGCGCTCGCCGCCGCGGGTGATGTAGGCACCCTCGCCGATGAGACCGGCGAGCGTGCGCGCGAGATCGGCGATGCGCTGGTACTCCGCCGACTCGAAGAATTCGCGCGGCAGATATTTCTGGCTCTCCGTGCCGTGCTCGGTCTTGTGCACCATCACCCGCGCACCCTGGCCCGCGCCGGTGGCGCGTATCTCGAGGCGGTAGGTGCGTGTTCCGTCGGCCAGTGCATTCAGCCGCCCGCCAAGCTCGCCCACCCAGCCGCGCAGCCATTCGGCGCGATCGAAGTCCGCCGGAGTCACTTCCGGGAGATAGATCAGCTGCTCGAGGAGGCGATCGTCGTAGCGGCGCGACCAGCGCTTGATGATGGCCTGCACCTCCATGTACTTGCGCGCCAGCTGCTCGAGCGCCGAGCCCGAGAGCGGCGGCGCGCCGGCATTGACGTGCAGTCCCGCATTCTCGAGCGCGGTGTTGAGCAGCAGCTGGTTGAGCTCGTTGTCGTCCTTGACGTAGGACTCCTGCTTGCCGCGCTTGATCTTGTAGAGCGGCGGCTGCGCGATGTAGATGTGGCCGCGCTCGATCAGCTCGGGCATCTGCCGGTAGAAGAACGTGAGGAGGAGCGTGCGGATGTGGCTGCCGTCGACGTCCGCATCCGTCATGAGGCAGATGCGGTGATAGCGCAGCTTGTTCACATCGAAGTCGTCGCGCCCGATGCCGGTGCCGAGCGCCGTGATGAGCGTGCCGACCTCGGCCGAGGACAGCATCTTGTCGAAGCGCGCGCGCTCGACGTTGAGGATCTTTCCCTTGAGCGGCAGGATCGCCTGCGTGCGCCGGTCCCGGCCCTGCTTGGCCGAGCCTCCGGCGGAATCGCCCTCGACGATGAAGATCTCCGAGAGCGCCGGGTCCTTCTCCTGGCAGTCGGCGAGCTTGCCGGGGAGCCCGGCGACATCGAGCGCGCCCTTGCGGCGCGTCATCTCGCGCGCCTTGCGCGCCGCCTCGCGCGCGCGCGCGGCCTCCACCATCTTGGCGACGATGAGGCGCGCCTCCTGCGGATGCTCGAGCAGGAACTCCTGCAGCTTGGTGCCGACGGCGTTCTCGACGATGCCCTTCACCTCGGAGGACACGAGCTTGTCCTTGGTCTGCGAGGAGAACTTCGGGTCCGGCAGCTTCACCGAGAGGATCGCGGTGAGGCCCTCGCGCGCGTCGTCGCCGGTCATCGGGACCTTGTCCTTCTTCCCTGACAGCTCCTTCTCGACGTAGTCGTTCAGCGTACGCGTGAGCGCGGAGCGGAAGCCCGCGAGGTGCGTGCCGCCGTCCTTCTGCGGGATGTTGTTCGTATAGCAGAACATCGATTCCTGATAGGAATCGTTCCACTGGAGAGCCACTTCGACCGAAACAGGCCCATCTTGGGTGCGAAACCAGAACACTGACTCGTGAATCGGCGTGCGCGTGCGGTTCACGTACTTCACGAACGCCTGCAGTCCGCCGGCATGCGCAAACACATCCGACTTGTTCTCGCGCTCGTCGATCAGCTCGATGCGCACGCCTGAATTGAGGAACGAGAGCTCCCGCAGCCGCTTGGCGAGGATCTCGTAGTTGAATTGAATGTTCGTGAAGATCTGTGCGCTCGGGCGAAAGCGGATCACGGTGCCGCGCTCGTGCGTCTCGCCGACCTCGGCGAGCGGAGCCACGGGCTCGCCCAGGTGATATTCCTGGCGATGGAGCTTTCCGTCCCGGGCAATGGTCACCTGCAGATAGTCCGAGAGCGCATTCACCACCGACACGCCGACCCCGTGCAGGCCGCCTGAGACCTTGTAGGAGCTGTCGTCAAACTTCCCGCCCGAATGCAGCACCGTCATGATGACTTCGGCTGCCGAGCGTCCCTCCTCGGGATGGATATCCACAGGGATTCCGCGACCGTTATCGGACACGGTGACCGACTCATCGGCATGGATGGTGACGATTATCCGGTCGCAATGACCGGCCAGGGACTCGTCGATGGAGTTGTCGACGACCTCAAAAACCATGTGGTGAAGGCCCGTGCCATCATCGGTGTCCCCGATGTACATTCCGGGGCGCTTCCGCACCGCATCAAGACCCTTTAAGACTTTGATTTTGCTTGAGTCGTAGACGTCGTCGGAGGCCATGAATCCACTCGGTTTTGTGACATCGCATTATACCGACTGGACCCTCCCCTGTTCCACGTGGAACACGCGCTCCGGAAAGCCAAAAAGCCGCGATTCGGCGTGCAGCGAGGTCACCACGAGCTGGCATTTGAGGCTCGAAACCTGCGCGATGAAGCGCTCGAGATGCTCACCGTCGAGCTCGGCCGCCGGATCATCGAGAAGCAGCGTTGGTGTCACGTCCGTGGTCGCCTGGAGGAATCGCAGCTCGGCGAGCGTCATGGCCACGGCCACGAGCTTCTGCTGCCCACGCGAGAGCACCTCGCGGGCCGGACGGCCGTCGAGCCGTACCGCCACATCGGCACGGTGGGGCCCCGCGTGGGTGAGATGACGCGTCTCGTCCCGCGCTCGCGAGGCCTGCAGCGCCTCGAGCAGAGAGTGCTCCTGATTCCAGCCGCGCAGGTAATGAAGCTCGACCGGCAGACCGCATAGGGCGGAGACCGCCTCCACCCAATAGGGTGCAAGCTGCTCAATCAGCCGGCCGCGGGACTCGGCGACGAGCTCCCCGAGCCGCGCCAGCTCGCCGTCCCAGATTTGCGCCTCGCCCGGTGCGATCTTGAGCGCGGCATTGCGTTGCTTCAGCGCGCGGGTGTAACGGACCCAGGTGTCGATGAAATGCGGTTCCACGTGGAACACCGCCCAATCAAGCCAGCGACGCCGCCCTTGACCCCCTTCCTCGACCAGCCGATGCACGCCGGGCTCGATCACCTGGACTGGGAAGGCTTGAGAGAGCTCGGCCAGGGACCCCGCTGTGCGGCCGCCGATTCGCGCCGTTACATCCCCGGCTCCCAGCTCGAGGCCAATGGTGGTAGCACCCCGTGATCCGACCTCGATCCGCCCGACGACTCTCAGGTGATCCTGTCCACGGGTGATCAGCCTCTCTGTGTTTCGTGTCCGAAACGATCGGCCCCGGCCGAGCAGAAAGACCGCCTCGAGGATAGAGGTCTTGCCGGACCCGTTGCCTCCCCAGATCAGGGTAAAGCCCGCCGGCACCTCGAGCTCCGCCTGCTGTATGCAGCGAAGGTTTGTGATGCTGATCTGCGAGAGGCTCATGAAGCCCAGCCGGCTCCACGTGGAACCCCGGGAGCCGTCGGCTCCCCCCGGGCAGCCGCAAGCGATACGTCGATGAGCTCCACCGGGGTCAGCCCTCCCGAAAGACGGCCTCGACATCGTTGCCGTCGGGATCGATGACGAACGCGACGTAGTAACCGTCCGGGTAGCCGCTCGAGGTGCCACTCGGGGCACCGCGAAGCCCGGGCGGTAGATTTGTCGGTTCCGCCTGCCTCGATGGCAGCAGCGTGGAAGGCGTCGATCTCGACCTGGCTGCGGACGACGAAGGCCGTATCTTGTCTCATGCCGTACCCGATACCTCCAGGCCCGAGCCCTCGGGGAGCTGCATCGGGCGACGCTTCGTGCGATCGATCATCGCCTTAGCTCCCGCCGACCGACGGTGAGGACTCCTGGGGCGTTCCACGTGGAACCTCACCTGAGGCGGCGGGGCTCGAGCGACCGTCGTCCTTTCCCGTCGCCGGATGGCGGATCGGGGTTTCGCGCGGAGACTAAAGACGCATCGGCATCACGACGTACTTGGTATGCGTGGTCCCCGGCGCGTGGATGAGGCAACTGCTGTTTGAGTCGGTGAGCCCGATCTCGACCTTGTCGCTCTCGATCGCATTCAGGGCATCCAGGAGGTAGTTCACGTTGAAGCCGATCTCGACCTCCTCGCCCTGGTAGTTGACCTCCACCTGATCCTCCGCTTCCTCCTGCTCAGGATTGTGGGCCTGGAGCGTCAGCAGCCCTGGCCGGGCCATCAGGCGGATTCCGCGGTACTTCTCGTTCGACAGGATCGCGGTGCGCTGCAGGGCGAGCTTGAGCGGCTCGCGGTCGGCCTCCACCATTCGGGGCGGGTTGGACGGAATCACTCGCCCGTACTCCGGGAAACGGCCATCGATCAGCTTCGAAGTGAAGCGAATGTCGCCGATCTGGGCGCGAACATGATTAGTTCCTACCGCCAGTTCGATGTCCCCCTCCGTGCCGAGGATCCGCTGCAGCTCGAGCACGCCCTTGCGCGGCACGATCACCTGCTGGTTGGTCTTCGCCTTGCCGCTCAACTCGGTCTCACAGAGTGCGAGACGGTGGCCGTCGGTCGCTACCGCACGCAGCGTCTTTCCATCGGTCTCGAGCAGCAACCCGTTCAGGTAATAGCGCACGTCCTGCTGTGCCATCGAGAAGTGCGTCTTGTCGATCAGGCGACGGAACTCGCCCTGCGCGACGCTGAGCGTCTGCTGCGCGTTGATCTCATCGACGAGCGGGAATTCGGACGCCGGCAGGCTCGAGAGCGTGAAGCGGCTGCGCCCCGCTCGCAGCGACACGCGCTCGCCCTCGGTGCTGAGCGCCACGCTGGTCTTCTCCGGCAGCGAACGAAAAATATCGAGCAGCTTGCGCCCGGGCACGGTGATCTCGCCCGCCTGCTGCACGCTCACCGAGCTCGCGGCGACGAGCTCGACCTCGAGATCCGTTCCGGTGCAGCTGAGGCGATTGTCGCGCGCGGACAGCAGCACGTTCGCCAGTACCGGCATGGTCTGCCGCCGCTCGACGACTCCGATGACGCTCTGCAGAGGAGCGAGAAGGTCTTCACGCGTGGCGGTCAGCTTCATGGTCGGTTCTCTCTTCTTCGATCGAAATCTTATTTAATCAGATGTCTTTAGTTATTGAGGCTATAGAGCCTGGGGATATCGGGTATAAGAATATTTTTACCGGCCGATCAACACCTTACATGCCAAAACCGCATCCTCAACTCTCAGCAACAGCTGCGCGGGATCTGTGTGCGGGCTGTGTATAACTTTATCCCCAGACTCATGCACAACAAATCCACCGGCCTGCGCCCTCAGCCAGCCAGGGTTCTCAACAGGTTTGAGTAGTCTTCCTTGACGCGCTGCTCGCTGTCGCGCAGATCCTTGATGCGCTTGCATGCGTGCAGCACGGTGGTGTGATCGCGCCCACCGAAAGCGTCGCCGATCTCCGGCAGGCTGTGGCTGGTGAGCTCCTTGGCGAGCGCCATCGCCACCTGGCGCGGCCGCGCCACCGAGCGGCTGCGGCGCTTGGAGAGCAGATCCGCCATGCGCACCTTGTAGTAGTCGGCGACCGTCTTCTGAATGTTGTCTATGGTGACCAGCTTCGCTTGCAGCGACAGCAGGTCCTTGAGCGCTTCCTTGGTGAATTCCAGCGTGATGGCATGTCCCGTGAAGCGCGAATTCGCCATCACGCGCCGCAGCGCCCCCTCGAGCTCACGCACGTTCGAGCGGATGCGCTTGGCGATGAAGAAGGCTACTTCCTCCGGCAGTTGCACGCCGGCGGCGCGCGCCTTGGTCATGAGGATCGCGACGCAGGTCTCGAGCTCGGGCGGCTCGATGGCGACCGTGAGTCCCCAGCCGAAGCGCGACTTGAGGCGCTCTTCGAGCCCCTCCACCTCCTTCGGGTAACGGTCGCACGTGAGGATCACCTGGTGCTGCCCCTCGAGCAGCTCGTTGAAGGTGTGGAAGAACTCCTCCTGCGAGCGCTCCTTGCCGGCGAAGAACTGGATGTCATCGATCAGCAGCGCATTGAGCGAGCGGTAGGCCAGCTTGAACTCGTTCATCGAGTTGTGCTGCAGCGCCCGCACCATGTCGCCGACGAAACGCTCGGAATGCACGTAGGCAATGCGCGCTTCCGGGTCGTTTTCCTTGATGAGATGCGCGATCGCGTGCATCAGGTGCGTCTTGCCGAGGCCCACCCCGCCGTAGAGGAACAGCGGGTTGTAGGCGCGGCCGGGATTCTCGGCCACCTGGAGCGCCGCCGCCTTGGCGAGCTGGTTGCTCTTGCCTTCGACGAAGCTGCCGAAGGTGAAGTCCGAGTTGAGCCGCGCGCCCACCACCAGACCCTCGGCCGGGCGGGCGCGGGTCGCGACGGCCGCGGGCGCGCCGCGCAGACTCTGGGCGCGCGAGCCGACCTCGACCGTGAGGATGGGCGCATCGCCCGAGGACTCGTCGCGCAGCAGCTCGCCGATGCGCGGCAGCAGGTTGGCGTTTACCCAGTCGACGACGAAGCGGTTCGGCGCGAGCAGCTTGAGGGCGCCGTTGCCTTCCATCGCCTGCAGCGGCCGTACCCAGGTATTGAATTGCTGCTCCGGAAGCTCCGCCTCCAACGCGCCCATGCAGCGAGTCCAAAGCGACGCTTCCACGCGCGATTGCCTCCGCGTCTTGATGTGAAGATTTTTGAAGAGGAAAAGGTCGCGAAGTCTATACCGATCGGCGTGCGTGCTGAAGGCTCCGGACGGCGACACGCACGCGTGCCGAGCCACGCCCGATGTATTGACACCTTGGCGCTCAACGGCTTAGCCTTGCCGCCCTTTTTTTCTGAGCCCGTCGACGGAGCCGCGGCAATGGCAACCAAGCGTACCTATCAGCCGAGCAAAGTGCGCCGCAAGCGCACCCACGGGTTCCGTGCGCGCATGGCCACCAAGAACGGCCGCAAGGTGCTGGCGCGGCGCCGCGCCAAGGGCCGCCACAAGCTGATACCCTGAAGCCTCAGGGCTGGCTGCGCCGCGCGCGGGAACTCCGGGCACACGCCAACCATCCTACTGAGGTTTCATCAGGGGCCGATGCAAGGGCGGCTGACTCTGCCGGCGCGACTGCGCCTGCGGCGCAAGGGCGATTTCGATGCTGCCTATGCGCGCGGACGGCGCCTCGGTGACGGGTATTTCACGGTGATTGCGACAGCGAACGATTTGGGTGCTCCGCGCCTCGGGCTCGCGGTGGCGGTACGCGCCGCCGGCGGCGCGGTCGCGCGCAACCGCCTGCGGCGCATCATTCGCGAATCGTTCCGTCTGCACCAGCGCGCGCTCCCGGCGCTCGATCTGGTGGTGAGCGCGCGCCCCGCAGCGCGCGCCGCTGCGGCGCCGGCGCTGCGCGCGAGCCTCGCTGCGCTCTGGCACCGGGTCGCGGGTCTCGCGGGCGGATGAGGACTCTCATCGCCAGCGCGATCCGCTTCTACCAGCTGGCGTTCAGCCCTCTGGTGGGTCCGGCGTGCCGTTTCCATCCGTCGTGCTCGCAGTACGCGCTCGAGGCGGTGACCCGCTTCGGGGTGCTGCGCGGCGGCTGGCTCAGCCTCCGGCGCCTCGGGCGTTGCCACCCCTGGCACGAAGGCGGTTTCGACCCGGTTCCGCCGGCCCGTCCCTGCACTCGTCATGTCCGCGCTCAATAATCCCCGCATCTTCCTCTGGGGCGCGCTCGCGCTGCTCCTGTTCGCCGACTACGACGCGTGGATGCGCGACTACGCCGCGCCGTCTCCGGCCGCCGTGAGCGCGCCGCAGAGCTCGGGCCCCGCGGCGCCGACGAGCGAGCTCGGGAACCGCGTGCCGGAGGCCGCGTCCCCGGCTGCCGCCGCGAGCGCGGGCCACCCGGGGGCTAGCGGCGCGACCCCGGCCGAGACACCCGCCGCGACGACCGCGATCGCAGGCGCCGCCGCGGCGGGTGAGCCGGCACCGCGGGTGCGCGTACGGACCGACGTGCTCGACGTTGAGATCAGTACCCGCGGCGGCACGATCGAGCAGGCGGAGCTCCTCGCCTATCCCAAGGTCAAGGGCGAGCCCGCGCCGGTGCGGCTCGAGAGCAGCGACGATCCGCAGACGCGCTACCTGCTCCAGTCGGGCCTCACCGGAGCCGCAGGCGGCTCCTACCCGACGCATCTCGCCACCTTCGCGAGCGCCCAGGACCGCTACACGCTCGAGGGGGGGAGCGAGCTGCGCGTGCCGCTCACCTGGGCGGGCGACGACGGCGTCAGCGTCACCAAGACCTACGTGTTCCGCCGCGGCAGCTATCGCATCGACCTCGAGTACCAGGTGCACAACGGCGGCAGCCGTGCCTTCGAGGCGCGCTCCTACGCGCAGATCCTGCGCAACGATCCGCCCACCAAGCGCTCCTATTTCAACACCGAGAGCTACGCCTTCCATGGGCCGGCGATCTGGGACGGCAAGTACCGCAAGCTCGACGTCACCGATCCGAAGGACGCGAGACTCTCGGTCGACGTGGCCGACGGCTGGATCGCCGCGCTCCAGCATCACTTCGTGAGCGCCATCGTGCCGCCGCGCGATGCCACCTACCACATGACGCTCAACGTGGCCGGGGACCAGTACCTGATCGCCGCCGAGGGCCCGCCGCGCATGGTGGCGCCGGGCGCCGAGGGTGAGTTCAGCGAGACGCTCTACGTCGGGCCGAAGCTTCAGGATCAGCTCGAGGCCACCGCGCCCGGGCTCGATCGCGTCGCCGACTACGGGCGGCTGTGGTTCCTCGCGCGGCCGCTGTTCGTGGCGCTCAGCTGGGTGCACAACCTGACCGGCAACTGGGGCGTCGCCATCATCCTCGTGACCTTTCTCCTCAAGCTCCTGTTCTATCCGCTCTCCGAGGCGAGCGGCCGCTCCATGGCCAAGATGAAAACCCTGCAGCCGCGCATCAAGCAGCTGCAGGAGACCTACGCCGACGACCGCGAGAAGCTCGGGCGCGCGATGATGGACCTCTACAAGCGCGAGAAGATCAACCCGGTCGCAGGCTGTCTGCCGATCGTCATCCAGATTCCGGTGTTCATCGCCTTCTACTGGGTGCTGCTCGAGAGCGTCGAGATGCGCCAGGCGCCCTTTGCGCTGTGGATCCACGACCTGTCCTCGCACGACCCGCTGTTCATCCTGCCGGCGATCATGGCGGTCGCGATGTTCGTGCAGTACAAGCTGAACCCCGCGCCTCCCGACCCGCTGCAGGCCAAGGTCTTCATGATCATGCCGATCGTGATGTCGGCGACCTTCGCGGCGTTTCCGGCGGGACTGGTGCTCTACTGGGTGACCAACACCGTGCTGTCGATCGCGCAGCAGTGGAACATCAACCGGCGCATCGCAGCGCTCGCGGCGGCCCGCAACTGAGGCCTGCGGGCCGCGGCCGGCGCGCGCCGTCAGGTCGCAGGGCAGGTGTCCTCGAAGCCTGCGGTACACGAAGCGCCGCAGCGCATCCGCATCGCTCCACACCGACATGTTGACGAGCTGGTTGGGATTCTCGAGCGGGCGGATCGCCGTGGCATCGCCCGCCTCGGTCTGCAGCCGCCACACGAAGCCGAAGCTCGTAGGTGGACATGGTGGCTACCTCCACGCCGAGGATACCGAAGTCGCCCCGCGGGGCGACACCGCCGGAACGGTGCGCTAGCCTTGGCGGTGCGAGCTAGGGCGCACATGACGCGCACGGAAACCATCGTGGCCGCCGCGACGCCTCCGGGACGAGGCGGTGTCGGCATCGTGCGCCTCTCGGGCCCGAAGGTGCCGGAGATCGCCGCGGTCATGCTCGGGGAGGTGCCGGCGCCGCGCCACGCGACCTTCGCGCGCTTCCTGGATGCGGGCCAGGAGGCGATCGATGCGGGCCTCGCGCTGTTCTTCCCGGCGCCGGCCTCGTACACGGGCGAGCATGTGCTCGAGCTGCACGGCCACGGCGGGCCGGTCGTGATGGAGGCGCTCATCGCGCGCTCGCTCGAGCTCGGCGCGCGCCGCGCCCTGGCCGGGGAATTCACCCAGCGCGCCTTCCTCAACGACAAGCTGGACCTGGCGCAGGCCGAGGCGATCGCCGACCTGATCGACGCCGGCTCGCGCGAGGCGCTGCGTGCGGCGATGCGCTCGCTCCAGGGGGAGTTCTCGGCCATGGTGCGCGGGCTCACCGAGGCGGTGATCGAGCTGCGCACCTATGTCGAGGCGGCGATCGACTTCCCGGAGGAGGAGATCGATTTCCTCGACGACCGCGAGCTCGGCGAGCGCTTTCAGGCGGTGCGCGAGCACTTCGACGGCGTGTTCGAGAGCGCGCGCCACGGCAGGCTCCTGCGCGAGGGGATGACGGTGGTGATTGCCGGCCGGCCGAACGCCGGCAAGTCGAGCCTCCTCAATCGGCTCGCCGGCTACGACGCGGCCATCGTCACGGCGATCCCCGGCACGACGCGCGACGTGGTGCGCGTGCCGCTGGCGCTCGACGGCATGCCGCTGCACGTGCTCGATACGGCGGGGCTGCGCCACGCCGGGGACCCGGTCGAGGAGGAAGGCATGCGGCGCGCGCGCGCCGAGATCGAGCGCGCCGACCGGCTGCTGTTCGTCATCGATGCCGCCGCCGACCCGGCGGCTGAGGCTTATCGCGACGAGCGGCCCCGGCTGCCGGAGGGCCTCCCGGTCACGCTGGTGCTCAACAAGTGCGACCTCGCGGCCGGGCTGCCGCTCGCCGACACCCAGAGTGGTCCTGCCCGGTTGCACATCTCGGCCCTGACCGGAGCGGGGATCGGGGAGCTGCGGGAGCACCTGAAGGGCTGCATGGGCTTCCAGACGGCCGAGGGCGGCGCGATCAGCGCGCGGGCGCGGCACCTCGAGTCCCTCGCGCGTGCCCGCGAGCACGTCGAGGAGGCCCGCCAGCTCATCGAGCGCCGCGCCGGCGAGCTGGTGGCGGAGGAGCTGCGCGGCGCGCAGCGCGCCCTGAGTGAGATCACCGGCGAGTTCACCAGCGACGATCTCCTGGGGAGGATCTTCTCGAGCTTCTGTATCGGTAAATGACCGGGTGCGGCTATGCCGGCCGCCGCGCCAGCGACAGCCACAGTCCCCCGCCGATCAGCGTCAATCCCGAGGCGCGTCCGAGGAGCCGCACCCGCGCGGGCGCCATGAACCAGGCGCGCCCGAGACCCGCAGCGATCGCCCAGCACGAGTCGCTCACCGCCGCGAGCAGTACCGAGACGACGCACATGAGCGTGAGCTGCCGCGCCGCCGGGAGCGACGGATCCACGAACTGCGGCAGGAACGCCGTGAAGAACGCGATGGTCTTCGGGTTCGAGAGCGCCACCAGCACGCCGCGCCGGAAATGCACCTGGTGGCCGGGCCGCGGCGGCGCGCGGGCGCCGGCGCCGCGCCAGACCTGCACGCCGAGCCATACGAGGTAGGCGGCCCCGAGCCAGCGCAGCGCCAGGAACAGCAGCGCCGCGTGGCCGAGCACCCAGTCGAGGCCGAGGGCGATGGCCGCGATGAGCAGCGCGTTGCCGGTGGAGGTGCCGGCGACCGTGACGAGGCCGGCGCGCAGGCCGCCGGTCGCGGCGGTGGAGATGACGAGCGTCACGATCGGGCCCGGCACGAGCAGCAGCACGATCGTGATGGCGAGAAAGCCCGCGAACAGATGCCAGTTCATGCCGGTGAGCTTAACTGACCGCGGGTGCACGCGCGGCGTCAGTGTCGGGTGAGCTCGAGTCCCAGGTCCCGGCTGTAGGTGACGTTCATCACGTTGTCGTACCAGCCGAGGACTTGCGGCTTCACCAGGTGCTTGTTGACGTAAAAGTACAGCGGCAGCAGCGGATGGTCGGCCAGCATGGTGCGCTCGGCCTCCTCGAGCAGCGCGCGGCGCCTCCCCTGATCGACCTCGGCCGCCGCGCGCGCGAGCAGCGCGTCGTAGGCGGCGCTGCGATAGCGCGGCAGGTTCAAGCCGAAGTCGCTCTTCAGGTACTGCGCGAAGGTATAGGCGTCGTTGTAGTCGCCCGCCCAGCTCGAGCGGAACAGCTCGACCTCGCCGCGGTCGATCTGCGCGAGCAGCGACTTGAACTCGACCTGCGTGAGGGTGACCTCGGCCCCGAGCGCCTCCTTCCACATGGAGGCGACCGCGACTGCGACCTTGGTGTGCACCTCGCCGGCGTTGTAGCGCAGCTCGAAGGCGAGCGGGTGCGCGCTGGAATAGCCCGCCTCGCGGTACAGGCGCTGCGCTTCGGCGATGCGCGCCGGCATCGGCTTGCCGGCGTAGTCGAAGGACTGCGGTGTGTAGTCGTCGATCCCCGGCGGCACCCACCCGTAGGCCGGCAGCTCACCGACCCGCAGCACGAGGGTCGCGAGTTTCTCGCGGTCGATGACGAGCGAGAGCGCACGGCGCAGCTTCGGCTGCCCGGCGAACGGTGCGCGGCCGAGGTTGAAGCCGTAGTAGTAGGTCGTCAGCTGCGGGGAGATGTGGAGCTCGGCGCCGAGGTGTTCCTTGAGCCAGTCGAACTGGCCGCGCGGCACCACCGCGGTGACCTCGAGCTCCCCGCCGCGGTAGCGGGCGAGCTCGGCGTTCTCATCCGGAACGATCAGGTACTTCACGGCCGCGAGCCTCGTGGCGGCATCGTTCCAGTAGTAGCGGTTGCGGGTCGCGAGCACGTAGGAGCCCTGCACCCACTCCTTGAGCACGAAGGCGCCGTTCGCGACCATGACTCCGGCGCGCGCGTAAGCGTCCGGGTGGCTCGCGAGCGTCGGCCGGTGCACCGGGCAGGTGCTCGGGTGGGAGAGCAGCGCCGGCAGGTACGGCGCCGGTGCCGCGAGCGTCACGACCACGGTCGAGTCGTCGGGGGCGCTGACACCGAGAGTCTCGGGCGGCTTCCTCCCGGCGACGATGTCGTCGGTGTTGACGATCACGTCGGCGTACTGGGCGTAGCCTGAGCCGGTGGCGGGGTCGACCAGGCGGCGCATCCCCGCCACGAAATCCGCGCCCACCACGCGCTCGCCGTTCGACCAGCGCGCCTCGGGCCGCAGCGTGAACGTATAGACCTTGCCGTCGGCGCTCACGCTCCAGCGGCTCGCCACGCCCGGAGCCACCGCGGCCTTGCGATCGAGCGTCGTCAGCCCCTCGCACAGGTCGCGCACGATGCTCTGCGCCTCGAAGCCGCGCACCTTCTGGGGATCGAGCGAGTCGGGATCGGGGCCCCCGCCGCGCACCAGCACCGGGGCCGCGGGTGCGGCGGTCCCCGGGGTCCCATCGGCTCCGCTGCCGCTGCGCGTGCAGGCAGCCACCAGCGCCAGCGCGGCGAGCCCGGCGGGCCACGCGGCCGGCGTCCACCTCATGCGGAGCGGCGCCGCTGGCGGCTCGAGTTGATCGCGGCGCGCAGCGCGGCGGCGGCAGCGCGTGCGGTGGCGGCGAAGTCCTCACCGGGCGCCTGCGCCGAGCCGTAGAGAATGGCGCGTGAGGAGCTCACCAGGAGGCCGGCGCCGGAGGCGGTCTGGCCGGCCGTGACGGCCTGCGCCACGTCGGCCCCCTGCGCGCCGACCCCCGGCAGCAGCAGCGGCATGTCGCCCACGATGCGGCGTACCTCGGCGAGCTCGCGCGGGTAGGTGGCGCCGACCACGAGCGCGCAGTTGCCGCGGGCGTTCCAGCGCTGCGCCGCGAGCTCCGCCACCACGTGATAGAGCCGCCGCGCGCCGACCTCGAGGTCCTGGAGATCCCGCGCGCCGGGGTTGGAGGTGCGGCACAGGATGAAGACACCCTTGTCCGCGTGCTTCAGGAACGGCTCGAGGGAGTCGCCGCCGAGGTAGGGGTTCACGGTGAGGGCATCCGCACCGTAGCGCTCGAAGGCCTCGATGGCGTAGCGCTCGGCGGTGTGGCCGACATCGCCCCGCTTGCCGTCGAGGATCACAGGAATGCCGGGGTACGTGCGGTGCACGTACTCGATGGTGCGCTCGAGCTGGTCTTCGGCCTCGTAGGCGGCATAGTGCGCGAACTGCGGCTTGTAGGCGCACACCAGGTCGTGGGTGGCGTCGATGATCGCCTTGTTGAACTGGAAGATCGGCGAGGCGGCGGCGGCGACCTGGCGCGGAAAGCGCTCGATCTCCGGGTCGAGCCCGACGCACAGGAGCGAGTCGTTTTTCTCCCAGGCGCTCGCCAGATCGAGCGTGAAGGCGCTCATGCGACCCGGGGGGCGCGGCCGGCGGCGCGCTTCTTCAGGTGCACCAGCAGGATCGAGACGGCGGCCGGCGTGACGCCCGGGACGCGGCCCGCCTGGCCGACGGTCGCGGGGCGCGCCTCGGAGAGCCGCTGGCGCACCTCGTGCGACAGGCCGTGGAGCTGTGCGTAGTCGAGATCGGGAGGCAGCGCCGTCGCCTCGTTGCGGGCGGCGCGCTCGATCTCCTCGAGCTGCCGCTCGAGGTAGCCCGAATAGCGGGCGCGCACCTCGACCTGGGCGCGGATCTGCGCCGGCAGCCGCGCATCGATCGGCAGCACCGGCTCCTCGCCCGAGTCCTCCTCCGGCAGCCACTCGGGGGGACCTGCGACCTCGAGGAGCGCCTCGTAGGTCACCTCGGGACGCTTCAGCAGCTCGAAGGCGGAAGCGTCCTGGGCGAGCGGCGCGCCGAGCACGCGCGCGGCCCACGCCGGCGAGAGCTGCGCGGGCTTCACGCGCAGCTCCGTCAGGCGCTCGATCTCGATCTCGGTGAGGTACTGCTTGATCTCGAACAGCCGCCAACGCTCATCGTCCACGAGCCCGAGCTCGCGCCCGAGCGGCGTCAGACGCTGATCGGCGTTGTCCTCGCGCAGCAGCAGCCGATGCTCCGCGCGGCTCGTGAACATGCGGTACGGCTCGCGCGTGCCGCGCGTGACCAGGTCGTCGATGAGCACGCCGAGGTAGCCATCGCTGCGCTTCGGAACCCAGGGAGCGGCGTCCGCGACTGCGCGGGCGGCATTGATGCCGGCCACGAGTCCCTGGGCCGCCGCCTCCTCGTAGCCGGTGGTTCCGTTGATCTGCCCGGCGAAGTACAGGCCCGCGAGCGAGCGGGTCTCGAGCGAGGCCTTGAGGTCCCGCGGGTCGAAGTAGTCGTACTCGATCGCATAGCCCGGGCGCGTGAGGTGCGCGCGCTCGAAGCCGCGGATGGTGCGCACGAACTCGCACTGCACGTCGAAGGGCAGGCTGGTCGAGATGCCGTTCGGGTAGATCTCGTGCGTGTTGAGTCCCTCGGGCTCGACGAAGATCTGGTGCGAGGGCTTGTCCGCGAAGCGCACCACCTTGTCCTCGACCGAGGGGCAGTAGCGCGGCCCGACGCCCTCGATTTTTCCCGTGAACATCGGCGAGCGGTCGGTGGCCGCGCGAATGATCTCGTGAGTTCGCTCGTTTGTGCTCGTGATGTAACAATCCGTCTGCTTCGGATGCTCATCTACTCGCCCGAGGAACGAAAAGACCGGAGTCGGGACATCCCCCGGCTGGCGGGTCATCGCCGCCCAGTCCAGAGTCCGGCCGTCGATGCGGGGCGGGGTGCCGGTCTTGAGGCGTCCGACCCGCAGCTTGAGCTCGCGCAGCCGCGCCGCGAGGGGGAGCGAGGCCGGATCGCCGGCGCGGCCGCCCGGATAGTTGTCGAGCCCGACGTGAATGCGTCCGCCGAGGAAGGTACCGACGGTGAGCACCAGGGCGCGGGCCTCGATGCGGATCCCGGTGACCGTGACGACGCCGCGCACACGGCTGCCCTCGATCAGGAGGTCGGCCGCCTCCTGCTGAAAGAGCGCGAGATTCGGCTGGCTCTCGAGGAGCGCACGGATCGCGGCCCGATAGAGCACCCGGTCCGCCTGGGCGCGGGTGGCGCGCACGGCCGGTCCCTTGCTGGCGTTCAGCGTGCGGAACTGGATGCCGGCGCGGTCGGCGGCGCGCGCCATGGCGCCGCCGAGGGCGTCGATCTCGCGCACCAGGTGGCCCT
Organism: Steroidobacteraceae bacterium; assembly: GCA_035542535.1. Classification (GTDB taxonomy): domain Bacteria; phylum Pseudomonadota; class Gammaproteobacteria; order Steroidobacterales; family Steroidobacteraceae; genus 13-2-20CM-66-19. The sequence continues at coordinate 35,818 of DATKLG010000083.1, forward strand.
TGCCGATGCCGCCGATGGCGGGGTTGCAGCTCATCGCCCCGAGAGTCTCGATGCTCTGCGTGAGGAGCAGCGTGCGCGCCCCCATGCGCGCCGCGGCGAGTGCCGCTTCGCTCCCGGCGTGTCCGCCGCCGACGACGATGACGTCGTAGTTCCAGGCCTTCGCTCGCGTCATGGCGATGAGCTTCGTGCGGACAGGGTCGCGTATTGTAGGTCGACGAGGCGCGCCGGCAAGGGGTCGCTTCAGTCGGATGAGGCGGGGCGCAGCGGCTGCGCAATCAGCTCCCGCAGCGCGCCGGCGTGCGTGGCGGCGAAGGCGCGCGCCTCGACCTCGAAGCGGTTGTCCCAGTAGCCGTGCCGCAGGCACTCGAGCAGATAGCGCGGCACGGTCAGGGTCCCCCGTTGCCACTGCCCGATGACGTGCCAGTACTCGTGCAGCACGAGGTGCGGATCGGCGAAGAAGGCCGCCGCCGGGCCGCGCAGGTAGATGCGTCCGGGGCGGGTGGTGGCGAGTGCGCGCCCGTGCAGCCGGGCGTACCAGGAATGCTCGATCACGGTCACGTGATCGACGGCCTCGCCGAGGAGGTGCTCCAGGGCGGCACGGATCGCGGGCGGGACGGGCGCGGCGCGCGCGCCCGTGGGATTCACGGTGGCGGACGGCAAGCTAAGCCTCGCCCGCGCCGGCCTCAGGCGCGCGTATGCACCCAGCCCATGCCGGGGCGGAAGCGCAGCGTGCGCGCCGGCCCCGCCGCGACGTCTTCGGGCAGCAGCTGTACGCCGGCGTCGGTGAGGTAGTGGCGCACCACGGTGAGGACCGTCTCGCACACCGGCTGCGCCTGCGCGCCCTCGGCCAGGTGCGCGACGATGCGCGCCTGCAGGTGACGCGCCGCGGGCGCGGCCGCGCGCAGCGCCTCGAGGCAGCGGTCGAGCAGCAGCAGCTCGGTGGCGAGCGTCGTGTCGGTGACGTCGGCGGGCTTGGAGCTCTTGACGATGCAGCGCAGGTGCAGCAGCGCGCCGGCTTCCTCGGCGGCGTCGTAGACGCAGACCGCAACCGCCGAGCGCAGCTCGGTGGTGAGGATCGCGTCCTCGGCCGTGACCTCGAAGCGGTCCGGTGCGACGTGAATCTCCCGGCGGTTTTCTGCGTGCCTTTCCATATGCTGCTGTATACCGACCGGCACCGGGCAGTGCGCGCCTCGCTGGCCAAAGTATGAACTGTCGCACGGCGCGCGCGTAGAATATGCGAATGCGTTCCCCCCCGCCGCGCCTCACGCGGCCGCCCTGTGCGGCGCTGCTGACGCTCGCCGCCCTCGGCGCAGCGCTCGGCGCGCCGGCGGCGGAGCAGCCCGCGATGGCCGCGCCCGCGCTGTCCTCGATCCGGGTGAGCGGCGATGCGCGCGTCAGCGCCAAGCCCGACCGGGTGCAGATCGATGTCGGCGTGCAGACTCAGGCGCCGCTGTCGCAGGATGCCGCCAGCGCCAACGCCCGCCAGCTCGATGCGACGCTCGCCGCGGTGCGCAAGGCGGCCGGCCCGACCGCGCAGCTGAAGACCGTGAGCTACTCGCTCAATCCGAACTACCAGTATCACTCGGGCGCCGAGCCCGTTATCGTCGGCTACACCGCTCTCAACGTGGTACAGGTGCAGCTCGACGATCTCGGGCGCATCGGCGATGTCATCGACGCCGCCACGCACGCCGGCGCCAATCGGATCCAGGGGATCCAGTTCACGCTGCGCGATCAGGACGCGGTGCGCGCCGAGGCGCTGCGCGAGGCGGCCACACGGGCCCGCGCCGAAGCGGAGGTGCTGGCCCAGGCGCTCGGTCTCAGGATCCTGCGCGTGCTCAGCGTCGAGGAGTCGAGCCCGGGCATCGTTCCGGTGCGCACGCAGCTTACGATGGCGCGCGCCTCGGCGGGCGCCGAGGTCGCGACGCCGGTCGAGGCCGGGACGCTCGATGTCAGTGCCATCGTCACCCTGACGGTGGAGGTGGGACCCGCGGGGCATTAGCCGCGCGCGGCTCTCCTCGGGAGGTGAGGCCATGACCACGGTGCGCAGGCTCCTCGACGGCAAGGGCCGGGCGATCTTCTCGGTGGAGCCGCAGGCATCCGTGCTCGATGCGATCCGGCTCATGGCCGAGCACCACGTGGGGGCGTTGCTCGTCATGCGCGGGCAGGCGCTCGAGGGCATCCTGTCCGAGCGCGACTACGCCCGCAAAGTCATCCTGCGCGGCCGTTCCTCGGCCGATACGCCGGTGCGCGACATCATGAGCACGCCGGTGCTCACCGTGACGCTCGAGACCTCGGTCGGCGAGTGCATGCAGCTCATGACCGATCGCCACGTGCGCCACCTGCCGGTCGTCGAGGGCGCCCGCGTGGTCGGGATGGTCTCGATCGGCGACCTGGTGAAGGCGGTCATCGCCGAGCAGCAGCAGCAGATCGAGCAGCTCGAGAGCTACATCCACCGCTGAGCGCAGCGCGCTCAGTGCGCGGGCAGCGGCCGGGCGCCGGGATCCGGCCCCGCGGCGCTCCCCGCGGCGTGCCCGGCGTCGGCCTGCGGAAAATAGAGCTTCGCGATCGCGAGCGCGAGCGCATAGGGCGCAGGCTGGTCGCGGTTCGTGAGCACGATCACCGTGAAGTGGCGGGCCGGCCAGCGCACGATCACGTTGCGAAAGCCGACCGTCTCCCCCGAGTGCCAGAGCGTCTCCCCGCTGATGCGCCAGCCGAAGCCATAGCGCACCGCCGGATCGTCGCTATCGGTACCCGGGGTGAATGCCGCCTCGAGCGACTCGCGCGCGAGCAGACGCGTGTCGTAGAGCGCCGCATCCCACTTGGCGAGGTCGTCGATCGAGGAGTAGACGCCGCCGTCGCCCAAGACCGCGCTGGTGAGGCTCTGGTCGGTGCGCTTCCACGCGGAGCCGCTCGCGCTGTAGCCGAAGGCGCGCCGCGGGACTCTCGAGACGCCGGCCTGGTAGGCGAGGCTCGAGTACATGCCGAGCGGGATGAAGATGCGTGCGCGCAGGAACGAGGCGAAGTCGCGGCCGGAGGCGCGCTCGACGACGAGCGCAAGGAGGGCGTAGCCCGTGTCGCTGTAGCGGTAGCGGCTGCCGGGCGGGAAGTAGGTGCGGTTCTCGCGCTCGAGCATCGCGAGCACGTCGGCGTCGTGCACCTGGCGCGTGGCGTCCGCGGGGATCAGATCCTCGTAGTCGATCAGGCCCGCGGTGTGGGTGAGGAGCTGACGCAGCGTTACCGGCTCGGCTGCCGGCGGGAGCGAGGGCAGCCAGCGGCGCACCGGGTCGTCGAGCGTGAGCCGGCGATCCTGCGCGAGCAGGAGGATCGCCGCGGCGGTGAACTGCTTGGTCATCGAGGCGAGACGGAAGTCGGTGGCCGCGGTCACGGGTGTGCGCCGCTCGAGGTCGGCGAGCCCGTAGGCGCGGCGGAAGACCGGCACGCCGTCCTCGAGCACCAGTACGGCGGCTCCCGGCACCGAGCCCGTATAGGCGCGCAGCAGCGCATCGATCCGCGCGCCGCGCGGGTCCTCGCGCGCGCCACAGCCCGCGGCGAGGAGGGCGAGTATTGCGAGCGCCGCCGTCCTCACGAGCACGGCTCCGCGCGCACTGCCCCCGGGGTGCGCGTGAGCCGCACCGGCGCGCTCTCGCGCAGCAGGCACATCGCGAGCAGGCCGAGGAGCGCCGCCGCCAGCATGTACCACCCGGGCGCGAGCGCGTTGCCGGAGAGCTCGAGCAGCCACTTGAGGACGAACTGCGTCGAGCCGCCGAAGACTGCGATGGCGAGCGCGTAGACGAGCGACAGCGTGCCGGCGCGCACGCGCCGCGGCAGCGATTCCGCCAGCGCGGCGACCACCGGCCCCTGGTTGAGCCCGGTCAGGACGCCGAGCAGCACGCAGGCGCCATAGAGCGCCGCGGGGCTGTGGAAGCGCACGATGGCGAGGAATGCCGGCCAGGTGCACGCGGCGAGCAGCGCCGTGGAGAGAATCATCACCGGCCGGCGCCCGAGGCGGTCGGACAGCCAGCCGCCGAGCGGGTCGCAGCACATCATGGAGGAGGCGCTCACCAGGGTGGCGATGAACGCGAGACGCGCGCTCATGCCGAGGGTGTCGGCGGCGTAGGTGGTCAGATAGTCCATCACGTAGCCGATCACGGTGCCCGAGGCGAGCATGGCAAAGCCGAGCAGCGCTACCCGGCGGTAGTCCGCGGCCGCCTCCGACGAGGGCTCCGGGTCCGCGAGGGTCTCGGGCAGGGCGCGCCGCAGCGTGAGCCCCACCGGCACGATGGCCGCGCCGAGCAGGAAGGCGACGCGCCAGCCGAACTCATCGAGCTGCCCGGGCGTGAGCACGGAGGAGAGCGCGACCCCGACGAGCGCGGAGCAGAACGCGGCGGCATCCGCCGTCATGGGCTGGAGCGAGGCGTACAGGCCCCGCCGCCCGGGGGGCGCCGCCTCGACCAGGTAGGCGAGACTCGGGCCCACCTCGCCGCCCACCGAGAAGCCCTGCAGCAGCCGCCATGCGATCACCAGGAGCGGCGCGGCGACGCCGATCGAGCGGTAGGAGGGCGTGAGCGCGAGCCCCACCATGCCGAGCCCCATCAGACCGAAGGACACGAGCATCGCCGGGCGCCGCCCCACCCGGTCGGCGAGCCGCCCGAGCACCGCCGCGCCCAGCGGCCGCATGAGAAACCCGGCGCCGAAGGTGGCGAGCGACATGAGCAGGCTCGTCCCCGGTGTGCGCGCCGGGAAGAACGTGCGGCTGATCTGCAGCGCGAAGAACGCGTAGGCGATGAAGTCGTAGAACTCGAGTCCGTTGCCGGCCACCACGGCCAGGACGTCGCGCGCGGGCATGACTCTCGCCTGCGGCGCGGCGGCAGCGGCGTGCGCGGCCACTACTTGCGCCAGTAGGCGGGCGTCGCGAGCACGATCACGCTGAAGATCTCCAGCCGCCCGAGCAGCATCGCCGCCGTGCACAGCCAGATCTGCGCGGCCGTGAGCCCGTGGAAGCTGTGCACCGCGCCCGGCGGCCCGAAGCCGTGGGCGGTGTTGTTGATCGAGGCGACACTCGCCGCGAGCGACGACTGGAAGTCGAGCCCGGTGAGGAGCAGCGCGAAGGTGAAGAACGCCGCCGTCATGAAGTACAGGAAGATGAAGGCGAGCACTGCGTGACCGACCGAGTCGGGGATCGCTCGCCCGCCGATGCGCACCGGCGCCACGGCGGCCGGATGCACCAGCAGCTGCAGCTCCCGGCCCGCCTGCCGGGCGAGCAGCAGCGTGCGGAACATCTTGACGCCGCCGCCGGTCGAGCCGGTACTGCACACGATGCCCGACAGGAACAGCATCCAGTACGGGGCGAACGCCGGCCACTGCTGGTAATCCTGGCTGGTCAAGCCGCTGGTGGTGGCCTGGGAGATCACATTGAAGGCCGAGTGGCGCAGCGCCGTCATGAAGCCGGGATAGACGCCGTGCCAGCTGAGCAGCGCCGCCACGCCGATGACGCTCAGCGACAGGATCACGAAGATCGCGCGGCATTCGGGATCGACCTGGTAGGTGTCGAGGCTCAGGCGCCGCAACGCGATGAAGTGGCGCGCGAAATTGAGCGCGGCGATGAGCATGAGGGCCGCCAGAGTGAGCTCGATCGCCGGCGAGTCGAAGTAGCCGATGCTGCGGTCGTGGGTCGAGAAGCCGCCGAGCCCGACCGCCGCGAACGCATGGCAGATCGCATCGAACCACGACATGCCGCAGATGCGCAGCGCCGCGATGCCGGCGACCGTGATGAGCGCGTACACGAGCCACAACGAGCGGGCCGTCTCGGTGATGCGCGGCGTCAGTCGCTCTTCCTTGGCCGGCCCCGGCGCCTGGTTCTTGTAGAGCTGCATGCCGCCGACGCCGAGCAGCGGCAGCACCGCGAGCGCCATGACGATGATCGCCAGTCCCCCGAACCAGTGGAGCGAGGCGCGCCAGAAGTTGAGCGAGGGCGGCAGCGCATCGAGGCCGGTGAGCACGGTCGAGCCGGTCGCGGTGAGGCCCGACATCGCCTCGAAATAGGCGCCGGTGATGCTGAGCTGCGGCAGGGCGAGCAGCAGCGGCACCGCCGCCGCCCCCGACAGCAGCAGCCAGCCGAGGGTCACCAGCAGAAAGCCGTCGCGCGCGCGCAGCTCGCGCTTCAGGCGCGCGCTCGCCGCGGATAGCGCGAGACCGGCGAGCGCGGCGAGCGCGGCCGCCAGCAGGAACTTCGGCCACAGCCCGTCCCCCATGACGAGCGAGCAGGCGATGGGCAGGGCGAAGGTCAGGGCGAAGGCCGCGAGCAGCAGACCCAGGGCGTAGGCGACCGCGAGCACGGCGTTGCGTCAGCCTTCAGCGCGGCGCACGCAGGAACAGCTTCTCGACCGCCTCGAGATGCCGGCGGTCGGCGAGGAACAGGATCACGTGATCCTCGGCACGCACCACGGTGTCGTGGTGCGCCATGATCACGCTGTCGCCGCGCACCACCGCGCCGACCGAGGCGCCGTCCGGCAGCGGGATCTCGCCCACCATGCGGCCCACCACGCGCGAGGAGCGCTCATCCCCGTGCACGATGGCCTCGATGGCCTCCGCCGCGCCGCGCCGCAGCGCGTGCACGCGCACCACGTCGCCGCGCCGCACGTGCGCCAGCAGCGAGCCGATGGTGATGGTCTGCGGCGAGACCGCGATGTCGATGGTGCCCGACTGCACCAGCTCGGCGTAGGAGGGCCGGTTGATGAGCGCCATCACCTTGGCGGCGCCGAGGCGCTTGGCGAGCATCGCCGAGAGGATGTTGGCCTCCTCGGAATTCGTGAGTGCGCAGAACACGTCCGCGCTGTCGATGTTTTCCTCGACCAGCAGTTCCTCGTCGGCGGCATCGCCGTTCAGGACGATGGTGTTGCGCAGCTGGTCGGAGATGCGCCGCGCGCGCAGCTGCTCGCGCTCGATCACCTTCACCTGGTTCTGCTCCTCGAGGATCTGCGCGAGCCGAAAGCCGATGTTGCCGCCGCCGGCGATCACCACCCGCTTGACCGGGTCCTCGAGCTTGCGCATCTCGCTCATCACCGCGCGGATGTCCTCGGTGGCGGCCACGAAGAACACCTCGTCGCCGTCCTCGATCACCGTGTCGCCGTCGGGCTCGATGCTCGATCCGCGGCGGTAGATCGCGGCCACGCGGGCGTCGCTCTTCGGGATGTGCACGCGCAGCTCCCGCAGCGGCCGCCCGACCAGCAGGCCGCCCTTCAGCGCCCGCAGGCCTACGAGCCGCACGCGACTGTCGGCGAAGTCGACCACCTGCAGCGCGCCGGGGTAGCGGATCAGCCGCTCAATGTAGGCGGTGACCGCCTCCTCGGGGCTCACGAACATGTCGACCGCGAACCCGGAGAGCTTGGCCGGCACCTCGCTCTCGGTGGAGACGAACAACTCGGGCGCGTGGGTGAAGTCGCGCGAGCGGATCCGCGCCACCTTGGTCATCGTGCCGAACACCGTCCAGGCGACCTGGCAGGCCACCATGTTGACCTCGTCGCTGTTGGTGAGTGCGACGATCATGTCGGCATTGCGGGCACCGGCCATCTCGAGCGTGCGCGGCGTGGCGCCGTTGCCCTGCACGGTGCGTATGTCGATGCGGTCCTGCAAGTCGCGCAGCAGTCGCTCGTCGGTGTCGATGACCGTGACGTCGTTCGCCTCTTCGCGGGCCAGATGGTAGGCGGCGGTCCGGCCGACCTGGCCGGCCCCTAGGATGATGATTTTCAAGGCACGTGACCTGTGGGGCAGCGTCCCATTCTAGCGCTAGACGACCTGGAGGTTGGCGTAGCCGACCATCAGCCACTTCGAA
>DATKLG010000084.1:0-34627 GCA_035542535.1 Steroidobacteraceae bacterium
ACGGCAACCAGTTGACGCAGACCGGGACGACCCCGATCACCTTCTCGGTGAGCTCGTCGAACAATCAGCTGACTGCGACGACCGGGAGCCTGGTGCGCAGCTACAGCTATGACGCGGCAGGACACGTCACTGGCTACGGGACGAACGGCTTTACTTACAACAACCGGGGAAGGATCGCGGCCACGGTCGCGAGCACAACCGATTACTTGTACAACGCCCTTGGCCAGATGATTGAGAAGTCGGGCACATTGGGCACAACGGTCTTGATGCAGGATGACTCCGGGCACCTCATCGGTGAGTACAACGGCAGCGGCCAGCTCATCGAGGAGACCGTGTGGGTGGGAGACATCCCGGTGGCGACACTACAGCCCAATGGCTCAGGCGGAGTGAATATCTACTACGTGCACACGGATCACCTGAACAGTCCGAAGAAGATCGCTCAGCCCACGACCGGGACGCTCGCCTGGCGGTGGGATACCGATCCCTTTGGAACCGCAGCGCCGAATCAGAATCCGGGGGGGCTCGGGACGTTTGCCTACAACCTGCGCTTCCCTGGCCAGTACTACCAGGCGGAGACAGGTCTCAACCAGAACGTAAACCGTGACTACGACCCGCTAATCGGCAAGTACGATCAGAGCGATCCTGCCGGGCTGTCAGCTGGCGTCAACACGTACTCCTATGTCCTCGCCAATCCTTTGTGGTATTCGGATCCGTACGGGCTGCTAACAGAGCAACAGGTAATTGCTCTGATCAACGCCAACAACCTGTCTAAACTAAGCACGGAGCTCATCTTGTGCCTGATCTACAAAGAGAGCAGCTTCAATCCCGATGCACAGAACGGGGCACACAGAGGGCTGATGCAGCTCTTTGATAGCTCCGCGGAGTGGGTGGGATATTCGCCGACCGATATGCTTGATCCCGCCCTCAACATTCAGGCGGGAACAAAGCTCCTCAATCGGCTCGTGATCTGGAAGAATCTGGGCAATGGGGACGTAGCGGACGGACTGCGCCGGTACGGGCCAACCGGCGAGACACCGCCCTACCAACAGCAAATCCTAAATTGCGAGGACTGCCTGAAAAAGAAACACGCGAATGGCTGCGATCAGGATGCCGATTGCTTTAAGGCTCTGCACGGAGGCAAGTAGTCATGTCCAAGCTGTTGCGGATCGCGGCTGCTCTTGCCCTCTTGTTCTTTGCATGTGAGGCATTTCCGGATGACTTCACTCGTGTTCTGGCTGGTCGTCTCGATAGCGCCGATAAAGTCGTCTTTGCCTATCGATGGATCGCGCACGGAAAGGAACTAATATGTGTCCTTTCGCGACCGCGTAATTACAAGTATGGCAGCGACGTGGAAAGCGAAAACGTCCAGCATTTTGTTGTGTATGACGGCTCATCAGAGACCCCAAGGCCTATCTACAAAGAGGATATATCTGCCGGTATTTTGAGTGTCGAGAGCACGGACGATCGATTCGAGATAACAGTGATCGGAGGCAGTGCTAATCACGTGAAGCGATACACGTACGTTGACTCCAAGGTGGTCTCGTCCTTTCGGTAGCGGACGCTTAGTGGGGATGGCTCTCCCCGTGTGACGACGTTCTGGGCCAATCGGATGGCGTGGGCAGGATAGCCTTCCGGCGGCTGTTTGATTCAAAGCGCTCGCGTTGTGGCGCGGTGTTTTGAACATTGGCGAGCTTCGATGGAGTGCTGGATCGAAAGCCGCCCGCTCCTGACGGGTTGTTTTGGGCAAGCGCCGCTTGCTTGCGTTGGAAAGCAGTTCCCGGGACACCCGGAGTATTGGGGTGATTCGCCCACTATTCATGGAAAGGAACATGAAGTATCGGGGCGAAATACCCAAGATTCCGCCTTGTTGAGCTGCTCGATGAGCGCTTCAAATGTGCTGCATGGCCGGCAGCACGCACCTCTCAACCTGGGTCAGCGCGGAGACCAAGCAGCGCTTCGCGAGCGCCGCCGCTCGGCAGGGCCTATCGGAATCGGCCCTCCTCAAGCGGCTCATTGACCAGATGCTGGCGGCGGGGGCGGCCGACGAGGCCGCCGTGGCAGCTCCCGTCGTGGCGCGCGATGCGCGCGTCACGATCCGGCTCGTCGCCGATGACCGGGCGCTTCTGCGGGAGCGGGCCGCGGCGCGCATGATGCCGGCGGCGACCTATGTGTCGGTTCTGGTCCGGGCGCATCTCCGGCAAGTGGCACCGCTTCCGGATCGGGAGCTCGCGGCGCTACGGGCGGCAGTAAACGAGCTAACGGCGGTTGGTCGAAATCTGAACGCAATGACGCGGCTTCTGCACCAGGACGCTCGCCATGGCACGCCCGGGCGTCAGGAAGTGCTGGCTATGGTTCGCATCTCTGAGGCGCTCCGCGACCACTTCCGCGCCTTGATCCGAGAGAACGCTCGTAGCTGGGAGGTCGACCATGCCGAGCAGGCTCATTAAGCTCCCCGCTGAAGCATTGCTCGACATCCGCAGCTTCGCCCGCCGCGGGCCGGGGCATCGACCGCTCACCCCCGCTCTGGTCGAGCAGCTCGCCCGAACCGTAGGGCGGGCCCCCGAAGTGATGGTGAAGGTTTCGGGGGGCGCCAAGAGCCTGAAAGGAGCGATCGCGCACCTTAGCTACATCGATCGGAAGGGGAAGCTCGAGCTCGAGACCGACGAGGGATCGAAGCTCCAGGGAGATGCGGCTGCGCGCGCGCTCGTTTCGGAATGGGACCTCGAGGCCTCCCGAGCTCATGCACGCTTCCCGTATCGTGGCCAGGGAGGTCGGAGGCCTACGAAGCTCCTCCACAACGTCATCCTCTCGATGCCCAAAGGGACGCCCCCCGATAAACTCCTCGCGGCCAGCGGCGTGTTCGCGCGCGAGCAGTTCGGCCTCCAACACCGATATGCGCTGGTGCTCCATACCGACCAGGATCATCCCCACGTGCACCTGGTCGTCAAAGCGGTGAGCGAAGAGGGGAGGCGGCTCAACATCCGCAAGGCAACGTTGCGTGAATGGCGCCGCCAGTTTGCGCACCATCTCCGGGAACAGGGTGTCCCTGCGAACGCTACGGAGCGTGCCGTGAGGGGTTGCAGTCAGTCGACGTTCAAGGACGGTGTCTACCGGGCATCACAGCGCGGTGAGTCCCTGTATCTCCGAGAGCGCCTCGCACGGTTGGTCGAGGTGGAGCGCCATGGTGTCCTGGAGCCATCGCCAGGCAAGGCGAAGCTGCTCGAGACGCGCCGGGCGGTGGTCGCGGGTTGGCACGCGGCTGCGGAAGCGCTCGCGGACGCGGGGCAGGGCGCGCTCGCGCAGAAGATCTGGGGCTTCATCGGAGGGATGCAACCGCCCCTCACGACCGACGAGCAGCTTAGCCGGAGCGGCTTCGACCGCCCCCGGATTCGCGAGCGAGAGCGGCAGCCGGAACGCTCGCGATGATCTGGGTCCATCAACCCCAGGCATTCATCACACTCATGAAGGTCGACTCCCGTGAACAGTACCTACTTCGGTTTGCTGGCTGAGTTTGGCGAAGCCAACATTCCTCTGGATCGCGTCGCGCCCAAGTACTTTGGGCTTTGTTTCGAGGAGGCGCGGCGCCGCGCGCCGGCGAAGATGCTGCCCTGTCCGGTTTTTCGTCTCGGCGGGCAGAAGTCCCCCTGGTTGGTCAGTGCGGCGGACCTCGCCGAGCTGATCGACTCGCGGCGGGAGAAGGCGGGTCTCTGACGACGATTGAGCGCTCCGCCGGTGCGCGGAGCGTGTCCTCGAGCAGCGGGATGTCCCGAAGATCCTCGGGCCGGATGTTCGTGTAACGCTTGAGCTCGTTCCAGGACTCGTGCAGCGTGAACTGAGCGACCTCGTGGATCTGGTAGCCCCGCTCAAAGAGCCGGCTGGTTGCCTCGTGGCGCAGGTCGTGGAAGCGCAGATCACCGATCCCGAGTATCTTGCAGGCACGGGTGAAAGCGGCGCCAACGCTCCTGGGGTCGTACGGGAAGATGAATTCACTGCCTCGGGGCTGCTGCTGTGCGATTGCCCAGGCCTCGGGCGTGTACTTGAAACGCAGGTGATTGCCTTCCTTGGACGTCGGGTGCTTGGCGTCCCGGACGAGGCCGGTGCGGTTGGCGGAAACGTTGTCGCGCCATTCGAGGCGACAGATTTCTGCCTGCCGTCGGGCGGAGGCGATCGCGAACTCGACGATCGCGGCCATCGGGATCTCGGCCCGCTTATCGCGACGCTGGAAATACGCTTTCAGGCGCGCGAGCTCGTCCGCGGTAGGACGTCGCGACCGCCGGCGCGCCTTACCGACGAGCCGCAGCTCGCCACAGGCGTTGCGAGCCTCCTGCACGACCTCGGGGCGCACCGGAAGGTCCTTGACGCTTCGGGCGGCACGCAGCACGACACCGATCCAGACGAGATCGTTGGCGACGGTCGCCGGCCCCGTGCCGTCGGCGCGCCGTGTGCGCACGTGATCGATGAGCGTTGCGGGGGTGAGATCGATGACGTTGGACTTTCCGATCGCGTGCCGCGCAAGAAATTTCAGATGCGCCTGCTTACTTCGCTGCCACTTGGAGATCGTCTCGAAGGTCTCGATGTACCAGCGGATGAGATTGGCCAACGTGACCGTCGCGTGTTGCTTTCGCGCGAGCGCTTCGGGGTTCTCGAGCTCCACCTCGCGGTGCCTGGCCCAGGTCACGGCGGATACACGATGTGTGAAAGTCTTGGCTTCCCGGTGGAGGATGGTCCCGCCACGACGTAGCCGGACGATCGCGGTGTAGCGGATCGCGCCGTTTGCTTGCCGACGTGCTTTGATAGTTGCCATGGCAAATGAGGAGACAAGCCGATCTTGTCTCCTTTATGTCTCCTCAGCAACCAGTAAACTCCCCGGAATGCCCAGAAATCCCGCAGAAACGCCTGAGCCGAAAGAGCCTGGAAAAATAGGCCTTTCGGACGATTTTTCCCGCGGAAAGATCGATCGGAGAGTGTCAGTCGCTCCCATGATGGACTGGACCGACCGTCACTGCCGGTACTTCCTCAGGGGCTTCTCCGCCGACGTATTGCTCTACACGGAGATGATCACCGCAGCGGCCATCCTGCGTGGGGATCGCGCGCGGCTGCTCGAGTTCGATCCTGAGGAGCATCCGCTCGCCCTGCAGCTCGGTGGGAGCGAGCCGCACGAGCTCGCGGCCGCGGCCCGTGCCGGCGAGCAGGCCGGCTACGACGAGATCAACCTCAACTGCGGCTGCCCGAGCGAGCGTGTGGCGAGCGGTGCCTTCGGGGCGTGTCTCATGCGCGAGCCGGCCCGGGTGGCCGAGTGCGTCGCGGCCATGAGCGCGGCTGTTCGGCTGCCGGTCACCGTCAAGATGCGCATCGGCGTCGTGACCGCCGGCGCCCGCGACGAGGCCGTCGCGCACTACGGCGAAGGCGACTTCCAGGCTCTGTGCGGCTTCGTCGCCGCCGTGCACGAGGCCGGCTGTCAGGTCGCGATCGTGCACGCGCGCAAGGCCGTGTTGGGTGGATTGTCGCCGAAGGACAACCGCGCGGTCCCGCCGCTGCGTTACGACGTGGTGCAACGTCTGAAACGGACGTTTCCCTCGTTGCCGATCGTCGTCAACGGCGGCCTGCGCGACGCGCACGCCGTGCGTGCCGCGCTCGCCTGGTGCGACGGAGTGATGCTCGGACGCGAGGCCTATCACCGGCCGTCGGTGCTCGCAGAGTTGCGGCAGGCGCTGGCGCCGGACGCTCCGCCCGCGCCCGCACGCGCGGCGCTCATCGAGCGCATGGTCCGCTACTGCGAGCGCGAGCTCGCTGCCGGCGAGCGCCTCGGCGCCATCACGCGCCACATGCTCGGTCTGTACAGCGGTGAGCCCGGTGCCCGGGAGTTCCGCCGCGCTCTGAGCGAAGGAGCGCGGCGCGCGGGGGCCGGCGCGGAGCTGCTGCGGCGGGCGATTCCGACAGCCGTCAGGGACTAAAGCGCGCTCGCGAGGTTGGAATGGGCCGGTCGGTAGCGGCCCGGGGACCAACGCGTATAATCGTCCAGCTCATGGGCAAGGACATCGAGCTCGCAATACTGTTCGCCGACGTCGTCGGATCGACCCGGCTATACGACACCATGGGCGATCTGCGGGCCCGCGACATGGTCGCCACCTGCATCGATGTGATGCGCAGTGCCACCGAGCAGCGTCAGGGCACCGTCATCAAGACCATGGGCGATGAGGTCATGGCCACGTTCCCCAGTGCCGATGCGGCCCTCAACGCCGCGGCCCAGATGCAGCAGCAGATCTCCAGTCACGCGCAGCTCAAGGTGGACGGGCAGCCGGTCTCCATCCGCATCGGCTGTCATTTCGGCCCGGTGATGCTCGAGAACCGCGATGTGTTCGGGGCGGCCGTGCACACCGCCAATCGCATGACCAGTCAGGCGAAGGCCGGACAGATCGTGACGACCGCCGCGACCGTCGAGAAGCTCTCGCCCGAGTGGCGCGCCGCGTGCCGTCAGATCGACGTCGCGACTCTCAAGGGGCAGGGGAGCGAAGTGGTGCTCTACGAGGTGCTGTGGCAGACCGAGGACGTCACCAGCATGGTGCCGGGGATCGCGGGCGATGCGCGTCCCACGCATCCGATGCGCCTGCGCCTGCGCACCGACGACCGCGAGCTGCTCGTCGACGAGCGGCACTCGAGCGTCACGATCGGACGCGCCGAGGACAACGACGTCGTCGTCAAGGGAAATCTCATCTCGCGTCTGCACGCCCGCATCGAGATCAGCCGCAACAAGTTCGTGCTCGTCGACCAGAGCACCAACGGCACCTTCGTGCAGACCGCCGACGGCGAAGAGGCCTTCGTCCGGCGCGACAGCCTCCAGATCAAGGGTCACGGAATGATCGGCCTCGGCCGTCTGCCGGAGCAGGGCTCGCCGCAGACCATCCGCTTCAGCTGCGAGGAGGCCTGAGGGGCTTACCAGCGGCTCTCAGCCGAGCCGCTGCTCGCTGGCCCCGAGCTCCGCGAGCAGCGCCGCGGGCAGGCGACTGCCGTAGCGGCCGAGATACTCGCGCACCTCCGCGAGCTCCTTGCGCCACATGCCGACGTCGATCGAGCACAGTGCGCCGAGCGCTTCGGCGCCGATGTTCAGGCCAGCGGTGTTGAGGTCCGCGGGATTTGGCAGCCGGCCGATCGCCGACTCGATCGCGCCGACCCTGCCGGCGCAGCGGTCGAGCATCCAGGCGAGCACGCGCAGGTTCTCGCCGTAGCCGGGCCAGAGGAACTTGCCGGCCGCATCACGCCGGAACCAGTTCACGTGGAAGATGCGCGGCGGTCGCGAGAGCCTGGCGCCGGTGTTGAGCCAGTGCTGCCAGTAATCGCCGAAGTTGTAGCCGCAGAAGGGCTGCATCGCCATGGGATCGCGCCGCACGACTCCCACCTGTCCGACCGCCGCGGCCGTAGTCTCCGAGGCGAGCGAGGCGCCGAGCAGCACGCCATGCTGCCAGTCGCGCGCCTCGTATACGAGCGGCGCGACCTCGCGCCGCCGGCCGCCGAACACGATGGCGGTGATCGGCACGCCCGACGGGTCCTCCATGCGCGCGGAGTAGCTCGGATTGCGCCTGGCGGCCACGGTGAAGCGTGAGTTGGGGTGCGCGGCGGGTCCGCGGGCCGGGTCGTAGGGCCGTCCCTGCCAGTCGAGCACCGGTTTGCCCGTCGTCAGTCCTTCCCACCAGGGCTGATCGTCGGCGGTGACGGCGACGTTGGTAAACAGCGTGTCGCGCCGGATCATCTCGTAGGCATTGCGGTTGGTCTGCGGGTTCGTGCCCGGCACGACCCCGAAGCAGCCGGCCTCCGGATTGATGGCCCAGAGGCGCCCATCGGCTCCGGGGTGCAGCCAGGCGATATCCTCGCCGACCGTGAGAACGCGCCAGCCGGGCATCGACTCCGGCGGAACCAGCATGGCGAGATTCGTCTTGCCGCAGGCGGAGGGGAAGGCGCAGGCGATGAAGTGAGTCTCGCCCTGCGGACTCTCGAGCCCCACGATCAACATGTGCTCGGCGAGCCAGCCTTCGGTCCTCGCCTGCCAGCTCGCGATGCGCAAGGCGTGGCATTTCTTGCCGAGCAGGGCATTGCCGCCGTAACCGGAGCCGTAGCTCTCGATGGCAAGCTCCTCCGGGAAGTGCATGATGAAGCGCCGCTCGGGGTCCAGCTCGCCGATCGAGTGGAGTCCCTTGACGAAGCGGCCGTCGCGCGCGATGAGCTCGAGCGCCGCGCGGCCGGCGCGCGTCATGATCAGCATGTTGAGCACGACGTACGGGCTGTCGGTGAGCTCGACGCCGCGCCGCGACAGCGGCGAGTCGAGCGGCCCCATGCAGTACGGGATGACATAAAGAGTGCGCTCGCGCATCGAGCCGCGGAACAGGTCGCGCATCTTGGCGTGCGCCTGCTGCGGGTCCATCCAGTGATTGTTCGGTCCCGCCTCCTCCTGCGAGCGCGTGCATATATAAGTGAGATGCTCGACCCGAGCCACGTCGTTCGGGTCGGAGCGATACAGATGGCAGCCGGGAAACTCCTGGGGATTGAGTACCGTGAATTCCTTGCTGCGCACCAGCTGCGCGGTGAGCTCGCGTGCCTCGGCGTCGCTCCCCTCGACCCAGTGCACGGCGCGCGGCTGCGTGAGCTCGCACACCGAGCCCACCCAGTCCGCGACCGCGCGGCTCAACTGGGGCAGCGCGGTCATTTTGTGTGCAGGAGCGGCCATCCGGCTGTCCTCTCAGCGGGCGATCCCCTAAACCAAGAAGTATATCCTGACACCGTGAGGTCCCCTGCTACAGTAGCGCCGGCTACCTGGTCCGGTTGGTACTCTTTGCAGCAAATTCAGAAAGATATGCGTCTCGACACCCGCTGCGCGGCCCGCGAGGATTCCTCTCCGCCGGCGAGTCTCTGAGGCAGCGATGCTCGATCTCGAGGACATATTCGGCCCGGAGGGCCCCCTCAAGCGCGCCCTGCCGGATTTCCGGGTGAGGCGCGAGCAGCTGCGCATGGCGCAGCGTGTCGCCGCGGCGCTCGATGCGCGCGCAACTCTCGCAGTCGAGGCGGGCACCGGTACGGGCAAGACCTTCGCGTACCTGGTGCCCGCGCTCCTCTCCGGTCTGCGTGTCCTCGTCTCGACCGGCACGCGCACGCTCCAGGATCAGCTCTATGCGAAGGACCTGCCGCTGGTGAGCGCCGCGCTCGGCCGCCCGGCGCGCGTGGCGCTGCTCAAGGGCCGCGCCAATTATCTGTGCCGCTATCGCCTGGCGGCGACCGCCGCAGCGCCCGAGCAGCTCGCGCTCGGGGCCGGCGCCGCGGGCAGTGCGCGCGCCGGCCGCAGCATGCTCGCACGCATCGCCCGCTGGGCACACACCACCAGGAGCGGCGATCTTGCCGAGGTGGCCGGACTCTCCGACTCGCATCCCGTGTGGGCGCAAGTCACCTCTACGCGCGAGACCTGCCTCGCCCAGCGCTGCCCGGAGATCGCGCGCTGCCACGTCGCACTCGCGCGCCGCGAGGCGCTCGACGCCGACATCGTCATCGTGAACCACCATCTGCTGCTCGCGGACCTGGCCTTGAAGGAGGACGGGTTCGGTGACCTGCTGGGGTCGGCGGATGCGGTGATCCTCGATGAGGCGCATCAGGTCCCGGACCTCGCCACGCAGTTCTTCGGCGCGAGCGTCGGCAGCCGCCAGATCGAGACCCTGCTCAAGGACGTGCAGCTCGGGCTGCGCAAGACCGCTGCGGGCGCGGCCCCGCGCGAGCGCGAGTCCGCGCCGCTCGCCGGCACACTCGGCGCGATCGAAGAGGGACTCGAGGAGCTGCGAGCCGCCGTGCCGGGCTCCGCCGGCGGCGGCCCGGGCACGGCACGCTTTGGCTGGAGCGAGCGCGATGCGCGCCTCGGCCGCGTGGCGCAGGAGCTGTCGGGCTCGCTCGCCTCTCTCGGTGAAGTGCTCGTCGCTCTCGGGGACGACGCCGCGGTGGCGCACCTGGCCGCGCGGGCCGCCGATCTCGGCGCCGCCCTCGGGCGCATTGCGGCGCTGGACGAGCTCGAGGGCGCGCGCGCGGTCGAAGTCGGCACGCGCTCGATCACCTTGAGTCTCCTGCCGTTCGACATCTCGGCGCGCTTCCGCGCGCTGATCGAGGCGCGGCGCGGCGCCTGGATTTTCACGTCGGCGACGCTCTCGCTGGGCGAGGAGTTCGGGCACTTCACCGGGAGGCTCGGCATCGGCGAATGCTCGACGCTGCGGATCGACAGTCCCTTCGATCATGAGCGCCAGAGCGTGCTGTACCTTCCGGAGCGGATGCCCGACCCGCGCTCGCCGGATTACGTGGCCGCGGTGATCGACACGGCGCTGCCGCTGATCGAGGCCGCGGGCGGCGGCGCCTTCGTGCTGTTCACGAGTCACCGCGCCCTGGCGCGGGGGGCGGAGCTGCTGCGGGCACGCTGGGGCGACGCCCGACCCCTCAGGCTCTTCGTTCAGGGCGAGGCGCCACGCGAGCGGCTGCTCGAGGAGTTTCGCAACGACGGCAACGCCGTGCTGCTCGGCACTGCGAGCTTCTGGGAGGGGGTTGACGTCAAGGGCGAGGCGCTGCGCCTGGTGGTGATCGAGAAGCTGCCGTTCGCCTCGCCGGAAGATCCTCTGGTGCGCGCGCGCATCGAGCATTTGAACGCAATCGGCGCCAATGCCTTTCGCGATTACCAGCTTCCGGAGGCCGCGCTCGCCCTGAAGCAGGGAGCCGGCCGTCTGATCCGCAGCGAGGACGACTATGGGGCGGTCGTCATCTGCGATCCGCGGGTGCTCGGACGCAGCTACGGTCAGGTGTTCCTCGCAGCGCTCCCGCAGATGACCCTCACGCAGGATCCGGAAGAGGTCAGGCGCTTCCTGCGCCGGCATGCCCCGCGCCCGGCGGCCCCCCGGGCGGGCGTGCCGTGAGGATTCTCGCGCTCGATACCGCAACCGAGAACTGCTCGGCGGCGCTTCTCGCCGACGGGCGGCTGAGCGCGCGAGAGCGCCTGCTCGAGCGGGGTCACGCCGAGTGCATCCTCGGGATGATCGATGAGGTGCTGGCTGAGGCCGGCGCCGAGCTCGCCGGACTCACGGCGATCGCCTACGGGCGCGGGCCCGGCGCCTTCACCGGCGTGCGCCTCGCCGCCAGCGTCACTCAGGGACTGGCCTACGGCGCAGGCATTCCGGTCGTGCCGGTGTCCGACCTCGCGGCGGTGGCGCAGAGAGTCCTCATGGATCATGCGGCCACCGAGCGCGTGCTGATCTGCAACGACGCACGTATGCGCGAGGTCTACTGGGGGTGTTTTGGCCGGTCCGCGGCGGGTCTGGCCAGTCCCGCCGGGGGCGAGCGCGTGAGCAAGCCCGAAGCGGTGGCATTGCCGCCGGACTGGGGTAATGCCCGCGGAGTCCGAGGCGCCGGGACGGGCTTCGCAGCCTACCCGCAACTGCGGGCGGCCTTCTCCGGGATGCTGTCCGCGATCGACGAGGTTCGTCCGCGCGCGACAGAAATTGCGCTCCTGGCCGCTGCCGAGGTCGCCGCGGGGCGAACCCTCGACCCAGAGCAGGCTTTGCCGGTCTATCTGCGCGATGATGTGGCCTGGCCGCCTGCCGGTCACTGAAATGACACAAACGCCTGGCGGTCTGTCACGAATCTGCAACACAGTCCCCCTGTAATACTCGCGCGCCAGATTCCCGGAACACTGCCGAGATGACCGCCAAACAGGTTCTCATCGTCGAGGACGAGCGTCCGATCCGCGAGATGATCGCGTTCGGGCTGAAACGCGCCGGCTTCGAGGTACGTGAGGCGGAGGATTGCCGGGCGGCGCGCGCCGCGCTCGCCGACACCCGCCCCGACCTGGTGCTGGTCGACTGGATGCTGCCCGACATGAGCGGTCTCGAGCTGACTCGCGCGCTCAAGCGCGACCGCGAGACGCGGGAACTGCCCGTCATCATGCTGACGGCACGGGCCGAGGAGGGCGATAAGGTCGCAGGGCTCGAGGGCGGCGCCGACGATTACGTGACCAAGCCCTTCTCGCCCCGCGAGCTCCTCGCGCGCATCAACGCCGTGCTGCGCCGCTCCGCGCCGAGCGGCGTCGACGAGCTCATCGAGTTCGAGGGCCTGGTGCTCGATCAGGGGAGTCACCGGGTCATGGTGGGTCCGCGGACCGTCGGGCTCGGGCCCACCGAATACCGCATGCTCGAGTTCTTCATGACGCATCCGGAACGCGTCTATACCCGCGATCAGCTGCTCGATCGCATCTGGGGTGGCAACGTGTACGTGGAGGAGCGCACGATCGACGTGCACATCCGCCGCCTGCGCAAAGCGCTCGAGGAATTCGGCTACGATCGCTTCGTGCAGACCGTGCGGGGCTCAGGCTATCGGTTCTCCGCCCGAACCGTTTAGCGACAGCCACGAGGGCGTCCGGACGGCGAGGAGAGAGGCGGGGCAGCGATTGCAGCCCGTGACACAAATGTGGTGGTTTACGGTCGGGCGGCTGCTCGCCACGGTGGCGGTGGGCCTCGCCGCCGGGTGGCTGCTCGGAAGTCTCTGGGCGGGACTCGCGTGTGCGCTGGCGCTGCACCTCGCCTGGGTTCTCGCCAACCTCTTTCGCCTCGAGTGGTGGCTGCGGCACCGCAACTTCGCCGACCCGCCCGACGTGGGCGGTGTGTGGGGCGAGATCATCGCGCAGGTGGTGCGGCTGCACCGGCGCAAGCGCTTTCACAAGCAGCGCTTCGTGCAGCTCATGCGCCAGTTGCAGCGCTCGACCGCGGCGCTGCCGAACGGGGTCGTGATCCTCAACGCGCAGCGCGAGATCGTGTGGTTCAACCGCCGGGCTGCACAGCTGCTCGAGCTGCGCACCACCGCCGATCTCGGCATGCGCATCGAGCACTTGCTGCGCGAGCCGGAGTTCCTGCGTTACCTCGCCCGCCAGGATTACTCCAATCCCGTGGTCATCCGTCCGACGGTGGCCGAGGACTCGTATCTGTCGCTGCAGGTGGCACCCTACGGCGACGGGCAGCTGCTGCTGCTGGTGAGCGACGTCTCGCGGCAGATGCGGCTCGAGGCGGTACGGCGCGACTTCGTCGCCAACGCCTCGCACGAGCTGCGCTCGCCGCTCACCGTCATCTCGGGCTACCTCGAGACCCTCGGGCAGGACCCGGCCCTCGATCCGGACCTGCTCGGGCCGGTCGCGGAGATGCGCCGCCAAGCCGAGCGCATGACCAGCATCATCCGGGACCTCCTCGAGCTGTCGCGGCTCGAGGAGACCGACGAGGTCGTCGGCGGAGCCCCGATCGACGTCGCGGCGATCCTGGCGCTGCTGCGCAAGGACGTGCTGGCGCGCCCGGTGCATCCGCACGAGGTGCGGGTGCGCATCGAATCCGCGGCGCAGCTCATCGGCGATGAGCCCGAGATCCACTCGGCCTTCTCGAACCTGGTCGACAACGCCGCCAAGTACACCCCGCCCGAAGGCGCGATCGAGATGCGCTGGTGGACGGACGAGGACGGCGGACACCTCGCGGTGACCGACACCGGGTTCGGGATTCCCCCGGAGCACATACCGCGCCTCACCGAGCGCTTCTACCGCGTGGACGCCGGGCGCTCGCGCGCCACCGGAGGCTCGGGTCTCGGCCTCGCCATCGTCAAGCACGTCCTGCAGCGCCATGGCGCGCAGCTCGAGGTACAGAGCACCCTCGGTGAGGGTAGCTCGTTTACCTGTCATTTCCCGGCCGAGCGCCTCGCCCGCGAGGTCGCGCCCACACTGACGGAAACGGCTTAGGTTTGCCACGCAACCGACTAATTCGTAAGAAATCTTTAGCCGCGTTGTCATACGTAAGACACATGGGCGCACCACCCTAGCGGCACCTCGGGAGCTTAGGGGTGAGTCCGGCATGGCAAACGGCAACTCGAGACGCTCTGGCAGGACGCGGGTGCGTACCCTGTTTCTGTCCGACATCCACCTCGGATACCGGCATGCGCGGGCCCGCGAGCTGAACGAGTTTCTCGTCGGGGTCGAGGCGGAGAACATCGTTCTGGTAGGCGATATCGTCGATGCGCTGAGCCTGGCCCGCCGCGTCTTCTGGTCGGCAGAGCACACGCAGGTGGTTCGCACGCTCCTCGCCCGCGGGCGCGCCGGCACGCGTCTCGTCTATATTCCGGGCAACCACGACGAGAGTCTGGGTGTATTCGCCGAGATGCTGCAGGGACAGTTCGAAGTGCACCGCGAATGGGTACACCGCACCGCGCGCGGCGAGCGGCTGCTGGTGCTGCACGGTGACCAGTTCGATCGTATCGTCAGCTGCTCGCCCTGGCTCACCCGTCTCGGCGATGCGCTCTACGAGGTGTCCGTGCGCCTGAGCGACGGCGTCAACAACCTGCGGCGCGCGCTCGGCAAGGCCTACTGGCCGCTGGCCGAGCGGCTGAAGCTCAGCATTCCCACGAGCGTCCGCTACATCGAGAAATTCGAGCAGGTCGCGGCGGGCCATGCCCGCAGCCAGGGCTACGACGGGGTCGTCTGCGGTCACATCCACCGCGCCAACCTCCGTCATATCGAAGGGACGCTCTACTGCAACACGGGCGACTGGGTCGAGTCCTGCTCCGCACTCGTCGAAGCCCCCGGCGGGGAGCTCAAGCTCCTGCGCTGGCCGCACGCGGCCGGCGCCGTGCGCCGCCGCAGCGCCGCGCTCGTCGCCGATCGGGTGGCCGTCAGCCGCAGTTCCGCTATGATCGTGCGCATGAGTGCACGGGCGACGGGGACGGGAAGCTGATGGAAACCGCCGATCTCAGTCATCACATTTCGCGTCGTTTCAACGAGGACCTCGAGCGCGTGCGCAGCAAGGTGCTCGGCATGGGTGGCTTTGTCGAGCAGCAGCTGCAGAAGGCGATCACCGCGCTCGTCGAGGGCGACAGCTCGCTCGGCGAGGCGGTGGCGATGGAGGACTACCAGGTCAACAACATGGAGGTCTCGATCGACGAGGAGTGCAGCCGCATTCTCGCAACCCGCGCCCCTGCCGCCGGGGACCTGCGCCTGATCGTTGCCATCATCAAGACGATCACCGACCTCGAGCGCATCGGCGATGAGGGCGAGAAGATCGGCTACATCGCCTCGCGCCTGGCCACCATGGAGCGCCCCGCCGACAAGTACCGTGAGATCAAGCATCTCGGCCGCGTCGTCTCGGAGATGGTCCACGACGCCCTCGATGCGTTCGCGCGCATGGACACGGAATCGGCGCTGCGCGTCGCGCGGCAGGATCGTCTGGTGGACGAGGAGTACGAGGCGATCCAGCGCCAGAGCATCACCTTCATGATGGAGGACCCGCGCACGATCCGCCGCGCGCTCGATGTCATGTGGGTGGTACGCGCGCTCGAGCGCATCGGCGATCATGCCAAGAACATCAGCGAGTACGTCATCTACATGGTGCACGGCAAGGACATCCGCCATACCTCTCTCGATGACGTAGAACGCGAGCTGCGCGCCGAATCCGGGACTGCGGGCGCCGGGCCGTAGGGCGATCGGGCGCCCCGGGCGGGGGCTCCTGCGCCTTGCAGGTCCGTGCGCATCAACCGTGCGCATCAACCGTGCGCACGAGCCATGCGCACGAGCCATGCGCACGAGCTCGGGGAGAGACCTGCGCGCGCGCCCCCGCTAGACTGGCCCCATGCCACACCGCCGCCTCATCAATTTCATGGGCTTCCTTGCCTGCACCGGACTCATGGCCTACGCGCTGTATACGCAGTACCACCAGGGACTCGAGCCGTGTCCGCTGTGCATCTTCCAGCGCGTCGGGGTCATGCTGCTTGGCCTCACGTTCCTCGCGGCGGCGCTGCATCACCCGCGCGGCCGCGGACGTTACTTCTACGGGGCACTGCTGGCGTTCTGGGCGCTCCTCACCATCGGTGTCGCGGCGCGGCAGCTTTATGTGCAGAGCCTGCCGCCCGGAACGCTGCCCTCCTGCGGGGCGCCGCTCGCCATGATGCTGCGCTTCATGCCCGTGACCGAGGTCGTGCGCCGGGTGCTCTCGGGGAGCGGGGAGTGCGCCGAGGTGAACTGGCGCTTCCTCGGGCTCGCCATGCCCGCCTGGGTGCTGATCTCGGCGCTGCTGCTCGGTGGCGTGGGCGCCTTCGCCAATCTCAGGCGAGAAGGGTCCGCAGCAGGTTGAGATACATCTGCGCGAGGGCGTCGACGTCGGCGGCCCGCACGCACTCGTTCACCTTGTGGATGGAGGCATTCACGACGCCGAGCTCCACCACCTGCGCCCCGAGCGGCGCGATGAAGCGCCCGTCGGAGGTGCCCCCGCCGGTCGAGAGCCGCGGCCTGACACCCGTCACCTGGGAGACCGCGTCGGCGGCCGCTTCCGACAGCGGGCCGGGCGGGGTGTAGAAGGGCTCGCCCGACACATACCATTCGAGGCTGTAGCGCACGCCGTGCCGGCGCAGAATCTCCTCCACCGTACTCTTCAGCTTGTCCAGCGTTTGCACCGGCGAGTACCGCAGGTTGAAGCGCGCCTTGAGCTCTCCTGGAATTACGTTCGGGGCGCCCGTTCCGGCGTTGAGGTTCGAGACCTGGAAGGTCGTCGGCTGGAAATGCTCGGTTCCTGCATCCCACACGCGCCCGGTGAGCTCGGCGAGCGCCGGGGCAAGGGTGTGCACCGGATTCTCGGCGAGCTGCGGATAGGCCACGTGACCCTGCACGCCGTGAACCGTGAGCCGCCCGCTCAGGGAACCGCGGCGTCCGACCTTGATCGTGTCCCCGATGGTGGCCTCGCTCGAGGGCTCGCCCACCACGCACCAGTCGATACGCTCGCCGCGCGCTGCGAGGGTCTCCGCCACACGCTTGGTGCCATCCACCGAGGGGCCTTCCTCGTCGCTCGTGATGAGGAACGCGATCGAGCCCCGATGCCGGGGATGGGCGCGGACGAACTCCTCGGTGGCCGTCACCATGGCCGCGAGCCCGGTCTTCATGTCGGCGGCGCCACGGCCGTAGAGGAGTCCCTCCCGCAGCGTCGGCACGAAGGGGTCGCTGCGCCACTCCTCGAGCGGGCCGGTGGGGACAACGTCGGTGTGCCCGGCGAAGCAGAAGAGCGGCCGCTCGGCGCCGCGCCGCGCCCAGAGGTTATCCACCGTGCCGAACCGCAATGGCTCGAGAGCGAAGCCGAGCGCCGCCAGGCGCTCGCCGATCAGCTGCTGGCATCCTTCATCCGCTGGGGTCACGGAGCGGCGCGCGATCAGGGCTTCGGCGAGCTCGAGGGATCTGGACATCGGCGCTGGCGGCTCCAATGGGTTCGCGTTTATACGGTGGGGCGGGCCGTCCGGCAAGCCGGTCGCTGTCACGACCGTGAAAACTCCTACGGCAAGACTACTCATCCAAGACCATGAAAAGGGCGCTTTCCGACCGTGTCATCGAAGCGTCACATTATTGTCATCTAATGCGCGCGACTGGTGCGTGGAGGCTCTCCAGGCCCAGCGCAGCTGTGCTTCCCACCGATTGCACTTGAGGAGTCGAGACATGAATTTCCGAAGAATACAGCGGGTGTTCCTGGCAGCGCTCGGTGCGCTCGTTTGCGCAGGCGTCGTGCAGGCAGCCGACATCTCAGGCGCCGGGGCCACCTTTCCCTACCCGATCTATTCAAAGTGGGCGGATGCCTATAAGCAGCAGACCGGCATCGGCCTCAATTACCAGTCGATCGGCTCGGGCGGAGGCATCAAGCAGATCAAGGCCAAAACCGTCACCTTTGGTGCGAGCGACATGCCTCTGAAGCCCGATGACCTCAAGGAGGCGGGTCTGGTGCAGTTCCCGATGATCATCGGGGGCGTGGTTCCGGTGGTCAACATCAAGGGCGTACAGGCCGGCCAGATGGTACTCGACGGCCCGACCGTCGCCTCGATTTACATGGGCGAGATCACCAAGTGGAACGACGCGCGCATCCAGAAGATGAATCCGAAGCTGACGCTTCCGGCCAGCAACATCGCGCCGATTTACCGCTCGGACGGCTCGGGCACGAACTTCCTCTTTTCCCACTACCTCTCGCAGACGAGCCCGAAGTTCAAGGACAGCATCGGTGAGAACACCTCGGTGCAGTGGCCGATCGGCATCGGCGCCAAGGGCAACGAGGGGGTCGCCAACATGACGGCGCAGACCGACGGGGCCATCGGCTACGTCGAGTACGCCTACGCGAAGCAGACCAAGATGGCGTACTGCAACCTCGTCAATTCAGCGGGCAAGGCGGTCACGCCGAGCGCCGAGTCCTTCCAGGCAGCTGCCGCGAGCGCCGACTGGTCACGGGCGCCCGGCTACTTCCTGATTCTGACCAACCAGTCAGGCGCGGGGAGCTGGCCGATCACGGGCGCGAGCTTCATCCTGGTCTATGCAGTGCCGCCCGACACGGCGGCGACTGCCGAGGCGCTCAAGTTCTTCGATTGGGCGTACCGCAACGGCACCAAGATGGCGGCCGACCTCGACTACGTGCCGCTGCCGGAGAGCCTGATCAAGCAGGTGCGCGCGACCTGGAAGTCCGATATCAAGGGCGCTCCGGCCCTCTAGGGCGCTCGTAGCCGGGACGCTGGCCTGTACCGCACCCGATGAATAGCGCGGCCGCCATCGAACCGCGACACGCGGCGGGGCAGCGGCTGCGGGAGTCCCTGTTCCGCGCCGCCACGTTCGTGGCGGCGCTGCTGGTGCTCACGCTCCTCGGAGGCGTTGCGCTCTCCCTGCTGCATGGGGCGTGGCCGGCGCTCGCGCACTTCAAGCTGGGCTTCCTGCTGAATGAGACCTGGAACCCGGTCACCGAGCGGTTCGGGGCGCTGGCGGCGATCTACGGGACGGTGGTTACCTCGGTCCTCGCGCTCGTGATCGCCATCCCCGTGAGCTTCGGGATCGCCATCTTTCTCACGGAGCTCGCGCCCGTATGGCTGAAGAGGCCGGTCGGCATCGCGATCGAGCTGCTGGCAGCGGTGCCGAGCATCATCTTCGGCATCTGGGGCCTGTTCGTGCTCGCCCCCATCCTGCAGCGGCACGTGCAGCCGTGGCTCATCGACACGATCGGACCGCTGCCGATCGTCGGCCGGCTGTTTCAGGGGCCGCCCTTCGGCATCGGCATTCTCACCGCCGGCATCGTGCTCGCCATCATGGTGGTACCGTTCATCTCCGCGGTCACCCGTGACGTGTTCGAGACCGTGCCGGATGTCCTCAAGGAATCCGGCTACGGGCTCGGCGCCACCACCTGGGAGGTGATCTGGCAGGTGGTCGTGCCCTACGCACGCACAGGCATGATCGGCGGCATCATGCTCGGCCTCGGGCGCGCGCTCGGGGAGACCATGGCGGTGACCTTCGTCATCGGCAACGCGCACCGCATCAGCTCCTCGCTCCTTGCTCCGGGCACGACCATCTCGGCGGCCATCGCCAACGAGTTCACCGAGGCGGTCGGGGATCTCTACACCTCCTCGCTGGTGGCTCTCGGCGCGCTGCTCTTTCTCATCACCTTCTCGGTGATCGCGGCCGCACGCTTCATGCTGCTGCGCCTCGAGCGCCGCGCCCTCTCATCGGTATGAACCGCAGCTTCCTGCGCAAGGTCATCAACTTCGTGGCGCTCGGGCTGTCGGGCCTGGCCACGGCGATCGGACTGTTCTTCCTCGGTGCGATTCTCTGGACGCTCTTCAGCCGCGGATTCGCCGGCATGTCGGTGGCGTTGTTCACCGCCATGACGCCCCCGCCCGGGGGCAGCGGCGGGCTCCTCAACGCGATCTACGGCAGCGTCGTCATGACCGTGATCGGCATCCTGATCGGCGGCCCGATCGGCATGCTCGCTGGCACGTACCTCGCCGAGTATGGCCGTAATTCCCCGCTGAGCGCGGTGATCCGCTTCGTCAATGACGTGCTGCTGTCGGCGCCCTCGATCATCGTCGGCCTGTTCGTCTACGAGCTGCTGGTGGTCCGCATGGGGCACTTTTCCGCCATCGCCGGCGCGGTGGCGCTCGGCATCATCGCCCTCCCGGTGACCGTGCGCACCACCGAGGACATGCTGAGCCTGGTGCCCCAGGGGATGAAGGACGCCTCGACCGCCATGGGCGCCTACCCCTGGCGCACGATCACGAGTGTCATATACCCGGCCGCCCGCAGCGGCATCGTGACCGGCCTGCTGCTCGCCATCGCGCGCATCAGCGGGGAGACGGCGCCGCTGCTGTTCACGGCGCTCAACAACCAGTTCTGGAGCACGAACCTCAACGCGCCGATGGCGAACCTGCCGGTCGTGATCTTCCAGTTCGCCCTGAGCCCCTACCCGAACTGGCAGGCGCTTGCGTGGTCGGGTGCGCTGCTCATCACGCTCTCGATCCTCATCCTCAGCATCACCGCACGCTTCGTGGTGGCGCGGCTCGGTCCCGGGGGGAGGCGCTGATGGGCGCCTCGGGGGTCGAGCTGGCCGTGCTGCCCGCGGCGCCGGACGGCGCGCACCCGGTCAAGTACGACGTGCGACACCTCGATTTCTACTACGGCACGTCGCAGGCCCTGAAGGACATCAACCTGACGCTCGAGGACCGGCGCATCACGGCCTTCATCGGCCCTTCGGGCTGTGGCAAGTCGACGCTGCTGCGGGTCTTCAACCGCATGTATGCGCTCTATCCCGGACACCGGGCAACCGGTCATGTGCGCCTCGACGGCGAGGACATCCTGGCAGCCTCGGTGGACGTGGCGGCGCTGCGCTACCGTGTCGGCATGGTGTTCCAGAAGGCTACCCCCTTCCCGATGTCGGTTTTCGACAACGTGGCCTTCGGGCTGCGCCTGGTGCGGCGCATCTCCCACAGCGAGCTCACCGACCGGGTGGAGGAGGCGCTGCGGGAAGCGGCGATGTGGGAAGAGGTGAAGGACAAGCTGCACGAGGACGGCCGCGGCCTCTCGGGCGGCCAGCAACAGCGCCTGTGCATCGCGCGTACCCTGGCGGTGCGACCCGAGGTTATCCTGTTCGACGAGCCGACCGCGGCGCTCGACCCGATCTCGACGCTGCGCATCGAGGAGACGCTGCAGTCCCTGCGGGAGAAGTACTGCATCGCCATCGTGACCCACAACCTGCAGCAGGCCGCGCGCGTGTCGAACTTCACCGCTTTCATGTACCTCGGCGAGCTGATCGAGATGGGTCCGACGGAGCAGTTGTTCACCGCCCCGAAGAACCGCCGCACCGATGACTACGTCACCGGAAAATTCGGCTGAGCCGCGCACTCATGAGTGATCCTCCCCGGGAGAATCCGCAACCGCGCGAGAGCGCCGCCGGACCCGACGCGGCCGCCAGCAACGGTGCGGCCACACCCGCCGGTGCGGTCGGCGGCAACGGTGCAGCCGGCAAGCCCGTAGCGACCCCGGGCGCTGCAGCGAGCCACGTCGCGAGCCCGGGCGCCACAGCGAGCCCCGCGCTGTCCCAGCGCCACATCGGCGAGAGCGGCCTCAACTTGAAGCCGAGCGGACGCGTGCACGTGGCAGTCGCCGCCGGCACCGGCGCCGGCGCCGGTCCGGGGCAGGCCGCGGCCGAGAATCCGGTGTTTTCCTGCCGCGACGTCAACGTCTACTACGGCGGCAAACAGGCCCTCAAGAACGTCACGATCGACGTGGGCAGGAGGCAGGTGCTGGCGATGATCGGGCCGTCGGGCTGCGGCAAGTCGACGTTTCTGCGCTGCCTCAATCGCATGAACGACACGATCCCCGGCGCGCGTGTCACCGGCAGCATCATGCTCGACGGCAGGGATATCCACGATGGGCGTCGCGACGTGGTCCAGCTGCGCGCGCGAGTCGGCATGGTGTTCCAGAAGCCGAACCCCTTCCCGAAATCGATCTACGACAACGTCGCCTACGGGCCGCGCATTCACGGGCAAGCGAGCAGCCGCGCCCATCTCGATGACATCGTCTGCACCAGCCTGACGCGTGCGGGACTCTGGGACGAGGTGAAGGACCGGCTCCGCAGTCCCGGCACCGGGCTCTCCGGCGGCCAGCAGCAGCGCCTGTGCATCGCGCGCGCCATCGCGGTGCAGCCGGAGGTGATCCTCATGGACGAGCCCTGCTCGGCGCTCGATCCGATCGCCACCGCCCGCATCGAGGACCTGATCGAGGAGCTGCGCGAGTCGTACGCGATCGTGATCGTCACCCATTCCATGCAGCAGGCCGCACGCGTCTCGCAGCGCACCGCCTACTTCCATCTCGGCGAGCTGATCGAGGTGGGCGACACCGATCGCGTGTTCACCAACCCGCGCCACCGGCTCACCGAGGACTACATTACGGGACGATTCGGCTAGTCCCCGAGGCTATAGCCCCCGAAACGACAGGGCCCGCTTGCGCGGGCCCTGTCCAATCGTGCGCCCGTGGCGGGCGGCGCCGCGGCGCCTCAGAACCGGAAGCGCACACCGGCGGTGGTGGCGATGTTGGTGCTGAACAGGTAGCCGTTGGCGAGGCCGTCCTGCACGCCCGAGTAGAACGTGCCGAGATAGGTGTCGAAGCGCTTCGACAGCCGGTAGTCGAGCAGCAGCGACAGCCCGGTCTCGCTACCGCTGCAGGCTCCGTTCGCCTTCGTGCTGCAACCGGCATTCGCGCCCGTGGCGTAGGAGTTTTGACTGTAGCCGTAGTATGCCGCCGTCATGTCGAGATCAGGCGTGATACCCCACTTCGCGCCCGCCCAGTAGACCTCGAGCACCTTCTGGTTGGCGAACGCGGCGTTGTTGGTGAAGGCCAGCGTGTAGCCGCCAATGGTGAGCGTGCCCGGAGGCAGGGGGTCGTTCGGGTTGTTGAAGGTGATGCGCTCGTAGCCGGCGGACACCTTGAACGTCGATCCCGGGATGGCGTACAGGGCCATGAGCGAGTAGGTCTCGTTGTCGGAGACCGTCGCCGAGAGCGAAGTGCCGATCGGCCAGCACTGCGGGACGGCGGGCGCCACGGCGGCGCAGTTGCCGGTCTGCAGCAGAGCGACCTGCGCCGCGCTCAGCGAGCCCACCGAGATCGCGTCGTACTTCTTGGCATAGTACCCGTCGATCGAGAACCCGGCGTACTCCGCGCCCAGCTCGAACTGGAAGCCCGTGTTCGTGCTGCCGCTGTTGCCGCTGAACTGATACAAGGCACCGAGATGCAGCCAGTCGTACTTGGCGTAGTACTTGAGGGACTGATCGAGGCGCCGGTCCTCGGTATCGCCGCCGCCCGCGGCGGTGCCCGAGAAGCCGATGATGGAGAAGGCCTGCGCTGCTCCCATCGGATCGTACTTGGCGATGCCGTCGGCCAGCAGCGTCACGTTGCGGCCGAAGGTGAAGGTACCGTAGGTCGGCGAGCTGAAGCCCGCATAGGCGGCTCCCGAGAACAGCTGGCCGGCGATGCTGCTGTCGACGCCCACGCTCTGGGTGCAATTGGCCACCGTGGAGCAGGGCTTGCCGTTATTCAGCGCGACCGACTTCAGAGCGTCGGATAGATTGCCCGTGGTCGGTTGGAAAAACGTCTCGAGCCGGAACACGGCCGCCCAGTCGCCGCCAATCGGCTCGTTGCCCGAGATTCCGAGGCGCGACTGGGAGAGGTTGTTCGAGGTGAGTCCCGTGGGGGACTCACTGTCGTTCTTCTGGACCAGCGAGCCGGAGGTCGCCGGGAAGTAGTCGCTGAACGGCGCGCTGTGGGTGTCGTACTGAACACCAATGTCGACGATGCCGTAGAGCGTGATTCCCTTCCAGGTGAGGCTGCTGTCCGCAGCCTTGGTCGTCGGCGCCGGCGCGGGGGGTGGCGCAGTCTGCGCCTGCGCGACGCCCGCTGCGGCCAACGAAGCCGTTAAGAGACAGGCACGGATGGATGTCATCTGCAGAATTCCTGTGATGTGAAAATAAAGGCGACGCAGGATACCAGCGCCTTGCCCGATACGCTCAGGCAGAGTGTTGCCTCTCCGCAACATACTGTGATCACCGCCGCTCGAGGCTCAGTGTGGTCCACTTGTATGACACTTGTACCGCAGTCTGATGGCGCTTTTATTACCGGTCTCGGGCATCGGGATGCGTGTGGCCCCGGCACCGACCACGGCCTTTCAGGCTAACTGGTCTCCCGCGTGGGGGCTAAACTCTTCCATATCAAGGCCTTGAAAGCAACTTCTATTTCATGAATGGTTTTTAATGTGGCATTTGCCGCCGATTAATCCTTCTGTGCTCCACTGGGCCTCCGGGACCGTACACAGGGAGACTCATCAGTCGTGCGGATGCTCCTCGTCGAGGATGAGAAGAAGCTTGCCGAGCTCGTGGCGCGCGCGCTGCGGCAGGAGCGCTATGCCGTCGACGTCGCCGACGAGGGAACGCGCGGCTGGGAGCTCGCTCAAGCCTACGACTACGACCTCATCATCCTCGACCTGATGCTCCCCGGACTCCCGGGGGAGGAGCTCCTGCGGCGCATCCGCCGCCGCAACCACCAGGTGCCGATTCTGATTCTCACGGCGCGCGATGCCACCGAGGCAAAGGTGCAGAACTTCGAGGCGGGGGCGGACGACTATCTGACGAAGCCGTTCGCGTTCGCCGAGCTCGTGATGCGCGTCAAGGCGCTACTGCGGCGCGGACCGGTGGCCCGCTCGAGCGTGCTGCGCGTCGCGGACCTCGAGCTCGATCGCTTCACTCAGCAGGTGCGCCGGGGCGGGCGGCGTATCGAGCTCACCCCCAAGGAGTACGCGCTGCTCGAGTACCTGGCGTCGAGCCCGGGCCGGGTGTTTTCGCGCACCATGATCATCGAGCACGTGTGGGATCAGAGCTTCGAGGGACTCACCAACATCGTCGACGTGTACGTACGGCATCTGCGCAGCAAAGTGGACGATCCGTTCCCGCTAAAGCTCATCCGCACCGTGCGTGGCGTCGGCTATGGGCTGGGGGCGGCGCCCGAGGCATGAACGCGCGTTCGCTCAGCGTGCGGCTGGTCGGCTGGTACGCCGGGGTGCTGACGGCCGTGTTCGTGCTGCTCGCCCTGCTGACCTTCCTGTTGCTGCGACATTACCTCGAAGCGAACCTCCTCGACATCCAGGCCCGCCGGGCGCGGCAGATCGCCGGCACGCTCGTGGCGCACGCGCGCCGCGACGGCGAGGAGGCGATGCGCAACGAGGTGGAGAACCTCTACTCCCCCGAGATCAACGACCGCTTCATCCGCATAACGCGCGCCGACGGGGAGGTGGTGTACGTCTCGGGTGCCCCGCGCAACGAGCGCTTCGATCCCGCGATCGTCCCGCCGCTCGCCGGCGAGGTCTCGCAGGGCTCGTCTCGCAAGGTACGGCTCGCCGGGGGCTCGCTGCTGATCGCGGCGGTGGCGGCCGAAGGAGGCGACGGCACACGCTATCGGGTCGAGGTCGGCACCTCGGGCGCGCCGGTCGAGGACACCCTCGCCCAGGTGATCGTCATGCTGGCGGTGGGTCTGCCGCTCGCGGTGGCGGTGGCGGTGGTAGGCGGCTTCGTCCTGGTGCAGCGCGCGCTCGAGCCGGTCGAGCGTATGGCCGTCAAAGCCGAGGAGATCACGCAGCACAACCTGAGCGAGCGCCTGCCCGTGGTGCGAAGCGGCGACGAGCTCGAGCGGCTCTCGGTATCGCTCAACCACATGATCAGCCGTCTCGAGGACGCGCTGCGCAGCTCGAAGCAGTTCGTCGCCGATGCGAGCCACGAGCTGCGCACGCCGCTCACCGTGATGCGCGGGGAGCTCGAGAGCCTGGCGCAGGACGAGCGGCTCGCTGCCGACGCGCGTGAGGCGCTCGGCAGCGTGCTCGAGGAGGTCGAGCGGCTCGCCGAGATCGTCGAGGGCCTGTTTGCGCTCTCACGCCTCGATGCGGGCGAGGCCGGCGGCGAGTGGCAGCGCTTCGACCTGGCGGAGCTCGCCGCCACGACCGCCGAGCAGATGAGCCTGCTCGCCACCGACAAGGACATCCGCGTCGACTGTGACCCGGCGCGCGGCGTGACGGTGCGCGGCGACCGCGCGCGCCTCAAGCAGGTGATCGTCAACCTGCTCGACAACGCCATCAAGTACACCCCGTGCGGCGGGCGCATCGCGCTCAGCGTGCGGCGCGAGGGCCCCGATGCCGTGCTCGAGGTCACCGACACCGGCGTCGGCATACCCGCCGATGCACTGCCGCACGTGTTCAAGCGCTTCTACCGGGTCGACGGCTCGCGCTCGCGCGAGCAGGGCGGCGCCGGGCTCGGGCTCTCGATCGTGAAATCGATCTGCGCCGCGCACGGCGCCGAGGTGGAGGTGCAGAGTGCCTTGGGCAGGGGCAGCACCTTCCGCGTGCGGGCGCCGCTCGCCGGCGCAACCGACGAGCGCACCTGAGGATCGCGCCGTGTCGCTCGTTCAGTACGTCCTCAGGCGGCCTTACACGGTCGTCGCCCTGCTGATCCTCATCGCGCTGCTCGGGATCGGCGAGGCGCTGCGCATGCCGGTCGACATCTTCCCGGAGATGGACATTCCGGTGTGCAGCGTAGTGTGGACCTATGCCGGTATGAGCGCCCCGGACATCCAGAACCGGATCCTGACGCTGCACGAGCGGCAGATGGCCTCGCTGGTGGATGACATCGCGCGCATCGAGGCGACCAGCTACGAGGGCGTGGGCGTCGAGAAGGTGTATCTGCACGAGGGCGCGGACGTGACGCGCGCCGTCTCGCAGCTCGCGAGCAGCGCGCTGGTGGTGCTCAAGTACATGCCGCCGAACATCACGCCGCCGCTCGTGATCCGTTACGGCGCGACCGACGTGCCGATCATCCAGCTGAGCCTGTCGAGCAACTCGCTGCCCGACACCGCGCTCAACGACCTCGGGCAGAACATCATCCGGCCGGCCCTGGCGGTAGTGCACGGCGCCGAGGTGCCGTACCCGTACGGCGGCAAGCCGCGCGTCATCATGGCGGACCTCGACCAGCAGGCGCTGCAGGCGCGCGGTCTGACTCCGGCCGACGTGAGCAGCGCGCTGCAGTCGCAGAACGTCATCCTGCCCGCGGGCGACGTCAAGATCGGCAGCCAGGACTACCTGCTGGCGATGAACAACAGTCCCGACGTGATCGAGGCGATCAATGGCTTCCCCATCCGCCAGGTCGCCGGGCGCGAAGTGTTCATGCGCGACGTGGCGCACGTGCACGACGGCTTCCAGGTGCAGACCAACTCGGTGTCGGTCGACGGCGTGCCGGGCGCGCTCATGACGATCCGCAACACCGGCGGCGTCTCGACGCTCGCGGTCATCGACGGCATCCGCGCGGTGCTGCCCGACATCCGCCACATGGTGCCGAAGAGCGTCAGCATCAAGCCGATCTTCGATCAGTCGGTGTTCGTCAAGGCGGCGCTCAACAGTGTGCTGATGGGCGGCTGCCTGGCCGCCGCTCTCACCGCCCTGATGATCCTCCTGTTCCTCGGCAACTGGCGGCTGACGCTCATTATCCTCGCCGCCATCCCGCTCTCGATCATCAGCGCGGTGCTGCTGATGGGCGCCGGCGGCGAGACGCTCAACACCATGACCCTCGGGGGCTTCGCACTCGCGGTCGGGATCCTGGTCGACAACGGCACGGTGGTGATCGAAAACATCGAGCGTCACGCCGGCCTGCACGAGCACATGGCCGATGCGGTGGTGCACGGCGCCGGCGAGGTCGGCACCCCGACGTTCCTTTCGACGCTCTGCATCTGCATCGTGTTCGTGCCGGTGTTCCTGCTCCAGGGCACGGCCAAGTACCTGTTCTCGCCGCTCTCGGTGTCGGTGATCGTGTCGCTGCTGGCGAGCCTGGCGCTCTCCTTCACCATGGTGCCGGTGTTGTTCCTGTACCTGATGCGCGCTCGGGCCCATGCCGCGCCGTCCGCGCCGGTGGCGGCGCCCGCCGGCGGCCCGGCGCTGAGGCTGCTGTGGCGCGCGCGGTTGCGGGAAGTCGCGCGCTGGCTGCACACCCTGCACCTGGGCTTCGAGCAGGGCTTCCGGCACTTCCGCGAGAGCTATCGCAATGCGCTTGCGTGGGCGCTGTCGCAGCCGCGTGTCACCGTGCTCGCGTTCCTCGCCATCATGCTGGTGTCGCTGCCGCTGTTTCCGCTCCTCGGGCGCGACTTCTTCCCTGACGTGGATGCCGGCGAGATGCGGCTGCACGTGCGCGCGCCACCGGGCACCCGCATCGAGACCACCCAGCAGTACTTCGCCGGGGTGGAGGCCGCGATCCGCCAGCTGGTCGGCAACGGCCAGATCAGCGTGATTCTCGACAACATCGGCCTGCCTTACAGCGGCATCAACATCGCGCTCAGCGACTCGGCCACCGTCGGGCCGATGGACGGCGAGATCCTGATTTCGCTCAAGCCGCAGCACGAGGCGACCGCCGGGCTGACCGCCATGCTGCGCCGCGAGCTTCCCGGGCGCTTCCCCGCGCTGCAGTTCTTCTTTCAGCCGGCGGATATCGTCGATCAGGTGCTCAACTTCGGCCAGCCGGCGCCGATCGACATACGCGTCACCGGCTCCGATACCGCGAGCACCTATGCGCTCGCCCAGCGTCTCACGGGCTCGATCGCCGGTATCCCCGGCGTCGTCGACGCACACGTGTTCCAGGTCCCCGACGCCCCGGCGCTGTCGGTGGACGTCGATCGCGCGCTCGCGACCCAGATCGGCCTCACGCAGCGCGATGCCGCCAGCAACGTGCTGGTCACCACCAGCTCGAGCGCGCAGACCGCACCCAACTTCTGGGTCGACCCGCGCAACGGCGTCAGTTATCCCCTGATAGTGCAGCAGCCGACCTACGACATCGCCTCGGCACAGGATCTGAAGACCATGCCCGTGAGCAGCGCCGAGGGCAGCTCGCAACTGCTCATGAACGTGACCTCGATCGGGCGGCGCACGGTGCCGCTCGTCAGCTCGCAGCTCAACATCCGCCCGGTGTTCGACGTACACGCCAACGTGCAGGGGCGCGATCTCTACTCGACCGCGCGCGCCATCGACCGTGTGATCGCCGCCAACCAGCCACCGGCCGAGAAGGCGATGCATGTGATCCTGAGCGGCCAGGTGGAGACGATGCGCGATAGCTATGCGGGGCTGTTCGCCGGGATCGCGCTCGCGGTGGTGCTCGTCTATCTGTTCCTGGTGATCAACTTCCAGAGCTGGATCGACCCGCTGATCGTGCTGATGGCGACGCCGTTCGCCTTGAGCGGGGTCATGTGGATGCTGTTCCTCACCCAGACGCACCTGTCGGTGCCGGCGCTCATGGGAACCCTCATGTGCATCGGGCTCACGACCGCGAACAGCATCCTGGTCGTGACCTTCGCCAACCAGCGCATGGATGCCGGCGACAGTCCCCTGATCGCCGCGACCACCGCCGGCTTCACCCGCCTGCGTCCGGTGCTCATGACCGCCGGTGCGATGATTCTCGGCATGGTGCCGATGGCGATCGGCGTGGGCGAGGGCGGGGAGCAGAACGCGCCGCTTGCCCGCGCCGTGGTCGGCGGGCTGCTGTTCGCAACCTTCGCGACGCTGGTGTTCGTGCCGACCATGTACCGCCTGCTGCGGCGCCCGCGGGTGGCTGCGACGGCGGCTGCGCAACCCGTCTGAGACCGAGGAACACGCGTGGAGCCACCAGACGAAATCCGCGAGACCGACTATGCCGCCGAAGTGACCTCCAGCGAGGCGCACGCCGTCTCGGCGAGCTTCGCTCCGGATACCGGCGCGCGCCTGAAGAAGGCGGCGATCATCTTCGCCGCGGTGCTCGGCGTGTTGTTCCTCTCGGTGAGCGTGGTGCGCTACTTCAAGGCGCGCGGCATTGCCCGCGCCACCGCGGCCGCCGCCGGCGCGGCACCGCTGGTCGATGTGGTCGTGGCGCAGCCGGTGGGCGCAGTGCAGCGCCTGGTGCTGCCGGGCCAGACCGCCGCGTGGCACGCGAGCATCATCTATGCGCGCGTCAACGGCTACGTCGGTAAGTGGTTCGTCGACATCGGCGACCGCGTGAAGAGCGGCCAGGTGCTCGCGCTCATCGAGACTCCCGAGCTCGATGCCGAGCTTGCCGCGGCGCGCGCGCAGCTGCAGGCGGCGCAGGCGCAGGTGCTGGTGCGCCAGGCCGAGAGCCGGCTCAGCCTCACCACCTACGAGCGCTGGCGCGACTCGCCCAAGGGCGTGGTATCCGAGCAGGAGCGCGAGGAGAAGAAGGCGGATTACGAGAGCGCGGTCGCGCGGCTCAAGTCCGCGCAGGCAGAGGTGGCGCTCGACCAGGCGCGCGTCAACCAGTACGCCGCGCTCGCCGAGTTCAAGAAGGTGACGGCACCCTACGACGGCATCATCACTAACCGCGATATCGATATCGGCAACCTGGTGACCGCCGGCAGCACCAGCGCGACGACGCCGCTCTACGTGATGACGCAGAACGACCCGATCCGGATCTTCGTGGATGCGCCGCAGAGCGCGGCTGAGGATCTGGCGAACAGCAATGCGCCGGTTCAGGTGCAGACCGCCGGCGGGGTGGCGCGTGAGTACGCCGGCAAGGTCACCCGCACCTCACAGGCCCTCAACCCGCAGTCGCGCACCCTGCGGGTCGAGATCGACATTCCTAACCCGCGCGAGGAGTTCGTGCCGGGCATGTACGTCAAGGTCGGCTTCGGGCTCCCGCCGCGCGGGCTGGTACAGGTGCCGGCGGCGGCGCTCGTTTTCCGCGCCAGCGGCCCGCAGGTCGCGCGCGTCGACCGATCGGGCCGCCTCACGTTCCAGAGCGTCACCATCGGCCGCGACGACGGCAGCGTGGTCGAGCTGGCCTCAGGCGCCTCGGCGGGCGACCGGCTGGCACTCAACGTCAGCAGCCAGATCAGCGACGGTGAGCTCGTGCAGGTACAGCACACCGATGCCGGCGGCGCGGCACCCACCACGGCGCAACGCTGAGGAGGAGGGTGCCATGAGTCGCGTGCGCACAGGGTCCACGTTGCTGCTGGCAGCGGTGCTCGGCGCCTGCGCGGCCGGCCCCAACTATCACGTGCCCCAGCTGCCGGTTCCCGAGCATTACGCCGGCGCCGAGGGCGCGGCAGCGCCTGCCGAGGCCGGCGAGGCCGCCGGCGCACCGGCCCGGGTCGAGCTGGCCGTGTGGTGGCGGGCGCTGCAGGATCCCGAGCTCGACTCGCTGATCGAGCGCGCGGTCGCGGGCAATCCCGATCTCATCATCGCGCTCGACCGGCTGCAGGCGGCGCGCACCTTCGAGGCTGCCGTCATCGGCACGGTGCTGCCGGAGGCCGGGGCATCCGCCGGCGCGGGCCGCGGCACCGGCAGCGATCTCACCCGCAGCCGCGCGGCGCCGGCTTTGATCTCGGCCGACAACACCTCGGGGCTTCAGCATCTCAACGAGATTGGCGGCTTCGATGCGCTCTGGGAGCTCGACATCTTCGGCAAGTACCGGCGCGAGATCGAGGCGGCGCGTTACGACGAGCAGGCCACGCGCGCCGCGCGCAACGCCGTGCTGGTGTCGGTGGTGGCCGACGTGGCGCGCGCCTACGTGGACCTGCGCGGGCTGCAGGTGCGGGCGTCGGTACTGGCTTCGGCCATCGGCGCGCTGCGCGAATCGCTGCGCATCGTCAGCATCCGCTACGAGCGCGGCATCACCAACGAGCTCGACGTGACGCTCGCGACGCGTGAGCTGGCGACTCTCGAGGCGCAGGCGGCGCCGCTCGATGCGCAGGTACGCGCCGCCGAGTATACGATCGCGACGCTGCTCGGCGCGTACCCCGAGGATCTGGTGCAGGAGCTGAGCGCGACCGCCATGGTGCCGAGCGTGCCGGGCGCGGTGGACGCAGGCGTGCCGCCGCAGCTGCTGCGGCGGCGCCCGGATATCCAGCGGGCCGAGCGCGAGCTCGCCGGCGCCACGGCGCGCATCGGCATCGCGACCGCTGAGCTGTTCCCCGCGCTCGGCGTCAGCGGTGCGATCGGCTTCCAGCGCCAGTCCCTCGAGGGCCAGCCGGTGCTCGGCCAGCACATCTGGTCGCTCGGACCGGCGGCGGTATGGCCGCTGCTCGATTTCGGCGCCCTCGATGCGCAGGTCGAGATTGCGGACCTGCAGACACGTGCCCTGCTCGTCAGCTACAAGCAGACCATCCAGCAGGCGGTGCGCGAGGTGGACACCAGCTACGGCCTGTACATGGCCGAGCAGCAGAGCCTGGTCAAGCTCGGCACCGCGCTCATCGCCAGCCAGCGCGCGGTCACGCTGGCGAGCGAGCGCTACGAGCGCGGCGTCACCGACTTCCTCAACGTGGTCGACGCCGAGCGCCAGGAGTACGAGATCGAGGAGCAGTACACCGCCTCGCAGGTGGCGGCGGCGGAGCAGTTCATCGCTCTCTATCGCAGCCTCGGCGGCGGTTGGGAGAACTACCAGGATCTTCCGCCCATCCACCACCCGGAGCCGGCGATCATCGCGGCCTTCCAGCGGGTGCTGAGCCACGACGACCCGCTGAAGTGAGCGGAGCGCGCCGTGCGGGCCAGCGCGGCAAACGCTCAGAAGGTGAAACGAAAGCCGACGGTCGGTGCGAGGTTGTCGTCGTGGTAATAGGGGACGCCGGGGGCGTGCGGAATGGCGATGGCGAGACCGCCGCTGACGCTGGAATACGCGATGCCTGCATACGTGTCG
The DNA here is from genome assembly GCA_035542535.1 of Steroidobacteraceae bacterium. GTDB lineage: Bacteria > Pseudomonadota > Gammaproteobacteria > Steroidobacterales > Steroidobacteraceae > 13-2-20CM-66-19. The sequence goes on from DATKLG010000084.1 coordinate 32,563, forward strand.
AAACGCCTGGTGAAGCGATGATCCAGGTACAACGAGCCCTCGCTGAAGTGGCCCCCGCAGGAAGCGCGTATGTTGGTGGGCGTGCAGGTCGGCGGCACGCGGAAGGTGGCCTGCTGTAAGCCGTAGTAGGACGCAGTGAGGTCCGTCCTGCCGTCGTTAAAGGTGTATTTCACGCCCGTCCAGTAGACCTGCACCTTCTTCGTCGAATCGAGATTGTCGTCCTCGACGCCGCTCAGCAGATAGCCACCCTGGGCGGTGGCGCCGATGCCGAGCGGACGCGACGGATTGTTCTGGGTGATGTGCTCGTACCCGGCGTAGAACCTGAACGGATCCCAGAGGTATTTTGCCGCGACCATGACGGCCGTGTTGTCGGTCACGATGCCGTATTCGCTGTTGGTCGTGCTGATCAGATTGTTGCCGGTGATCGGGATGGTATTGATGCTGTTGGTGGTCGACTGATAGGGCTGCGTCGGACTCTGCGGTCCCAGCAGGGGGTTGACCACGCTGATTGCCTGGAAGACATGCTGGTAGACGATGTCGGCGGAGAACTTCCCGAGCACCGTTCCGAGGTCGAATCCATAGGCGTCGTTATGGGGCTGTTCCGGGGTACAGCTGGCGGCGGTCCAGCCCGCGGCAGAGGAGTAGCAGCCGCCCGATCCGTCTTCGAACCGGTACATCGCGCCGAAATGGACCGGGCCGTAGGCGATGCGATATTTGATGGCGCTGTCCCAGCGGGTGTCCTGGGTGTCGCCGCCGCCGGCCATCAGGCCGTTGTAGCCGATGAATGAAAAGGAGTACGCCCCGGCGGCCGGGTCGTACACGAGCATCGCATCGGTACCGAGGGCGCGCTGACGGCCGAAGGTCAGCGTGCCGAGCTGCGCCGACGATATGCCGCCCTGGAACTCGTCGTTGAAGGTCTGACCGGCCCGGGCGCCGTCGCCGGCGAACGAATAGCTCGCCCTGGGCAGGCCGTTGTTGGCGACGTTGGTGGCCGCCATGTTGGCGAGCTGGCCGGACTGCGGATTGATGCCGGTCGCGGCGTTGAACACCACGAACCAATCCTGCATGAACTCCAGCTTGCCCCTGATGCCGAGACCCGACTGGGTCAGGTTGTTCGGCGCTATGAGCCATTGGGAGCCATTGCCGTTGCGGTTGACCAGCGACTCGCCTTCGTAGTTGTAGGGACTCTCCGGCAAGCCATGGCTGACCCAGCCCACGCCGACGTCGTACGTCCCGTACAGCGTGATGCCGTGCCAGGTCAGCGGGCAATCGCTGTGCATGAACTCCTGGAAGCTGGCGCAGCCCGCCTCGCCGGATGGATCGGCGGCGTGCGCCGGATGATGCAGGACGATGCTCGCAGCAAGCGCCGCCAGGGCGCACCGCCGGACAGTCCGCATCTCCGTTCCCTTTCAGCGCGCTTCGCTTCAGGAGCGTTATATACGGTGGTATATAACACGCCCGGGTTGCGGCGGGCAAAATCCCTCACGAGGCCTTGGCCCGATGCTCTTAGCTATGATTGCCGCCAGGAGGAGCTTCCATGACCGGGCTCGTCGTTCGATTCAGGATCGATTTCGCCAGACACTCCAGCCTCGGGCCGGGCAAGATCCTGCTGCTCGAGGCCATTCGGGATTCCGGATCGCTGTCACGGGGGGCCCGCAGTATCGGGATGAGTTATCGCCGTGCGTGGCTGCTGGTGGAGAGCCTGAAGGAATCCTTCCGGGAACCCGTCATACGGGCGAGCAGGGGAGGCAAGGAGGGGGGCGGGATGTCAGTCACCAGTTTTGGTGACACACTGATCAGGAGCTATCGCGGGCTGGAAGGAGACTTTGCGGCGCTGGCGGAGCGGCGTCTGCGCCCCATCAGCGCAGCGCTTGCCCAACGGTCCGGATCCGGCGCCGCCTCCGTGCGGCGCGCTATTCGGCCCCGCGCAGCAGCTCGTTGATCGAGGTCTTGGCGCGGGTCTGCGCGTCGACGCGCTTGACGATCACCGCGCAATAGAGGCTGTAGCGCCCGTCGGCCGAGGGCAGGGTACCCGAAACCACCACCGAGCCGGCCGGGACCCGTC
>DATKLG010000085.1:0-64185 GCA_035542535.1 Steroidobacteraceae bacterium
CTGGGCTTTTTCCTTAAGGTCGCCGCTGTCGCATGCGGGCATGCCGTGGTCGCGTGCCAGCACCTGCCACCGCGGTACCCACCTTACCATCGCCACTGGAGCCCGCGCGCCTAACCCGAAGTCGCGCATGGAGATTTTCCCCATGGCCGAGACGCCCGAAGGCGAATTCAATCTACGCGATCTCAACGACCAGGAGCTCATCGAGCAGGTGCACGACGACCTCTACAACGGCCTGAAGGCCGAGGTCGAGGAAGCGACGCACCTCTTCCTCGAGCGCGGCTGGAACGCCGAGAGGGTACTCAACGATGCGCTGGTTGAGGGAATGCGCATCGTGGGCATCGACTTCCGCGACGGCATCCTCTTCGTGCCCGAGGTGCTGCTCGCCGCCAACTCCATGAAGGGCGGGATGGAGATCCTGCGACCGCTTCTGGCCGAGACCGGCGTGCCTCCGATCGGCAAGATCGTCATCGGCACCGTGAAGGGTGACATTCACGACATCGGCAAGAACCTGGTATCGATGATGCTCGAGGGCGCGGGCTTCGAGGTCATCGACCTCGGCATCAACAATCCGGTCGAGAAGTATCTCGCAGCGCTCGAGGAGCACAAGCCCGACATCCTCGGCATGTCGGCGCTGCTCACGACCACCATGCCGTACATGAAGGTCGTCATCGACAAGATGAAGGAGACCGGCATCCGCAACGACTACATCGTGCTGGTCGGCGGCGCGCCGCTCAACGAGGAGTTCGGCAAGGCGGTCGGCGCCGACGCCTACTGCCGTGACGCCGCGATCGCAGTCGAGACGGCCAAGACGCTGCTCGCCGCGCGCCGTGCTGGCGGCGGGGCACACGCCGCGACCGCCGCCTGAATTCCGCTGCCACCGCCATGGACACACCGCGCGGCACGCTGCTGATCGCCTGCGGGGCGCTCGGCCGCGAGATCGCGGCGCTGCGGCGTGCCAACGGCTGGACAACTCTCGATGTGCACTGCCTGCCGGCGCAGCTGCACAACCGCCCGGAGCGCATCGCGCCCGCGGTGCGCGCCGAGATCCGCGCCGCCCGCGACCGCTATGCACAGATTTTCGTCGTCTATGCCGACTGTGGCACCGGCGGGGCGCTCGACGCGGTACTCGGGGAGGAAGGCGTCGAGCGGTTGCCCGGCGCGCATTGCTACGAGTTCCTGGCGACGCCGCGGGTGTTCGCCCAGCTCGCCGAAGCCGAGCCCGGCACCTTCTATCTGACCGACTTTCTGCTACGCCACTTCGATCGGCTGGTCGTGCGCACCCTCGGTCTCGACCGCCATCCCGAGCTCGCCCGGGAGTACTTCCGGCACTACCGCAAGCTCGTATACCTCGCGCAGGCCGAGACCCCGGGCGCGATCGAGCGCGCGCGCGAGATCGCCGCGCGCTTCGGCTTCGAATTCGAGTATCGCTTCACCGGCTACGGAGAGCTCGGCACTCGCCTCCAGGCGCTGGTCGCGGGCCGGGGTGCCGCGCCATGGCCAGCCTGACGATCATCTCCTGGCGTGATATCCCCGCGCAGGTGGTCGTCAAGCGCGGGCGCGAGACCGCCAAGGTGCAACTGTCGGCGCGCTTCCAGGAGGCGGTCGATCGCGCCGCCATGCGCGCCGGCAAGGGGAGCTCGGATGCCTACCTGGCCGACTGGAAGCGCTCCGAGGCGCGCCCCTGCGGCGAGGACCTCGAGGCGGAGGCCGCAGCGGAGGCGGCCCGCATCGAGGCGCGCTTCAGCGATGCGGACCTCGAGGCGCTGATCCGCGCCAAGGGTCTCGCCGCGGCGGCCCCCTGAGATGTACGCGGTCAGGCAATGGTCGGTGCGCCATGCCCGCGGGCTCAACGCCTTCTACAGCGCCTTCGAGTCGCTCCTCGTGGCGCTCGATCCCCTGTTCCGGCGCATCGGTTACGAGCGGCTCGACCGGCCAATGGCGCGCATGGAGAAGCTGACCAAGGGACTGCTGTTCGACTGCCGCATGTGCGGGCAGTGCATCCTCTCCTCGACCGGCATGTCGTGCCCGATGAACTGTCCGAAGAACCTGCGCAACGGGCCGTGCGGCGGCGTGCGCACCAATGGCCACTGCGAGGTGCGCCCGGAGATGAAGTGCGTGTGGGTCGAGGCCTTCGACGGTGCCCAGCGCATTCCCGGGGGTCTCGAGCGGCTGCGTACGGTGCAGGTCGCGGTCGACCGGCGCCTCACGGGCAAGTCCGCCTGGCTGCGCGTCGTGCGCCAGCGCGCCGGTGACCTCGCGTGAAGTTCGAGGACGAGCCGGTTCCCGGCTATCCGCTGCCGATCCTCCCCGGCCACACCTCGCCCGGCCGATTCGAGCGCGTGCTGCGCGCCGGACAGTTCGCCGTGACCACCGAGCTCGACCCGCCGGACTCGGCCGACCCGGAGGACGTTTACCGCCGCGCGCGGGTGTTCGACGGCTTCGTCGATGCCATCAACGCCACCGACGGCTCGGGGGCCAATTGCCACATGTCGAGCATGGCCGTGTGCGCCCTCCTCACCCGCCTCGGCTACGCGCCGGTGATGCAGATCTCCTGCCGCGACAAGAACCGCATCGCCATCCAGGGCGACATCCTCGGCGGGGCGGCCATGGGCGTGTGCAACGTGCTATGCCTCACCGGCGATGGTGTGCAGGCGGGGGATCATCCGCAGGCGCTGCCGGTCTTCGATCTCGACTGCATGACGCTGCTCGAGACCGCGCGGACGCTGCGCGATGAGCATCGCTTTCTCTCGGGCCGCAAGATCACCTGCGCTCCGCGGGTGCTGCTCGGCGCCGCCGAGAACCCGTTCACGCAGCCGATCGCCTGGCGCGCACAGCGGCTCGCCAAGAAGGTAGCCGCCGGCGCGCAGTTCATCCAGACCCAGTGGTGCTATGACGTGCCGATGCTGCGCACCTTCATGCAGGAGGTTGAGCAGCTCGGCCTCCTCGACAAGGTCTTCATCCTGGTCGGCGTCGGACCGTTGCGCTCGGCCAAGTCGGCCGAGTGGATCCGTACCCACGTGCCGGGCGTGCACATTCCGGACGCCGTGATCGCGCGCCTGGCCGGTGCCACCGATCCGGCCGCCGAGGGCCGCCGGCTCTGCATCGATCTCATCCAGGAGATCCGCACCATCAGGGGCGTGCACGGCGTGCACGTCATGGCCTTTCGCCAGGAACATACCGTCGCCGAGATCATCGACCGCTCCGGAGTGCTCGACGGCCGCGTGCCGTGGTACCCGGGGCGTGACCCTCAAACCAACAGCAGCAGGATGGCATCGTGACCGACACCGTGATCAGTTCCGCCACCCGGGAAGTCGTCATCGGCTTCGAGCGTCCGTTCGTCATGATCGGCGAGCGGATCAACCCGACCGGGCGCAAGATCCTTGCCGCCGAGATGGCGGCCGGAAACTTCAGCCGCGTGGAGTCCGATACCCATGCGCAGATCGCAGCCGGCGCGCACATGCTGGACGTGAATGCCGGCATCCCACTCGCGGATGAGCCGGCGATCCTCGCCAAGACCATCCAGCTGGTGCAGTCGATCACCGACCTGCCGCTCTCGATCGACTCGTCCATCGTCGCCGCGCTCGAAGCGGGCCTCGCCGTCTACAAGGGCAAGCCGCTCGTCAACTCGGTGACCGGTGAGGAGGAGCGGCTCGAGACGGTGCTGCCGCTGGTCAAGAAATACGGCGCCGCGGTGGTGGCGATCTCGAACGACGAGACCGGGATATCGGAGGATCCGGACGTGCGCTTCGAGGTGGCGAAGAAGATCGTGCACCGTGCCCGCGACCATGGCATTCCGGTGAGCGACATCGTCGTCGATCCGCTGGTCATGCCGATCGGCGCCATCAACCAGGCGGGCGTGCAGGTGATGCGCCTCCTCGGACGGCTGCGCAACGAGCTGCGGGTGAACACCACCTGCGGCGCCTCCAACATCAGCTTCGGGCTCCCGGCACGCGAAGGCATCAGCGCGGTGTTCCTGTCGATGGCGATCGGCGCCGGCATGACCTCCGCGATCATGAACCCGATGCACGTCGAGATCGTCAAGGCCTGCATGGGCGCGGACGTCATGATGGGTCACGATCCGCATTGTGAGCGCTGGATCAAGCGCTTCCGCGAGGCGCCGCCGATGGCCGCCGGCGGCGGTGCCGCCGCCACCCCCGAAGGCGCTGCGCGCGGCCGGCGCGAGGGGGGCCACCGGAGGCGCGCCCAAGGGCAAGCATGACCTCGAAGGATCCGCTGGTCGTCTTCATGCCCTCCGGCAAGCGCGGGCGCTTCCCGGTCGGCACGCAGCTGCTCCAGGCGGCGCGCAGCCTCGGGGTCGATGTCGACTCGGTGTGCGGCGGGCGCGCGCTCTGCGGCCGCTGCCAGGTGCTGGTCATGGAGGGCGATTTCCCCAAGCACGGGGTGACTTCGAGCGCCTCGCATCTCACGCCGGTGAGTGAGGCCGAGCAGAGCTTCGCACGCCGCCGGCCGCTGCCGGCCGGCCATCGGCTGTCGTGCTCCTCGCGCATCGAGGGCGATCTCGTGATCGACGTGCCGCCCGCGAGCCAGGTGCACCGCCAGGTGGTGCGCAAGGCAGCGGACGCGCGCCCGATCACCCTCGACCCGATCGTGCATCTGCACTACGTCGAGGTGCGCCAGCCGGACATGCACGACCCGGCGGGCGACCTGCAGCGCCTGCTCGAATCGCTGCACAGGGAATGGGACTTCGGTCCCCTGCGTTGCGATCTCGCGGTATTGCAGACCCTGCAGTCGGCGCTGCGTAAGGGCGAATGGCGCGTCACCGTCGCGGTGCACGCCGGCTCGCAGCTGATCGGCGTGTGGCCGGGATTCCATGACAAGGTCTACGGCCTCGCGGTGGACGTCGGCTCGACCACGATCGCCGCGCACCTCTGCAACCTCGAGAGCGGCGAAGTGGCGGCCTCGAGCGGCGCGATGAACCCGCAGATTCGCTTCGGCGAGGACCTGATGAGCCGCGTGTCCTACGCCATGATGAATCCGGGCGGCGCCGAGCAGATGACCGCGGCGGTTCGCGGCGCCCTCAACGCCCTCGCCGCCGACGTCGCGCTCCAGGCCGGGATCTCCGTCTCCGATATCCTCGAGCTCACGGTGGTCGGCAATCCGATCATGCATCACCTGCTGCTCGGCATCGATCCGACCGAGCTCGGCGGTGCACCGTTCGCGCTCGCGACCGACTCGGCCCTCGGCCTGCGCGCCGCAGAGCTCGGACTCAGCCTGCACCCCGGCGCGCGCGTCTACACCCTGCCCTGCATCGCCGGCCATGTCGGCGCCGATACCGCCGGCATGATCCTCGCAGAGCGCCCCGACCTCTCGCCGAGACTCAGTCTGCTGGTCGACGTCGGCACCAACGCCGAGATCGTGCTCGGCAACGACACACGCCTGCTTGCCTGCTCGAGCCCGACTGGGCCCGCCTTCGAGGGCGCGCAGATCAGCAGCGGCCAGCGCGCCGCACCGGGCACGATCGAGCGCGTGCGCATCGATCCCGCGACGCTCGAGTGCCGCTTCAGGGTCATAGGCTCGGACCTGTGGTCCGACGATCCTGGCTTCGCCGAGGCGGTCGCCGGCACCGGTGTCACCGGCATCTGCGGCTCGGGCATCATCGAAGTCATCGCCGAAATGTATCTCGCCGGCATCATCAGCCAGGACGGCGTCATCGACGGCGCGCTCGCTGCACGCAGCGAGCGCATCGTGCCAACGGGGCGGACCTTCGCCTACACCGTGCATCTCGGCCCACCGCTTCTGCAGGTGACACAGAACGACGTGCGCGCGATTCAGCTCGCCAAGGCGGCTCTGCGCGCCGGCGTGCAGCTGCTGATGGACCGCATGGGCGTGACGCAGGTGGACCGCATCCGCCTCGCCGGCGCCTTCGGCAGTCACATCGACGTCAAGTACGCGATGATCCTCGGCATGATTCCCGACTGCGAGCTCTCCCAGGTGTCCTCCGCGGGCAACGCCGCGGGCACCGGTGCGCGCATCGCGCTGCTCGATAAGGCCTCACGCAAGACCATCGAGGATCTGGTGCACCGGGTCGAGAAGATCGAGACGGCGATCGAGCCCAAGTTCCAGGCGCACTTCGTCGAGGCCATGGGAATCCCGCACTCGACCGAGCCCTACCCGCAGCTGCGCAAGGCAGTGCCGCTGCCAGAGCCGAAGGCCGCCAGCCCGCGAACCAACACCCGCAGCCGGCGGCGAGCCGGCGCCTGAGCTCACAGAGGCGGCAAGGTGAGGAAGGCGGTCTTGCCGCTGCTCTTCACGTACTGATCCAGCGCCGGATCGAGCTGCACCGCGGTGGTGATGTCGTTGATCGCGCCGCGCGAGTCACCGAGATCTCCGAGCGCCGCGCCCCGAAAGTAGTAGGCCCGCGCCAGCTTGGGATCGAGCCGGATCGCTTCGGCCTCGTCCTTGACGGCGCTGGCGTAGTCGTGGTGACGCAGGCACACATATCCGCGCTCGCTCCATAGCGCAGCCATCTTCGGCTGCAAGCGGATGGCCGCGGAATAGTCCGCCAGCGCCCCGTCGAAATTCCCTCGAGCCTGATAGATCTTCGCGCGCTGGCGCAGTGCGGGAACGAGCTTGGCGTCGATTCCTATCGCGGCGTCGAAGTCGCGCAGCGCCGCGTCGTCATCCGCTTGTGCGGCATGGAACACCCCACGGTTGTAGAGCAGCTCGGCGTTATGGGGTGCCAACTTGACGGCTGCGTCGTAGTCCTCGAGCGCCCGCACCTGGTCGCCCTGGGAAAAATAAGCCCCGGCACGGTTAGCCAGCACATAGGACCGCCAGTTGCCATGGATGATGCCCTTATCCAGCAGCTCCGTGCATGCCTGAATGATTCTTGGTGTGGCCGCTTTTCCATCGCCATTGAGGCAGGCCTCGATGACGATGTGCTTTTCCCGGTCGAGCTGAAACTCGCAGATCGACGCCTGCACGAAGAAGTCGGACAGCTTGCCGCGCTCAAAAGTGTCCAATCCGATCTGGTCCAGGCAATTGGTGAACCGATCGGGCGGAAGTGCAGGCAGTGTCCGGTCGACGCGGGGTGCCGTTACGGTCACCTCCGGTTTGCCGTTCGCGGGTGGCGCAGGCGTCTGCCCGGTCGGGCCCGGGTTGACCTGACCTCGTGCGGTCATCGCGGCCAGGAGCGCGGCCGCAGCCAGCACGAGCATCCGGCGGAACGTCGCGGGCGGCACTGTTACCTCTCAGCGGAACTCCACTGACGTGGCCTCTAATGTCCCGTTAATGTCTGAGCCTGCGCGGCGGCGATGAACGCGAGCACGTCGCTCCCCCACACGTCGATGCCGGCCTGGGAGGTGGCAAAGACCCAGTGCCCCTCCTCAGGGCTCGAGCCAAAATTGGGATATATGTGAGATCGGCCGCCGCGGGCCGCGGCAATGGGTCCGAGCACCGTGCTTGGCCCGAGACTGTAGTCGTTATGCGCCTGGACGATCAGAACGGGTGCCGTCGACTTGCGTAACGCCTGCTCGAGCCGCTCGCGCAGCTGGCTGTCCGACCACGACATCGCCGCGGGTGCGAACGCAACGAACGCGCTGACGTCGCGGAGTCGCTCGGCCGCGAGGATCGTCTGGATCCCGCCGAAGGAGCAGCCGGAGACGACGATCCGCTGCGGATCGACCTCGGGGCGCTCACGCAGCCAGGCGAGCGCGGCCTGGACGTCGAGGCTGGCGCGCTCCTGCGGCGCGACGACATCGGCTCCGCGACTCAGCCGGATCTCGTCCATGATGTACGACCCGGGCGACCGCCCCTGGCCGTGCCGATGCGGCACGAAGAACACGAAGCCGTGCGAGACGTAAAAGCGGGCGAGCATCGGCTGCGACCCCGGATGAGGCTCGCTGCCGTGGTTCCAGAGCACCGCGGGAAACCCACTCGCCCCCTCCGGGACGTAGAGATAGCCGCTGAGTGTTGACCCTGCGGGTCCCGGGAACGACACGAGGCGGCCGGCGTCCTCGCCCGAGTCCCCGCTCTCGACGCTCGCGAGTGTGGGAGCGCTCAGCCCCACGCCGAGAAGCCAGGCGCACAGTCCGCCGCCTGCCGTTCGGAACACGGCACGCACCGCTCACCAGGCTTCGGACAGCGGAATGTGGTCGGACTCCGCCGCAACCCGCTTCAGCCACGTTCGCACGGCCGGATAGGCGTCGAGGTCGAACCCACCCTCGGCGGCGCAATGGGTGTAGCCGTAGAGCGCGATGTCGGCAATCGAATAGCGCCCGCCCGCGAACCAGTCATGCCGCGAAAGATGCGTCTGCATCACGCCGAGAGCGGCGTTACCTTTCGCGTGCCATTCGGCCACCAGATGCCGCTTCTTCTCCATGGCATCTCTCGGCGCGTAGGCGAGCCAGAAGCGTGCCACGGCGATATAGGGCTCGTGACTGTACTGCTCGAAGAACATCCATTGCAGCGCCTCGGCACGGCCCCAGCTGTCGGCGGGCGACAGACGCGTGCCCTCGCTCAGGTACCACAGGATCGCTCCGGATTCCGGGAGCACGCGGCCGTCCTCGAATTCGAGCATCGGCACGCGTCCATTGGGGTTCTTGGCCAGGTACTCGGGCCTCCGCGTCGCCCCATCGTGCAACCCGTAGTTCCTGAGGGTGATCGCTACGCCGAGTTGGCGCGCCGCGAGCCGCACCTTGTAGCAGTTGCCCGACATCTGCATCTGATGAAGAACTGGCATGGCACGACTCCCCGCCTACTCGTGCACTTCGCGCTTCAGGCGCACGACCCCGGCCGCATCGCGCCCGATGCGGATGTCGAGGCGCTGCCCGCGGAAACTGATGTTCCGCAGCGTGAGCGAGCTCCAGGCCGAGGGCAGCACCGGCGGGTAGGCCTCCACCAGCCCCTGCTCGCGGATACGCAGGCCGCTGAAGCCGTAGAGCAGGCTCTGCAGGTAGCCCGCCGAGCCGGTGAGGAAGTAGCCCGTGTTGTTGCCCGCCGTCTCGGTGCGCACGTTGAAAGGCGGCTTCAGCGTGCCGCCCTCGAGATCCGCTTCGAGGAGCGCCGCGGCCTCCGCGCTGCCGCCGATCGTAGCCGCAGCCACGATCGAGGGTGCAATGCCCATGCTGGTCGCGCCTGCCCGGGCGAGCGGCGTCGGACGCACGGAGAACTCGTAGTCGCCGCGGCGCAGCGCAGGGCTCATGGGAAGATCGAGCGAGGGCAGAAAGAGCAGCGGTGTCGGCCCGCCGCCGAAGTCCTCGCTGCTGCTCACGACCGAGGGATCGAAGGGCAGATGGTGCGTACCCCCCGGGGCGAGCGGCACATACATCTGCCGTGACGCCCGCTCCCACACCGGATCGGCGCGCTCGCCGAGCTCACGCGCTGCGGCCACCGCGATCGCCAGCGCCCGGGCGGCCGACACATTGGTGAAGGTGTCGTTCGGAATGTCGTTGTGCGACTCCGCCACCGAGTTCACGTGGGCGATCTCGTAGCGGTGCGCCACCGGGTTGTAGGTGGAGCGGCTCGCCCAGAAGCGCGCGACCTCGCGGATCACCGGCCACCCGTGCGCGCGCAGCCACTCGCGATCGTGGGTGGCGAGGTAGTACTGCCATTGCGCGATCGCGACGTCCGCGGTGACGTGGATCTCCGTGTCCGCCAGCAGCACCGCCGAGTGCGGCGTCTGATCGGTGCCGTTCCCCGGATCCGACTCCCAGGGGTACATGGCCCCCTGAAAACCGTGCGCCTGCGCGCGCTGCTGCGCCGCCTCGAGCGTGCGATGCCGGAAGTCGACCATCGGTCGGGCGCGCTCGGGGTGCATGAGCAGCAGCACCGGGAAGATCCAGGTGTCGCTGTCCCAGAAGACGTGTGCGGCATAGGCCGGGGTGAGCGCATCGGGGCCCGGCGAGAGTGTGGTACCTGCGGTCGAGCTCGCGAGCAGGTAGTACAGCTCCGAGCGCGCCACCTGCTGTGCGCGGGCATCGCCTTCGATCAGGATGTCGGATTGCCAGAGCTGCGCCCAGGCGGCGCGCTGCTCGGCGAGCAGCCGCTCGAATCCGCGGCTGCGTGCCTCGCGTGCCAGGATGAGATCCGCGGCGGCATCGCCGCCCCAACCCTCGCGCGACAGCGCCACGTACTTGGTGAAGCTGAAGCTGCGGCCGCGCTCGACCTTGAAGTCGACCTCGAGCGCGAGCCGGTAGCGGCCGCGCTCGAGCGTGATTCGCTCGGCCGACGTTCCCTCGGGGAGAGCCACTGCCGCGGCCATGCCCATCGAGAGTCCCTGCGCTGCCTTGCCCTCGAGCCACAGGGACAGCGACGCCGGGTCGCCGTCGCTCGCGCGCACCTCGGTGTAGCCGGGATACCAGACCGCCTCGCGATCGGCGCTCGCCGGCGGCCGCGCCTCGAGCGTGAGTCCGTAGGCCGCCACCGCCTGCTCCATCTCGGGACCGCTCATCTCGCCGAGCGGGAACCGCGGCGCATGGTTCGCCCACAGGAGGAGTGGAAACGACAGGCGCACGACGCCGTCGTAGTCGGGGGTGATGGTGAAGCGCGTGGCCGCCAGATGCGGCGATGCCTCGCTCACGAGCGTCGTGACCTCGACCGCGGTCTCGCGCCCACGGTCGCGGTAACGGTAGCGGGTCGTGAGCGTCGCCTCGCGCAGATCGAGCGTTTGGGCGTAGCCGGCGAAGTGCCGCTCATCGAGCCGGCTGCGATTGAGCCAGACACCACTGGCGCCCGGCGGGCTCGAGTTGAAGTCGACCTCGGTCCAGGCGGGTACTTGCGCCGGCCGCGACATGTCTCCCGCCGTGTAGTCCATGAAGGCGGCCAGGTAGGTGGGTGTCGCCTCCGTGCCGCGCGGGCCCGTGAGCGTGCCGAGGTAACCGTTGCCAAGGTAGCCCGGGAAGTACTGCGGCAGATCGGCAAGGCCCGCCTGCAGGAGGAAGCCGCCATCGGCCGCGGCGCACGCCGGGCCGGCGGCGAGCAGCAACAGTGCACACGTCAGCGTACGGCTCGTGCCGCTCATGGGATCTGCTCCATTGCGGAGGGCGGTCGCACGGCGAGGTATACCGTACTCCAGAGCTGCGCCGCATTGGCCTCGTCCGCATCCGCCGCCGCGCTGCCGAACGGCGCGACGTGATAGTGCCGATCGCCGAAGGACCACGACCAGAGCTCGGAATTGCTGATCGAGCGCGTCGCCTCGATCGCCGTCCACAGCAGCCTCTGCGCCTCGATGAGGTGCGCGCGTACCGCCGCCGGCAGGTCCGCACGCTCGAGCTGCCGTGCGAGGCCGGCGGCGAACAGCGCCTGCTGCCACGACCAGACGACGGTGCCGTGATAGGCGTTGCGGCTCAACTGCGCCTGCAGAGGGGCCGGGCAGAAGGCGGGATTGGCGACCAGCAGCCCCACTTCGGTCATGAGGCCCGCGGGAAACGGGCGCATCACACCGCCCACCGCGCGGTCGAGGCTCGCGGCAGCGAGATCCCCGAACAGCAGCGCAAAGCCCTCGTCCGAATGCAACAGCGGGATGGGCGCACCGCTGGCATCGAGTGCGATCGCGTGAAAGCGCAGGTCGTCGGCGCCGAGAGCCCCGATGGCGGGCAGCGCCGCGATCTTTTCCGCGGCGGCATAGGCGAACACGGCGCCGGCGGCGACCTGGTTGGGAATGGTGACCTCGAACAGCGGCGGGGCCCGCTCACGCCACACCTGCGCGAGCTGCGCGCCACGGGCAAAGCGCGCGCGATCGCCCGCCGGGAGATACGGGGCGAGCAGGCCGCTCGCATCGAGCTCCGCCGCGGCCGCGAGCGCCGCGGGGACCAGCACGGCATTGACGTCGTAGGGATAGCGTCCCCCGCCGAGACCGTGCTCGCTGTCGCGCCATTCCCCAACCGACTGCCCGGCCTTGAGGGCGATGAGGTTGGCCCAGACCGGGTCTGCGCCAAACGCCGCCGCGCTCCCGAGCACGAGCTTCAGGTTGCGCACCAGAGCCGCACCGCGCGTGCCGTGCGCCCCGTCTGCGCCGCCGGCCGCCGCCCCCAGGAACGCCGCCGCGCGCGCCCGCCCGCGCGCATCGTGCACGAGCCAGGCGGCTGCCACGGGAGCGAGCAGGTAGTTGCCGTCGATCATCTTGTAGTCGTAAACCGGCGCAGCGGAGCGCGAGCCGTCGGCCTTCATGTGATCCAGCACCGCCTGCTCGCCGATGTCCTCCTCGTGTGCGACCTCGCCCTCCGGCGACAGGCGTGCGAGCACCGATCCGAGCGCGGCCTCTGCAGCGGTTGCGCTCAGCGCCGGCATCAGCAGCCGCAACGAGATCAGTGTGTCCCGCCCGAAATAGGTGTCGAAACGCCACGATCCCGCCAGCAGCTTCTCACGGTAGGCGAGATAGGTCAGCGTGTTGCGCGCCGCGGGATCGACTCCCGCCGAGTCGTCGAGGAGCGCGCCTCCCGAGAGCGGCGTGAGGGGCGTCTCGCCGGTGAGTGCGCTGATGCGCAGGCTGATCGTGCCGTCGGGAGCCGCCTGGATGCGCCCGTCGCCGAGCGTCCCGTGGGTGATCTCGAGCGACAGCCGGTAGCCCGCGCCGCCGTCGAGACGGTCGCGGCTCCAGCTGAGCGTGCTGCCGGAGACCGTCGGCGCGCTGCCGATCCCGGGCGGCACCGTCTGCGCGGACTGGTAGTCGCGCAGCACGCGGATGCTGGAGAGCACCGCCTGCCGCGGCACGAGCTCGCGTGCCGTGATACTCGCCTCAACCACCAGGCCGTAGAGCGGGCGGCCGCGGCGGTCGACCGCGCGCAGCGGCTCCGGTGGACCGGTGAGTGTCCAGCTCGCCTTCTGCGGCAGCGGCGTGAACCACAGGCCCACGCCGCTGTTGCCGGCCGGGAAGGCGACCAGAATCCGCGGCTCGGTCCCCGAGCGCAGCAGCAGGTGACCCGCGACCGGCCCCTCGCGCAGGAAGTTGTTGATGTTGAGGGCGTCGTCGACCTGAAAGGCCAGCCGTTGCGCCGTTGACCGCGGCGGCGTGGCGCCGCCCGCCGCTGCGAGGAACACTGCGGCAATCGTGGCGGCAAGAGCCGCGTGCGGCACCGCTCTCGTGTTCACCCGATGATACCCTCGTGTGCGGCACCGCAAGTGGCGCGGCAATATACTACGCGCGCATGCCCCCCACGACCCTCTCGCGCCGCGACTTCGGGCGGCTCGCCGCCGGTGTGCTCGCCGGCGGCTGCGGCGTGCGGGGCGCGACGGCCGCCAGCGACTCTCCCTTGCGCCCGCTCGCGGAAGTCGCCTACCGCGACGTCACCGTCGTCAGCGCCCCCCACGAGGCGCAGCTCGCGAATACCCACGAAGTGCTGATGAGCTTGAGCGAGGACAGCCTCCTCAAGCCGTTTCGTCAGATGGCCGGACAGCGCGCACCGGGCGCGGATCTTGGCGGCTGGTACAACTTCGACCCTGACTACGACTGGCACCGCGACGATGCGGGCTTCGCCCCCGGGGCCACCTTCGGGCAATGGATCTCGGCCCTGGCCCGTTATCACGCCATCACCGGCTCCGCGGACACGCGCGCCAAGGTGCTGCGCCTCAACCGGCTGTACGCGGCCGCGATCGGCGCGAGCTTTTACGACAACAACCGCTTTCCGGCGTACTGCTACGACAAGCTGCTGCTCGGGCTCATCGACTCCCATCAGCTGGCCGGCGACCCGCAGGCGCTCGGGATCCTGGAGCGCACCACGGCCGCAGCGCTCCCCTACCTGCCCCCCGCGGCGATCGATCGCGAGCTGCCGTGGCGCCCCGGCAAGGACCAGTCCTATCGCTGGGACGAGTCGTATACGAACCCGGAGAACCTGCTGCTCGCCTACCGCCGCGGCGCGGGGCGCCGCTACCGCGATCTCGCGGTGCGCTTCCTCGACGATGCGACGTGGTTCGACCCGCTCGCGCGCGGCGAGAACGTGCTCGCCGGCAAGCATGCTTACAGCTACGTGAACTCCCTGTGCTCGGCGATGCAGGCCTATCTCACCCTCGGGAGCGACAAGCACCTGCGGGCCGCGCAGAACGCCTTCGACATGCTCACCGCGCAGAGCTTTCCGACCGGCGGCTGGGGTCCCGACGAAAAGCTCACTGCCGCCGACGGCCCGGAGCTCGCGGCGAGCCTCGAGTCCACCCACAACAGCTTCGAGACTCCGTGCGGCGCCTACGCGCACTTCAAGCTGACCCGCTACCTGCTGCGCGTCACGCGCGACGCGCGCTATGGAGACAGCATGGAGCGCCTCATGTACAACACCGTCCTCGGAGCGCGTCCCATGCAGGCGGACGGGCGGGCCTTCTACTACGCGGACTACAACTTCGCGGGCCGCAAGGTTTACTCGAACCATCGCTTTCCCTGCTGCTCCGGTACGCTGCCGCAGGTGGCGGCGGACTACGGTATCAACAGTTATCTGCGCGACCCGCGCGGTCTGTACGTCAACCTGTACCTCCCCTCGAGCGTGCGCTGGTCGATCGGCGGGGCGCGCGGCTCGCTCACGCAGAGCGGCGACTATCCATTCGCCGACCACGTCTCGATGCGGCTCAGCGCCTCGCGCCCCGTCGCGTTCACTCTGCACCTGCGCATCCCGGCGTGGGCCGCCGGCGCGCGTATCGCCGTGAACGGCCGGACCTGGCCGGGTACTCCCGCTCCCGGCAGCTTCGCGGCCCTCGGCCGCGAATGGCGCGACGGCGATCGCGTCGACCTCGAGCTTCCGCGTCGGCTGCGCCTCGAGGCCCTCGATCGCGGCCATGGCGACACGGTCGCGCTCCTGTGCGGGCCGCTCGTGCTGTTCCCGATCAGCGCGGACGGCCGGGCTCTGCGCCCGCGGCGCGAGGAGCTCCTGGCGGCGCGCCAGATCGCACCCCGGCGCTGGGAGACGACCGTCGGGTCGGCGCCGCTCGCACTCCTGCCCTATGTCGATATCGATGACGAGCCTTACACCACCCTCGTGACCCTGGCGGCCTGACCGGCGGCTTCAGCGCCACTCGACCTCGAGACGCCCGCGGATCGAGTGCTCGGCGAGCACGATCGAGGCGATGCGCTGCCTCGGGTCCCAGCGCCAGGCTCCGGCGCCGCGACCGTTCACGGTGAGGGTCGATGGCCGGGCGGTGCCGTGCACGCGCAGCTCGTAGCGGCGCGCGGCCAGCTGCCCGACGAACGTGCCTACCGTCGGCTCGATCGTGAGGTGGTGAATTCCGTCGCCCGCCACGCCATGGGTGATGGTGGTGAGAGCGTGCCGTCCCGGATCGTCGTAGCCGAGAGAGGTTCCGTCGTCTTCGTAGAGCTCGAAGCGCCCGCTGCCCGCTCCGTAGACATCGAGTATCAGCGGATCGAGCGGCTTCTGATCCGAGTACTCGCTCGCGGCCTGCTCCGGGATGACAGCCCCGGCGCGCACGAACACCGGAGTCTCGTCGACCGCATAATGCTGGCTCCATGCGCGCCCACCCTGATGGGCCTCGCCCCCGAAGAACCCGAGCCAGTCTCCCGGCGGTAGCCAGACCGACTGCTGGCCGCCCGGGCTGACAACCGGCGCGACCAGGAGCGACTCGCCGAAGAGATATTCGTGCGGATGCCGGTAGGCCTCATCCTGCTCGGGGTACTCGAGGTACAGCGGCCGCAGGATGGGCAGCGACTCGCGGTGCGCCACCCACGCATAGCTGTAGATGTAGGGAATCATCTGCGTGCGCAGCGCGAAGTACTTGCGCATCAGCTCGATGCCCCGGCTGCCATAACTCCACGGCATGCGCACGTTCCCAGCGCGCGGATTCTCGTGGGCGCTGTGCATGCGCAGGATGCCGCTGAAGGCACCGAACTCGATCCAGCGCGCATACAGATCGAAGTCGATGTGCCCGCCGTGAAAGCCGCCGATGTCGTGGCTGATATAGGGAATCAGCACGTTGCCGCCGCGCGCCGAGTAAGCCACCTCGTAGGAGAGCACCGGCCACTCCGAGTAGGTGTCGCCGGTGAAGTAGCCGGGGTAGCGCTCGCTGCCCCAGTCACCATAGCGCCCGAGGATGAAGGCGCGCTTGCCGGTGTGCTGCTCGGAGTAGTCGTAGAAGACCTTGTTGGTCCAGAGCTGCTGGTTGAGTCCCGGCATGTCGACCGAGCCGCTGCCGCCGTCGACCCACCAGGAGTCGACCCCCTGACTCATGAGCGGGCCGTGGAGCGTGCGCATGAAGACCTCCGCCTGGCTGCGATCCGACAGGTCGAAGTAGATGCGCGCAGGTGGCGGCACGTCGCGGATCGCCACCGGCCCGAGGACGATGCCATCGGCATGCTCTCCCGGCTCGCTCTCGGGGTCCGGCTCGACCTTCAGCACGAGCTCGTTGGGCCCTCCGGCCCTCACGTAGGGCGTGAGGTCGGAATAGGTCAGGCGTTGCGGCCAGTGAATCCGGCTGGGCGTCACCTCCTTGCCGTTGACGAGCACGCGATAGGTCTTGCGGACCTCGCCCACATATAAGAAGAGCCTGGCCGGCAGCTGCTGCGGCAAGTCCACCGAGCGGCGGTACCAGCCGAGGCCGCGGTGCGCCGCGAAGCCCTGCTCCTCCCAGGGCACGCCGATGCGGATGGGCCGCCAATGCTCCCCATCGGTCGCGAATGTCCACCCCTCACTGATGTCCCGGTCGAAGGTCGGCCGGGTGGGCGCGGCGCGGCCGAGCGCGGCCAGCACCTCGCCCGCATGACTGTCGCTGAACGACAGGATGCTCTCGTCCGTGTGGATGTAGCCCGGGTGATCGTTGAGGCTCAGCTTGATACCCCGCTGGTGCAGCCAGCGCATGAGCTCGAGCGGCTGCGGAAAGAGCGGACTCCAGTCGTAGCCACCGTCCCAGCCGTAGTTGTGCCAGGCGAAGTCGAGCACCAGCGTATCGAGTGGAATGTGGCTCGCGCGCAGCCGGGTGAGCTCGCCCATGAGGTACTGCTGGTTATAGCGTTGGAACTCCGGCCGCTGCGACTCGGCACTCGCGGGGAAATACTCGAAGTTGAAATCCGTGATCATCGGGCCGAGCACCCAGCGCGGGATCATGGGAATCGGGCCGCAGAGCTGCGCGTACTCCCTGAGCGCGCGGCGGTAGTCGCGGCCGTAGGCGATGAGGTACCAGTCCTGGCCCCGCTCGCCGGTGCGCGGCTCGATCCACGAGCGCGCGCCGTTCTCGAGCGGCGTCGCGCTGTCGTCGATGAAGGCGTAGCCGCTGCGGCTGAGGAGCCCCGGCAGCGCCGGCGGCAGCACCAGATCGATTCCCGGGATTGAATCGTCGACGGGGCTGTCGAGGTCTGCTCCATCGCGGGGCAGGTTCCGGGCGGCGATATTGTCGAGCGAATAGGCGAGCCCGCCCAGGTTGCCGGAATCCACATCCCCCGGGTGCCAGCGGTGTACCTGACCGCTGCCGTCCTGCCAGCTCACCTCGAGGTTTGCGGGAGTGAAGGGACCCGACCGCGGCCGGTAGCGCACCGTGAGGCTTCCGGTCGAGGCGACCAGCCACCCGCCCTCCTCGCGCGCAGCGACCGGTACCAAGGGCCAGGCGCGCTTCACTACCACGGCGCTGGGCGCATCGGCGAACTGCGCCGCGGGCGAATACTCCATCCGGACCAGGGATGCGGTCAGGAACTCGAAGCGCGCGTTGCCGGAGCGGACCGCGGTAACGGCGGGCTCGCCGGCACCACACAACAGAAGCAGCAGCCCGCCCAGCACGCCGTGCGCGGCCAGGCGCACGGCGAACGGGACGGGCGGACGTGAGTCGCGCAAGCGGCGCGACTAGCGGGCGGCGCTCGAGGGTGTGGCCGGCTCGGTCACCAGCACGTCGACCTTGAGCTGCGTGGTGCCGGGGATCATGGCGCGGTACTGGCAGGTGCTCTCCTGCTTGAGGTTGCGCGTCGTGAAGAGCGGCAACACCTTCTTGCCAACCTGATCGAACAGCTCGCACTCGAACTCGGCCTCGCGCGGATCGTGTCGATTGGCCACCAGGTCCACTTCCTTCCACTGTGCGGCCACCGGCGCGCGGGTGTCCGCCGTTGCCGGCTGCAGCACGCTCATCTTGACCCGCACGCCCGCGAACGGATCGGGCGCCGTGGTCTGCGTGCAGCCATAGGGCCACACTTGAAGATCCGGCCGAGCCCCGAGCTGCAGCAGGATCTCGCGCATCTTGGCCTGTAGCGCGTCGCAGGTGTAATTCGTCGTGTGCCCCTGGTACACGAAAGTCAATTCCTTCGGCGTCCAGACCGCCGCCTGCGCGTCCGCTCCCCAGGCCGGCAGCGCGCAAGCGAGCGCGCCGGTTGCGGCGAGAGCCGCAGCCGCTTGCCTCAGGGTCCGCCCTTCGCCAGCATGAGCGAATCGCATATCCACCTCCGCCGCCGCAATTGCGGTGATGACGACTTGATATCGCAACTCGCCGAGGCTGTGCAACTGCACGGGGCAGCGCGCCTTGTGGCGCTGGCCGTCCTCGCGATTGCTGACCTCGGCAATACGCAACCGGCATGCGCGGCGCCGCCACCCGCGCACGCGCCCGCCACGGCGAGACTCGCCACGGCGGACACTCTTGTGACCGTTCGCGCCGGCGATCGTGCGCCACAGCTCACCACCCTCGGCTCGGGTGCGGATCCCGCGTGGCGCAATCAGGCCCGGGAGGCGCTCCCCGACCACGTGGAGGCCGACGGCGCCTCGTACCCGCTCGCGTGGCGGGTCAATCGCACCGCGACCCGTCTGGCCGGAGACCTCGAGCTCGTGTACGAGAGCGACTCTCCGCGCCTCGAGCTCATCTGGCGCTGGCGCGCGCGCTCGCCGTTTGGACCCCTGGAGCACGACCTCGAGATCCGCAACCTCGGCGATCGGACCGTGTGGCTGCCGCTACTGCCGAGCCTGCGCTTCGACTGGCGCATCGACCCGCGCACACGCCTCGAGCGCTTCTGGGTCGAGAAAGGCGCCGACACGCCCTCGCCCGCCGGGACCCACCTCGATCAGATGCACGACGGCGATACCTGGTATGGCACTTCGAGCACCTACGCGCGGCCGATTCCCGCAGAGCCGCGGGAGATGATTCCCTGGGTGTTGGTGGAGGAGCCGGACGGCCCTCGCCGCGGCTGGTACCTCGGCATCGAGTTCAGCGGCCGGACGCACCTCACGCTCGAGCGCCGCGGAACCTCGTTGCAGGGTGAGGCGGGACTCAATCCCCTGCCCGGTCCCTACCGCACGCGGCTCGCCCCGGGAGAGAGCTTCATCACGCCGACGATCTTCGTCGGCGCGTTCAGGGGCGGGCCCGATGCGGCCGGCAACATCCTGCGTCGCTGGGTGCGCTCCGTACTGCAGAACCCGCGAACCACCGGCGACCCCTCCTACCCCCTGATGGTGAGCAACAGCTGGGGCAGCGGCATGGCGGTGGACGAGAGCCTCGCCCACCGCATGATCGAGGATGCGGCATCGCTCGGACTCGAGATGTTTCATCTCGATGCGGGTTGGTTTCGCACCGTGGGCGACTGGCGCGCGGACGCACTCAAGTTCCCGGCGGGTGTCGCGGCGCTCGCCACCTTTGCCCACGCCCGTGGCCTCAAGTTCGGTCTGTGGGTCAGCTGGGGACAAGCCGGCCTCGCGCATGAGCCGGGCGCGCTCACCATCCACGACCCCGCGATGCGCGACTGGCTCATCGCCGAGCCTCCCGCGGGCTGGAAACCGGCCGAGCCGTACAAGGGCATCACCGTCGATCTCGGCGTGCCCGCGGCCGCCGCCTGGGCCGAGCGCGAGCTCGAGCGCATCGTAGGCGACTACCGCCTCGACATGCTCGAGCACGACGGCTATCTCGTCGCCCAGGGCAGTAGCCGCACGAACCACCCGGCAGCACCCCCGGAACCGGGAACGCTCCAGGTTCGGGAGGACTCCGGCTACCTATGGGTCGAGGGATCGAACTCCACCGATGTCAGCGATTACGCTACACGGGCCTACTACCGCATCTACGAGGGATTGCGACGGCGGCACCCTGCGCTTTTGTTGGAATTGTGCAACGACGGCGGCCGGATGATGGACTTTGGCAGCGCGGCCCACGGCGACTACTTCTCCACCACGGACACCTACGACCCGCTGGCGAATCGACGGGCCTTCTTCGATGCGAGCCACGTCCTGCCGCCCGCCATGCTCGAGAGCTACGTGGCCGACTGGCCGACCGAGCGGCCGTCGGGTTTCCGTTACATGCTGCGCAGCGGCATGCTCGGCTGGTTCTCGCTGATGCTCGACACGCGCCGCTGGACGGCTGAGCAGCGCGCCGATGCACGGGCGCAGCTCGCGCTCTATACGCTGGCGCTCCGCCCCCTGATTCGCGCCGCCGACCTCTATCACGTCTCGGAGCGTCCCGACGGGGTGCATTGGGACGGCTTTGAATACTATTCTCCCGCGCTGCGGCGCGGCGTGCTCTACGCCTTCCGCGGCTCGACGCCGGATGAGCCCACGCATCGATTCCGTCTCGCCGGGCTCGACGCCCGGGCACGCTACGCCGTCGACTTCCAGGATCGCGGGCCGGCCGCGCGGACCGAGCGCAGCGGCCTCGATCTCGTGCAGCACGGGCTCGAGGTCACCCTCGACGCGCCCCTGTCCTCGGAGCTCGTGTTCTTCGAGCGGATCGGGGCGCGCCCGGCCGACCGATCGGCGCGGGTGAGTCCCGCGCGGCGCTAGCCCGCGTCCACCTCGAGCGTCCCGCCCGCTGCCCGATGCCGCCGGGTCGCTGCCTGCGAATGCTTCGCCTGTCGTTGTAGATTCGCGACACGCGCTTGTCATTGCTAATCGTTCGCATTAGAGTCCGTCCAAGGTGCGAGCGGTGGCGTGAATGCGTCAGCTACATGTCGGGTAGATGACGCGAGCTGCGGACCGCACCTCCTCAAGAACGACGAACGAAGGAGAACGGATCGGCTTTCGACGTCTGCTTCAACTCTGAAACGCCTGCTTCGGCTCAGAACGCCTGCTTCGGCTCAGAACGCCTGCTTCAACCAATTGGGAGGGGACCACCCATGCGAGCTAAGAGCAACAAGGCACTCCACCGGAGAGCCCGGTTCGCTGTGACAGCACCTGTTTCACCCGTCATCACGCGGCCGGGGGCGCGCTTCGGCGCAACCAGCATCGCTGCCGCTGTAGCCGGGATTCTCTACGGCTCAGCCTCGGGAGTCGCCTACGCAGCCGACCAGGCTCAGGCCTCCGCCGCCGCGCCAGCGGCGACCGGCAGCGAGTCGCTGCAGGAAGTCGTGGTGACGGCGACCGCCATCGGCGTCAAGAAGCTCGAGGCGAGCTACAACATCGTGTCGGTGGACGCTGAGGCGATCAAGCAACAGCAGCCGAAGAGCACGGCGGACCTGCTCAAGGTCTCGCCGGGTATCTGGCCGGAATCCTCGGGCGGCCAGACCGGCGCCAACATCGAGGTCGCCGGCTTCCCCTCGGGCGGCGACGCCCCGTTCTTCACCAACATGATCCAGGGCCTGCCGATGTACGGCATGCCCTCGCTCTCCTTCATGGATTCGAGCTCGTTCCTGCGCATCGACGACACCATCGAGCGCGTCGAGGTCGTCCAGGGCGGACCGGGCGCGCTGTTCGGACCCGCGCAGATGGGCGCAACGGCCAACTTCATCCTGCGGCGCGGCAGCGATGCCCCCGGCGGATCGATCTCCGAGATGTGGGGCGATGAGGGGCTGTGGCGCACCGACGCCTACTACGGCTTCAAGGTGAGCGACGGCTGGTACGCCAGCCTCGGCGGCTTCTATCGCGACTCCAAGGGCGTGCGCCCGCCGCAGTTCTCCGCCGACGAGGGTGGCCAGCTGACAGGCACTCTGAGCCATGACCTTGACGGCGGCTCGCTCATGTTCTGGGCCCGCGTGCTCGACGACCACAACCAGTTCATCGTGCCGGTCCCTGTGATCGAGAGCGGCAACGGCAACATCTCCGCTTACCCCGGCTTCGATCCCCTGGCCTCGTCCTACGGCAGTCGCGACATCCAGAACGTGAGCCTGCCGAACCCGCAGGGCGGCTTCGAGACTGCCAACCTCGCCAACGGCCGCGGCACCCAGTTCGAGTACTTCGGCATCAACTGGGACCAGCAGATGAACGACTGGCATCTGCTCAACAACTTCATGGTCGACGGCGGCGGGCTGGACACGAATGCGCTCTTCTCCGGTCCGAACCCGCGCCCGCTGAGCTATTACCTCTACGGCTGCCAGGTGGCGGCCCCGGCGGGCTATTGCAACGGCGCGACCGCGGTCGACTCCAACAACTTCTCGCTCAACGCCGCGGGACTTCCCACCGTCGGCGGCAGCAACGGCGCGGGCAACGGCCAGGGGCTGCCGCTCGGCACCGTTACCGCCGTCTATGCCAACAACGGCACAGCGGTGCCGCTCGGCACGAGCGTCATCCAGCAGGGCTGGTGGTTCATCCAGAAGTCGCTGGCGAGCCTCACCGACGAGTTCCGCGCCACGCGCGAGATCTTCGCCGGCAACAACCTCACCGGCGGCCTGTACCTCGCGCGCTACAGCATGAACGACAACTGGTCGCTCGGTAACCAGATGCTGATGACCAACACGCCGAACGCGACGGGGATCGCGCTCAAGTACACGCAACCCGGGACCGGTCTGATCTACAACCTGTCGAGCCCGCAGGGCTTCGTGAACATGAACGGCAACTACAACATCCTGCAGCACGGCAACGCCACCAACATCGCCGGCTATCTGTCGGATTCGTGGCGCATCAACGGCTGGCTGCTCGATGGCGGTGTGCGCGTCGAGAACATCGACGTCCATCAGCGCACCTGTAACCGCACCAACACGCAGATGGGAGCCGCGAACGATCTGTTCGATAACGCCGTACCGCTCTGTAACAACACCAACGACGTGGAGCACTACACCCACACCATGCCCACGTGGACCTTCGGTGCGAACTACACGTTCACTCCCAACATGAGCGCCTATGTGCGCGTCAACGACGGCGTGCACTACGACGACTTCGACAACAACATCCGGGGTGCCAACGGCAACTTCGCACCGCTCGAGACGGTCAACAACTACGAGGGCGGCTTCAAGTTCCAGAACCAGTTCTGGTACCTGGACGCGAGCATCTACGAGCGTGACTTCACGGGCCTGCAGTACACGCCCTCGACCAGCACCGGTGTACCGATTCCGGGCCAGACGCTGATCTACGGCGCCAAGACCCACGGTGTGGATGCCAAGGTGAACTGGACGCCGGTCACTGGACTCAACATCCTGCTGGTGGGTGACTACATGGACGGTCACTACACCGACTACACGGGCTGCATCCCCTATACGGACATCCTCGGCAATCCCCAGTGCTCCGCCATCAACGGCGCACCGCTGCAGCGTCAGCCGAAATACCAGTTCCGCCTGACGCCGAGCTACGCGATGCCGCTCTCCTGGGGCGACCTCACGGGTTTCGTGACCTACGAATACGTCGGTCAGCGGTACGAGGATCTGGCGGGCCTGCAGCCCCTCGGCACCTACTACATGCTGGGCGCCGGGATCATCGCCGACGTTGGCAACAACTGGCAGTTCCGCGTGCAGGGGACCAACCTGACCAACCAGATCGGTCTCACCGAGGGCAATGCGCGCATCTTCGGCTCGGCCGTGGGCCTCGGCGGCGTGCTGCTGGCGCGGCCGATCGAGGGTCGCGAGATCAACATCACCGCCAAGTACAAGTGGTGAGCTGAAGCCCCTGCCCCCTCGCGCCGCCCGGCGCGAGGGGGTTCTCTTTTGTGTGCTCGGTCTGGCCGCGGCTCCGGTAGCATCGGCTGCATGAGCGCGCTGACCCCCGAGCTTGCCGCTGCCATGCGGCGTATCGACCCCCTGCTGAGGTCGGGGGACTTCCACGGCGCGCGCGCTGCGCTCGAGGCAATCCTCGGCGACCACCCGCAGTTCGTCGAGGCGCTGCGCCTCCTCGCCGGCACCCGGCAGGCGCTCGGCGATCCGGGGGCGGCGGAAGAGCTGCTGCGCCGGGCGCTCGATCTCGAGCCGGGCTGGGCGCCGACGCTCGCGAGCCTCGGCGAGCTGCTGCTCGGCAGCGGCCGTGGGGCCGAGGCCGAGCCGCTGCTGAAGCGCGCCGCCGCCGCCTCGCCCCCTTATCCGCGCGCGGCGCTGCTGCTGGCCCGCTACTACAATGACACCGGACGGCCGGCCGAGGCGCTCGCGGCCGCGGCTCCGCTCTGCCTCGCCGGCCGGGCCGACGCGGAGCTCTCGAGCCAGCACATCGCCGCGCTTGCCGCGCTCGGCCGCCCGCAGGAGGCTGTAGCTGTCTATCGGCGCGTGACCGCCGCCACCCCGGCGAACCCGGCGGCGGCGCACGCACTGGCGCTCGCGCTCAATGCGACCGGCCAGCACGAAGAGGCCGCGCGCGTCGCCAGCCAGCTCCTCACCCGTGGCTATCGTCCGGCGGCGCTCTACGACACTTACGCCCGCAGCCTCATCGCCCAGGGCGCCCGCGATCGCGCCGAGGAGGCTCTGCGCGAGTGCCTCAAGCTCGAGCCGCGTCGAGTGGAGGCGCATAGCAACCTCGCCCAGCTCATCTGGCTGCGCACCGGCGCAGTCGCGGCGGCGACGGCCGAGCTCGATCGGGCGCTCGGGACCTTCCCGGGCGATGAGGCTCTATGGGCCGCCAAAGCCGCCCTGCTCCAGGGCGCGGGTGACCCGCGCGCGGCCTACGACTGTCTCGCTCCCTGGGCGGCGCGCCGGGAGGCACAGCCGGCGCTGCTGCTGCGCGCAGGCCTCGCCGCCCTCGAGTTCGCGCCGGAGGACGCGCGCACGCTGGCCGAGCGGGCCCTCGCGCTCGTACCCGATAACGCCGCGGCACGCACCGTGCTCGCGGCAGCGCTGCTCGGCATCGGCGACGCGCATGCCGCGCTCGGACACTGCGAGCGGCTGCTCGCCAGCGATCCCGATGACCAGTACCTCATCGCCCTGCAGACGACGGCCTGGCGGCTGCTCGGGGACGAGCGCTACGCGCAGCTGTGCGATTACGCCCGTCTCGTGATGCCGCTCGAGCTCGAGGCCCCGCGCCCCTGGCGCGATATGGAGAGCTTCCTCGCCGACCTGCGCGCGAGCCTCAACCGTCTGCACGATCCGCGCGGCCACGCGCTGCTCTTCCAGTCGCTGCGTCACGGCACGGAGACCACCCAAGACCTCTCACGTAGTACTGATGCGGCGATTCGTGGACTGTTCAGCGCGTTTGCCGGGCCCATCAACCGCTACCTCGAGCGCATCGGCCCCGGCACCGATCCGCTGCGCCGGCGCAACCACGGCCGCTGGCGCTTCAACGGCGCCTGGTCGGTGCGCCTGCGCTCGGCGGGGTATCACGCCATCCACACACATCCCCGCGGCTGGATCTCCTCGGCCTGCTACCTGGAGCTGCCCGACAGCCTGCGCGACGAGACGAGCGACGAGGGTATCCTGACATTCGGCGAGCCCGGGGTACGCACCGACCCCGCTCTCGGCAGCGAGTTCTCGGTCCGACCGCGAGTCGGGATGCTGGTGCTGTTCCCGTCGTACTTCTGGCACGGAACCGTGCCCTTCCACGGCAGTCAGCCGCGCCTGACGGTGGCGTTCGACGCGGTACCCGAAACTTAGACCCGGAAACCCGCGCGCTCGTCCCGTGGTTCCGCGAGTCAGGTCGCTCGCGTGCCAGCGCGCCGTCTGGTTACGCTAGCATACGGGCAACTCATGGAGGATCCGGCCATGGCGCATTCGTTGTCTCGCCGAACCCTGTTCGAAATCGGAACCGTCGGCCTCGCGGGAGTGGCGCTCACACCCGCGGCCTCAGGCGCGCCCAGCAGCGACGGCATGACGTCGGAGACCGAGGCGGTTATCCGATCCTGGTTCAAGCTTTGGGGAACGAGCCGGACCTGGGCGCCCTTCGACGCCCTCATGGCGGACGACTTCACGTTCAGCAGCCCGAACCACGACGACCATATCAGCAAGACCGCCTTCAAGAGCAGGTGCTGGGAGCCCAACATCAACCTCACCCAGGCTCTCGATATCGAGTTGCTCATCGCCAGGGGCGATCAGGCATTCGTCAAGTATCTGGGGCGCACTACCACGGGGAAGACCTTTCGCAACGTGGAGCTGCATCAGGTGCGAAACCGGCAGGTCGCGTCGATCGAGTGCTATTTCGGGGGAAACATGAGCTTCCCGGCCGGCGTGGAGGCGCAAAAAAGCTAGCGGGAGTCCGTATGGCGAACGTGCTCGAGCAAATAAATGCGTATATAGAATCTCAGCCCGCGGCAAAACGGGATGAAATGAAGGCGTTGCACTCTGCCATCGTGAGTTTCTTTCCGGATTGTCGTCTGTCGTTCCTGGATGGAAAAGACGACCGAGGGCGGATCGTTACCAACCCGAACATCGGCTACGGCCATCAAACGATGAATTACGCCGATGGCAAGACCCGGGATTTCTACCAGATCGGTATGAGTGCCAACACCGGTGGAATTTCCATCTACATCATGGGGCTGAAAGACAAGAACTACCTGTCAGAGAAATTTGGCAAGTCCATCGGAAAGGCAAACGTCACCGGATATTGCATCAAGTTCAAGAAACTGAGCGATATAAACCGGGAAGTACTTGACGCTGCGATACGCAGCGGAATACGCAAGCCCAGCACCCGGCAGGATTGAATTCGCCTACTTCACCGGCGGATTGGCATTGAAGGCAATCGCGATGCGCGGCTCGTCCGCCTCGTGCGTCTCGACGTAGTGCTCCATCCAGCAGGGAAAGAGCACCAGCAACCCCTCGCTCGGAGTCAGGTGGATGTCGCTGTGCCCGTTGACGACGGCGCCCTTGACGAAGCCGTGAATGACCCCCGGGCGCGGATCGCGGAACACGAACTCGCCCGAGCCGGGCGGCACCTTGAGGTAGAAGCTCCCCGAGAGCAACGAGCCCTCGTGCAGATGCAGGAAGTTGAAGCCCCCGCGGTCGTGCAGGTTGACCCAGGATTGCAACTCGAACTCCCGCTCGCCCTGCCCCATCTCGGTGAGCGCGCTCGCGCAGGCGGTGCGGATCGCCTGTCTGAGCGGCGCAAACACCGGCCGCTCGAGCACCGTCATGTCCTTGCTGTTCCAGCCCTGGCGGACCGTGCGCCCGGCCGGCTCGGGATCGCCGGCGCGCAACGCCATCACTTCCTTCACCCAGGAGCCGAACTGCGGCTCGAGCGCGTCGAGCTGCGCCTGCCAGATGCGGGTCGGAAAGAGATCGTGCGATCTGAGCTCCGGCACGACCTCGGGCGTGCGCGCGGGCTGCGGCGCGGAGTCCGGCCGGCTCCCGCCGAAGGTGACGTTGAATCTCACGGCAGCTCGCGGATGCGGATGTTGCGCACGGCGAGCGCTCCCGGGTGGTCGCCCTGGATGCCGATGAGACCCCGCGCCGCCAGGCCATAGTTCGGGTACTTGGAGAACTTGCTGGCCGCCACGCGCTGCTTCCAGTCGGCGCTGCCGAAGTCGTACTCGACGACCCTGACTCCGTTCAGCCAGTGCTCGACGTGGCTGCCCCGGACGACGAGCCGGGTCTCGTTCCACTCATCGAACGGCTTCGAAACGCCGGCGGGCACGCCGTACAGCGCGTAATCGGATCCCGCCGCCGTAAGCGGGCTCTTGCCGTCCTCCGTGTTGGCGTCATCGAGCAGCTGATACTCGGGGGCGCTCCAGTAGATGTGGTCGTACTCGCGCGTGCCGCGGTAGAAGATGCCGCTGTTGCCGGCCTTGCCGATCTTCCATTCGAGCTCGAGCTCGAAATTCCCATATTCGCCGGTCGTCACGAGATCATCGACCGGGCCGTCCTTGTGCAGCACGCCGCCATCGACCTGCCAGCCCGCCGGCAGCCCGGGGGCCTTCCAGCCGCGCCAATCGGGCGCGCTGTGATCCTGAAGAAGCGCCCGCCAGCCTTTGGAGCCCGCGCCCTGATCGGCGGCGGAGCCGGCGCTCGCCGCCAGGACGAGCGAGAGCGCCGCGGCGCCGAGCGAAGTCTTGATCATGAATGGCTCCTCGGGGGTCTCGCCCCTCAGGTGAGGTTGAGTTTCTTCAGCAGCTCCGGCGGCGCGCCTTCGAAGCTCGTGAGGGGCACGTTGCCGATGTAGCCGAGGTCCTTGCGCCCGGCGGGACTCGAGTAGAAGGCGGCGGCGGTCAGGTCGCGATAGAGCGCAAAGAAACGTGCGGCCTCGCGCCGCTCGGGGGTCGCGCGCGAGGCGTCGCAGATCGTGTCGCAGATGCCCGTCTGCCCAACGAGATCGAGGTCGGCAAAGCCCTTGCCGGAGCGCCGCGCGGCCTCCTCATCCAGCCAGCGCAGGCCGCCGAGCACGATCGGCCGGTCGCGGCTCTGGTCCGGATACGGGGCGCTCACCCATTCGTCGATGAAGTCCACGACGCCGACGGCCGAGGCGCTCGGGGAGTGCTCGTCCGCCGGAATGATGAGGTCCGAGAGGACCCCCGCGAGCCGCCGCTGCGCCGCTGTCAGGGTGAGCGGCCAGAACTCGCCCCGCTTGTGAGGTGTCATGAGATCCGGATCGGTGCCATAACCGGGTGCTGCCGGCGGGCGCAGGAGCGCCGTGCCGTGCCTCGGCTGCCCCGCCGCCCCGCGCCACGCCGGCCAGGCCGCGCTCGCCGCCAGCATCCACTTGATCGTCGTACGCCGGTCCATCACAGCTCCTTGCGCCGCAGGCGCTCGAGGATGTGGTCCGCCGCGCGCCAGGCGACCGCCATGATCGTGAGCGTCGGATTCTTGTCGGCGTTGGAGGGAAACACGGCGCCGTCGGTGACGAACAGGTTCGGCACGTCCCAGGTCTGGCACCACTGGTTGGTGACCGAGACCTTCGCATCCGCGCCCATGATCGCCCCGCCCACTTCGTGGATGATAAGTCCTCCCGGGAGGATCGCCTTGGCGCCGTCGGTCTCGATCTTGTGCGGCTTGCCGCCCATGGCCTCGATGATCTCACCGAAGGTGCGCTGCATGTGCGCCGCCTGGCGAGTCTCATGCTCGGAGAATTTCCAGTGGAAGCGCAGCACCGGGATGCCGAAGCGGTCCTTGACGCCGCCCGGGTCGATCTCGCAGTAGGAGTTCTCGTTCGGGATCATCTCGCCGCGGCCGCTGAAATACACGAAGGAGCCGTACAGGCGGCGCACGTCCTGCTTGAATTTCACGCCGTAGTTGCCGCCCGTCAGCCATTCGAGGCCGCTCCCCGTGCCGGGCCCCGGCATGCGTCTGCCGCCGCCGAACTCGACGTGGTAACCGCGCGCAAAGCCGAGCTTGCCGGCGAGCTGCTCCTTGTAGAGCCACCAGGGCATGTAGTACGCATGACCGTCCGCGCCGTCTTCGTTGAGCGGCGGCAGGCTCTCGAGCTGCGGGACCTGCCCCCACACGTCACTCCCGACCGTATCCATGATGTAGCGGCCGACCTTGCCGCTCGAGTTGGCGAGCCCGTCCGGGAAATGGGCGCTCTTCGAGTTGAGGAGAATCCGCGCCGACTCGCAGGCGCTCGCCGCGAGCACCACGACACGGGCGCTCGCATGCTCGTGCTTACCCGTGGTGCGGTCGACAAAGCTGACGCCGCTCGCCTTGCCATCGGGCCCGAGCGTGACCTCGTACACCATGGCATCGGTCGTAATGTCGAGCTTCCCGGTGGCGAGCGCCGGCGGCAGATGCACGGTCGTCGACTGATAGTTCGCGCGGATCGAGCAGCCCCGCCCGCAGGGCGTCGCCCACAGGCAGGGAGCGCGGCTCTGCATGGCGGTGGCGAGAATCTCCTGCGCCCGAGCGTTGCCGGGATGGATGCGCTGGGGGTTGCTCGCGTGATCGAGCGGGCGCGTGAGCACCGCGCGGTGGCCCGGGATCACCGGGATGCCGAGGCCTCTGGCCGCTTTCGCGATCGCGTAATCGGCCACGATGGGCCTGGGCGGCGGCAGCAGGCAGCCGGGCGGAGAGTTGGGCGTGTTCTCCAGGCCCTCGCTGCTGCCGTAGACCCCGATCAGCAGCTCGACCTTGTCGTAGTACGGCGCCAGAGCCTCGTAGGAAAGGGGCCAGTCGAAGCCGAGTCCGTCGCGGCTCTTCGGCTTGAAATCGTACGGGCCGTTGCGCAGCGAGATGCGGCCCCAGTGGTTGGTGCGTCCGCCGAGCATGCGCGCCCGCCACCAGTCGAAGCGGCCCCCATGCTCCTCGGTCGTGCGGACGTAGGGCTCGCCGGGAACCTGCCAGCCGCCATCCACCGTCGCGTCGTAGAAGCCGAAGGGCTTCTGCGGCGTGCCCTCACCGCCGAGGGGAGCCAGGTCCGGCGTCTGGAACATCGGCGTCTCGCTCTCGGGCCTGTAGCGACGCCCGGCCTCGAGCATCAGGACGCGCGCCCCATCCATGCACAGGGTGTAGGCGGTCTGCCCGCCGGCCGCCCCTGATCCGACCACGATCACGTCGTAGGCGCGCTGCTGGGTCTGCGGGGTTACGAACGGCATGGCACCTCTTCCGTCAGGCGGACTTCAGGAGCGGTAGGGCTCGCGGCCGACGCCCTGCACGGCAATACCCTGCGCGGCGAGCACTTCGTGCTGGAGTGCGTACATCGCCGCCGCGGCCTCATCGATCGCCCGCGTGAAGGCGAGCGAGCCGGCCAGGATCGGCTTGAGCCGCTCCTTGTCCTGAATCCGGGCCCGCGGGTATTCGTGCTCCACCACGAGGTAGGTTCTCTCCGGGTCGATGGCGAGCAGCTCGCGTGCGGCCAGCTGGTGGTCGAGCCAGTCCACCGAGCGATTCTGCAGGTACGCGAGCGGGTCGTGGCGCGCCGTGCCTGGCAGCTCATGCTCGGCGAACACCGTCTGCTTCTTCCAGGCGTTGAGCTGCTCGGCCGGATCGCGGCTCGGCTCGGCGCCGTGCCAGTCGCCGCGCTGCAGCGTCTGCCCGCCGTAGCCCCACGCCGCAATGCCTCTCGACTCGATGACCTGTCCCTTGACGTGAAAGCCGCCGATCAGGAAATTGTAACCACTGTCCTTCAGGTACTGGAACAGCGAGCGCGAATCCTGGCCCATGAGGATCGCGTGCGACGGATCGTAGTGGATGCGGAACTGATCGCCTACCCCGTGACGCTCGCAGATGCGATGCAGCGCGATCCACGGACCTGGCGCATAGGCGATGTTGTTGTGCCAGTGGTCGCTCACGTTCCAGCCCGGCATCGGGCACTGCTCGACGCGGTAGGTGAGGCCGCGGGCCTTGGCCTCCTTCAGCAGCGGTACGAACACCGCTTCGAACATGACGAGATTCCCGTCCATGCTGAGCTGCGGGTTGCGTCCGACGAAGCCCGTGACCGCATCGGTCCCGAGCAGCACCGCGGCGTCGAAGACCTTGAGCATCATCTGGTGCTTCTTGGCTCGCACGGCCTCGTCGGCGGCGAGCATGTTGTCGAAATAGCCGAGGTCCGACAGCCCGACCTTCGTGGCTTCCATGGCGCGGCGCACGCGTGCCGCGCGCCGGGCGTCGAAGGGCGCGCGCAGGTCGAGGGTGTTGGCCACCGGATCGAGCATGGCCGCGGCCGGGACGTCGCTCTCGCTCGGGTGCAGCGCCGCCGACAGCTCGATGTTGGGCGCGCCGATCTCGGCGGCGAACGCGAGCCACTCCTCGATGGCGAGATCCGGATCCGCATCGCGCCGTGCGCGCGGCGTCAGCTCCTGCAGCGCCGCGGTGAGGATGCTGAGGCGCATCGGGCGAGGCTTGAACTCACCGCGGGGCATACGCCACCTTCTCGTTGCGGAAGCTCGCCGCGAACAGCAGGAAGATCGCCGCGGCGAAGGCCGCCGGGTAGAGCCAGATCGACTGCCAGTCGTGCATACCCTGGGCTGCGTACAGATCGTCGATGCGCCCCGCGGCCGAGAATCCCACCAGCATTCCGAGGCCGTAGGTCGCGAGCGTGATCAGCCCCTGAGCGGCGGCCTTGTGCCCGGCGCCGGCCTTGGAGTCGGTGTAGATCTGGCCGGAGACGAAGAAGAAGTCGTAGCACACGCCGTGGAGCGCAATGCCGATGAGCAGCATGTAGGCGAGCTCATGCGCGTTGCCGAAGGCAAACAGCACGTAACGCGCCGCCCAGGCCAGCATGCCGATGAGGAGCGTAGCCTTCATGCCGAAGGTCCGCAGGAACAGCGGCAGCGCCAGCATGAACAGCACTTCCGACATCTGCCCGATGGTCTGCTTGCCGGTGGCGTTGGCGACCTGAATCTCGGTCAGGAACTGATTGGCGTTCTGGTAGTAGAAGGCGAGCGGAATGCAGATCAAGACCGAGGCGACGAAGAACACGGCGAAGTTGCGCTCCTTGAGGAGCACCAGAGCGTCGAAGCCGAGCGCCCGGCCCAGGCCGCCGCCCTCCCCGTCCGCGGGACGCGGCGGCGTAGCCGGCAGCGTGAACGCGTAAGCACCCAGCACGAAGGAGGCAAGCGAGGACATGAGGAAGGTCTTGCGCAGCAGGCCCTCCGTGATGCCGGCGTGCGAGTCCCAGGCAAAGAGGTAGCTGATTACGAGTCCCGCGACGATCCAGCCGATCGTGCCCCACACCCGTAGCCCGGGGAAATGCCGCGAGGGGTCGTCCACCTGCCGGAACGCAATCGCGTTCACCAGAGCGAGCGTCGGCATGTAGATGATCATGTACGCCAGCAGCACGGGATAGAAGGCGCCGAAAGCGCTCGTGCTGTAGAGCACGTACATCAGGATCCCGCCGGCGATGTGCACGATGCCGAGCAGCCGCTCGGCGTTGAAGTAACGGTCGGCGATGAGTCCGACGATGAAGGGCGCGATGATGGCGCCCCAGGCCTGCGTGCCGTAGGCGAGTCCGGTCTGTGCGCCGCTCGCGTGCAGATTCGTGGCGAGATAGCTTCCCATCGTGACAAACCAGCCGCCCCAGATGAAGAACTGCAGGAACATCATGGCGCACAGACGCGCCTTCGTGCGTGAGCTCACAGCTGCATCCACGCCGACCCGGCACGAGCGCTCGCGACCGACTGCGCGATGAAGCGCAGCCCGCGCAGGCCGTCCTCGACGCCCGGGTATTCGCGCAACGGCGCCTGACCGCGCCCGACGCGCCGTACGTCTTCCATGAAGCCGCGATAGACGTTGGCGAACGCCTCGAGATACCCTTCCGGGTGGCCGGCTGGGGTGCGGCTGGCGGCGCGCGCGGCCGCGCTCAGATATCCACGTCCGACCCGCAGCAGCTCCCAGGCCTTGCCGGCGGGCTTGTAGATGAGCGTATTGGGCTCCTGCTGATGCCACTCGAGCCCGGCCTGCGTCCCGTAGATGCGCAGTGAGAGCCGGTTTTCCTCGCCGCACGCGATCTGCGAGCACACCAGCGTTCCCTTGGCGCCTCCCTCGAGCCGCACCAGCATGTTGGCATCGTCATCGAGGCGCCGGCCCGCCACGAAGGAAGTGAGATCGGCGCACACGGCCTCGAGGCGCCGGCCCGTCACGAACTCGAGCAGATTCGCAGCGTGCGTGCCGATGTCACCGACGCTGCCGCCGATGCCGGCACGCGCCGGATCGGTGCGCCACTCGGCTTGGCGGTTGCCGGCCCGCTCGACCGGCTCCATGAGCCAGTCCTGGGTGTACTCGACCATGACCTTGCGCAGCTCGCCGAGCCGTCCGCCGCGCACCAGTGCGCGCGCCTCGCGCACCGCCGGGTAGCCCGTATAGACGTGGGTGAGCGCAAACAGCGTCGTGCCGGCCTCCACCAGGCGCACCAGCTCCTCTCCCTCGGCCACGGAGAGCGCGAGCGGCTTGTCGCATATCACGTGGATATCGGCCGCGAGAAAGGCCCGCACGACCGGATAATGCAGGTGGTTGGGAGTCGCCACGATGACGAAGTCGATGCCGTTGGCGTCGGCCGACTCGGTGCGCGCCATCTCCTCGTAGGATGCGTAGCTGCGCTCGAGCGACCATGCCGCGGCGCTCTCGCGCGCGACCTCGGGGTGAGATGACAGGGCGCCGGCGACCAGGCGCGCCTCGCCGTCGAGCTCCGCCGCCAGGCGATGCACCGCACCGATGAAGGCGCCGCGGCCGCCGCCCACGATACCGGCCCGCAGGCGGCGCTGAGTGGGGTCAGGCGTTACGGTCGGGCCCATCGGGGTGAATGCTAGCGCATTTCACCGACCGGCCCCCATCGCGACCTGACTGCGTGGTGGGGGCGTGCAATCATTCGCCCGCTATGTCCTCAGGGATGCGGCAAACCGCCCTGGTGCTCGCCGTCGCGACGCTGATGGGTGCGCCAGTTGTACGCGCCGACGGTGATAGCGGGACGCCGCCCGGCACGGGGTGCAGCGGACCGCTCTATCCGCGCTTCGATCGGGTGCTGCTGCTCGAGAGCGCCGCCGCGACCTCGGCCAATGTCAGCATCGGTGACCTGACCGGCTCTGGTCGTCCTGACCTGGTGTTGGCGAAGGGCAGGCACTGGCCCCTGATGAGTCGCGTCCTGCTCGCTGACGGTCACGGTCGGTTTCCGGTGGCCCATGACCTCGGCGATCGACCCTACCGGTCTTATGCCGCGGTCCTCGGCGACATGACCGGCAAGGGCCCGCTGGACGTGGTGCTGGGAAATGACGCCCCCGATCCCAAGGTCGTCCTTCTCAACGACGGTAGCGGCAACTTTCACATAGGCTCCACCTTCGGGCGCCCGGAATGGCCGACCCGCAACGTTGCGGTGGCCGACCTTAATGGCGACGGCCTGCCCGACATCATCGTCGCCAATCGCTATCCGGACCATACCGGCTCGAGCTACGTGTGCCTGAACCGCGGCGGCGGCAGGTTTGACGCTGATTGCCGCGCTTTTTCGCACGAGTCTGCCACGACCATCACGCAGGCTGACTTCAGCGGCAAGGGGCACGTCGATCTGGCGGTGCCGGAGCGCGACGGTGGTCAGAGCTACGTCTACCTCAACGACGGCCAGGGCAACTTCCCGAAGCGGACCTCATTCGGCCCACCCGACGCGACGATGCGCATGGTGGCTGCGGCTGATCTGACCGGGACGGGGCGCATGGATATCGTCGCGATCGACGAGCAGCGCGGTACCTTCATCTACTTCAATCAACCAGACGGCACTTTCTCGCTCCCGCTGCGACTCGGAGACGTCAGGGCGGCCCCCTATGCGCTGGCCGTGGGCGACCTGAACCGCGACGGCAAGCCCGACATCGTCGTTGGCTTCGTGAACGCGCCCTCGGTGGTCTATTTCAATGACGGCGATGGACACCGCTTCACACCGCTGCCCTTCGGCGATGGCGCGGGCACCGCCTATGGCTTCGCCATCGCCGACCTCGACGGGGACGGATGGCCCGATATCGCGATCGCGCGCTCGGAGGCTCCGAACGCGGTCTACTTCAGCTCCGGCCTGCCGCCGTGCCG
This sequence comes from Steroidobacteraceae bacterium, assembly GCA_035542535.1. Classification (GTDB taxonomy): domain Bacteria; phylum Pseudomonadota; class Gammaproteobacteria; order Steroidobacterales; family Steroidobacteraceae; genus 13-2-20CM-66-19. Next base: position 35,327 of record DATKLG010000085.1, read on the forward strand.
CGGGTGAGTCAGACGTTCGAGTCCGGAAAGGACGCCTTGCGGCGGTTCACGTAGTCGAGCAGCGCCTCATCGACCGCCGGGTCGAGCGGCGGTGCCTCGTACTCCTCGAGCTGCTTCTTCCACAGCGCGTTGGCGCGCTGGATCGTGTCCTTGGCGCCCTCCGCCTCCCACTGCTCGACGCTGTTGTTGTCGGCGAGCGGTGAGCGGTAGAACGCCGTCTGGAAGTTCGCCTGCGTGTGGGCGCAGCCGAGGAAGTGCTTGCCCGGTCCGACCTCGCGGATCGCATCGAGCGCCTGGCCGTTCTCCGACAGATCCACTCCGGCAAGCAGCGTGTGCATCATGCCGGCCTGGTCGGCGTCCATGACGAACTTCTCGTAGCCCATGGCGAGCCCCCCCTCGAGCCAGCCGGCGGTGTGCAGCACGAAGTTGACACCGCCGAGGCAGGTCGGAATCAGGGTGTTGGCGGACTCGTAGGCGGCCTGCGCATCGGGAATCTTCGCGGCACAGAGCGAGCCGCCGGAGCGGAACGGTACGCCGAGCCGCCGCGCGAGAGCGGCCATCACGTACAGCACCAGCGCCGGCTCCGGGGTGCCGAAGGTCGGCGCACCCGACTGCATCGAGAGCGATGAGGCAAAGCTGCCGAGGATCACCGGCGCACCCGGATTCACCAGCTGCGCCAGCGCCATGCCGGCGAGCGCCTCCGCGAGCGTCTGCGCCGCGGTCCCGGCCACCGTCACCGGGGACATGGCGCCGGCCAGGATGAATGGCGTGACGACGGTCGCCTGGTTGGCGCGCGCGTAGGTCTTCAGCGCCCCGAGCATGGTCGCATCCCAGGTGAGGGGCGAGTTCGCGTTGATGAGGCTTACGATGCAGGTGCGCGGCTTGCCGGTCGCCGGATCGGTGAAGTTGTCGCCGAACAGGATCCGGGTCATCTCCACCGTGTCGCGCGCGCGCTCGGGGTGGGTGACCGAGCCCATGTACGGCTTGTCGCTGTACTTCATGTGGCTGTACACCATGTCGAAGTGCCGCTTGTTGACCGGCAGGTCGACGGGCTCGCAGATCGTGCCGCCGGAGTGGTGCAGCGAGTTCGCGACGTAGGTGAGCTTGACGAAATTGCGGAAGTCCTCGATGCGGGCGTAGCGCCGCCCTTCGTCGAGGTTGCGGATGAAGGGCGAGCCGTAGGCCGGCGCAAACACCGTACGGTTACCGCCGATCACGACGTTACGCGCCGGGTTGCGTGCGTACTGGGTGAATTCCTGCGGCGCCGAGCGGCGCACGATCTCCCGGCACATGCCGCGCGGGAAGCGCACGCGCTCGCCCTGCAGGTCCGCGCCCGCCTTCTTCCACAGCTCGAGAGACTCCGCGTCGTCGCGGAAGTCGATGCCGATCTCCTGGAGGATGGTGTCGGCGTTGTGCTCCAGCAGCTCGAGCCCCTCCGCCGACAGCACCTCGTAGTAGGGGATGTTGCGGGTGATGTAGGGAACGAACGCCTGGCTGCGCGCGGTGCGTGCGGCGATCTTCGCGTCGCGGCCGCTCGGGCGGCGCGCCCGCGGCGCGGGGGTGGTCTGGGGCTGCTGGTCCATGAGGCTATCCTGAGCGCTGCTGCGAGTCGCGTGGGCCCTGCCCCATTATCGTCAGCCCCTCGCGCGGGGACTGGCCGGTTTGCGGCATCTACTTCTCCGGCAGCGCCACCGGGGCGTGGCTTCAGCGCTGCTCGACTACCGGCAGGTTGATGAAGCTCGCGGCTCCGCCGATGTGGTACACGCGTTGCGTCGCCTTCCTGTAGTCCTCGGGCCGCGCGAAGAAGATGTTGTCGACGTAGGTCTGCGGATTGCGGTCGTAGAGCGGAAACCAGCTCGACTGGATCTGCACCATCAGGCGGTGGCCGGGCAGGAACACGTGATTCACCTCGGGCAACGCGAAGCGGTACTCCTCCACCTTGCCGGAAGCTATGGGGCTCGGATGGCTCGGGCTCTCGCGATAACGTCCGCGGAATATGTCCATCGCTACGCCCAGCTGGTAGCCGCCCATCGGCGGGTCCGACGGCACCTCGTCGGGGTAGACGTCGATCAGCTTCACCACCCAGTCGCTGTCGGTGCCGGTAGTCGAGGCAAAGAGATTCACCATCGGTGCGCCGCCGATGTGCAGCGGCGCGGTGAGCGGCTCGGAGGTGTACGTCAGCACGTCGGTGCGTCCGTCGACCCCGCGCTGATCGGTCACCAGCCAGCGCGTCCAGATGCTGCGATCATTCAACAGCATCGGTCGCGGGACGTACGGCACCGGCTTGGCGGGATCGGACACGTACTCATCGAAGGGCATGCCGCTCTTCACCGGAGGGGCGGTGAAGCTCAGGCCGGAGTGCGGCTGCAGGTAAAGCGGCTGGGAGCGCGCGGCGCAGCCCGACTCGCAGGCCAATGGCCAGGCCGGCAGCCGCCGCCAGACATTGGTGCCGGTCTCGAACGCCGTCACCGGCGCCAGCTGCGCCCGGGGCGCCTCATCCTTCAGATGCTCCGCGAAGAACGGCTCGATGACATCGCGCCGCGCCTGCAGCGCCGTGTCGCCGTCGAACTTGAGCGGCCCGAGCGTCGTGCCGTCGCCGTTGATGCCGCTGTGCCGCCACGGACCGAGCACCATGAAGACGAGCGTGTTGTCCTTGTCCTGGGGCTTGAGCGCCGCGTAGGTATGCACGCCGCCGTACATGTCCTCCTGGTCCCAGAGACTCGTCACCAACAGCGTCGGGACCTTGAGCGGCTTTTTGGGGAGAATCTGATCGAGTGCCTGGCCACGCCAGAAATCGTCATAGGCCGGGTGCCCGGCGAGCTTCTGGAAGAACGGCAGTCGATCGATGCCGAAGTGCTGCGCAAAGGCGCCGGCGGATCCGAGATTGAGGAACAGCTGATAGTCGTCGTGCGTGCCGCGCGCGATCTTCAGGCCCTCGCCGCGGCGGGTATTCTGCCCGTAGATATAGTCGAAGTTGCTCTGGCGGAAGGCGCCGTTGTGAAACCAGTCATCGCCCTTCCAGCCATCGACCATTGGGCACTCCGGCACCGCGGCCTTGAGAGCCGGGTGCGGATTGACGAGCCCCATGAGCACCGTGAAGCCCCCGTAGGAAGAGCCGATCATGCCCACCTTGCCGTTCGACTCGGGCACGTTCTTGACCAGCCATTCGATGGTGTCGTAGGTATCGGTCGCATGGTCGACCGCAGTGGCGTTGAGCGGGCCGCGCAACTCCCGCGTCATGACGTACTCGCCTTCCGAGGCGTACTTGCCGCGGATGTCCTGGTAGACGCGGATGTAGCCCTGCGACACGAATACATCGTCCGCCATGCCGAGCTCGGCCAGCATGTGCGGGCTCGGCGTGCGCTCGGTGGCTTCGGCCGCGCTGTAGGGCGTGCGGGTCAGGATGATCGGCGCGCGCTTCGCGCCCTTCGGGATGACGATTACGGTGTTGAGCTTCACGCCGTCGCGCATCGCGATCATGACGATGCGTTTCTCGTAGTCGAAACCCGCGTTCGGCGGGCTGAACTCGTCCGGGATGTCCGGCTTCATGGGCGGCGTGGGCGCGGCGCCGGCGGCCGCGCCAGTCAGCGAGGCGAGCAGCGTTGCTGCCGCCAGGAGCGAGATCAGCGTGCGCATCGAGTCCCTCCCCGCTCGCCGCGAAGGACCGCGAGACTAACAGATACGGCCGCCGCGCGGCTCGGGCGGGTCCGGCGAGGCGGGGCTGGGGACCGGCACTTCGGGGGCGCGGGTTCTGCGCAGGACCCCCGCGTAGAAGAGCACGTAGTAGCCGATCAGAACCGCGAAGATCCCCACCGTCAGCGGGCTTCTCTGGTACGCCGCCGCGGCGTTCGGGTCGGACGCGAACGTCCCGTTTGCCCCGCCCGCGAGGTAGAGGAATCTGTAGACCAGACGGCCGAGGAACAGCAGGGTCACCGCCAGGCCGATATAGGTGTGGGGCGTGTAGAAGCGGCCCTCCGGCGTCACCTCGAAACGCGTGTGCCGGAGCCCCAGGTACGCGAGCGCCGCACCGCAGGCGAAACCGGCGATGAGGGCCGCGAGCATCTCGGCGCCGCGCGTCACACTGGTCGCAACGATGAGGCCGCCGACGATGGTGAGAATGCCGATGCGAAGCCAGATCCGTCCCGGTTGCACGGCCTGGCGGCCGAAAGTCCGCCGCAGGCGGCGCACGACCGAGAAGACTACGAGCGCTGCGATCAGGATCGGGGTGAGGAGCTTGGGATCCACGCGGGTGCGAGTCTACAGGGTCACCGAGCCGCGCCCGAGCTCGATCACGTCGCCGCCGACGAATACGTTGCGTTCCTCGTCGACCCGCAGCCGCAGCGCCGAGGGCCGGCCGGTGTATTCGCCCTGCGAGATGTCGAACTCGCAGGGCAGAGTCCGGCCCGTGGCGAGGCACCAGCCGCCGAGATTCGCGCACGCCGATCCGGTCCCCGGATCCTCGAGTACCGCCCGCCCCTGCGGGAAGAAAAAGCGCGCCAGCAATCCGCTGCCCGCCGGCGCGAACACATAGACCTGGCTGTGTCCATCGGCGCTGCGCAGCTGCGCCAGCAGATCCGCGCGCACGTTGACGCGCCGGATCGCCGCCTCGCTCGCGAGCGGCACGATCAGCTGCTCGACCCCCGCCGACACCCATAACGGACGCTCGCCGAGGTCGCGCTCCTCGAGCCCCAGCATGGCAGCGAGTGTCAGGCGCGGCTCGCTGACCTCGCGCCACAGCGGCGCGCGCGCCTGCAGCGTCCAGCGATCGCCGGTGGCGCGCACCGGTATGACCGCCGCCGGCAGCTCGAGCGTCAGGCGGTCGCCGCCCAGCCCGAGCGCACGGCAGACGTGCGCCGTGCCGAGCGTCGGGTGTCCGGCGAAGGGCATCTCGTACTGCGGCGTGAAGATGCGCACTGCGGCATTGGCGCGCTCCGAGGGCAGGATGAAGCTGGTCTCCGACAGGTTGAACTGCAGTGCCAGCGCCTGCATTCTTGCCGTATCGAGCGCCTGCGCGCGCTCGAATACGCACAGGGGATTGCCGCTCAGCGGCGCCCGGCCCTGGGTGAATACGTTGACGATCCGATAGGAGAACGCAGCCATGCGCCGCCTGATTGTAGCCTCGGGGCCGGACGGATGAGCTCCGAATTGTTGTTCCGGGACGATGCCTACCTCAGGGCCGCCACCGCGCGGGTGATGGCGGTGGGCCCGCGCGGCATCGAGCTCGACCGTACGGTGTTCTATCCGCAGGGCGGTGGACAGGCCGGCGACACCGGCACGCTGGTGCGTGCGGACGGCACGCGCATAGCGATCGCCGACACCCGCAAGGGCGAAGCGCCCGAGAGCGTCGTGCATGTCGCGGCGAGCGGCGCCGCGCTCCCCGAGCCCGGCGAGCCGGTGAGCCTCGAGATCGACTGGCCGAGGCGCCATCGCCTGATGCGCCTGCACACCGCGCTCCACCTGCTGTCATGCGTGGTCGTCGCCCCGGTGACCGGCGGCAACATCGCGCCCGACAAGGCGCGTCTCGATTTCGACATCGACCTCGCGGCGCTCGATGCCGCGCACATCGAGAGCGAGACCAACCGCCTGATCGCCTCCGCGGTCGCCACCGCGACCACCTGGATCACCGACGCCGAGCTCGACGCGCAACCGGAGCTGGTGAAGACCATGAGCGTGCAGCCGCCGCGCGGCATGGGCCGGGTGCGGCTGCTCAGCATCCCGGGCATCGACCTGCAGCCCTGCGGCGGCACGCACGTGGCCAACATCGCCGAGATCGGCGCGATCCGCGTCGTCAGGATCCGCAGCGAGGGGCGCCACAACAAGCGGGTCGAGATCGTCCTCGGCGACGGCGCCGACCCTCACTGATAGCGGCTGACCTCGATGCCGTTGCCGACCGGGAGCAGCACCGAGCTCATGCCGCGCGCGGCGTGCACCGCCTGGCGATAGGCGTGCGCGTGCGGACGGGCGCTGGCCGGCTCGATCATGTTGTCGGCGACGATCAGCGCGCCGGGTGCAAGCTTCGGGTACAGCAGCTCGAACACCGGTACGTACAGGTTCTTCCACAGGTCGATCAGCACCAGATCGAAGGGTCCGGGAAGCTCAGCGAGGCTCGCGAGCGCATCGCCGACGCGAAACTCGACGTAGGCCTCGAGGCCGCAGCGCGCGAGCTGCGCGCCCGCATACTCGGTCTTCTCGCGCCGCAGCTCGAGCGACACGACCTTGCCGCGGACGGCGCGGGCCGCATCGGCGAGCCACACGGTCGAGTAGCCGAAGGAGCTGCCGATCTCGAGGATACGGCGCGCAGCGGCCTCCCTGGCGAGGAGATTCAGCAGCGTGCCGGTCGCCCGGCCGACCGGCAGCAGCATCTCATCGATGCGCCGCTCGGCCTCCTCGGGTCCGAGCGCCTCCCAAAGCGCTTCCTCGCGCTCGGCGCGCGCTTCGTAGTCGGCCAGCACGGCCCACACGGCCGCGTCGATCGTCGGCGGATTCATCACTCCTCCCGTCAGGCCGCGCCGGAGAAATACTCCTGGAGCGAGGCCACCCCGAGCCGCTTGGCCTCGAACAGGCTCTCGAGGTGCTCGCGCGAGTTGACCAGGCCACGCGCACGCAACACCCCGTGCTCGTCGAGCAGGGCCGCGAACGGCAGCCGGCTCACCTGGTAGGCGAGTCCCAGGGCCGCCGATACCACGTAGGGAATCTCCTCGAGGCCCTGGGCGTGCACGAACTCGCGTTGCTCGGCGGGGTCGCCGTCACTCGCCAGGATGACGTCCATCCACGAGCGCTCGTCCTTGCGGCTGGACTTCACGGCCGGCAGGAGCGACTTGCACACCGGGCAGGTCGGAGAGACGAACAGCAGCAGCGTGCTGCGTCCGTCGGCGCGCGCAACGCCGACGCTCACGGCGCGGCCGTCGAGTGCCGCAAGCTCGAGCACGGGTGCGGGCCCTCCCACGCTGAGGCCGCGATTCAGCATGAGGGCTCCGGCCGGCGCGATGCGCTGGTGCAGCACCCCGAGCTGCCGCGTGAGCGCCAGCACCACTGCCGCGAGCACCAGGACGAGGACCCACAGCACGACGTTGGAAACCGCGAGCGCAGTCATCGCGGGCTCCCGAGCGCTCGGGTCCGGGGCACCACGCGGCCGAGCAGCCTGTCCAGACACATATATAAGAGGGCGGCAACCGCGGCACCGGCGCCGATCGTCAGGAGGTCCGTCGGCAGCAGCGGCCGTACTCGCCAGGGCAGCAGCGTAACGGCGAGCGCCAGCGCGAGCACGAGGTTGCGCGCCACCATCCACGGGGCTATCGGTCGCGCCTCGTCGGGTCCGCCGCAGCCGCAGGCCAGGTGGTACCGGCCGCGGCCGAGGTTCACGCCGATCGCCGCCGCATACGCGAGGAGCAATCCCGCGCCGCCGAGCGCCGCAGCCGAGCGCGTGGCCGCGGTCGCGAGTCCGGCCGCAACTGCGAGCTCGGCGAGCGGCACGAGCGGCGCGCAGCGCGCGAAGCCGGCCGGCAGCACCCGATAGGCGCGCAGCACCTCGGTGAAATCCGCCAGGCGGCGGAGCTTGTGCAGGGCTGCGCCCATGAACAACAGGGCTACGCACCCGCACAGCAACACCCCGACGGCCGGATCGAGCATTTGCCCATCATAGCGCGGACCGGGCACACTGATGTCTGACGGGGACTCAACATCAACGACAGGGGAGCACGACAGTGAAGAAATGGATTGTGGTGTCGATGGCAGCCGGCGGCTTGCTCGCCTGCGCCGCAGGGACTCAGGCCCAGAACGCGGGCGCCCAGCCGGCGGCGGCGGCCGACAGCCAGCCGCATCGGATCAGCGATCAGGAGATGGAGCTGTTGCGCAAGGACCTGCGCTCGCAGAAAAAGCAGATCCTCGCGCAAAACCTGAAACTATCGGACGCGGATGCTACCAAGTTCTGGCCGATCTACGATCGGTACGTGGCGGAGCTCACGAAGGTCAACGACAAGAAGTACTCGGCCCTGCAGCAGTACGCGGATGGCTACGGTACGCTCACGGATGAGCAGGCCCTCGGGCTGATCAAGCAGCTTCAGGAGGTGGACATTGCTGCGGCACAGTTGCGCGCGAAATATACGCCTATCGTCGCGCAGGCCATCGGCGGCAGGAAGGCTGCGACCTTCGGTCAGATCGACCGGCGGCTCCAGATGATGGTCGATCTGCAGCTCGGCTCGCGAACTCCGCTGGTGCAGAGTCAGGGACAGTAAGAGCGGACCGTTACCCCCGGCGGACGCTCGAGTGCCGGGACTTCGAGATCTCAACGCGTCGGGCGGGTCGCGGGCGGCCTCAGGTCCTCCTCCCAGAACTCGTGCGCGCGGCGCGCACCGCCCGCCGCGCGCGCCTCCTCGATCTTGCGCAGCTCCACGCGGCGGATCTTCCCCGAGATGGTCTTCGGCAGCCCGGAGAACTCGAGGCGGCGAATGCGCTTGTAGGGCGAGACCCGCGAGCGCACGTGCTCGAAGATGGAGCGCGCCGTGTCGGCATCGGGCGCCTGCCCGGCGGCGAGCACCACGAACGCCTTCGGCACCGAGAGGCGCAGCGCGTCCGGACTGGGAACCACCGCGGCCTCGGCGACCGCGGCGTGCTCGATGAGCACGCTCTCGAGCTCGAAGGGGCTGATGCGGTAGTCCGAGGACTTGAACACATCGTCCATGCGGCCTACGTACGTCAGGTAGCCTTCCGTATCGCGCGCGGCGACATCCCCCGTGTGATAGTAGCCAGCGGCCATGGCGCTCGCCGTGCGCTCCTCGTCATCGAGGTAGGCCTGCATGAGGCCGAGCGGGCGGTCCTTCAGGTCGAGGCAGATCTCCCCCTCCTCCGCGAGGTGGCCTTGCGGGTCGACCAGCACCACGGGGTGGCCGGGCAGCGGACGCCCCATCGAGCCGGGCTTGACCGCCTGCCCGGGAGAGTTGCCAACCAGCGCCGTGGTCTCCGTCTGGCCGAAGCCGTCGCGGATCGTCATCCCCCAGGCCGCGCGCACCTGCTCGATGACCTCGGGGTTGAGCGGCTCCCCGGCGCTCGCGACCTCCCGCAACGACACGCGGACGGCGCGCAGGTCGTGCTGGATCAGCATCCGCCATACCGTCGGCGGCGCGCAGAAGCTCGTGACACGGCAGCGCACCAGCTGCCCGAGCAGTGCGACGGGATCGAAGCGCTCGTAGTGGTAGGCGAGCACGCTGGCCTGCGCGTTCCAGGGGGCGAACAGGCTCGACCAGGCGTGCTTCGCCCAGCCCGGTGAGCTCAGATTCAGGTGAACGTCTCCGGGTCGGAGCCCGAGCCAGTACATCGTGGAGAGGTGCCCGACCGGGTAGCTTGCCTGAGTATGAGCGACCAGCTTCGGGCGCGCGGTCGTGCCCGAGGTGAAATAGAGCAACAGCAGGTCGTCGGCACGCGTAGGTGCGGCGACGAAAGTGGCCGCCGCCGCTTCGGCACGCTGGTAGGGGATCCAACCGGGCGGTGCGTCCCCCACCGCGATGCGCAGCGGCGCGCCCGCGAGCGCCGCGAAGCGGCCGGCGAGCATCGACTGCGTGACGACTGCCTTGACGCGCCCGCGCTCGAGTCGATCCCTGAGATCCTCACGCTCGAGGAGTGTGGCAGCGGGGATGATGACAGCGCCGAGGCGTATCGCTGCGAGCATCGTCTCCCACAGTGCCGTGCAGTTGGGCAGCATGAGGAGGATGCGATCGCCCGGCCCGACGCCGGCGGCGCCGAGAAACGCCGCCACCTGCCTCGAGCGGCGCGCGAGCGCGCCGAAGCTCAGCGTCTGGTCGCCGCCGCCATCGTCCACTACGCGCAGCGCCGGCGCCTCGTTCTGCGCCGCGATCACATCGAAGTAGTCGCGCGCCCAGTTGAACTCGGTCAGCTCCGGCCAGCGGAATCGGCGCAGCGCCTCCGCCAGATCCTCCCGGCAGCTCAGCAGCTGATCCCGGGCTTCGAGGAATGCTCGAGTCGCGCTCATGCTCCGCTCCCGGCGGGCTGCCACAACCCCGCCCACCGGCCGCGTGCCAGCTTAACATCGGCTCGGGTTAACATGGTCACATGAACACCGGACGCCTGGAGGCATTCACGGACGGCGTGGTGGCCATCATCATCACCATCATGGTGCTCGAGATCCATGTGCCTCAGGGCAGCGACTTGCGGGCGCTCAAGGCGGACCTGCCGGTGCTGCTCGCTTACGTGCTGAGCTACGTGAACGTCGGAATCTTCTGGAACAATCATCATCACATGCTGCACGTCACCGAGCGCGTGAACGGCAGGGTGTTGTGGGCCAACCTGGTGCTGCTGTTCTGGCTGTCGCTGGTACCGTTCGTGATCCGCTGGATCGACGAGGCGGGGTTCGCGGCGGCGCCGACTGCGGCCTACGGCGTGGTGCTGGCGTGTGCCGCCCTGAGCTATACGAATCTGCAGGCGCAGATCATCGCGCTCAATGGCCGGGATTCACGCCTGGCCGTGGCGACCGGCGGCGATTTCAAGGGAAAACTCTCGATTGCGCTGTACCTCGCCGCCATCGCGCTCGCGTTCCTCGAGCCGTGGGTCGCGATTGCCCTTTACGTGGCGGTGGCACTGGTATGGCTGGTGCCCGATACCCGCATCGAGTCGCTGGTCCGCAAATGAGCACGACGACATGAGCCCCGCTCGCCCGGGCGCCGCCCCCCACGTCACCGTGGTGAACGGCACCGATCCCTTCGTGGTCACGATCGAGAATCACCGCGGTCATCATTGGCTCGGTGACGAGCCGCTCGCGGCGGGCGGCGCCGACAAGGGACCCACGCCCACGGAGTTGCTGCTCTCGAGCCTCGGGGCCTGCACTGCGATGACGGTGCGCATGTACGCAAGTGCGCGCAGCTGGGCACTCACCGGGGTCGAAGTCACGCTCGAGTTCAATCCCGACGGTGCGCCGGACGGCGGCGGCAACGACATCCGCCGTCGCCTCGCCCTGCAGGGAGAGCTGACCCGGGCGCAGCGCGAGCGTCTGCTCGATGTTGCCAACAAATGTCCGATCCATCGGGTGCTCACGGGCAAGATACGCATCGAGAGCGCGCTGGTGCCGCCATGAGTCGCCCGCCGCCGCCCGAGCGCCTCGAGGCGCGCAGCGCCGAGATCGGCGGCGGCCTCACCATCCGCCGCGCGCTGCCCAACCGACAGCGCCGCACCGTGGGAGCCTGGTGCTTTCTCGATCACGCCGGACCGATGGAATTTGCCGCGGACGGCGGCCTGCACGTCGGGCCCCATCCGCACATCGGACTGCAGACCTTCACCTGGCTGATCGAGGGTGAAGTGGTTCACCGCGACAGCCTCGGAAACGAGCAGCTGATCACCCCGGGTCAGGTCAACCTCATGACTGCGGGAGCGGGAATCGCGCACGCCGAAGACTCAGCTCCCGGACGGGCGGGACGGCTGCACGCGGCACAGCTGTGGATCGCCTTGCCCGAAGCCGAGCGGCGCCGCCCTCCGGCCTTTCGCAACCATCCGCATCTGCCGCTCATCGAGAGCGGCGGCTTCAGCGTGCGGGTGCTTGCCGGGAGCGCCCTCGGACAACGCTCGCCGGCAGAGGTCTACTCGCCGCTCGTGGGTCTCGACCTGTCGGCGCGCGGTCCGGCGGCGCTCAGCCTGCCGCTCGAGACCTCGTTCGAACACGCGGCGCTCACCCTCGCTGGCGCGGTGACGGTAGCGGGCGTTGCGCTCGGCCCAGGCACCCTGCTCTACTTCGGTCCCGGGCGCGGGGAGCTCGCTCTCACGTGCGAGTCGACCGCCCGGGTCCTGCTGATCGGCGGGACGCCGTTCGGCGAAGAGATTCTCGTATGGTGGAACTTCGTGGCACGCACCCGCGAGGACATCGTTGCGGCGACACGCGACTGGCACGACGGCCGCTTCGGCATCGTGCACGGCAGTCCCGCGCCGCCTCTCATTGCGCCGGACGTCGCCGGCCTCAATCTGCGCGCGACGCCTCCGGGCGTCACTTGAAGACCACCGTCCGGCCGCCGTTCCAGAACACGCGGTGCTCGAGCGCATAGCGCACCGCCGCCGACAGGGCACGGCGCTCGGAGTCCCGCCCCGCTGCCACCAGCATCTCGGGCGTATAGCCGTGATCGACCCGTTCGACGATCTGCTCGATGATCGGTCCCTCATCGAGGTCATGGGTCACGTAGTGCGCGGTGGCGCCGATCACCTTGACGCCGCGGTCGTAGGCCTGGTGATAGGGCTTGGCGCCCTTGAAGCCCGGCAGGAACGAGTGGTGAATGTTGATGGCGCGCCCGCGCAGCCGCTCGCACAGGCCGTCGGACAGGATCTGCATGTAGCGGGCGAGCACCACGAGCTCGGTGCGGGTCGAGTCGATGAGCTCGAGCAGGCGCTGCTCCTGCGCTGCCTTGCTCGCGGGCGTCACCGGCAGGTGGAAGAAGGGCAGGTTGTGCCGTGCGGCGGTCGGCTGCAGCGTCACGTGGTTCGATACGACCGCGGTGACGTCCATGCGCAGCTCGCCGGTGCGATGGCGGTACAGCAGGTCCTCGAGGCAGTGATCGAAATTCGACACCATGATGAGCACCCGTGTGCGCTCGTGGCTGTCGTGAATGCGCCACTCCATCTCCTCGGCCGCGGCGACGGCGGCGAACTCGCTCCGCAGCCGCGCGAGTTCCACGCGCTCGCCCTGCACGCCGCAGAACGTGATACGCACGAAGAAGCGCTGCGAGAGAGTGTCGTCGAACTGATGCATCTCCATCAGGTAGAAGCGCCGCGCGGCGAGAAACCCGGTGATGGCAGCCGTCGTGCCCATGCGGCTCGGACAGCTGGCGGTGAGGACGTAAGGATGGTCGGTCGCAAAGGCCACGTCGGGCTCCAGGATTGGATGCCGCCAGAGTGACAGCGGCGCCTCACTCGCTCTGATCCAAAAGGGACGGACGCGAGCGCGTTCGCGTCATCCTCCCGAGGCACTGCGGGCGGCTAGTCGATCTCGATGAGGTGAAACACGGCAGGTCCGAAACGACCGGTGATGGTGCATGCCGGCCCGCGCCCGAACCTGAGCGCGTCGAGCCGCGTCAGCGCGAGCTGGTCGTTCCCGCGGCACACGAGGAGATCCACGAGGGCAACGAGCAGGGTCGTGTCGGCGCGCGGCTCGAGCCGCTCGGATTGCGCTGCGCACTGGCGCGTCAGGCTCGCCCGGCAGCGGGAGCGTCGTGTCATGACATTGAGGTCGGTCACGGAGCCCCCGAGCGGCTCGGCGAACACCGGCGTCTCGCCTGCAAAGGCGACCGCGTCGCTCTCGGGCGTGAGGGTGAGCGGAGCGCGGGCATCGATGACGAGCGACAGCCGTCCGCTGATGATCGCCATGAGGCGCTCGACACCCACGAAGACCGAGAATGCTCCGGCGGTGCGAACGTCCGCGATGCTGACCCGCCAGTCGAAGTCCTGCAGGTCGCTCCCCGGCGGGGACACGACGACCTCGCGGGTGAGGCCGCCGGCATTCTTCCAGGGCACCGCCGTGCGCTCGGCGGCGCGCAGCACCTCAAGCGAAGCCACGGCGCGCACCGGCGCGCTAGCCCGCCGCGAGCCGCTGCTTGAGGTACACGAAGCTGAGTGCCCACATCTCCGCCGCCTGACGGTGGTCGGCGGCTGCCGCGTGCCCGCCATCGGTATTCTCGTAGAACAGCACGGTGTGCCCCTGCTCCTCCATGCGCGCCGCCATCTTGCGGGCGTGCACCGGCGTCACGCGGTCGTCGCTGGTGGCGGTGACGAAGAACACCGGTGGATAGCGCTTGTCATTACGCACGTTCTGATAGGGCGAGTACTTCATGATCCAGGCGCGATCGGCGGGCTTTGCCGGATCGCCGTATTCGGCCTCCCAGGAAGCGCCGGCGCCGATCTGCGTGTAGCGGATCATGTCGATGAGCGGCACCTGGCACACGACGGCACCGAACAGCTCGGGACGCTCGACCATGCTGGCGCTCACCAGCAGTCCGCCGTTCGAGCCGCCCATGATGCCGAGCTGCTTCGCAGTCGTGATCCCGCGCCGGACCAGGTCCGCGGCAACCGCCTGAAAATCGTCGTAGGCCTTCTGCCGGTTCTCGAGCAGCGCCGCCTGGTGCCATGCCGGACCGTACTCGCCGCCACCGCGGATGTTGGCGACGACGTACACGCCGCCGCGCGTCAGCCACAACATGCCGAAGTTGGCCGAGTAGCTCGGCGTGAGGGAGATCTCGAAGCCGCCGTAGCCATAGAGCACCGTGGGCGCCGGCCCCGTGAGGCTGCGCGAGCGTGTCACGAAGTAAGGCACCCTGGTGCCATCGCTCGAAGTCGCGAAGAACTGCTCGGTCGCAAGATTCGTGGCATCGAAGCGCGCCGGCAGCGACTTGATCGCCACGGGCTTGCCCTGCCCGCCCGTTGCATACAGCGTCGTCGGGGTGGTGTAGCTCTCGAAGCGGAACTGCGCCTCCGGACCCCAGTTGTTGGTTGAAACGATGTGAGTCGAGCCGGCGGCCGGCAGCTCGAGCCGTGACTCGCTCCAGGTACCGGATGCCCCGACGCGGAATACGTGGATGCTCCCCGTGACGTCGTGATTGATCGAGACGTAGACGGCGTCGCGACCCGCGGCCACCTGGTCGATCGCGCTGCGGGCATCGGGCGCGTAGAGCACGGCGATGGCGGCCTCGCCCGTGCTGCCCAACGCCGGCAACGTGTAGGCGATGAGCGAGCCCTTGGCGAGGGATGCGCGCCCAGGTGGCGTCCAGTCCTCCCGCAGCGTGAAGAGGAGACTGCGCCCCTGCGCACCCTTCAGGTCCGCGCCGAGGGGCAGCGGGAGCTGGCGCGTCGTGCCGTCGGCGCCCAACTCGTAGTACTCCGCGGTGAAAAAGCTGGGAGCGCGCTGCACCAGGGCGATGGTGCCGGCGGGGTCGTGAAACACCACGCCGACTGAGGCGACGTCGCTCTCCTTGCCCTCGTACACCGTGCGCGCGCTCGCCATCGGCTCGCCGCGCTTCCAGACCTTGACGAGGCGCGGGTACCCCGAGGAAGTCATCGAGCCCGCGCCGAAGTCGGTCCCGAAGATCACCGTGTCCTCGTCGAGCCAGGTGATCTGGGATTTCGCCTCGGCGAGCTCGAAGCCGCCCTTCACGAAAGCTCTGGCGTCGGGGTCGAACTCGCGCACCACGGCGGCATCGCCGCCGCCACGCGAGAGCGTGAGCAGGCACCGTTTGAGCGAGGGCGTGCAGTCGGCGCCCTTCCACACCCAGTTCTCGCGCTCGTCCGCGGCGAGCTTGTCGACGTCGAGAAGAACGTCCCATGCGGGTGTCGCGTTCGCGTAGTCGGCGATGCTGGTCCGCCGCCAGATGCCTTTGGGATGCTGCGCGTCCTGCCAGAAATTGAAGACGTACTGATGATCGAGCTCGCCGTACGGGATGCGGTCGGTGGCGTCGAGTACCCTGAGGATCGCGTCGTAATCCTTCTGGTAGTCGGAGTCGGCCTGCAGCACCGCGGTCGACTTAGCGTTCTGCGCCTTCACCCAAGCGAGCGCCCTGGCGCCATGCACATCCTCGAGCCACAGGTAGGGGTCGTCGGCGTCCGCCGCGCGAGAGTTCTTGGCCATTTTCGCTCCTGCGAGCAGCCCGGCGCCGATCAGGCATGCCAGGGCCGTCAGAATCAGCCTCGGGCTCATGGGGCGCTCTGTCAGTGCCTGGCGTACGCCGCGGGCCGGCGCGCAAAGATGCCGAAGCCGCAGATCACCGCGTAGCAGATGGCCGGCACCAGCAGCGCCACCTTGAGGCTGCTCAAGTCCGCGGCCCGGCCCGTGATGAGCGGTACCAGCGCACCACCGACGATCGCGACGCAGATGATCCCCGAGGCTTCTGCCGCTCTCGGCCCGAGCCCCTCGCAGGCGAGGGTGAAAATGGTTGGAAACATGATCGAGTTGAAGAGACCGATCGCCAGCAGCGACCAGCCGGACACGGCCCCGGTGGTGTTGGCGGAGATCGCGAGCAGCGCGATCACGGCCGCGGCGGCGCAGGCGAGCACCTTGCCCGGCGAGAAGATCCGCAACAGATACGACCCGATGAAGCGGCCGACCATGGCGCCGCCCCAGTAGAAGGGAACGTGCTTGCCGGCCTCCTGTGCGTCGAGCCCGAAGACGCTCGACTGCATCAGGTAGTTCACGATCACGGAGCCGATCGCGACCTCACCTCCTACGTAAAGAAAGATGCATAAAGCCCCGTAACTGAAGCGCGGGAGCTTCAAGAGGCTCACGTAATGCCGCAACGTCGGCATCTCGCTCGGGGTCTCGACCAGCTTCTTGCGCGCGAGCCAGACCAGCACGGCGACCAGCGTCAGCACCGTGGCAAGCCCGAGGTAGGTGCGCACGATGACCTGCGTCTCCTGCGTGCGAAACAGCGCGAGCGCGGAGCCCGAGAGTGTCTTCGGATCCACCTGCGAGAGCGACCCCAGGATCAGAATCGAGCCGACGTAGGGGAAGATCGTGGTGCCGAGGGAATTGAAAGCCTGAGCGAAGGTCAGGCGGCTGTGTGCGGTCTGCGGCCGCCCGAGCCTCGATATCAGCGGGTTCGCAACCACCTGCACGATCGTGATGCCCGAGGCGAGTACGAAGATGGCGCCGAGGAAGGCGATGAAGAGGCCCGACGAGGAGGCGGGTATGAACAGCAGGCACCCCGCGGTCATGGTCATGAGACCGAGCGCCGCGGTGCGCATATAGCCGACACGCGCCACGACTGCCGCCGCCGGGATCGAGATCAGGAAGTACGCGATGAAGAACGCGAACTGCACCAGCATGACCTGGGCGTAGTTGAGCGTGAACAGCGCCTTGAGCTTCGGAATGATCACGTCGTTCAGGCTGGTGATCCCGCCGAACATGAAAAAGAGCGCGAAGACGAACAGGCGCAGGGTCCGGACCTCGGACTCCGCCGCCGGCGCGCTGGTATTCGTCGGTTGCATACCCGGATTTACCAAGCTGTCACCTCTTACTGTCGCAGGCCCTGATCCACGGACGCCGCCGCCGGGTAGAGCGCCATGAGCTTACGCGTCACGCCGTTCGTCCAGCCAAAACCGTCCTGCAGCGGGTACTCGCCGCCGCCACCGGCGCGCTCGCTGAGCACGTCGTACTTCTCGACCAGCTTGCCGCTCTCGGCATAGACCCGCCGGACGTTGCGCAGCCACCGCTCTGCAATCGACTCGGCGAGCGCCCGCTCACCATAGCGATTGAAGCCCGACACACCGATCCACTGCAACGGTGCCCATCCATTGGGAGCATCCCACTGCTGACCCGTCGTGCGCGGCGTCGTGACCAGGCCGCCAGGCTTCAGCAGCGTGCCGCGCACCGCCGCGGCTACGCCCTCGGCCTGGCCCGGCGAGGCACAGCCGAGGAACAGCGGATAGATCGCGGCAGCCGACAGCCCGGCAACGGAGGCGCGCTCCGTCCAGCGATAATCGAAATAGGCTCCGGCCGCCGCGTCCCACAGGTAGCGGTCGATGGCCACGCGCCGCGCCGCGGCGCGGCGCCGAAAGTCGACGGCGGCGGTGCTCCCGCGGTGCTCGTGGCCCGCCGCGATCGCGCTCTCGAGCCCAAACAGCAGACTATTGAGATCGACCGGGAGGATCTCCGTGGTGACGATGGTCGCCATGGTCCGCCCGTCGGCGAACCAGCGCGAGCTGAAGTCCCAGCCGCTCTCGGCGGCCGCGCGAATGTCCCGGTACACCTGCGCGGGCGGCCGGCCGCTCGCGCGCGCGAGCTCGGTGTCCTCGCGATACGACTCATCGCGCGGCGTGTCGCGGTCGTCGAAGTAGCGATTGAGAATCGCCCCGTCAGGCAGCGCGACCACCCGGCGATGCGCGCCTCCAGGCTCGAGTCCCTCGGCGCCTTCCATCCAGAATCCGTACTCGCGCTCGAGCTGGGGCAGATAGCGCTCGAACGCCGCGCCGGCGCCACGCTCGGAGTCCTCGCCGAGGAGCCCCACCATCGCGAAGAAGAACGGCGGCTGCGAGCGGCTGAGGTAATACGTGCGCGTGCCGTTCGGGACGTGGCCGTAGGAGTCGAGCAGGTGTGCAAAGTCTTCCACCATGCTCTCGACCAGTTCGCGGCGCCCGCTCTCGATGAGTCCGAGCATGGTGAAGTACGAGTCCCAGTAGTAGATCTCGCGGAAGCGCCCGCCCGGGACCACGTAGGGCTTCGGCAGCGGCAGGAGCGATGACCAGCGCGGTGCCGTCGCACTCGTGCGCGTCAGCACACTCCACAGGGCGTCGATGTGCTGGCCAAGAGTGGGCTGCGCCGCCGGCGCCGCCACCGACGAAGGCTCCGCCGGGAGCGAGAAGTGCCGCTCGACGAAGCGCGCGAGCGCCGCCGCTGTCAGAGGACCGGCGGCGCGATACTCGGCGAGGATCGTCGCGGGCGGTTCGCGCGGCAGCGCGTCTGCGAAGGTCTTGCCGTCACCGTAGATGGCCGCAGTCTGCACCGCGGCGAACAGCTCGCCGAAGAGCACCTGGGGCGGCTGCGGGCCGTCCGACGGCGCGGCTATGGCTGCTCCCACGATTCGGTGGGCAGGTCGCTCGGCGCCGGCAGCGAGCGAAGGTAGGTGACGAGCGTCCATATACCCTCGCTCCCCAGCGCGCCTCCGAACGCCGGCATCCCCTTCGGGCGACCGTAATAGATCGAAGAGAAGACCTCGGCATCCGCTCCGCCGTAACGCCAGCGGCCGGCACCGAGGTTCGGGCCCACCCAGCCGCTGGCTCCGAGGTTGTGGCAGCCATCGCAGTTCATTGCATGAAAGAGCTGTTCCCCAGCCTTGGCCACGGCCGCATCCCCGGCGTGAGGGTTGATGAGAGCACCGCCGACGGGCGCGATGCCGCTCGCGGCCAGATGCGCCTCATAGGCGATCGCCGGGGGTGCACCGCTGCCGGGCGCCGCCGGCGCGGCCGCCTGGCGCCCACAGGCGCCCAGCACCACGCAGGCGAGAGACAGCAGGAGTATGCGTGGCAAAGTCACAGTCCGAAGATCCAGACGATGCCTCCCTGGCTCGTGTGGCGCGCGATGTCCTTCATGAAGTCCGCGGGCTCGCGCACGTCCCTCGGATCGTCCGAGCGCGTGTCTCCGGCGATCAGCGCCCAGTCCCCACCGATGCCGGCGTAGATGGCTACGTACTCCTTTCCGTCAGGGCCACGGTAGGCGATGGGATTGCCCACGACCCCCGAGCCCACCTTGAATTTCGACAGCACCGCACCCGAGCGGGCGTCGACCGCCTTGAACCAGCCGTCGAGAGTTCCGTAGAACACCACATCACCCGCCGTCGCCAGCGCGCCGCTCCAGCTCGGGTAGGACTCCTTGTTCTCCCAGGCCTTCGTCCCCGTCGTGGCATCCCAGGCGATGAAGGCGCCGAGATGACCACCCGGACCCGCGTGGTATGCCCAGTCGACCCCGACGTACGGGGTGGACCGCAGGTGCGCTGCATGCATCGCTCCGTAGTCCATGCAGAGGTTGTTGGTGGAGGTGTAGAAGAGATGGGTTCGCGGCGAGTAGGCCGGTGGCGACGTCGGGCTCACTCCGCCCTCGAGACTCGGACAGACATTCATGACCTTGCCCTTGGACACGCCGGTCTGCTTGGCAGGGTCGATCACCGGCCGCCCGGTCGCAAGATCGACCGACTTCGCCCAGTTCTCCGCCGCATAGGCCGCGACCACCAGCAGTTTTCCAGTGGCACGGTCCAGTGTGTAGGCAAAGCCGTTCTTGTCGAAGTGCACCAGCGCCTTGACGGGCTTGCCCGCGATCGTGAGCTCTGCGAGAACCATCGCGCCGGTCGCGTCGTAGTCCCAGTTGTCGTGCGGGGTGAACTGATAGGCCCACACCAGCTCCCCGGTGCCAGGCCGGCGCGCCAGTACGCTCGCGCTCCACTTGTTGTCGCCCGCGCGGACTTCGGGGTCGTAGGGCGCAGCGTTGCCCGTGCCGTAATAGATGAGGTCGAGCTCCGGATCGTAGGAGATCCAGCCCCACACCGGAGCGCCGCCGGTCTTCCAGCTGTCAGCGGCCCAGCTCTTGGCGCCGACATCGACCCCGCCGTCATACGGCGGCTTGAAGGTATCCGGCCGCGCGAGCATGTCCGCATCCGGACCGAGGTTGTGGCCGGTCCACAGGATCTGCCCGGTCTTGAGATCGAGCGCCTTCAGCCACCCATAGATGCCGAACTCGCCGCCGGAAGCGCCGACAAGCACGTGCTGGCCGACCACCAGTGGCGCCATCGTGACCGTTTCGCCGCTGCCGAGGTCGGCAATGGCGGTCTTCCACAGCTCGCGCCCGGTGCGCGCATCGACCGCGACCGTGTGCCCGTCGAGCAGGTTGTAGACGATGCGCCCATCGACGTAGAACGCGCCGCGATTGACGGCATCGCAGCAGGCGATCCCGAGCGCGTTCGAGCTCACGTCGGGCCGGTACTTCCAGCGCAGTGGATACCCTTCCTTGCGCAGGTCGAAGGCATACAGCACGTTCGGCCACGGAGTGACGACGTACATCGTCTCGCCCACCACCAGCGGCTGGCCTTCATGTCCGGTAAGCACACCGGTCGAGAAGGTCCACAGGGGATGGAGCGAGCGCGCATTCTGCGCGTTGATCTGCGTCAGGCCGCTGTAGCGCGTCGCCGCGTAGTTCTTGGCCGGCATGGTCCACTGCCCGTCCTCGGGGACGGCATCCGCGGCGGTCGCGCGCACCGCGCCGCCCGCGACGGCGCACACGCCCAGCATGGAGAGCACTGTCTTGCGCAGCATCACGACAGGATTATAAGCACACCGCCGCCGGGAAACGCCGCAAGAGACGGCGTATGCTCCGACGTCCCGCACGGAGTACCTCCATGGTTGACCTGACACACCAGGTTCCGATCGCGGCGCCGGCCGCGCGGGTCTTCGCAGCCGTCGCGACCGCCGAGGGCAATCGCGGATGGTGGACCGCGGACTCGGCTGTCGAGCCGAAAGTCGGCGGCAGTGCGCAGTTCGGCTTCGAGAAGCGAGCTGCCGTCTTTCACATGAGAATCGACCGGCTCGTCCCCGGGCGTGAGCTCGTCATGTCCTGCACCAGCGGCCCGGCCGAATGGGTCGGCACGACACTCGCGTGGAAGGTCGATTCCGACGGCGACAAATCCATCCTGCACTTCACCCACGGCGGGTGGCGGGCGATGACGGATTACTGTGCGGGCTGCAACTCCATGTGGGGCCGGCTCATGTACCGCCTCAAGGACTACGCCGAGGGCGGCTCGCCCGATCCTCAGTGGGCCGAGTAGTCGGCGGACCTCCGAGGACGTCTCCATTCAAGCCTTGAACGGCGCGGACACGCCGTGAACGCACGCTGCGCGGCGTGGCGAAAAGCGCTATCGTGGGCGTGGCGGTAAGTCGCAGCTCGGACGCTCGCTGCAGACGAGCGCGCGGCCGCCCGCCAGGCTCGAAGAACAACTAACAGTGGGGGAAAGACCGTGAACATCACCAAGATCGTTGGTTTGCTGGGCGTGCTTGTTGCGATCGTCGCCGCATTCCTGACCGTGCCCTACGCGGAGCCACTCATGGCCATCGCGGGCGTGGTTGTCGGCTTGAGCGTCGCGGGTGAGCACCACGTGCGGGTGATCGTCTCAGCCGTGGCCCTGGATGAGATCGAGAAGGTCTTCAATGGAATACCTGCAGCGGGCCCGGCAATCACCGCCATTCTCACGAACTTCGGCTACCTCGCCGCCGGCGCGGCGCTGCTGATCATCGTGCGCAACATGTACGAGCGACTGAAGCCCTGAGCCAAGTGCCTCGCAGGAGGATCCGCGTGAGCCGGGTCCCCCTGCGGTGGCCGGACGCCGCCTGAGCTCGCTATCGACTGAGGAAATCGATGAGCCGGTCGGCCAGCCACCCGAACGGAGGCCACAGGACCCGCATGGAGCTCACCGGCCCCTGGTAGAACACCGGGCGGAGCTTGGAGAACGTCGCGAAGCCCTCCGCGCCGTGATACTGGCCCATGCCGCTCGCACCCACACCGCCGAACGGCAGATCGTGCTGCGCGACCTGCCAGAGCGCATCGTTCACCGACACCCCGCCCGACATCACCTGCGACAGCAGGTAGTCGATCGTGGCGCCACGCTTGCTGAAGGGGTAGAAGGCGAGCGGCCGCGGCCGCGCACGGATGAACTCGACGGCCTCCTCGAGTCGCTGGTAGCCGATCACCGGCAGCACCGGACCGAAGATCTCGCGCTGCATGAGCTGCGAGTCGGGCGGCGGGTCGATGACCAGGTGCGGACCCACCTTGCGCGTCGCCTCGTCCCAGGGCTTGCCGGGAAGCAGCTGCAGCACGCGCGCGCCGCGCTCGCGCGCTTCGCTGATCGCCCCGGTGATGCGCGCAAAGGCACGCGCATCGATGATCGCCGTGTAGTCCGGCGTGCCGATGTCCGGATAGCGCTTCGCCACGATCTCGGCAGCGAGCACCGTGAACTCCTCGATGCGGCCCCGCGGCAGCAGCAGGTAGTCGACCGTCGTGCAGATCTGCCCGGCGTTCATCAGCTTCACGAACAGGATGCGCTCGGCCGCCGTGCGCAGCGGGAAATCCTCGCATACCAGAGCCGGCGACTTGCCGCCGAGCTCGAGTGTGACCGGGGTCAGGTTGGCCGCGGCCGCAGCCATGACGCGTCTGCCGGTGTCGGTCGAGCCGGTGAACAGCAGGTGATCGAACGGCAGCCGCGAGAACGCCTCCCCGACGCCGCCGGTCTCGTCGAACACCGCCAGCTTGTCCGCGGGGAAGTACTTCGGCACCAGTGCGGCAAGCAGTGCGGCAAGATGACGGGAGTTCTCCGACAGCTTCACCATGACGCGGTTGCCGGCGGCGAGCGCCGCGGCGAGCGGCAGGAACATCAGGAAGATGGGGAAATTCCACGGCACGATGATGCCGACGACCCCGAGCGGCTGCGGCAGCACCCGATTGCGGGCTCCGGGAAACAGCAGCAGATCGACCTTGCGTCGCTGCGGCCGCATCCACCGGGAGAGATTCCGGCGCGCATAGCGGAGGCCATCGAGCACCGGCACCACCTCGCCGAACAGCGTCTCGTGCCGGGAGCGGCTGCCGTAGTCGCGATTGACAGCCTCCACCAGCGCTGCGCGGTTCTCCCGCAGCAGCCGCTCGAGCGCGCGCAGGTCGGCGATACGCTCGTGCCGGGCAGGAACCGGACGCTGCGCATACGCCGCCCGCTGCACCGCGAGCGCTGCCTGCAAGCGCTGCGAAACACCCGCGGGCCCGTCAGACTCGATCGCCCCTAAGGCTGCTGCTGCACTCACCCGCGACTCCTTACGCCGCTAGTAGCGGATACCGAGCTCCACGCCGTAGAAGCGCGGCGCCGTGATGTTGGTGAACGGCGTGCCGATCGTCGTTGCGGTGATGTTGTTGATGCCGGTCGCATACTGCTTGTCGAACAGATTGTTGCCGTACAGCGCCACGGTCACCGGCGCGCGACCGCCGCTGGTCCAGGCGAGGCGCGCGTCGGCCCGGGTCGTCGCCGTCCCGATCTCGAACGCCGGGATGCTGAGGCAGCTGCCCTGCGCCTGGGAGTCGGCGTTGCAGCGCCCCGCCCCGCTGTAGGCGCCCTGCACGCTCAGGTTCAGGTCGCCGCTCAACACGTTGCGCCAATGGTAGTTGAATCCGCCCGCCAGTGACCAGAACGGTGTCCCCACCGCCTGTCCTGCGAGATCGGTGCCATCCGGGGCCACGTAGCTCGCGTAGGTCTGGTCGATCCAGGCGGCGATCAGCCTCAGGCTCAGAGCGTCCGTCGCCTGCCAGTGAGCCTCGAAGTCGACGCCGGTAGCGTGCTGGTCGCTGGTCGTCACCTCGTACTGGGGAATCACGCCGCCGTTGGTCACCAGCGTGAGGTTCTGCAGGTGCGTGTACAGGTAGTAGTACACCGAGGCATTCAGCAGCAGCCGGTGATCGAGCAGCTCGCTCTTCACGCCGAGCTCGTAGTTGCTGACGTGCTCGGGATCGTAGATGGCGCCCGGCTGCAGCGCGTTGTAACCGCCGGCCTCGTAGCCGCGCCCGTAGGAGAGATACAGCAGCGCCGCATCGCTCGGCTTGTAGTCGAGCACCACGCGCGGACTCACGTCGCTCCAGCTGTTGTGCAGCCGGTACGGGGCGGCGGTCGACACCGGCGCCGTGAACACGATGTTCTGATCATAGGGAAACGGCGGCAGCGGGAAACCCGCCTGGGTGAGCTGCGCGAGGCTCGCGTCGAGCGCCGTGGCGGTGCGCATCGGGTTGTACCAGCTGAAGTCCTTGTCGTCATCCGTGAAGCGCAGGCCGGTCGTCAGGTTCCACTGCGGCGCCAGGTGCCAGATCACGTCGCCATAGAGCGCCGCGGCACGGGCGTACAGATGGTTGTACATGCTCTCCTGCCACGGGTCGCCGAGCAGCGAAATACCCGCGAGCGGCTGGGTGACGGAGCTGATCGGACCGTAGATTCCGCCGGGCAGACCCTGGGTGTTGTTGAGCAGCGTGTCGATGCTGTCGGTGTAGAGATTCAGCTGACTGGTCTGCGAGCCGTCCTCGTAATAGTAGCTGGCACCGGCGACCCAGTCCGCCAGAGCGGTCTTGCCGTGCAGGGTGAACTCCTGCGAGTAACTGGTGTTGTTCTCGATGTTGGCATCATCGAAGTACAGGTACAGCCGGTCGGTGCCGTCCTGATCCTCGCGGTTGAACGTGTCGAAATGCCGCCAGGCGCTGATCGAGGTGAAGTCGCCGAACGGGAACGAGTGCTCGATGCGCAGGGTCAGGCCGTTGAAATTGCGCGTCTCGCGGCCGTCGACCACGTCGTTCATGACCGGCGCGCCGAAGGGACTCACCCAGGTGCTGGGATCGGCCGGGAACGGCGGCAGCCCCGGCGCTGGCGGCAGCGGCACGATGCCGATCGCGGGCCGCGCGGGCTGGTCGAGCTCCTCGTGCTCCCAGATGAGCCGCACGCTGGTGTCGGCCGGTGCCTTCCACAACAGTTGCGCCCGCATGCCCCAGTCGCCGTCACGGTCGTAAGCCGCCCCGGTGGCCGCATCGTGCAGCCAGCCATCGCTGCGGTTGTCGACGAACGACACCCGGCCGACGAGCGAGTCGCCGAGCGGCGCGTTCACCATCGCATCGAGGTACTGCGTGCCATAGTTGCCGAAGCGCACCGTGCCGCCTGCGGCCCACTCGTCGGTAGGGGCGTTGCTCGCCACCGAGATCGCGCCGGCGGCGCTGTTGCGCCCGAACAGCGTCCCCTGCGGACCCTTCAGCACCTCGACGCGCTGTACGTCGTTGAACAGCAGCAGGGCGCCGCCGGTCTTGCCCGCGTAGACGCCGTCCTCGTAGATGCCGATCGGCGAGTCGGTACCGATGCCGAAGTCGCTGATGCTGATGCCGCGCAGGGTGTATCCGGGCTGCGTGGGTTGCTCGTCGCTGACGCTGAGGCCGGGGATATAGCCGTCCATCTGCGCCAGATCGGTCGCCTGCAGGTTCGCCATATCCTTGCTGGTCACGACCTGCATGGCGATCGGAACGTCCTGCGAGGCCTCGCTGCGATGCTGCGCGGTCACCGTAATCGTCGCGAGCTCGCCGCTATCCGCGCCGTTCGCCGTCGCCGGCGCCACGGGCCCGGCGTCAGCCAGGGCAAGGCCGCTCGCGGCGAGCGCCGGTAATGCGAGAACCAGGGAAGATCGGCGGATGCTCATCATTCAGTCTCCGTTAAAAATGCTCAGCTGCCGCACGAACCGGGCATGGCAGCTATCCATTGGCGAATCAGCTCGAGTCCTTCGACGTGCACGGTGCTTCGCCCCTGCTCGGGCATCATCACGCCGGGCTCACGCGAGGCCATGCGGAAGGGCAGGATCGAATCGTCGGGGTGTCCGGGCACGATGTCGAAGAAGTGATCGCCCGTGCCGCGTCCGGCGGCAACCGGCGGCTTGCACAGCCCGACGTGCCGGTCCACGGGCGTGCCGACGTCGAAGGTCAGCGAGGTCGTGTCCGCGGGACCGGTCGGGCTGTGGCAGTGGCCGCAGTTGATCTCGAGATAGGCACGGGCCCGAGCCTCGAGCGGCTGCGTCGTGTCGCGCCAGGCGGCGCTGCGCGGTAGCTCGGCCGCCGGCGGCAGGCCCGTGAGGTAGCCGACCTTGGCGAGATAGCCGAGCTGATTCTGCACACCGTCCGGGTAGGGGTAATCCCGGTTCAGGTGGCGCGCCTTCGGGCCGATCGGCGCGATGGCATGGGTCTTGAGATTGGTCACGTGACAGCCGGCGCACTGATTCTCGTTCGGTACGACGTAGGTGAAGGGCTCGCGGCTGCCATCGGCCGCGACCAGCTCGAGCGCCATCGCATCGCCGGTGCGCGCCAGCTCGGCGTCCGTCTGCGCGGCATTCCATACGTAGGGGAAGGCCTCCCAGCCCTGCTCGCGCCGCACCAGCAGGCGCGTCTCGATCAGACGTACGTTGTCGAGGTCGAGTCCGCTGCCGGAGAAATCGCGCGACTGGTCGTAGGTGCGCGCCACGGCCGCAGGCGCCCCGCCGGCGCGCGGGTAGTAGAAGGTCTTGCTGATGACGGTGCCGACGGGAAAGTCGAGGCTCTGCGACCCGGAGTAACGGGCCGCCGTGCCCGGCGGCATCCACACGGTGCGCAGCTTGTGCGCGTAGTCGCTGAAGAGCGGGGTATTCAGGTCGAAGGGCACGACGCCGCGGTTGAGCGCGAGACGGTCGCCGTCGCGGAACACGACGTGCCATTCACTCAGGTGCTGCGGGCGCCCGGCGGGGAAGAACTGCACGGCAGGCGGCGGCGTACGGGCGCAGCCGGCAGCGAGCAGCGCCGCCGCCAGCCACAGTCCAGCCCGTGCCGCCGCGCGGCACTCTGTAAACGCAGCGCGCACGGATCAGGTCCTGCCGGGGAGCTCGACCGCGGTGAGCTTCGGCAGCTCGCACTGGAACGCCGTGGCGTCGGTGCTCGGGCTCTTGTACTGGTGCGGCCCATCCGCGTTCAGCACTCCGGCGGCGCCGTTGCGGATGCAGATGCGCTCGAGAGCGGGGGGCTGGCCGTTGACGAGATTCTTATCGTCGCGGTAGCCGTCCCAGACGATGTCGGGGAAGCGGCCGTTGAGCCCGAACATCGCCACCTTGAGTGTCTTCAGCTCGAGTCCGTCGGGCGAATCGCCGCCGCCGGAGAAGCGGTTGTCGTAGATGAAGATCGCACGCGGATAGGGATCGTAGTGCGGATCGATCCCCGGCTTGTTGTAGTAATTCGTGGAGAAGTAGGCCGAGATGATGAGGTTGGCAGTCTGGTTGTCGGCGATATCGTTGTCGAAGATCTCGACCTGGCTGTTGGAATTGACCACCACCCCGGAGCCCGCCGGCACGCTCGCCACGGCCGCGCCCTTGGCCGCGAAGCTGCCGAGGTTGTTCTTCAGCACCTTGTTCCTGAACACGCGGGTCGAATGCCCCGGCTGGCTGAGATTCGGCATGTTGAATACCAGGATGCCGCCGGTGTTGCCGGTGGCGACGTTGTCGTAGACGTCGGCGTGGATCGAGTTCTCGATCTCGATCCCGGCGACGTTCTGCTCGACGTGGCAGCGGCGCACGACGATGTTGGTCGACTGGCCGACGTAGATGCCGGCATCGGATGCGCCCCACGAGGAGGAATCCTCGATCAGGATGTTGCGCGAGCGCACCGGATAGACGCCGTACGCGCCGTTGGTGGTCTTCGGACCGTCGGTCCAGGCGACGCGCACGCCGCGGATGGTGATGTTCTCGCCGTCGTTGATCTTGAGCCCGTCGCCCTTGGTGTCCTCGATGGAGAGATTCTCGATCGTGAAGTCGTTGCCGTAGACGAGGATGCCCTCGGGCCCCGAGATCTCGTTCTTGAAGGTGAGGAAACTCTTGCCGGCGCCCGCGCCGCGGATCGTCACGCCGTTCGCGCGCAAGGTGAGAACGCGGTCGAGCGCGTGTCTGCCGGGCGGAATCTCGATCACGGTGCCGGGCCTGGCGTCCAGAAACTGCTCCTGCAGCTGCTTCTGGAAGGCTATGTCGGCCGCCGTGAGGCCGGCCTGCTCCGCGGGCCCCTGCCGGCCGCAACCGGCGGCGGTGAGACCCAGGACGATGACGACGATCGCTGTGCGCACGCTTGCTCCTTGCGCGAGGGCGGCGCCGAGGCGCTTCACCCCCAAAAAAACGGCGCGCACCATACCACGCTCACGCTGCCCGCGCCGGCCAGTGGCTCCAGCCAAACGACCGTTCGTCGGATATTTTGTCGAATGCAGGCGCACGGCGGCCTGTCGGCGCATTGTTCTGCGGTGAAGCCGCGCTACCGTGATCGGGAGATGCGCCCTTGGGAAAGGCTGAGCGGGAATGCGGCACGGCTGATCGTGCTTGCCGTGGCGTGCTGGATCGTGCCGGCCGCGGTGCGGGCGCAAAGCGGCGAATCCGTCGTGTATTCGGTGACGACCCGCAATACACAATCAGGCATCACCACGGACAAGACCCAACTTTCCAAGACCGAGATTTTCGCCGTGGACCCGGAAACGGGAAAACAGCGCTTGGTCTTTTCGGATGCCGATTCCCCTTTCTCTCTCATGCCTGGTGGGGGGCAAAGAACAGGCGCGAGCGGCGCCGCGGACGGGAGAATCTTTGCCGAAGGTGTCCTGGTGATGCAGACCCCGATGAGGCACACGCTGTATTTCGATCCGGGAGCCGCTCCGGCTATCTACGAACTGTCCACGGATGGCTCAGGGCAGGCGCGCAAGGCGCATGACATCGAACGCAGCCCGCAGAATACCGACTTCAGCAACCTGTTCTTCAATTCCTCGGGCACGGAGCTTGGCCACATCAGCCATCCCGAC
>DATKLG010000086.1:0-4097 GCA_035542535.1 Steroidobacteraceae bacterium
GGTCGAGCGGCCGCCGGCGAGATCGTCGGCGGCGCCTATGCGGGTGAAGACGCGATCGATCGGCCCGGCCACGAGGCGGTCGGCTGGCACGTAGCTTCCCATGTGCGCGAGCACCACGATGAGAGCCGCCTGACGCATGTAGGTCGATTTACCGCCCATGTTCGGCCCGGTAATGATCAGCATGCGGCGCGCCGCATCGAGCTTGAGATCGTTGGGCACGAACGGGGCGTCCGTGAAGCGCTCGACCACCGGGTGGCGCCCGGCCTCGATAGTGAGACGAGGCTCGGCGACCAGGGTGGGTGCGGTCCATTCGAGCGCCGCGGCGCGCTCGGCCAGCGCCGCGTGCGCATCGACTTCGGCGAGGGCGCCGGCGGTCCGCTGCAGCGGCGCGAGGGCGTCGATGAGCCGCGTCAGCACGCCCTCGTACAGCTCGCGCTCGCGCGCGAGCGCCCGGTCGCGCGCGCCGAGAACGCGGTCCTCGAAGCTCTTGAGCTCGGCGGTGACGAAGCGCTCAGCCGAGCGGACGGTCTGGCGGCGGACATAGTCCTTCGGGACGCGCTCGGCGTCCCGCCGCGAGACCTCGATGAAAAAACCCTGCACGCGGTTGTAACCGAGCTTCAGGCCCGCAAGTCCGGTGCGCTCGCGCTCACGCCGCTCGAGATCGAGGAGGAATTCGTCGGTATGAGTCGCGATGCGGCGCAGCTCGTCGAGCTCCCGGTCGTAGCCGGCCGCGATCACATCGCCGTCGCGCACCATTGCGGCGGGCTCGGCCGCAATCGCGGTGGCGAGCAGCGTCACCTCGTCCCGATGCTCGAGGATGCGCTCATTGAGGGCCGCAAGGAGCGGCGAGTCGATTGGGGCGAGCGCGGCGCGCAGCCCCGGCAGCACCTCGAGCGAGCGGCGCAACTGCGTGAGGTCCCGCGGCCGTGCCGAGCGGAGCGCAACGCGGGCAAGGATCCGCTCGATATCGCCCACTCCGGCGAGCTGCTCGCGCAGCTGCCCGAAGCGCCGCGCATCGATCAGTGCACCGAGTGCCTGGTACCGCGCGCGCAGCATCTGCTGACCGGTGAGCGGGCGGTTCAGCCAGCGCCGCAGCTGCCGCGAGCCCATCGCGGTGACGCAGCTGTCGATTACCGCGAGCAGCGTCGCCTCCTCGTTACCCCCGAGACTCGAGTCGAGCTCGAGGTTGCGCCGTGTGGTGGCATCGAGAGTCAGTGCGTCGCCGCGCTCCTCGACGGTGAGCGCGCGCACGTGCGGCAGCGCTGAGCGCTGCGTGTCGCGCACGTATTGCAGCAGGGCGCCGGCGGCGCGGATGGCGAGCGGCAGCTCATCGGCCCCGAAGCCCTTGAGGTCGAGCGTGCCGAGCTGATCGGTGAGGAGGCGCGAGGCGCTCGCGAGCTCGAAATGCCACGGTGGGCGAGTGCGCAGCACCGCGCCGGCCGGGGCGGGCTCGCCCACGACCCCTTCCTCGACCAGGAGCTCCGCGGGCTTCAGGCGCTCGAGCTCGGCAGCGAGCGCGCTTCTGCCCTGGCTTTCGAGCACCGTGAAGCGCCCGGCAGCGAGGTCGAGCCACGCGAGTCCGAAGCGCTCGCCGTCGCGGACCAGAGCCGCCGCGAGCGTGTCGTGCCGCTCCTCGAGCAGGGCTGCGTCGGTGACGGTTCCGGGCGTGACGATCCGGACCACTTCGCGCTCGAGCGGCCCGCGGGAGGAGTTGGGCTCGCCTTTCTGCTCGCAGATTGCGACGCTCTCGCCTCGGCGCACGAGGCGGGCGAGGTAGCTGTCGACTGCATGGAAGGGCACGCCCGCCATCGGGATCGGCTGGCCGGCCGAGGAGCCGCGCGCGGTGAGGGTGATGTCGAGGAGCGCGGCGGCGCGGCGCGCGTCATCGTAGAAGAGCTCGTAGAAGTCCCCCATCCGGTAGAAGAGCAGGGTGTCCGGATGCTCGGCCTTGATGCGCAGGTACTGCTGCATCATCGGCGTGTGCTGTAACTGCGAGTCGTTCAAAGTCTATGTGGCCGCTGGCAGCGGCGGCTTCTGAATCCAGAATTCGTACATCTGAGCGAATGTGTGCGGGTTATCCGCCTCGAAGCGCGCCCAGTTGCTGAGGTTGGTTGCCGCCGGATCGTCTCTGAAGCGGGCGCGGTATTGCCTCAGCACCTGCGGATCCAATTCGAAGCCGATGAACTGCAGTCCGCATTCGCCGAGGAATGATTCGATCTGACCGAGCGTCAGGCGGTGCTCCTGCACGTGGAACACCAGATCACGACATTCACTGGTCGAATAGAAGTCCTGGGTGTCGACCAGCTGCTGCAGGTCGTCGCCGGCGGCGCTCATCAGGATCTCCTGGCGGAAGTGGCGGATATCCTCGGGGGTGCTGGCATAGCCGCGTGCAGCAATGAGCTCGCGCGCGCCAGCCAAATGCTCGCGGCCAATCTCGCTGTAGAAACCGAGTGTCATGAAGCCACCGGGCCGCAACAGGGACAGCAGGACCCGCCACCCGGCGAAAGGATCACGGAGGTGGTGCAGCACTCCGACGGATTCGATGATGTCGAAGCGGCGCTCGATCTCGCCGAGTCGGAGAATATCGGCTTGGGCAAATTCGATATTCGCGATGCGCATTTCCCGAGTCTTGCGCATCGCGTAGCTGAGGCTGCTGAGGCTGAGGTCGATCGCCAGCACACGGGTACCGGCGAAGCGCTGCGCCGCGATGATCGCGTGCTGGCCGGTGCCGCAGCCGGCTACCAGCACTTCAGGCGCGCTGTCATCGGACATCGGAGTAAAGGTTGCGAACGGGAGCAAGCGGCGCAATGCGGCGTTGAAGCGCGGCTGCTCCTGGCGCGGCGCGATTACCCAGCGCGGGTAGGGATTCTGCTCGTATTGCTCGCGGACCTCTTCGGAGACGCCGGCGCTGATCGGGGTCAGGCGTTTGATAGTGGCTCGCAGCTTCTGCTCTTCGAGAGGTTGGCGAACTTGCTGGTCCAGCACCGGGCCAATGGCGTCATCGGCGGTGGCAGCGAGTAATCGGCCAGCATCGGGCAGAGTGTCGAGGGACGAATACGCAGCGACGGCGAGTACCAGCAAGGGCGGCAGGGCCTCGTTTGCATCCAGCAGCGCCCGCAATCGCGACTGGCACGCGGCGGCCGTCGCCTTCTCGTCCTCGAGGCAGTCAAACACGTATTCGTTGATGAAACACTGCCGGGCGAGGGCAGCGAAAAAGGGCTGCGCAGCGAGGTCCGCAGGTGACCCCTGCGGGCGCGATGCGATCTCGAGCACGGCGTAGCGTGCGCAGGTCAGGAAGCGCTCGAATGGAATCGAGCTCACGGGTACCGATTGCAGCACCGCATGCAACAAAGGATCCGCGGCGAGCGCGGCCAAGCCGTCCGCGCCAAACAGGGTCGCCGCCGGCAATCGTGATGGCCATGATTCGTTGGCGCGGTGAACGCAGGCCGCAATCCTCTCGTCGAGCAAGACCATCGTGAGCGCCGACCTGCAAAGCAGGAAGGGCATCGCCCATGCTTCGGTGACGGCAGCGGTCAAGGCCAGGCGGACCACACGGTCATTCCGCGTGAACGTGGTGTGCGACGCGCAGGCCGCGAAGGCCGTCTTGGTGCTCGAGCCCGGGGCACGCTCGAGCACGCGCATGAAGAGTCCGATTGCCTCCTCGCACTTGCCGCGCGACTCCAGCACCACTGCCAGCTCGTGGAGAGTTTCTGGGGAGTCGGGCTCCAGCGAGCTGGCACGGCGTAAGCTGGTCTCCGCGGCACTCTCATCGCCCAGGTTGCGCAGTACCACCCCCAGCGTGCGGTGTGCGGCGGCGTAGTCGGGCCGCAGCTCGGTAGCCTTGCGCAGGCTGGCGGCAGCATCCGGCAGACGGCCCAGACTCATTGCGAGCAGCCCGATATTGAAATGAACCTCGGCGTAGTCCGGCCTGATCGCCAGCGCGCGCCGGTAACTGACCAGGGCCTCTTGTTTCAATCCCAGGCTGTCAAATGCATTCGCCATCGCTACGTAAGCGTCGGCGAAATCAGGCTTCAGCTCGGCGGCTCGCTGATAGTTGCTTATAGCCGCCGTGAATTCTCCAGCGCGCGAGTTGAGGT
>DATKLG010000087.1:0-88756 GCA_035542535.1 Steroidobacteraceae bacterium
GAAGCTGAAATCATCGTCCTCGCGCATGATCTGGCGCGCGGCCTCGATGCCGGACTTCTTGACGATCTCCTCCCACAGGGTGAATCCGAGATGATAGGGATTGATCGCGAGTGCGACCTGCTCTCCGGTCGCGACGGGGCGCACGACATCCGAGTGGCATTTGATCGCGTCGACGTAAGTTTCCTGGGGAATGAAGTCCGCCTCGCGCAGCAGGCGCGCATGCCAGTACGAGGCCCACCCCTCGTTCATGATCTGCGTGGCGAACACCGGATAGAAGTAGAAGGACTCATCTCGCACCGCGAGAAAGATGTCGCGCTCCCAGCTGTCCATCTCGGGGGCGTAGTTGGCGACGAACCACAGCAGGTCGCGCTCGGGATGGGGCGGCACCGGGGCGCGCTTTTTCGCTTCCACGGTGCCGGCGGCGGCCGGATCGAGCGCCGCGAAGCGCTTGCGGAAGCCGTCGTCCACCAGAGCCTTCGGCTCCTCGAGGTACTCCGGATAGCGCTCGCGGCGCAGCGCCTGGTCGATGTCGATGTGCTGCTCGAGCGCGAGCGCTGCATCGAGAACCGTCTCGACGCGCTGTGCGCCCTGGGTCTCGATGACCTGCTGGATCTGGCGGGCGTGGTTGGCGGCGTGCTCGACGATGTGCTCGCTCACCTGCTCCTGACAGCGGCGGAACAGCAGGTTGTTGCGCGAGAAATCCGCGTGCCCCAGCACGTGGGCGGTCACCAGGATGTTCTCGGCGAGCCCGTTGCTGCTGGCGAGGTAGGCGTGGCCGGGATTGCCCGGAAAGACCACCTCGAACAGGCGCGAATGGCCCATGCGTCGCTGGATCAGCTGATAGATGTAGCGCACGCCGAACGACCAGTGCGGCATGCGCACCGGTAGTCCGTAGACCGCGATCTCCATCATGAAGCTGTCGGGGACGGCCTCGAAATCGACCGGATGAAAGCTGAGCCCCGAGCGGCCGGCCAGCTCCTCGATCCGCCGTACGTAGTCGCGCCAGTCCGCGCTCATGGACCCTGCGGGGCCTGGGCTTCGGCCGAGAAGAAGTGCCGCACCGCGCCCCACACGTCGTCGAAATCGTTGAGCGCGTAGCTGCCGGCGGCGCATCCGGCGCCGGACAGCTCGGCGAACAGCTTCCCGGTCTCGGTGGCGAGCTGACGCGACAGCCCCGAGGACACCTCCACGTAGCCGGTGAAACAGGTATCGGCCGCCACCGAGGCGAGCGCCGCGCGCGCCTCCGCCGCGTCGCTCACCGAGTTGTCGCCGTCGGAGGCGTAGAAGAGATAGAGGTTGCAGCGCCCGGGGTTGTAGCGCGCATCGATGATCTCGCGCACCTTGAGCAGGCCGGTGGAGGCGACCGTGCCGCCGGTGCCCGAGACCTGGAAGAACTCCGGCTCGTTGAACTCCCAGGCCTCGGTGGTATGCGCCACGAACACCGTCTCCAGCGAGCGATACTCGCGCCGCAGGCCCTGCACCACCCAGAAGAAGAATGTCTTGGCGAGCTTGCGGTCGCGGTCGGACATGCTGCCCGAGACATCCAGCATGAAGAACACCACCGCGTGGATCGCCGGCTGCTTGCGCCGCGCCAGCTGGCGGAAGCGCAGGTCCTCGTCGGTGAAGGTGGGGGTCGCTCCCGGCGCGCCGCGGCGCTTCACCAGCTCCTTGAAGGAGCGGCGCCGGTCGAGCCGCGAGCGCGCGCCGCGGCGGTCCCAGCCCTCGCGCGTCCAGTCGGTCTCGTCGGAGGGTCCGACGCGCGCCTTGAGATTCGGCAGCTGCATCTCCTCCCACAGCCAGTCGACGATGTCGTCGACCTTGAACTCGAGCAGCAGCTGCATCTCGCCCTCGTCGCGCCCGCCGGCACCCTTCTCCCCGGGTCCCTGCTGCTTCGAGGGATCGGAGAACACATCTCCGGGCTTGGCCTTGCCCTGGCCGGCGCCCTGGGCTTCCTCGGGGCGCCGCAGACGGAAGTGGTAGTGCTCGAGCATGCGCACCGGCACGCGCACGGTGCGCGCGCCGTCGTTGATGACTTCGCCGCCGGCGATGATCTCGGGCAGATTGGCGCGCACCGCCTCGCGCACCTTCTCGTCGTGGCGCAGCCAGTCGCGGGCGCCACGCGAGAACAGCTCGTACCACTTTGCGGCACTGAGGGGCGACTGTCCGCCGCGGTTACCGCCCTCCTCGTCCATGGCAGTACTGGTACTCCTTTTTTACCGACCGCGCTACTCCTGCGCGAGCAGCGTCGTCACATAAGAAAGGGCTTCCTTGGCGCTGTGCTCGTCGTAGCCGTACTCCTTCACCAGGCGCTCCTGTACCACGGAGATCTTCTGACGCGCCTCCTCGTCCGGGCGCGCCGTCGAGGTCACGAGACGCAGCACGTCGCGGCGCTCCTCGAACAGATATTGCTCGATGGCCTCGCGCATGCGCGCGTGGCTCGCCAGCTTGAACTTCTCCCCGGCCTTGAACGCCACCATGGCCTTGCGCACCACTTCCTGGCGGAACGACAGCTTGCCGGAGTCCGATACCTTGATCTTCTCCTCGACCGAGCGCAGGAAGCGCTCATCCGCCGCGCGCGTCTCGCCGGTGATCGGGTCGCTCACCTGGCGGTGATCGAGCGAGGCCTCGACCTCGTCGAGATATTTCTCGAGCAGCTGCTGCGCCTCGTCCTCGAAGGACGCGAACATCGCGCGGTGCACGTCCTCCTTGACCCAGCGGTTGTAGAACTCCTTGCGCGCCGTGACCAGGTGGTCGATCCAGGCTTTCTTCTGCTTGGCGTCCATGCGCGCGTCGCTCTCGATCGAGTCCTTGAGCGCGAGCAGCAACTCCATGCTGGTGAGACTGTGGGTATTGCCGCGGGTGATGGCGTTCGAGATCGCGTTGATGACAAAGCGCGGGCTGACGCCCGTCAGGCCCTCGTCGGGTACTTCGGCGCGCAGCCGCGCGGCCTCGGTCTCGGGCATGCCCTCGACCGCCTCGCCGGCATAGAGCCGCAGCTTCTTGGCGACGTCGAGCCCCTCGCGCTCCGGCTTCACCAGGCGCGTGAGGATGGCGAACACGGCGGCCAGATTCAGCACGTGCGGGTCGAGGTGCACGTTGCGGAACGCCGGCGCACCGGAGGTGAGCTTCTGGTAGATGCGCGACTCGTCGTTGTAGGAGAGCGCATAGGGGATCTTGATGATCACCATGCGGTCGAGCAGCGCCTCGTTCTCTTTTTCCTGCAGGAACTTGTGGAACTCGGCGAGATTGGTGTGCGCGACGATGGTCTCGTCGAGGTGGATCAGCGGGAAGCGCGACACCTTGACGTTCTTCTCCTGCGTGAGGGTGAGCAGCAGGTAGAGGAACTCGCGCTTGACCTTCAGGATCTCGATCATCTCGAGCACGCCGCGGCTGGCGGCGTACACCGCTCCCGACCACGACCAGGCGCGCGGGTCGCCCTCGTCGCCGATCTGCGCGACCTTGGCGAGATCCACCGAGCCGACCAGGTCGGCGATGTCGGCGGTGGTCGGGTCGTGCGGCGCGTAGGTGCCGATGCCGACGCGCGAGGCCTCGGCGAGGAACACACGCTCGACCGGCACGCGCACGAAGTCGCCCTCGAACTCGCGCTCGACGAAGTCGCGCGCCCAGGGTGAGAGCTCTCCCTGCACGTTGATACCGTAGCGCTCGCGGAACTCGGCGCGCAGGCTGGTCGGAATGAGGTTGAGCGGGTTCTCGCGCAGCGGTGA
This sequence comes from Steroidobacteraceae bacterium, assembly GCA_035542535.1. GTDB lineage: Bacteria > Pseudomonadota > Gammaproteobacteria > Steroidobacterales > Steroidobacteraceae > 13-2-20CM-66-19. Next base: position 3,726 of record DATKLG010000087.1, read on the forward strand.
GCCGCGGATCGCGTAGAGCGCGCCCTCGTCGGTGCGGCTGTACTCCTCGAGCCCGCGCTTGATCAGTATCGCGACCGTCGACTTGCCGCCGGACGGCGGCCCGAGCATCAGCAGCAGCCGCCGGCCGACGTCCGAGCCCGCGGCCGCGGCCTTGAAGTAATCGACCACCCGCGACAGCGGCTCGTCGATGCCGAACAGCTCGTGTTTGAACAGCTCGCGTGCGCGCACGTTCTCGGCGGCATCGGGAGCGGCGGCGCGGCCGTGCCAGCGCAGCATGTCCCAGATGTATTCGTGGCTCGAGCGCGCCAGCGCGCTCGGGCTCGTCGGCAGAATGTTGGCGAGGAAGTCCCCGAAAGTGCCTTCCCAGCGCTGCGCGCGATGCAGCCGGCTGAAGGAACTCAGGGTGTCGATGAACGTGGCGTTCGTGCCGCGGGAATCCGCGTCAGCTCCGAGTGGTCGCATCGTCCTTACCCTCCGTTGAGCTCAGCACCACCGATCCCTGGATGCCGGCAGACGCCGGCCGATCCGCTTGACTCTTAACTTAGTCCCAACGTATCCCGCAAAAAGTGACGGCCTTCCGATCCTCGTACCCTGATTACGTTAAGAGTGTCACAGCAACGGATTGTTCACGCCAGAGGGCCGCGGCGCCACCGGGGCGGGCGCGCCGCCCGCGCAGTCGGCAGAGCGGCACCTTAAGTGGCTGATTGCAAAGCGCGCCGCTGCCCCGTGACGGTGCATGCGCGCCGGGCGCGCGCCGAAGCGGTGCGCCGTCGAGCGGCGCCACGCAGCCGAGGGTAGTGCGCGCCGGGCGCCGCCGCGGCTTGCGGCGCCCGTGCAGCGACCGCCACGGCGCGTGAAGCGAGCGGTACTTCAGACTTTGGCCATCCCGTCGCCGGCCCCCGACGTGCCCTGTCGTTATTGTGAACTGACGCACTGCGCCTGCGTGCACGCTACATATCCTCCTACGGGCGAGGAGTTGCGCGCTGCGGATTTGACCCCCCCGCGGGCCTCACTTCACGGACGGAGGGGATTCTTTAGCTTCGTCCGTGAACGCAAATAAGGTTGGAGAGACGCCACGTGGCCAGTGCAGCATCCAGATCACCGCGTAGTACCGCTGCGCCCGCAGGCACCGCCGGCGCGCCGGCGCAACCTGCCGTCGACGTCACTGCCATCACTACCCGCGACGAGTTTCTGCTCGAGCTCGGCCAGGCGCTCGCCGGAGAGGCGTCGATCCGACCGGTGGACTCGGTCGCGGCCGCGGTCGAGAGCCTGACCGCCCACTCCCGGCGGGGCCAGGTGCTGATCGTCGATGCGCTGCAGGCCGCCGAGGTTCGCCTCGCGGTGGAGGCGGCGCAGAGCCGCGCGCCGCACGCGGTCATCCTGGTGTTCGCCGGCGCGGCGCTCGAGAAGCAGGTGGCCGCCGCGGTCAAGGGCTCCAAGGTGTTCGCCGTCCTGCCGTCCTCGCCGATCGACGCGCGCAAGACCCACGCGGTCTTCGCCGGGGTGATCGAGGAGGCGACCGCCAGAAGGAAGGCCGCGAGCGCGGCACACGCACCGCCGCTGCAGAGGCCGGCCCCTGAGCCGGCCATCGACTCCGAGGTGGAGTCGACCCGCACGGCCGCCGCCCTGCAGGTTCCCGGTATGAGCGGCGGCAAGGGCCGCCTGCTCCTCGCCGCCGGGGCTATCGCGGCCGCGGCGGCGGTCGCTGCCGGGGCATGGTTCTTCACTCGCGGTCATGGCGCGCCCAGCCCGGCGCCGTCCGTGTCCCACGCGCCCGTCCCGACCAGCACCGGCGCCGCAGCGCCGGAAGCCGCGGCTCCGGAAGCCGCCCCGCTGGCGGCGGCGCCGAGCGCAGATCTCTCGATCGTTCACGGCAAGGTGGATGAGCTGCTGGAGAAGGCCCGTCTCGCCATGCGCGAGCGGCGCTATACCGAGCCCGCCGGCGACAATGCGCTGCTCTATTACCGCTCGGCCGTCGCGGCCAACCCTGCCAACGGCGAGGCGCGCGATGGTCTGCAGCGCGTCGCCGGTGTGATCGCCAGCCGCTTCGATGAGTCGCTGAGCGGCGGCCGGCTCGAGGAGGCGGCGCAGAGCCTCGCCAACTTCAGGGCCGCAGCGCCCGACGATGCACGCGTCGCCGACCTCGCCGCACGCCTCGCCAATGCCCAGATCACCCGCGCGGTCGCCGACGGCAACCTGGAGCATGCGGCGGCGCTGCTCCGCCAGGCGCAGCAGTCCGGCGCCCTGCCGGCCGAGCAGGCCACCAAATGGCGCGCCGAGCTCGCCCGCCGCCAGGACGATGTCAAGTTGCACAGCCTCGCGGGCCTCGTGGCCGACCGCATTCACGACGGCAGGCTCCTCGACCCCGCCGACGACAGCGCCAAGTACTACGTGCGGCAGCTCGTCGCGGCTTATCCGTCGAATCCCGCCACGCAGCGCGCCGAGCACGATCTCGCCGGCGCCTACCTGCGCAAGGCGCGCGAGGCGGCGCTCGCTCACAACGGCGCCGAGTCGGACCGCTGGCTCAACGAGGCGCGCGCCGCCGGTATGTCGGCCGCCGACATCAGCGCATTCCAGCACGACCTCGCCGGCGCGCAGGCCAAGGCCGCCCACGCCGAGGGCGACCGCCTGGCGCAGCTGGCCCGCGAGCGCGTGCGCGATGGCCGCCTCACCGATCCCGCCCAGGACAGCGCCGCCTGGTACCTGACGCAGCTGCAGACGGCCGACCCGGAGAACGCCGCCCTCGCCCCGGCGAGCCGCGATCTGGCGGCCAGGCTCCTCGACCGGGCCCGCGCGAGCGCGCAGGCCGGCAAGAGCGCCGAGCAGGACCTCGCCGCCGCGCGCCGCTTCGGCGCGGATCCCAAGGACCTGCAGGCCGTGCAGCAGCTCGCCGCGCCCAAGGGGGGCGCAAGCGCCGATCCGGCCACGCTCGCCGCGAGCCTCAAGCCGCTGAAGACCGTCCCTCCCGACTATCCGCAGAACGCGCTGAGCAAGGGCGTGTCGGGCAGCGTGCTGCTGTCCTTCACCGTGGACACCAAGGGCGCCACGAGCGATGTGCAGGTAGTGCAGTCGACGCCGGCCGGCGTGTTCGATCGCGCCGCGGTGAGCGCCGTAAAGCGCTGGAAGTACGCCCCGGTGATCGTCAACGGCGTCGCAGTCGCGGTGCCCACCCGTACGCTGGTGCGTTTCGAGCTGCCGCAGCGGTAGCAGGAGAAGATCCGATGACTCCGAGCGGCATCGACCGCCGTCGCCAACTCGTCACCGCCGGCATCGGCACGGTGCTGACGCTCGTCATGGGTGCGGTGCTGTTCGTCGGCTTCCGCATCGCCACGCAGATGCGCGGCAACATCACCGCGCTGCAGACGGCGAGCGCCCTGCAGAACTACCCCGACGACATCACCCAGCAGCTCACCTCGCTGCGCGACCGCCTCGAGGCGCGCGCCTACTCCGGCAAGGCGCTCGAGGACCTGCAGGGCACGGTGCGGCGCTTCGACCGGCAGCTGAAGGAGCTCAACGCCGCCGGCGCCGTCAACTCGCCCGAGCTCGCCCGTGCACTGCAGCTGTGGCACGAATACGGCCCGGTGATCGAGCCGGTGGTGTCCTTCAACGGGCAGCCGTACATCGACTCCGACAGCTCGGGGAGCTCCCTGTCGCGCGAGGGACGGCAACACTACGCCGAGGTGAAGCGGGCGCAGCTGTTCTCGACCGACAACGCCAAGGTCCTGCAGGGACAGCTCGCGACGCTCGCCACCTCGCTGCAGCGCGACGCCTCGGATGCCGCCGCGCGGCTGCGCGCGATGCTCTCGATCGGCGTGCTGGCCGCGCTGGTGCTGGCGGCGGCGGCCGCCTGGTTCCAGTTCACCCGCTCGCGCCACGAGCGCGTGGCCCGCGAAGCGCAGGAGCAGACGCGCGACATTCTCAAGACGGTGCGCGAAGGCTTTTTCCTGCTGGATGCCGACTACCGCATCGGCTCGGTGTGGTCCGAGGCCCTGACGCGCATGTTCGGGCGCGACGACTTCGCCGGACTTTCCTTCGAAGAGCTGCTCGCGGACCTGGTGCCGGCGGCGACGCTCGCCACGGCCACCAAATACATCAAGCTCCTGTGGGGTGAGCGTGCCCACGAGAACCTGATGAAGAGCATCAACCCGCTGGGCCAGCTCGAGATCAACATGGACAACGGGCACGGCGGCCGCGAGACGCGCTACCTGCAGTTCGACTTCCACCGCGTCATGGGACCGACCGGCATCAAGCACGTGCTGTGCTCGGTCGGCGACATCACCTCCAGCGTGCTGCTGGCGCGCGAGCTGCAGGAGTCGCAGGACAACGCCAACGCGCAGGTCGACATGATGCTGGCGATGATGCACATCGATCCGCTGCAGCTGGTGTCGTTCCTCGACGGGGCGGAGACGGGACTGAAGCTCGTCAACACCATCCTGAAGGAGCCGGCGCGCACCGACGCCGAGTTCCGCAAGAAGCTCTCCGGCCTGTTCCGCGAGCTGCACTCGATCAAGGGCGAGGCCTCGGCGCTCAGCCTGTCGAGCATCGCCGCCCGCGTCCATTCGCTCGAGGACATCGTCAGCGAGCTGAAGAAGAAGGCCGAGCTCTCGGGCAACGACTTCCTGCCGATGGTGCTGAAGCTCGACGAGCTGCTCGCGCACCTGCGCTCGGTGCGCGAGATGGCCGGACGCCTCACGGCGCTCAAGGAGGGTGCCGTGACTGCCGCCAGCGCCACCACGACCTTCACCGCGCGGCCCGCGGTGACGCCGCCCCCGCCCCCGCCGGCAGCGCCGGAGCCGGCGCCCGCGCCGGCCCCCGCGGCTGCGCCGCAGAGCCCCTCGCGCCCGCACTTTGCCCGGCGCGCCGAGGACCTGGCGCCGACGCTGCACGGCCTCGCCGAGCGCCTCGCTCAGGATCACGGCAAGCGCTTTCGCCTGAAGATCGCGGGGCTCGGCGACGTGCCGGCGCCCTACGTGGCCACGATCAAGGACTGCCTGATCCAGATGCTGCGCAACTCCGCGGTGCACGGCATCGAGTCGCCGGAAGTGCGGCGCGCGCTCACCAAGCAGGACGTCGGCGTCGTCAGCGTGGCGTTCCAGCGCTCGGCCGAGGGTTTCGACCTCGTGTTCGAGGACGACGGCGCCGGAATTGCGCCCGATACGCTCAAGGCCGCGGCGGTGCGCCAGCAGCTCATCACCGAGGACGAGGCGGCTGCGATGGACACGCGCACGGCCATGGCCCTGATCTTCCGCCCCGGCTTCTCGACCCAGGACGAGGTGTCGATGGATGCCGGCCGCGGTGTCGGCATGGACGTGGTGGCGCGCAGCGTCTACGCGCTCGGCGGCAAGATCGGTGTCAGCACGCATCCCGGCAAGTACACGCGCTTCAAGATCTCGCTGCCGGCCAGACACGCCAGCAGCAGCGCGGTCGCGTGAGGCTCGCGCCGTGAATGCCAGACGCCCGATGAAGCTGATGATCGTCGACGACTCGAACATCATGCGCCGGCGCATCGAGCGCTCGCAGCAGTTCGAGGAGCTGCAGCTGGTCGGCACGGCCGGCAACGGCGTCGAGGCGATCGAGCTCTTCAAGCGTACCGACCCCGACGTGGTCACCATGGACCTGACCATGCCGCGCATGGACGGCATCGAGTGCATCGGTCAACTGGTGGCGCTGAAGCCCGAGGTACGCATCCTGGTGATCTCGGCGCTCGCCGACAAGGCGACCGCCGTCGAGGCGATGGAGAAGGGGGCCAACGGGTTTCTCAACAAGCCGTTCACCGACCGGCAGCTGAACGAGGCATTCGCGGAGTTGATGCGCTGATGTTGCACGAGCAGGAGCTAAAGACTTTCGTCGAGGGGACGACGAACTTCTTCGAGGTAGCGGCCCAGCAGGCCGCCTCGATCGGCTCCCCTTACCTCCTGGAAGGCACGCCGGCGGTGCACGAGTACACCGGCGTCATCACCATCTCCGGCAAGCGCGAGGGCGTCGTGTTCTTCACCGCCCCCAAGGCAATGCTGACCGTGCTGCTCATGAAGATGCAGGAGAACGACTTCAGCCACGAAACCATGCGTGACCTGGTGGGCGAGGTCGCCAACACCATCTCCGGCAACGCACGCCGCGACTTCGGCCGCGAGTTCGTGATCTCAGTGCCTTCGGTGCTGTCGGGCGAGAAGCCCGAGCTGCCGCAGAAGCCCGGGCTGCGCTCCTTCATCATTCCGATCAACTGGCGCAGCCATTCGGCCAAGCTGGTCGTCTCGCTCACCTGACTGCCAGGCGCGCGGCGCCGCTGGCGCAGTGGCGCCGGCAGCGGCCGGCGCTGCCTTTACCTTGTCTGCCAGCAGATGCTAAAGCGGCCGCCGGGCCGTGATGAACCACGTGCTCGAGGGCGCCCACACGCCATCGGCGCGCACATAGCGCGCCAGGGTGTGGCGCAGTGCGGCTGCCACGGTGGGCTTGAGCCGCGCGCCTTCCTCGCCCGCGAGGCGCATGATCTCGCCCGCAGGTCCGAGCGCCATGGCGAACTCGATCGCATCCTCGAGGTCGCGGCCGATGCAGATATCCGTGTCGAACCTTTCGAAAGTGACGCCCGTGTAGCCCGCGCTCACCAGCATCGAGCTCACCAGGTCGGGACCTGACATCGAGAAAGGACCCGGCCCGCAATGCACCTGGTCGGTATCCTCATGCGATACGACGGGCACGATCTCCCGCACTTTGAGCTCGGCGTCGTGGAGCCAGGGATTGTCCTCCCGTTTGCGCCAGACGATCTGGGTCAGCACGCCGCCCGGCTTCAGCGCGGCGCGGATATTCCTCAGAGCGACACCGGGCATCATGAAGAACATCGTCCCAAAGCGTGCGAACGCGCCGTCATAGGGCCCGCGCAGATCGTCGCTCTGCACGTCGGCCGTGAAGAAACGTGCGTTGGACACGCCAGCCTCGGCCGCTGCGCGCTGCGCCGCGCGCACGAAATTCTCGGCGCAGTCCACGCCCAGCGCCTCGCCGCCCGGCCCGACCATTTGCGCGATGCGGATGGTGCTGTCGCCGAAACCGCAGCCCACATCGAGGACCCTGGCTCCGGCGGCATAGGTATTGCGCCTCAGAACCTCGTCGCTGTGGCCGGCGAGCCCGGCAACGAGCAGGTGCTTGAAGCGCACGAACTTGTCGTACAGGACGGTATTCCAGGCCTCGACTACCACGTCGTTGCTGCTCATCGCCCCACCCCCGACCACGGGACTGTCGCTTTATCGATATATCCCTGCAACTCTAGGATGCCCCGCCGGGCCGCCAGCGGCAATCGCGGCGAGCCTGGACCACCGCTTCGGGTGGGCGCCTTCAGTCCCTCAGGCCGACGCTTCCTCGTCGGCGCGCAGACGGTAGCCGACTCCGGTTTCCGTGATCAGATAGCGCGGCTGGCGCGGGTCGGGCTCGAGCTTGGCGCGCAGGTTCTTGATGCACACCCGCAGGCTGCGTGAGTCGCCCTCGCGTCCCGGCCCCCACACCTCGCGGATGAGCTGACGCTGCATGACGATCGAGCCGAGCTGCTGCGCGAGGCAGCCGAGTACGCGGTACTCGAGCGGTGTCAGGTGGATCTCCCCGTCCGCACCGTGCGCCTCGCGCCGCGCGAGGTCGACGTGCACCGGCCCGAACCCGAGCACCGCCGACGGTGCGGCGTGCGTCACGCGCCGCAACGCGGCGCGCAGCCGCGCCAGCAGCTCCGGGGCACTGAAGGGCTTGACGATGTAGTCGTCCGCGCCGGCATCCAGCGCCGCCACCTTCTGCTCCTCCATGGTGCGCGCCGACAGCACCACGATCGGCACCGTCGACCAGGCTCGCACCCGGCGGATCACCGTGAGGCCGTCGCCGTCGGGGAGACCGAGATCGACGAGCAGCAGATCCGGCTTGTGACTGCGCGCCTCGATCTCGGCGCGCAGCGCGGTGTCGGCCTCGATGCAGCGGTAGCCTTCGGCGGTGAGCAGCACGCGCAGCACGGCGCGGATGCCCGGCTCGTCCTCGATCACCAGCACCTGGTGCATCGCCTCGGTCATGGCGGCCGCGCGCGCGCCAGCGCCGGTGCCGCGGCCTCCGCTTCCGTGCCGCTCTCGGTCGCCGGCAGCGTGAACACCAGGCGCGCGCCGCCGCCCTCGCGCCGCTGGGCCTCGATCTCGCCGCCGTGCGCACGCACGATCGCCTGCGCGATCGCGAGTCCCAACCCGACGCCGACCACGGCTCCCTCGCCGCTGCCCCGCTGGAACTTATCGAACAGGCGCGCCGGATCACCGGCGGGCAGCCCTGGCCCGTCGTCCTCGACGGCAACCTGCACGAAGTCGCCCGCCGGTACCGCCGAGACCGACACGCGCGTGCCGGCCGGGGTGTACTTGGCGATGTTGTCGAACAGGTTGGCGAGCAGCTGCACGATGAGCGTGGCATCGACCCATACCGGCGGCAGATCGTGCGGCAGGCGCGTCTCGACCAGGTGACCCGCCAGACGCTCCCGGTAGCGTGTCAGCGCGCTGCCCACCAGGTCGTCGAGGGTCTGCCAGTCGCGCCGCAGCGCCACCTGCCCCGACTCGAGACGCACCAGGTCGAGCACGTTGGAGACGAGCTCCGACATCTCGCGCGCCGTGGTCTCGATGGAGCGCGCCAGCTGGAGGCGCGTCGCCTCATCGAGCGTCGCCCCGTGCTGAGCGAGCGCGCTGCCGGCGCCGGCCATCACGGCGAGCGGGGTGCGCAGATCGTGCGAGATCGAGGACAGCAGCGTGTTGCGCAGCGTCTCGCGCTCGGCAGCCAGGCTCGACTGCACGGCTATCTCGGCGAGCTGCGCGCGCTCGATGGCGACGGCAATCTGACCGGCGAAGGTCTCGAGCAGGTGGCTCTGCTCCGGCAGCAGCACGCGGCGAGCCTTATCGGGAAGCACCGCCAGCACCCCGACCGTGCGCCGCTCGTCGCCGAGCGGCACGTACAGACCGCGCGCCGCCGGCAGCGTGTCGGAGCCGAGCCCGGCGCGGCGGCCGTGGTCGGCGACCCACTGGGCGACCGCGAGGTCCGCGCCGCGGAACGAGGCGTCGAGCGGCGCCTCCGCAGGGTAGTGCAGCTTCCCCTCCGCATCCGGCAGCAGCACCGTCGCGCGGCACTCGAAAACCTCGGCGACATGACGCACGGCCACGCGCGCCATGTGAGTGATGCCGCGCGTGACCGACAGCTCGCGGCTCATGGCATAGAGCAGCGCCGTACGCCGCTCGCGAGCTCCGGCCACCCGGGTCTGCTGGCGCACGCTCGCGGTGAGAGTCGCGATCACCAGCGCGATGGTCACCATGGCGCCGAAGGTCACGAGATACTGCGCGTCCGAAACCGCAAACGAGTAACGCGGCGGCACGAAGAAAAAGTCGAAGGCAGCGACGTTGAGCACCGCGGTGAGCGCCGATGGACCGCGCCCGAGCTTGAGGCCCGCCACCGTGACGCCGAGCAGGTAGATCATGACCAGGTTGGAGAGGTCGAAGTGCGGGTACATGGCCGCCGCCACCAGGGTGCACAGCACGGTGACGGCGATCGCCGCGGCGTAGCGGTCCCAGCGCACCGCGGAGCCGGCCGACTGGTCCGGGTCCGGCCGCGGCGGCGGCGCCGCGGGCGCGCGCCCGGCCGCGGCGATCATGACGACGTCGAAACCGCGCGCGCGGCGCACCAGCTCCGTCGCGGTCGACGCGCGCAGCCACGCGCGCCAGCCGCGCCGCTTCGGCGCTCCGACGATCACCCGCGTAGCGCGCCGCGTCTGGGCATACTCGACCAGGGTGTCCGCGGCCGAGGGGCCATCCAGCGTGACACTCTCGCCGCCGAGCGACTCGGCCAGGCGCAGCACGTCGATGCGGCGGTTGCGCTGCGAGTCCGAGAGCCGCAGCAGCGCCGGCGTCTCGACGTACACTACCGTCCACTCGGCATCGAGCGCGTCCGCGATGCGCTTGCCGGAACGCACCAGCTGCTCGGCCTGCTCGTCCGGACCCACGGCCACCAGCACGCGGTCACGGGCGCGGCGCTCCTCGCCGCGCTCCACCGGCAGCTCGCGCGCGGCGGCTTCGACCCGGTCCGCGACCCGGCGCAGCGCGATCTCGCGCAGCGCCATGAGATTCTGCTTGCGGAAGAAGCGCTCGATGGCGGTGCCCGCCTGTCCGGCCACGTACACCTTGCCGGCGTGCAGGCGCGCGATCAGGTCATCGGGCGGCAGGTCGATGAGCTCGATGTCATCGGCTTCGTCGAACACGTGGTCGGGAAGGGTCTCGCGCTGGCGGATGCCGGTCGTCTGGTAGACGAGGTCGTTCAGGCTCTCGAGATGCTGGACGTTGACCGTGGTCCAGACGCTCACGCCGGCGGCGAGCAGCTCCTCGATGTCCTGCCAGCGCTTGGGGTGGCGTGGCGCGGGCTCGCCGCCGACCAGGTTGGAGTGCGCCAGCTCATCGACCAGCAGGATCTGGGGGTGTCGGGCGAGCGCCGCGTCGAGATCGAATTCCTGTCGAACGATGCCGCGGTAGCTCACCGGCAGGGCCGGCAGGCGCGGCAGGCCTTCGAGCAGCCGCTCGGTCTCGAGCCGCCCGTGCGGCTCGATATAGCCGACCACGACGTCGGTGCCCGAGGCGCGCATGCTGCGGGCCGCCTCGAGCATCGCATAGGTCTTGCCGACGCCGGCCGAGGCACCGAAGAAGATCCGCAGCCGGCCGCGCTTCTCGCGCTCCTCCTCGGCCTTGACGCGCTCGAGCAGCTGGTCGGGGTCCGGCCGGGCTTCGGCCATGTCAGGTCATTTCAGCGCGTCGAGTGCCAGGTTTGAGCTCAAGGACGTTGACGCGCGGCTCTCCGAGAACTCCCAGCAACCTACCCTTGCCATGCGCGGCAATCAATGCCCGCACGCGCGCCTCCGGCAAGGCGCGGGCACGGGCGACGCGCGCTGCCTGGCAATCGGCGGCCGCGACGCTCTCCTCGGGGTCGAGGCAGCTGCCGGAGGCGGTGACGAGGTGCCGCCGAATGCGCTGCCGTTGTTGCTCGCCGACACGAAGGCATAGTCCATGGGGTCAGCCTTTCATGACACGGGCTGCGGGACGCACAGCCCGCTCGCCAAGCTGCTGCGCGGCCGCCGTCCTGACAATCCGTACTTCGCACAGCCCGAGGCAGCCGCGCTGCTCAGGCCTCGGGGTGCCGCCGCAGGCGCGCTTGGGTGCCGGGGCGTCGCTTTCGCGAGTCACCACGCCAGCCGGCGCACTGTGAACGGGCTGTTAAGAAACGCGCGGCTCATGGCGAGCGCACGCACCGCCTGCACAGGCAAACTGTGACGGCTGCACTGTCGCCGGCCGCATTTTTCGCGCGTCATAGCGCGCGGTGAGGGAGCATTGTCTCAATCCTGTCATGACGCGCCGGCCTGCTGTCCGCAGGTCGGGACGGGCACCCTGATGCAAGCGATTCCGTTGGGCGTGATTACCCTGCGCCGCGAGCTGGCCGCGCGTTATGCGCGGATGAATCGGCTGTGGCTCACGGCGCGCAACGCTTACCGGCGTCTGCACGAAGCTCCGGTGCAGAACCTGAGCGCACTGCGCAGCGCCGCGCAACGCCTCGATCAGCTCGACCGCGGGCGTGCGGCGCTGCTCAGCGACCTGAAGGCGCTCGCCCCTTAGTCTATTGGCCAAAGTCGCCGCAGGCGATTTTGGCGGACATCGCTCCGTTGGCCGCGCCCAGTGCCTCAACGGCGGCCGGACAGTACGCGCGCTGGCAGCAGAATGATCGCCCGCAGCAGCTCAAATACCCCCTCCACCGCGAGACCCACCAGCCTGAAAGGCAGCATCAGCAGCCACACGATCGGGTACAGCAGGAGCGCGAGCAGCGCCAGCGGCCAGCATACGACCAGCAGCAGCAGCCACAGCAGAAACCCGATCATTGACGGCCCCCGGGCTTCACGCCAGAGTTCCACGGTTGGCGCTGTATAACACATGACGACCACCCGGGCATTTCGCGCCCCTCGGGGCCTGACACCCGGCGCGCGCGTGGCGGTGATCGCCCCCGCGAGCTCCTTCGACCGCGCCTCCTTCGACGCCGGGCTCGCCCTCATCGCCGCCCGCTACGACGTTCGCTACCAGCCGTCGATCTTCGAGCGGCATCGCTATCTCGCCGGCGCCGACGGCCGGCGCCTGACCGAGCTGAAGGAGGCGCTGCTCGACCCCGCGATCCGCGGAGTGTTCTGCGCCCGGGGCGGGTACGGCGCGATGCGCCTGCTCGCACAGCTCTCCCCGGCCGCCCTGCAGACGCCGAAGCCCCTGGTCGGCTTCTCGGACGTCGCCGCCCTGCACCTGTGGCTGCAGAGCCTCGGGGTCATGAGCATCCACGGCCCGGTGCTCACACAGCTCGGCCTGCTCCCCGAAGAGAGCCGGCAGCGGCTGTTCCAGCTGCTCGAATCGGCCTCCCCCGCCGCGCCGCTCTACGCCGCCGACACCTACGTGCCCGGTGTGGCGGAGGGTCCGCTCCTCGGCGGCAATCTCTCGGTGGTGACGCGCCTGCTCGGCACGCCCTACCTGCCCTCGCTCGCGGGCGCGGTCCTGCTGCTCGAGGACGTCGGCGAGCGTCCCTATCGGCTCGATCGCATGTGGACCCAACTCGAGCTGGCGGGTGTGCTGCGCCAGGCGCGGGGCATCGCGCTCGGTACGTTCACCCGCTGCGAGGAGAAGGACGCCGACTACAGCGCCGCGGACGTGCTGCGCGAGCTCGCGCAGGCCACGGGGCTGCCGTGCGCGGCGGGGTTCGCAATCGGGCACGGCGCGCTGAACGAGGCGGTGCCGCTCGGCGCGCGCGTGCGCCTCGATGCGAGCGCGCGCACGCTCACCTTCCTCGAAGCCGCGGTCACTCCAGGCGCTTGACCGCGACTGCGAGCAGCGTGCCGGCGTCGGCACGCTCGATGCTGAACTCGATGGGTCGACAGCAGACCTCGCAGTCCTCGATGTACGCCGCATCTTCCGCCGTCATGTCGACGCGCGTCTCCAGGCGCTCGCCGCACCAGGGACAGCGAACCGCGACGAACTCCTCGGGCGCGAGGCTCGCGTGGCGCTCGGCGCCCGGCTCGTACACCGGCTCGAGTCCGTAGAGCCGATCGATGCTGTCGGCGTCGAGGCGCGCGATGCGTCCCTTGAGGTCCTCGAGCTCCATGGCCTTGCGGCGGGTCATCGTGCGAGGATACGCCAATATGTCGAAGGCGCTTGGTTGGCTGTTGCTCGGCGCGACGGCGGCTGTGGCCGGATGCGCGGGGGGGCCCAAGGCCGACACGCCGCCGGGCGTGGTGCTCGCGGGCAGCTGGAAGCTCGATCACGCCGCGAGCGACGACCCGCAGCAGGTGATCGCCAAGATGCGCAACCAGGCACGCAAGATCATCGAGCGCCAGATGAGCGCCGCCGGGGACGAGCCCGCACGCAGCGGACCGGGCGGCCGCGGCGGCCCAGGAGGCGCGCAACCCCCGGAAGGGAATGCGCCGCTCACTCCCGACGATCCAGCCGGCGGCCACGGCGGGCGCCGGCCCGATCCTCTGCAGTACTCGCCCATGATGCACGCGCTGGCATCTGTCATCGCGCGCGGCGACTACCTCACCGTGCGCCAGTCGAGCCAGGAGCTGGTGTTCGACTTCGGCACGATCGTGCGCAGCTTCACTCCGGGAGCGCACAGCGTCGTCTCCTCCGAGATGGGCGTGGCGGACCAGATCTCGGGCTGGGAGGGACGCGAATACGTCATCAGAGTCAAGCCGCAGCTCGGCCCTCCCGTCGTCGAGAGCTTCGGACTCTCCCCCGACGGACAGCGCCTGATCGAGAAGCTGCACATCGGCCCCGCGGAGCTCCCGGCCGAGAGCCTGACGCGTGTCTACGATCGCTCCACGGACGCAGCTCCGCGGCCACCGCCCACGACCGACTGAGCTTGAGAGAGTCATCTGAAGCCAGGCTTCTGCGGGCAGTGCGGCCCGCGGCGCTGAGCGCCGCGCTCTGCCTCGCGACGGGCCCCGGCACCCTCGCGCAGACGCCGCTCGCGGGCGCAGCCGCGCCGCCGCAGGGCGCACCCGCCGCCGAAGCGCCGCTCGCCGAGGTGGTCGTCGAAGGCAAGCACGAAGGTCCGCGCATGTGGACGGTGCGCCGGGGGGATCACGTGCTGTGGATCCTCGGAACGGTGACGCCGCTGCCGAAGAGGATGGAGTGGCAGCCCGATGCGGTGCGCGCCGTGCTGCAGCAGTCCCAGGAGGTCGTGCCCGCCTGGCCGACCTACGGCATCGGCGCCAACCCGTTCACGGCGCTGCGCGTCTTCATCCAGTGGCGCCGGATGCAGCAGCCCGCCGATCACCTGCCCCTCAAGCAGACCCTGCCGCCCGAGCTGTACGCGCGGGTCACGGCTCTCGCCGCCCGTTACGATCCGCACGACAGCCGGCTCGAGGAGCTGCGGCCGATGCTCGCCGCCGAGCGGCTCATGACGAAGGTGCTGGACGCCTCCGGCCTCGCGCTTCGCAACGAGGTGCAGAAAACCGTGCTCAACCTCGCGCGCGAGCAGGGCGTGCGCGTCCGGCAGGACAAGCTCAGGATCGAGGATCCGGTGGACGTCCTCAAGGACGTGGGCGCGACACCGCTCTCGGCCGAGGTTGCCTGCCTCGACGCAGTCGTCACCCGCCTCGAGACCGACCTCGGGCCCATGCAGGCGCGCGCCCGCGCCTGGGCGCTCGGCGACGTGGACACACTCCGCCAGCTGCCGCATCCCGACGATCGCACCGCGTGCATTGCCGCCGTCTCGACCTCTGATCGAGTGCGCAATCTCATCGCGCGCGCGCAGGACGACTGGCTGCTGGTGGTCGAGGACAGCCTGGCGCGCAACCGCGGCACCCTGGCGGTGCAATCCATGGACCGTCTGCTCGGCGAGCATGGCGCGCTCGCGACGCTCAGGAGCCGTGGCTACGAGGTCGAAGGCCCGTAAAGGAAAGGCCTGAATTCGCCGGCTGTGTAGCTCAGCTCCGCAGCGCCCACGCCCACGCGATCGCGATCTCGGCGAGCGCCGCGGTCCCGGCCAGCCACTGCGGGGTACGCGCGAGCGAGCGACGCGAGACTCCCGTGGCCGCCGCGACCCCGAGCAGCGCCCCCATGGTGAACCCCGCGAGGTGCGCCACCAGGTCGGTCCCCTCGCCCGCCGAGCCGGTCCAGCCGAGCAGAATCACCCCCGCGATCAGCGGTCCGTAGCGCCTGCCCCAGTGCTGCGGCAGGTGCGCCCGCTCGCGCCAGGAATAGGCGGACATGAGACCGAGCGCGGTAAAGACGGCGGTTGAGGCACCGACGGCGCTGTGATCGGGCGGCCCGGTCAATCCTTCGGCGAGATTCGCGAGCCCCGCGCCGGTCACGATCAGAAACCAGGCGGTTCCGACACCGAGCTGCCGTCCGGCGAGATAGCCGAACCAGACTCCGGCTGCCAGGTTGGCCGCGAGGTGCGGGCCATCGAGATGCAGCGTGAGTGCGGTCCAGGCGCGCCACCATTCGCCGGCCTGCACGCGACCGCAGACCAGCGCGCCGAGATCGAAGGCATCGAGCCGCACCAGCCCGTTGCCGACCGCATAGGCGACGCCGAGCAGCGTCACGACATACAGGATGCATCCGACCCAGGCGAACGGATGGAGCCGCGGCGGCGGGGGCGGCGGCGCGGGCGCCCGGTTTTCCGACTCGTACTGGGCGAGATGGCGCGCGGCGCAGGCGGCATCCTGCGGATCCACCTGCACGAGGAACTCGCCCGCGCCGGGCACGAGTTCCGCCGACACGCCCACCGCCAGCAGCACCAGCAGGCGATCCTCGCAGGCGCGGCGCCGCCGCGAGCGAAAGACCGTGACGGGGAGGTCAGGCACTTTGCGTGCGCAGGTGCGTCACGGCGAGCAATCGTCGCACCCAGTCGCCGACGATCTCGTATATCGCTTCCCTCGATTTGTACAACCCGACCGAGTCCGGCAGGTAGTCATCGAGGTGGTTCGGGCTGGGCGACCACACGTGCACCGGCGCGGGATCGACGGCGAGGCCTGCGCTCATGAACTCGTGCGCCGCGCGCCACTCGTGGTCGGCACTCGTGACCAGTGCCACGCGCGAGACTCCGTCCGCTCGCAGCAGCTTCGCCGAGAATTGCGCATTCTGGAAGGTATCGCGCGACTCACCCTCGACCCAGCGTGCGCGGATCCCGAAATCGCGCCATAGAGTGGCCTGCATCGCGAGCGCCTCGAAGCCGTTACCCGAGACCAGCACGGGCAGCCCGGTCCGGTGCGCGAGATACGCCCCATAGGTCAGGCGTTCGAGCAGCACGAATCCGGCCGCGGGTCCGCCGTATTCGGGCGCGTCGCGGACGTATCCGCCGCCCAGAATCACGACGGCCTCGGCGCGCACTGGACGGGTGAGGTCGAGCGGAGGGTAGCGCTGCGCCAGATGCGACAACCCATTACCGATCACCGGCAGCGACAGCAGCCAGAGCGTCGCAAGGGCGGCGCAAACGAGAGCCCAGGCGCCTTTTCTGCCAGGCTCGCCGCGGCGGCGGCGCGCGAGCAACCACAGACCCAGACCGGCAAGAAGCAGCGGCCCCGCTGGCGGGAGCACGAGATTCCGCAGCACGGACTTCAGCGTGATGAACATGCGTCCTCCCCGTGGCTCTCAGATGCGGATCGCCTGCCAGGCGCGCGAGCGCCAGCGCAGGTAGAGCGTCGACCCGAGCACCATGACATAGATGAGGACGGCCACCCAGCCGCCGACCGCGCCCCAGCCGAACTGCGGCAGGAAATGCACCCAGCCGTCGCCGGGCGCGAATGTGAAGGCGTGCGCCAGCGGCACGAACATCAGCAACGACACCGGCAGCACCAAAGCCGCCGGCACGCGCACGTCGCCTGCCCCGCGCAGACACAGGCTGCTGCCGAGATTGAGTCCGTCGAAGAACTGGTAGCCCGCGGCGAGCCACAGGAGCTGCGTCCCGAGCACGACGGCCGCGGCCGAATCGGCATCGTGTGCGCCGGCGAACAGCGGCAGGATCCACGGCCCCGCGAGCGCGATCACTACGCCGATGGCTCCCATGTAGAGCGCCGCGAGCAGGATGACCCGGTTGCCGACCGTGAGCGCCCAATCGCGCGCGCCCGCGCCGATCGACTGTCCGACGAGGGTCGTGCCGGCGCTGCCGATGCCGTAGCCGGGCATGTACGCGATCGAGGTGAGGATCGTGGCGATCTGCGTCGCGGCGCCTCCCACCGTCCCGAGCCGGGTCTGCATCATCTGGAAGATCGCATACCCGAGCAGATCGGCCGACGGCAGCAGGCCCATCGGCACGCCGAGCTTGAGCTGCTCGAGCACCCTTCCCGGGTGCGGCCGCCAGGTCAGGTGCGAGCGGTAGTAGTGCCGGTAATGAGCGTCCAGGAAGATCGCGAGAGCGAGCCCGACACCGATGAGCTGCGCGGTGTTGGTGGCCCAGGCGCAGCCGGCGAGACCGAAGCCGAAGCGGAAGATGAACAGCTGGTTCAGCAGCGCGTTGGCGATCGTCGTCACTGCGGTGATGAGCAGCGTGAGGCGCGGTCGCCCGGTGCCGTTGAAGAACCCGAGCATGGCCCAGAGCGCCGCACCCGTCGCGGCTCCGCCCAGCCGTGGAAACCAGAAGGCGCCGACCAGGCGCTCGACCTCGGGATCGAAGCCGAAGGGCGCGAACAGCGAGTGGTGGGCCGCGCCCGCCAGCACGAACAGCGGCAGCGCGCACAGCGTCGCCCAGAGCGCGGTCCAGGTGGCCTGGCTCGCGCGACGATAGCGCCGCGCGCCGTAGGCCTGGGCCACGAGGGTCTGCACTGCGGTACCCGCGCCTCCCAACACCAGCACCGCGACCACCACCAGCCACTGCACCGCGCCGACCGCCGCCAGCGCCTTGGTCGAAATGCGGCCGATGAACCACATGTCGGTGAGATTGAGCACGATCTGCACCGCGCTGTTGGCCATGAGCGGCAGCGCAAGCGCCAGCACCGCTTTGCTGTCGACGTGCGCGTGACCCGCGGCATCGATGCGCTGCGCCGGCAGGCGGCGCGCCGTGTCCACTGCGTGCGTGACGAGATTCATGGCAACATTCCAGACAATCGGTCATTCTCGCACACGGATCCTTCGCGACGAGGAACCTCCCATGCCGACACGCAAGAGCGCAGCGGCGGCCGGCGCCCGCCGTGCACCGGCCCGCCGCCGCGGGCGTCTGGCGCCGCGCGACGAGGCGCGCGGGCTCGACGCCGCCGCAGTGATGGCCTCGCTCGAGGATCCGACACTCGCGCCACTCGCGGCGCTGGTGCGCGCGGCGGGCGGCGCACCTCTCGGGGCCTACCACGAGCCGCTCGGCGGCCGCACCCTCATGCTCGCCAGCCTGCCGCTCGCTGCCGTGCAGCCGACGCCCTTCCAGCGCGACCTGTCGCCGACGCACGCCAAGCGCCTGGCGCAGAAGATCGACGAGACGCAGGCGTTCCTCGATCCGATCATCGTGGTGCGCGGCGCCGACGGGCAGCTGTGGACGCCGAATGGACGGCATCGCCTCGCGGCCGCCAAGGTGCTCGGCATGAGGCAGATCACCGCGCTCGTCTCTCCGGACGCAGCGCTCGCCTACCGCATCCTCGCGCTCAACACCGAGAAAGCCCACAACCTCAAGGACCGCAGCCTCGAGGTGATCCGCATGGCGCGCAGTCTCGCCGCCAGCCGCGGCCGCGACGGCGAGTCGCAATTCGCCGCGGAGTTCGAGTCGCCGGAGCTGCTGACTCTCGGCATCGTCTACGAGAGCTCGCCGCGCTTCGCCGGCGGCGCTTACAGCGCGTTCCTGAAGAAGGTCGACCGCTTCAGCGAGCGGGGGCTCGCCGCGAGCCTGCGCCAGCGCGAGGGCTACGCGGCGCGTCTCCAGGAAATCGACACGCGCGTGAAGGGCCTGATCGCGGCGCTCCAGGCGCGCGGCTTCAAGTCCCCGTATCTGCGCAACTACGTCGTGGCGCGCATCAACCCGGTGCGCTTCCACAAGGTGAAGAAGGGCGCGACCGCCCCGCCGATGCCGCTCGCCGAAGCCCTGACGCGCATGGCGGCTGCGGCCCGCACCTTCAACCTCGGGTCCGTGAGCAACTCCGATCTCGCCTGGGTCGCGGTCGGCGCCGGCGGGAGCGAGTGAGTTGCCGCAGGCGCGAGGACCGCGGGCGCGCTGTTCGGTCTAGTACCTGAGCCCGTAGCCGTACGGGAACAGTGCTCCGGCGGCACTCGAGGCGCTCGCCGCGTCCGGCGCGCGCGGCCAGGTGAGCGGCAGGCGACCGCGAAAGTCATGGGCTGCACGGCCGTCGCGCGCCCGGAACAACAGGTCCGCGACCCCGCCGCCCTCGGCGCCGGGAAGCCAGGCAGCGACGAAGCTGTCGCAGAGAGCGAGCTCGGCCTCGATCAGGAGCGGCCGGCCCGAGATGAGGACGGCCACCACCGGGATCCCCTGCGCGCGCAGGCGCCGCAGCACCTCGAGCGTGCGCGTCCCGCCGCCGTAGGCGAGCGACGGCACGTCGCCGAGGCCTTCGGCGTACGGGTTCTCGCCGAAGACGACGATGGCGACATCGGGGCGCGCGGAGAACTCCCCGCTGGTGCTCAGCTCGGCACTGCCGCCGGCGGCCGTGACGGCGGCGCGAATGCCGGCATAGATCGACTCTGCGGGATGGATGTCCGAGCCCGCGGGCGCCCCCTGCCAGTCGATGGTGAAGCCACCGCACTGCTTGCGGACATCGTCGGCGCCGTCCCCGGCGACCAGCACGCGTGAGCGCGCTGCGAGCGGCAGGAGGTGATGCGCGTTCTTCAGCAGCACCAGCGACTCCCGCACCGCCTGGCGCGCGAGCGCGCGGTGCGCGGGGGATCCGAGCAGCTCGACGTGAGCGGCGAAGGGCCGCGAGGACGGCGGCCCCTCGGCGGGGAGATGCGCCCGCAGCTTGACGCGCAGCACGCGGCGCACCGCCTCATCGAGCCGCACCGCGGGAATCTCTGCGGCCCTCAGCTGCGCGAGCGTGTTGACATATAGATCCCGCCAGCCCGCGGGCGCCATGAGCACGTCGACTCCAGCGTTGAGCGCGGCGGCGCAGCTCACGGCGGTGCAGCCCGGCACCTGCGCGTGTCCGTCCCAGTCGCCGATCACCAGGCCGTCGAATCCCATCCTCTGCTTGAGCACCTCCGTGAGCAGCGCGCGGTTGCCGTGCATCTTCACGCCCTGCCAGCTCGAGAAGGATGCCATCACCGTCTGCACGCCCGCGCCGATCGCGGCCACGTGGCCGGCCGCCTCGACGTGGCTCAGCTCGGTCTCGCTCGCGGTGTTGTCACCTTCGTCGTGGCCGCCGGTACCGCCGTCGCCCACGAAGTGCTTCGCGGTCGCCAGCACGTGGGCGGCGTCGAGGAATTGCCGGGTGCCGGGCCGGCCCTGCAGGCCCTCGACCAGCGCGCTGGCGCACTCGGCCACCAGGCGCGGGTCCTCCCCGTAGCTCTCGTAGGTACGCCCCCAGCGCGCATCGCGCACCACCGCCACGGTCGGCGCAAAGGTCCAGTCGCGCCCGGTCACGCGCAGCTCGAGTGCCGTGGCCGCGCCAATGCGGCGCAGCAGTGCCGGATCGCGGGCCGCGCCGAGCCCGATGTTGTGCGGGAAGATGGTGGCGCCCGGGATGCTGTTGTCGCCGTGCACCGCGTCCGTCGCCCAGAGCAGCGGCACCCCGCCCGGCGCGCTCACGGATGCCGCATAGAACCGGTCGGCAAGAGCCAGCCACTCACCAGGTGAGGCCAGTTGGTCGTTGTTGGGCGCGACGCCCGCGCCGTTCAGTACCGAGCCGAGGGAATAGTGCCGCAGTTCGTCCGGAGTGATGCTGCCGATGTCCGCCTGGATGAGCTGCCCCACCTTCTCCTCGGGCGTCAACCGCGCAAGGAGCGTCGCGATGCGCGCCTCGAGCTGCGCATCGGGCGGCAGCGCGGTCGCCGGCCGGGGCCACTCGGACGGATGCACGGCCGGGGCCGCGGCGGCGGCCTCCGCCAGCACCAGGGAGGCGACGATCGATGCACAACGCGTCGCCCGGTTTCTCATGAGCCATAGGATACCTAAGCGAGGTCCGCGCCCATGCTCGATCCAGTGACCGATGCCCGCAACGGCATGTTCGCCACGAATCCGCACGCCTTGCCCGATCTGCTGCTCATCGAGCGGGCGCGCGGCGCCGATGCGCGCGCGACCGAGCTGCTGATACGCCGCTACGCCCAGCGGCTGTTCCGGGTCGCACGGAGCCTGCTCCTCGACGAGGAGGCGGCCGCGGGAGCGGTGCGCGATGCCTACCTCAGGGCCTTCGAGGAGCTGCGTCACCACGAGCCGGCGGGCAAGTTCGCCGTCTGGCTCACGCGTCTCGCCCTCGAGCAGGTGCAGGCGCGGCGTGCCGTCGGGCTGGCGGCGCGCGCGGCAGCGTCCTACCGCCACCCCCTCGAGCCCGCGATCGAGGTACTCCCCGAGGTATTTCGCACGGTGTTCGTGCTGCGGGTGGTCGAGGGCATCAGCGGTACTGAGACCGCGGCGGCCCTCGGTCTCAACGTGACGACGGTCCGCACGCGGCTCTATCGCGCGCACCGGCGCCTGAGCGGCGGCGCGGAGCTCCAGGCCGCACGTAGCGTGTTCGAGCTCGAGCCGGTGCGCGCCGAGCGCATCGTCGGCGAAGTACTGGCGCGTCTGCGCGCCCGGAGCGCTTGACGGCCGCTCACCCGCTGTGTGTACTCAGGTCCAGGCGCGGGGTGCGCCGGCGGCCGGAGTGACAGCGGCATCGTGTCATGGGTGAAGCGACTGCGGCGCTCGGCCGTGCCGGCGTGCCTCGCGTGCGCGCTCGGGAGCACCGCCCTCGCGGACGCCCTGAGCGCCTACCTGCCGCTCAACCTCGAGCCGGAGATGGAGCGTCAGATCGAGCGGGTGCTGATCCTGGCCGATGAGCCGGTGCTGAAGCGCCCCTTCGCCGTCGAGCTGGTCAAGGCGGCGCTGCCCGAAGCCTGCAGGAAGGACGCGGTGCTGTGCGCCCGGGTGCGGCGCTACCTGGAGCGCTATTCGCGCGACTACGCCGTGACGCACGCGAGCGCCACCGCCGCCGCCACCAGCGGCGCGCACGTGGTGCTGCCGAATCAGCACGGCGCGAGCAGCAACGACGACTGGGAGCTCTCGGCGCAGGGCTACGTGCAGCCGAGCGACTACCTCCTCGCGAGCGTGGGCGCCATCGCCTACTCCGGGCGCACTCAGGCGACGGGCTCGACGCTGAGCGTCGGTACGAGCTGGGCGCAGCTCGATGCCGGCTACCGCGACCATTGGCTCTCGCCCATGACCGACACGGGCAGCATGCTCTTCAGCACCGAGAGCCCCACCATGCCGACCGTGACGCTCTCGAACTGGGAGCCGCTCACCAAGCTCGGCTTCCAGTACGAGCTCGTCTGGGGACGCCTGCAGCAGACCTCCTCGGGCAGCCCTCCCGGCGACAACATCGTCTACCAGGGCGTCTCGAGCCGCGGCGACCCGAACCTCCTCAGCATGCAGCTGTCGATCGAGCCCTTCCCGGGCTGGTCGCTCGGCGTCAACCGCAACCTCGAGTACGGCGGCGGCAGCGGCCTGCCGAGCTCGGCGAGCTGGGTGCTGCACGCTTTCTTCCATCCGAGCGGCACGGTGCAGACGCAGGCCAACGAGGAGGCCTCCTACGTCAGCCGCTTCATCTTCCCCGGCAAGGTGCCGTTCGCGGTCTACTTTCAGTACGCCGGCGAGGACAACTCAGACGGCGGCAGCTACCTCCTCGGCAATGCGGCGCTCTCGGCCGGTATCGACTTCCCGCGCCTCGGGCCCCACTTCGATGCGACCTACGAGTTCTCCGAGTGGCAGAACATCTGGTACGTCCACTACATCTATCTCGACGGGATGACGAACTACGGCGACGTGCTCGGCACGTGGGGCGCCGATCAGCGCAACTTCAACGACGGCGTCGGCGCCCGCAGCCAGATGCTGCGGGTCGGCTGGGAACCGCCTTTCGGCGGCTATCTCGAGGCCCGAGCGCACAGCCTCGTGAATCAGGACTACTACGGCAGTACGCGCTCCTACATCCCCGGCACCACACCCTTTCCGTACCATCGTTACTACGATGTGAGCTTGAGCTATTCGCGGCCGTGGAACGGCGTCACGGTCGGCGCGCAGGCGCTCAGCGGGCGCGACGTCCTGGGCGACTCCTTCACGCGCGTCTCCGCTTTCGTGCGCTACGGCGAGGATGCCGCGCGGCGCGGCGACGAGACGTCCGGCTATGGCGGCGCCGGGGATGAGGAGAGCGGCGGCGACACTCACGGCGCCGAATGGTTCGTCGACCTGGGCGCGAACGCCAACAGCGTGCGCACGGATATCAACGGTCAGGCGCCGATCACCACCACTCCGGTCGGCTTCGGGGGGCACTTCGGCCTCGGCGCGCGCCGCGCGGTCTCCACCCACAACGATCTCGGCGTGCGCCTCGAGCTCGACGAGGTCGACGGCCACTCGCTCATCGGCGCGCGCGCCATCGATTACCGCTATCGCTACGACAACGGGCTCGCGCTCGGCCTGTTCGCGGGAGTCGATCGTTACGACCTGGCGACCCCCGCCTATTCCGTGTACTTCGGCGCGGGAGTGCAGTGGCGCAATTTCCTGCGCGGGCTTCCCGGCTGGGACTTAGGGCTGGATTTCCGCTACGCGCAGAACGTCGCCCGGGATCGCGTCCTGCCGAGCGATGTGACGGGCCCGCGCCCGGAGAGCTTCTACAAGATCTCGAGCGGGGTGCTGTACCTCTCGCGCCACTTCTGAGCCTTCACGGCTCGAGGCGCAGGATCTCGACCTCGCCCGCCGGGAAGCGCACCGTGTCGCCGGGCTCGTGGCCGAGCAGCGCCTGGGCGAGCGGCGCCACCCAGCTCAGGAGCCCCTGCGCCGCGTCCGCCTCGTCCTCGCCGACCAGACGGTACGACTGCTCGGCGCCATCCGCCCCGCGCAGCGTCACCCGCACGCCGAAGCGCACGCGCTCGGGTGCTGCCGCCGGCGCAACCACACGCGCGCTCGAGCGCCGCCGCGTGAAGTAGCGCAGGTCGCGCTCGATGCGGGCGCGCAGCGCGCTGTCGCCGCCGGCACGCGCCGCCGTGAGCTCGCTCTCGAGGCTGCGCAGCTGCGCCTCGATGGCGGCGAGGCCCCGCGGGGTGACCAGGTTCGGATGCGTGCTCACCGGCCGCTCCGGCAGCGTCCCCGGATCGTCGTCCGACTCGCGGGTGAAGGCCCGGCTCATGCGCGCCCGCATGCCGTGAGGCGCGTGCTCTCGCCCCAGAGCCTCGCCGCCGCCGCATCGCAGCGCGCCGCAGCGCTCGGCTCGACGCGGCGGCAGTCGCGGTAATAGCCGCCCGATTGACCCTCGACCGCGGGCGAGCTCGCGAGATAGACGCTGGTGCGCGCGCCGCGCTCGGGCGAGCGCATGAAGGGCCGTGCGACGGTCGCGAGCAGCGTGCGCACTGCGGGCGCCGAGCCCCGGAACAGCTGGCTGCTGACGAACCCGGGATGCAGCGCGTTCACCGTGACGGCGCTCCCCTCAAGGCGCCGCGCGAGCGCGCGCATGAACAGCAGGTTCGCGAGCTTCGAGCGCTCGTAGGCGCGCAGATACCCCACCCGGGCGTTCATGAGATCGTCGAAATCGAGCCAGCCCGCACGGCGATGCGCCTCGGAGGCGACCACGATCACGCGCGCCGGAGCCGAGCGCGTCAGCGTCTCGAGCAGCAGGTTGGTGAGCAGGAACGGCGCCAGATGGTTCACGGCGAAAGTGGCATCGTACCCTTCGGCCGTACAGCGCCGCTGGGCGTCCATCAGCCCGGCGTTATTGATGAGCACATCGAGGCGGGGCAGCCGCGCGAGCTGCGCGCCAAGCTCGCGCACCTCGTCGAGGTGCATGAAGTCCGCCCGCACGAAGCTCACGCGCGGATTTGCGGTCTCGCGGGCGATCGCGGCGGCGACCGCGGCGCCGAGCGCGGCGTCGCGGCCATGCACGAGCACCGTGGCCCCGGCCGCGGCCAGCGCACGCGCCGTCACGCGCCCGATGCCGTGCGTCGCCCCGGTGACGAGGCAGGTTTTGCCGTTCATACTGCGCGCGACCCTCGAGCCGGATGGTATATGCATCCATGAACGCCGTGGTGAGCGCGTTTCTGCTGACCTTCGCGGGGCTCTTCCCCATCGTCAATCCGCTCGAGTCGGCGCCGTTCTTCCTCGGACTGACGGCGGGCCTGCCCACGGAGGAGCGACGCATCCTGGCGCGCAAGGCCGCCACCAACGGCTTCGCGCTGCTCCTGGGATCGATGGCGCTTGGGCCCTGGCTGCTCGAGCTGTTCGGCATCGAGCTGCCGGTGGTGCGCATCGCGGGCGGACTGGTGGTGACGGCGCTCGGCTGGAAGCTCCTCACCGCCGAGCAGCTGTCCGAGCACGTCGTCGGCGCCGGGCCGCCGGGACCGGCGCGCAAGGTCGGCAGCTTCTATCCGCTCACCCTGCCGCTCACGGTCGGCCCGGGCTCGATGTCGGTCGCCATCACCATCGGCAGCCGCAAGCCTGCCGGCATGCCGCTCTCGCAGATGGCCGAGCACGCGATCGGGGCGCTCGGCGGGCTGATCGCCATCGGGCTCAGCATCTACCTCGCCTACCGCTTTGCCGAGAACATCGCGCGCCTCCTCGGTGCCACCGGCCTGGAGGTGCTGGTGCGCCTGTCGGCCTTCATCCTCATGTGCATCGGCATCGAGATCATCTGGAACGGCTACAGCGCACTGCACGCCGTCCCGCCTTAAGGCCGCGCGCTGCTCTCTGCGCCGAGCAACGCCAGCACCGCCGCGCGCGCTGCGGACGAGTGCACCGGCAGCGCCAGCACGTCCCCCGGCCGCGCCCACTCGAGTGCGCACTCGACCGCCTCGAGCTCGCTCATGCGCACGGGCAGAGAGGACTCGGGCAGTCCCTCGTCGCGCAGCGCGTCGTGGATGATGCGCGGGATCTCCCCGGGCGCGCGGCCGCGCAGGTGCGCCTCGTTCTCCTTGACCACGACCAGCGCCGGCTGAAAGCCGGCGGCCGCGCGCGCCAGCGCCTGGATCTCGGCGTCCTGGCGGTTGCCGGCGTGGCCGAGGAGCGTCCCGAGCCGGCCCTTGCCGCCGCGCAGATGCTCGGCGACGGCGAGCAGGCCCTTCAGGCCCGCGGCGTTGTGGGCGTAGTCGATGAGGATGCGCACCCCGCCACGCTCGAAGCGCATCATGCGGCCGAAGTTGTCGGCGGGGCTCGCGCCGAAGCGCGCGAACACCGCGGCAATGCGCTCGGGCTGTACCCCGAGCGCCGCCGCGGCGAGCGCCGCGCCCGCGAGGTTGGCGGTGTTGTAGGTGGCGCTGCCGCCGACGGTGAGCGGCATGGCGCTCACGGCACCGAGGTTGTACTCCGCCGCACCGCGGGCGAGCAGCAGCCGCCCGGCGCGCACCCCGCAGGTCGCGCCGCCTTGCCGGCGATGCGCCTCGAGGAGGGTCGAGTCGGCATCCAGCGCGAACCACCCGAGCTGCGGCGCGCGGCCGAAGCGCCGCGCCAGATGCGGCGCCCTGGCGACGAGCCGCTCATCGTCCGCGTTCAGCACCAGCAGTCCCGCGCTCCGCAGGATCCCGGCGACCGAGAGCTTGACGTCCGCGAGCGCGTCCAGATCGTCGATGCCGTACTCGCCGAAGTGATCGGGGCTCACGTTGGTGACGAGCGCCACGTGCGCGTGCGACAGCGCGATGCCGCGGCGCAGGATCCCGCCGCGCGCCGTCTCCACCACCGCGCAGCGGGCGCGCCGCTCGCGCATCACGAGCCGCGCGCCGAGCGGCCCGGAGTAGTCGCCGCTCGCGAGCGGCTCACCGCCGAGAAAGACTCCGTCGGTGCAGCAGAATGCCGCCGGCCAGCCGGCCTCCTCGGCACATGCCGCGAGCAGCCGAACCGAGGTGGTCTTGCCGTTTGAGCCCGTGACCAGCGCGGTGGGAATGTCCCCGAGCGCGCTCCAGGGCACGGCCTCGACCTCGGGGAGTGAGGCGAGCTCGAAGTCGCGGCCGAGGGCCCCGGCGCCGAGTGTCAGCAGCGTCTCATCGAGCACATGCGGCAGACCGTACGCTGCGGCGCGCTCGAGCAGCCGCACGAGATCCGGGCGTGCCTCGCGGGCCGCAAGCCGCTTGAGGCGCTCGAGCGCCGCCGCTTCCTCGAGTACCGGCGGCGGGTCGGCGGGGGGTTCGGCCGCCGACTCGAGCGCCGCCGCCACGAGCGCTCCCTCGAGCCCGCTCCAGCGGGACGGATCCTCGGCCCGGAGCGTCGCGCACAGCGCCCATTCGTTGACCTCGGTGGCGGTGAAGAGCTGATCGGGCGGCGCGGCGAGCGCGAGCGAGGCCCCGGCCGCGTGCCGCCGCGCGGCGAGCCCGCCGGGAGCCCAGCCGAGGCTCGAGCGGGCGCGCGTGACGCGCGCGCGCCAGCCCGCGAGCAGCGCCTGATCGGGCGTGAAACCCACGGTCTCGAGCACGGCGCCGGTCGAGGCGAAGAACAGATTCGCCCCGGTGAGACGCCGCGAGGCATCGAAGGGCAGCGCTGCCGGCGCGTTCAGTCTTCGGCCTCCGGCGCGAAGCGCACACCGCGCTCGTCGCGAATGAGACCCTCGAGACTGCCCGCGGCAAGCCCGGCCTCGGACGCGCGCATCAGGCCGTCGCCGCCGCCGGGACCGGCGCCGAAATGGCCGTTCTCGCCGGCACGGGCGTCGGGCACCCGCGTGTGCGCCTCGCGCGGGGCGGCGCGCTGCACGGCGCCCGCCGGCTTGAACTTGGTGATCTGCTTCCAGGAGCGCACCAGTGCGTCGGCGAAGATCAGGAGCAGGTCGCCCTGCTGCCCCATGTTGAGCGCCGCCTCGATCGCTTGCTGCTCGTCCGGAATGATCGAGATCGCTGATTCCGCCACACCGGCCTCGCGCAGCGCCGCGGCCTGCAGGCGCGGCACCTCGTCGGGCGCGCGCTCGCGCAGCGCATCGTCGCGTCGGCAGATGTAGTGATCGAAGCGTCCGGCCACGGCGCGCGCGATGGCGATCAGATCCTCGTCGCGCCGGTCGCCGGGCCCGGCGAGCACCACGATGCGCCGGCCGTGCACGTCGAGGCGCTGCGCGAGATCGGCCATCACTCCCACGGCGTGCGCGTTGTGCCCGTAGTCGAACAGCACCTTGAAGGGATGCTCGTTGAAGACGTTCATCCGTCCCGGCGCCTGGAAGAAGGTCGAGTCGAAGGTCCGCAGTCCCTGGCGGATCGCATCGAGCTTCATGCCGAGCGAGAACGCCATCGCGGCCGCGAACATCGCGTTCTGCACGTTGTGGGTGGCGCGGCCCTCGAGGGTCGCCGGGATTAGGTGGGTCCACAGCAGCGGAATGTGCCCGCCACGGTCATAGAGCGTGATCATCTGGCCGTTGACACCGGCCTCGAGCGCGCAGGCGCGCGCCCCGGCGCGGATGTGCTCGCGCACCAGGATGTGCTGCGGGTTCATCGTGACGTAGCAGATGTGCTGCGCCTCGGTATATCCCGACATCTTCATCACCAGGGGATCGTCGGCGTTCAACACCGCACAGTCGCTCGCCACCTCGACGACGATGCGCTTGACCTCGGCGAGCTGCTCGAGCGTGTCGATGCCCTTGAGCCCGAGGTGATCGGGCTGCACGTTGATCACCGCGCCGACGTTGACCTCGTTGACACCCATGCCGGCGCGCAGCAGTCCGCCACGCGCGGTCTCGAGCACCGCGATGTCGATCTGCGGATCCGCGAGCACCATGCGCGCCGACACGGGGCCTGTCATGTCGCCCTGTACGGTGCGCTGACCGTCGATGTAGACCCCGTCGGTGGTCGTGAGCCCCGGGGTGTAGCCGGCCATCTTGGCAATATGCGCCAGCATGCGTGCGGTGGTGGTCTTGCCGTTGGTCCCGGTGATGGCGGCGATCGGCACGCGCGCGGCGGCGCCCTGAGGGAACAGCATGTCGATCACGGGCGCGGCGACGTCGCGCGCCGTACCCTCGCTCGGCGCCACGTGCATGCGGAAGCCGGGCGCGGCATTCACCTCGCAGATGCCGCCGCCGATCTTGCGATAGCTCTCGGTGATGTTCTTGGAGAGGAAGTCGACGCCGCCGACGTCGAGGCCGATGGCGCGCACGGCGCGCTCGGCCATCTCGCGGTTGTCGGGATGGATCACATCGGTGACGTCGGTGGCGGTGCCGCCGGTCGAGAGGTTGGCAGTCGAGCGCAGATACACGATCCGGCCCTGCTCGGGAACCGAGTCGGCTTTCAGCTGCGCTTTCTCGAGCATCTTCTCGGCCTGGGCGTCGAGCTCGAGGCGGGTCAGCACCTTCTCGTGCCCCACCCCGCGACGCGGATCCCGGTTCACCATCTCGATGAGCTCGACCACCGTGTGCTCGCCGTCGCCTACGACGTGGCCGGGTGTGCGGCGCGTCGCCGCCACCAGCTCGCCGTTCACCACCAGCAGGCGATGGTCGTCGCCTTCGAGGAAGGTCTCCACGATCACCGAGCGCGAATGCTCGCGTGCGACGTTGAAGCCGTGCGCCACCTCCTCGTCGGTGCCGAGGCGTATGGATATGCCGCGCCCGTGGTTGCCGTTATAGGGCTTGGTCACCACCGGGAAGCCGATGCGGCGCGCGGCGCGCACCGCCGCGGTCTCGCTCTGCACCAGCTCCTGCTTCGGCACCGGGAGCCCCAGACCCGCGAGGATCTTGTTGGTCTCCTCCTTGTCGCTCGCGAGCTCGACGGAGATATGCGGCGTGCGCCCGGTGACGGTCGCCTGGATGCGCTGCTGGTACCTGCCGTGCCCGAGCTGCACCAGCGACTGGTCGTTCAGGCGCAGCCAGGGAATGCCGCGCGCTTCGGCTGCGCGCACCAGTGACATGGTGGAGGGCCCGAGAGCGCGCCGTTGCGCGAAGCGGATGAACTGGTCGCGGGCCTCGGGCCAGCTCCAGCCCGCCGGCACCGAATCCGCCGGGCGGATGGCCTCGGGGAGGAGCGAGCACAGCAGGCGCAGCCCGAGCTCGCCGGCGGCGATGCCCTCGTCGCGCTGCGCGTACTCGTAGACCACGGTGTAGACGCCCGCGGGGCCGGCGCTGCGCGTCTTGCCGAAAGTAACCGCCTCGCCGGCGATGTTCTGCAGCTCGATTGCCACGTGCTCGAGCACGTGGCCGAGCCAGGTGCCCTCGCCCTCGCGCATGCGACGGAAGAAGCCGCCGGGCTCGCGATAGGAGCAGCCGTGCTCGGCGAGCCCGGGGAGCGCGGCGGCGAGCGCCTCGATGAAGGCGTCGCCTAAGCGCCCGGTGGGCCAGGCCTCGAGCTCACCGAGCTCGAGCTCGAGACGAATGACGGGAAAGCGCGCGTACAGCGACGGACCGACGTACACGGAGCGATCGAGGATGCGCATGGGTGCTGCTCAGGGTCGTAATAGTTATTCGAGGCAACCTTACCGCGCGGGGTCGGACTCAAGCTCGGCTCACTCCTTCGGCTTCCTCAAGGTACCGGCGCTGGCGATGCGGGTGTGCAGGTTGAAGGTGGCACCGGCCACGAGCACGTGGAGCTTCAGCCCGAGCACGCAGGCCGGCTGTCCTTCCTCGACGCTGTCGATCGAAGAGTAGCTCACCTCCGCCCCATCGACGATGGTCACGCCCCCGCTCCCCTCGATCTCCACGGTCTCGTCCGGTCCGATCAGGGCCGCGGTGTCCTCGTCGAGCCCGATTCCGACCGCAAAGGGATTGTACGCGAGCGCCGTCAGCAGCCGTCCGAGGCGGTCGCGCTGGCGGAAATGCTGGTCGATGATGAAGCGGTTGGTCAACCCGAGGCCGGGCGCGAGCCGCACACTCCCGGCAACCACCGAGGAGCCCTCGTCGCCGGCGGCGATCATGTGCTCGGAGAGGATGCTGGCGCCGGCGCTGGTGCCGCCCACGGTCACGCCCCGGGCGTTGGCCGTGCGAATGAGCTTGGCGACCGGTGTACCGCCGAGGAGCGTCGTCAGGCGCAGCTGGTTGCCGCCGGTGAAGAACACCCCGCTCGCCTCGGCAAGGCGCTCGAGCCTGCCCGGTTCCTGGCAGTCGCGGCGGGTATCGAAATCCATGACCGTGACGCGGGCGGCGCCGATGTCGGCGAAGATCTGCTCGTAGCGCGGCCCGGTCTCGTGCATGCGGCTCGCCGTGGGTATCACCACGATGTCCGCGGCCGCGCCGCCCGAGGCGCCGACGAAGCGCTCGAGGATGTGCCGGTCGTTCTCCTTGTTCTCCGCACCACCGATCGCGATGATCCATCCGCGGCTCTGGCCCTGCGGGACTCTGCTCGGCATTCGCTCCCGACTCCTTATATAGGCGGTTCCCGGGCGTCGAAGGTAGCACGCCCGGCCCGCCCGCCGGGAGGGCCGTCCTGGAGCACTGTGACCGCACGCCCAGATTCGCTCGGCAACAGGCCGCGGCCTGTGTTGGCGGCTTGCTTTCCCGGGGGGCCGGAACGACACTGCGCCGCGGCCACTCGCGGCCGGTGTTTTCAGCCGCAGGGCACATCACCACCCACTCAGGAGTCGTACCGATGAGAAAGCTGACGCTGAGCTCTGCCGCGCTGCTATTGGTCGCCACGGCCGCATTCGCGGGCCCGCCGGTCGAGGATGTGAGCGGCAAGAAGCACCCGAACCTGGCCGCCGCGCAGCGCCTCTCGCACAACGCGTGGGAGAAGATCGTGGCCGCCCAGAAGGCGAACGAGTGGGACATGGACGGCCATGCGGCGAAGGCCAAGGATCTGCTCGATCAGGTCAACAACGAGCTGAAGATGGCGGCCGAAGCCGCCAACAAGAACCACAAGTAACCGCCCGCTCCCGATCCGGAGCGGCGAATCACGAGCCCGGCACCCTGGCCGGGCTCGTTCGTTTCAGGCGCGCACCAGGAGGCGCACCCCCTCGATGAGCCGCGCCACCTCGTCCGCGGTCGTGTAGGCCGCGCAGCCGGCGCGCACCAGCCCGTCGTGCTCGTGCCCGAGCACGCGCACGGCGGTGGTGGCGTAGAAGTCGCCGTGCGACACGAACACCCCGCGCGCGGCAAGGAATGCGGCGACCGCGGCGCTCGCATGTCCGGCCACTGCGAACGACAGCGTGGCGGTGCGCGCGCTGCCGGGGGGCGGGCCGTAGAGCTCCACCTGCGCAATCGCCTCGAGTCCGTGCCACAACTGCGCGAGCAGCTCCTCCCCGCGCTCGTGCAGGGACTGCGACACCCGGGCGAGGCGCTCGCGGCGCGGCAGCCGCTCGCCGCTGAGCGAGGCGAGGAAGTCGACCGCCGCGCCCGCGCCGACGATGCCCTCGTGATTGAGCGTGCCGGTCTCGAGGAGCTCGGGTGCCTCGCCCGGGGCGGGCGCGAGCTTCGGCGGGTCGAGTGCCCCGAGGAGCTCGCGCCGGCCCCACAGCACGCCGACGTGCGGGCCGTAGAACTTGTAGGCGGAGCAGGCGAAGAAATCGCAGTTCCACGCACGCACATCCGGCATCTGGTGCGCGGCGTAGTGCACGCCGTCGATGAACACCCGCGCGCCGACCGCGTGCGCGCGGGCGGTGAGTCCCTCCACGTCGTTGATGGTGCCGAGCGCGTTGGAAGCGGCGCCGAGGGCGAGCAGGCGCACCCCCGGGGTGAGCTTGGCGGCCGCGTCGGCCTCATCGAGCCGACCGTCCTCGCGGCGCATGCGGATCGCACGGATCTCGATGCCGCGCTCACGCGCCAGCGCGCGCCAGGTGTCGGAATTCGCATGATGATCGAGCTCGGTGACCACCACCACATCGCCCGCCCGCCAGCCGCGTCCGAGTGCCCGGCCGAGGTGGAAGGTGAGGGTCGTCATGTTGGCGCCGAACACGATCTCGTCGGGCGATGCTCCCAGCCAGTCCGCCAGCGCCGCGCGGGCGGCGCCGAGGGCCGCGTCGGTCTCGCGGCTGGTGGGAAAGTCCCAGTGAGTATTGGCGTTGTGATGCAACAGATAGTCGCTCATGGCGCTTACGACCGCGCGCGGCACCTGAGTGCCGCCCGGCCCGTCGAAGTAGGCGACCGGGAAGCCGTTGTGGGTGCGCTCGAGCGCGGGGAAATGGCTGCGGATCGCGGCGACGCTGGCGACGGTGGTCATGGGAAGCCTCGGACTGGGACGGAAGCGCGCGTCACTATAGCGCGCCGGGTGGTCGCCATGCCCGATCGGGCTTGACCTGCCGACATCGATCCGCTCTATTGCCGGCTCCATGAAGAAGGGTTGGCGGATTGCCGGATGGATCGCGCTCGTGCTCGTCGGCGCGCTCGGCTACGCGTCCTATCGCATCGCGTGCGGCAAACCCTTCAACATCAACATGCTGGCAAATCGCCAGGCGCTCGAGTTCCTGATGAGGAATCCGGAGATGTTCACCGCGGTGGGACTCACCGACGGCACGATCCTCGATCACCACTCCGGCGAGCTCGCGCCCTACACCCTGCAGCAGCGCGACGAGGAGTATGCCCAGCTCGCGCGCTTCCTCGCCGAGGTGCGCCGCTTCGACCGCGCCAGCCTCAACCGCCAGGATCAGATCACCTACGACATCCTCATCGACCAGTACCAGACGGGGCTCGCCTTCAGGCGCTTCGACTGGCTGCAGGGCGAGGAGCTCTATCCCGTGAGCCCGATGTTCGGCGTCGAGGTGGAGCTGCCGAGCTTCATGCAGACTACTCACGTCGTCAGCAACGACAAGACCGCGCGCAACTACGTAAAGCGTCTCGAGGCCATGGGCAAGAAGCTCGACCAGGTCACCGCCGCGATGCAGCGGCAGGCGCACGAGGGCGTGGTGCTGCCGCCCGCGCTGCTCGAGCGCTCGCTCACCGTGATCCGCGATACGGTGAGCGCGCAGCCCAGGGACAACGCGCTGGTGACCACCTTCGTCACGCGCATGGACAAGGTGAAGTCGCTCGACGGCGCGGCCAAGCGGCAGCTCGCGGATGCGGCCATCGAGGCTGTGAGGTCGGGCGTCTACCCCGCCTATGCGCGCATGAGCGCGGCGCTCGAGGCGCTGAGGCCCGCTGCCGCGCCCCAGGCCGCCGGCGTCGGCCGGCTGCCCGACGGTGCGGCGTACTATGCCCTCGCGCTGAAGCAGAATACGACGACCGACTACACGCCTGAGCAGGTGCACGCGCTCGGTCTCTCCGAGGTGGCGCGCATCACCGGCGAGATGGACCGGCTGCTCACTGCGGTGGGACTCGCCTCCGGCAGCGTCGGCGAGCGCATGGCCGCCCTCGGCAGGGATGCGCGCTTTCTGCTCCCGGACGACGATGAGGGCCGGCGTCAGGCGCTCGAGCGCTATCAGCAGATCCTCGACGAGATGGCGAGGCGTATGCCGGAGTATTTCCGCACCCTGCCCAGGAAGCGGCTCACGGTGGAGCGGGTGCCTCCCTCCCGCGAGAAGGGCGCCTCGGGAGCCTACTACCAGCAGGCCGCGATGGACGGCTCGCGCCCCGGCACCTTCTTTGCGAACCTGAGGAACATGAGCGAAGTGCCGACCTGGAGCATGAAGACCCTCGCCTATCACGAGGGCATCCCCGGCCATCACCTGCAGATCTCGACTGCGCTCGGGCTCAAGGATCTGCCGCTGATCCGCGAGCAGACTCTCTACACGGCGTATGCCGAGGGCTGGGCGCTCTACGCCGAGCGGCTCGCCGCCGAGATCGGCATGTACCAGGATGACCCCTGGGGCAACCTCGGGCGGCTGCAGGCCGAGCTGCTGCGCGCCGCGCGGCTGGTGGTCGATACCGGCATTCACGCCCAGGGCTGGACGCGCGAGCAGGGGATCTCCTACCTGGTCGCCACCACCGGCAAACCCGCAGCCGAGGTCGCCTCCGAGGTCGAGCGCTACATGGCGATGCCGGGACAGGCGTGCGCCTACAAGGTCGGCGAGCTCAAGATCCTCGAGCTGCGCGCGAAGGCGCAGGCCGCACTCGGCCCCAGATTCAATCTGAAGGAGTTTCATGCCGTGATTCTCGAAAATGGCGGCGTGCCGCTCACGCTCCTCGAGCAGCTGGTCGATGAGTGGATCGCGCGTACCGGAGGCAAGTCATGACTGCGCGCCGTCGCGAGTCGGCGCGCGCGGGAGCCGCCAGCCAGGTACCGCGCTCCATCCGCTATCGCCACCTCGTCAACCCCTTCGAGCCGGTGCGGATCTTCTCCGAAGACCAGGTCGAGAGCATGCACCTGGCGGCGCTCGGCATCCTCGAGCGCCAGGGCATGCGCGTGCTGTCGCCGCGCGGCCGCACCCTGCTGGCCTCCGCCGGCGCAGCGGTCGACGAGACGACGCACATGGTGCGGCTCGATCCCGCCATGGTGGCCGCCGCCCTCGCCACGGTGCCGCGCGAGGTGAACCTGGTCGCGCGCAACCCCGAGCGCACCTGCCGGGTGGGCGGCCGCAATGTCATCTTCGCGCCGGTCGCGGGACCGCCGAGCGTGAGCGATCTCGCGCGCGGCAAACGCTCCGGCACCCTGGCCGACTACCGCGACTTCGTGCGCCTCGCGCAGTCCTTCGACGTGATCCACGTGCTCGGGCAGATGACCGAGCCGGGCGATGCGCCGGTGCACGAGCGCCACCTCGACACGACGCTGGCGCAGCTCACGCTCGGGGACAAGCCGTGCAACTTCTACAGCCGCGGCGCCGGGCAGCTCGGCGATTGTTTCGCGATGCTGCGCATCGCGCATGGCATCGACGAGGAGACCTTCCGCCGCGAGCCGCGCTGCTACAGCATCTGCAATACCAACTCCCCGCTGCAGCTCGATCTGCCGATGACCGACGGCATCATCGAGTTCGCGCTCAATGGGCAGCTGATGATCGTGACCCCGTTCACGCTCGCCGGAGCCATGGCGCCGATTACCATTCCGGGCGCGCTCACGCTCGCGCATGCCGAGGCGCTCTTCGGCATCACGCTCTCGCAGCTTGCGCGGGCCGGCGCCCCGGTCATGTACGGGAGCTTCACCTCCAACGTCGACATGAAATCGGGCTCGCCGGCATTCGGCACGCCCGAATACGCCAAGGCGGCCTTCGGGGCCGGGCAGCTGGCACGGCGCATCGGCGTGCCGTGGCGCTGCTCGAGCGCCACCGCGAGCAACGCGCCGGACGCGCAATCGGTCTACGAGGCGCAGATGAGCCTGTGGGGGGCACTCCTCGGCGGCTGCCACTTCGTGCTGCACGCCGCCGGCTGGCTCGAGGGCGGCCTGACCGCCTCCTGCGAGAAATTCGTTCTCGACGTCGAGATGCTGCAGATGTTCGCCGAGCTCTTCCAGCCCGTACCGGCCTCGAGCGATGACATCGGGACGGATGCGGTCGCGGAAGTCGGCCCTGGCGGGCACTTCTTCTCGGCCGCCCACACCATGCAGCGCTACCGCGACGCGTTCTACAGCCCGCTCGTCTCCGATTGGCGCAATTACGGCCAGTGGTTCGATGACGGTGCGAAAACGGCTACCGAGCGGGCGGGCAACGTGTGGCGCAACACCCTGAACGCCTTCCAGCCGCCGGCGATGGACCCGGCGGTCACCGAGGCACTCGAGGCTTACGTGGCGCGGCGCCGCGCCGAGGGCGGCGCCCCGCCGCAGACTTGAGCCTCAGTGGATCCGTAGCACGATCTTGCCGAGCACGTGTCCGGCCGCCATGCGCTCCTGCGCCTGGGCGGCCTGCGCCAGAGGGAATTCCGCGGCGATCGGCACTTCGAGCTTTGCAGCTTGGATCGCCGCGTTCAGCCGCTCGTACTCCTCGGGTCCCGCGAGTGCGTCGTATTTGGTCACGGTGAGACCGGTGCGCTCCCTGGGCACGGGACGCACGCCCGAGGGAAACGCCACGCGCCCGCCGGGCTTGAGCGCGTCGATGCAGCTCTCGAGCGCATCGCCGCCGGCGAGCGCCAGCACCGCATCGACGCCGCCCGCCGCGAACTCGTGTGCGGCGGCGCGGATGTCGCCGTGCCGGCCGTCGACGGCAGCGCCGGCACCCAGGCGCTTCACGAAAGCGCCGCCGTCCTCGCCCGAAGCGGTCGCCAGCACCCGGGCGCCCCGCAGCCGGGCAAACTGCAGCGCGAGGCTGCCGACGGCGCCCGAGGCGCCGTGGATGATGAGCGTCTCGCCGGACTTGATGTGCAGTGCGTCGTCGATGCCCTGCAGCGCCGTAAGCGCGCTCACCGCCATCGCGCCGGCATCCTTGAGAGGGACGCCTGCGGGCACGTGGCCGACCGCTTTCGCGGGCACCGCCACATACTCGGCATAGAAGCCGCCCTTGGCGTTGTTCCATACGTAGGAGTAGACCGCCTCGCCGATCTTGAAGCCGTGCACCCCGGAGCCGAGCGCGGCGACGGTGCCGGCACCGTCGACGCCGAGCACGACGGGGAACGTCTGGCTCTTCCAGTAGTCGAGGCGCTCGCGCACGTCGATGTCCCAGGGGCCGACACCGACGGTGTCGAGCGCGATCAGAACCTCATCCGCTCCGACCTCGGGAACGGGCACCTGGTGCAGTGTCAGTACCTCGGGTCCACCCTTGCGATCGATCGCCGCGGCCCGCATCGTCGCCGGCAAGGAGACGGCGCCGGCGTCCGCGACGGCCAGCCGGATGGGCGCGGCGAGGGACGCGAGCGCGAGCACCGCTGCGATCCGTAGCGCTGTCATGGTTGCGACTCCTGCAATCTTTTCGGGCCGTTCATCATAAGGTCGGCCGCCGCGTGGCGCTGCCGGGGCAGCGCGCGCCCGGCTGCACCGTCTCAACCGTTCGGCTTGCGCGCGTACTCGCGGTCGAACAGCGCCTCGAGATCCGGATGAACGCCGCGCATCGGATCGACCACCGCCTTGGCCCAATCGAAGTACTCGCGCTGACGCTGCAGCGACCAGTCGGTCGGCGGGGAAACGAGGATGTCGCGCAGGTTGCAGATCTTGTCGGCGAGCTTCACCAGCTTGGCGCGACGGCTCAGGTGTGCGGCGTGCTCGACCTGCAGCCGCTTGCGCTCGGCCTTCGGCAGAGTCTTGTCGTCGGTAACCTCGCGGACGATGTCCGCCACTTCGTGGCCGAAGTTGTGCTCGAGATCGGCGAAGCTGGTGTCGGTGTCCTCCACCGTGTCGTGCAGCAGCGCCGCCATCAGCACCTTCGGGTCACGCTCGCCGCGCTGCGCCAGCAGATTGGCGAGGGCGAGCGGGTGGTTGATGTAGGGCGAAGCATCCTTGCCCTTGCGCCGCTGATCGCGATGCCGCTCGGCGGCGAAGCTGGCGGCGCTCAGCACCCTCGAGATCGGATCCGCTGGAGCTGTTGTCATGGAACGACTCGCTGTGCCGGCGTCCTCTGGTCCGGCCATTGTGCCAAAGGCCGGCTTGCGCCGCCCGCGGCGCGCACGTAGTGTTCGCGCTCATGCAGAGACTGGCCGGGGGATGCCACTGCGGCAACATACGCGTCGAGCTCGAGCTGACGCGCACCCCCGGTACCTACAATCCCCGCGCCTGCGATTGCGACTTCTGCCGCAAGCACCGGGCCGCATACGTGTCGGACCCGCAGGGCTCGCTCCTCATCCTCGTCAGGGACGAGCGCGACTGCGGCAAGTACGCGCAGGGCAGCGGGCAGGCGGAGCTGCTGCTGTGCCGCAACTGCGGCGTGCTGGTGGCTCCGCTCTATCGGGACACCGGACGCCTGTACGCCGCGGTGAACGCCAACGTCGTTGAGGGGATCGCCTTCGGGGCGCAGCAGCCGGCCTCCCCGCGGACGCTCTCGGCGCAGGACAAGGTCAAGCGCTGGAAAGAGCTGTGGTTCTCGAACGTCACGCTGCAGGTGGGCTCATTGCGATGATGCGAGCCGCTTCGGTGGCAACATGTCAAACGCTCAACTCACCGATCTGGAGAGCCTGCGCTCCTACCTGACTTCGCGGATCGCCCCGGCGCGCGCCCTGCAGGTGCGGCTCGAGGCCGTGGACCCGCTGACGGTCAGCGCACCGCTCGCGCCGAACCTCAACGACAAGGGCACGGCATTCGCAGGCAGCCTCTTCTCGGTGGCGGCGCTCGCCGGCTGGGCGCTCGTCACGCGCTGGTGCGCAGCCGAGTCCTTCGACGCCGAGGTGGTGCTGCAGAGCTCGACGGCGCGCTTCCTGGCGCCGGCCCGCGCCGACTTCCGTGCGATCGCGCATGAGTCCACCGGCCCCGAGCGCGACAAGCTGCGGCGCATGCTGGCGCGCAGCGGCCGCGGCCGGGCGCAGATCAGCGTCGACGTCAAATGTCACGAGGCGCTGGTCATGACCTTCAGCGGCGCATATGCCGTCATGGCGAGCGCCCGGGCGAGGTGAGGCGCGCGCTGCCGCTGATGCGGCAGGAAGGCCGCTCGGCTAGACTTGCGCGCTCGCCCGGACCCATGACACCAAGAGAGACGACATCATGAGCCGCCACCCGCTCGCCTCACGCGCCACGCTGCTCCTCGCACTGCTCTCGTGCGCCGCCCTGTCGGGGGCGGCGAGCGCCGAGGAGCGCAAGAGCGAAGGCGAGCCGGAGAAGGCGGAAGGCCGTAAATTCGAGCCTTTCAAGCCCGAGGCGGTCACCACGAGCGGCAGCGTCACGATCGGCGGGCGGGCGCTCGCCTACCAGGCGATCGCGGGCACGCTCGTCGTTCACCCGCGCGGCTGGGACGACGTGCCGCGGGATCCGGGAGCGAAGCCAGGAGCCGCAGGCGAGGAAGGCGGCGAGGCCAATCCGACCGCCGAAGCCTCGATGTTCTACGTCTACTACTCGAAGAGCGGCGCCGGTGCCCGGCCGGTCACATTCCTTTACAACGGCGGACCCGGCTCCTCGACCATGTGGCTGCACATGGGCGCATTCGGACCGCGCCGCATCGTGACCGCCACCGATGCGCACACACCGGCGGCGCCCTACTCGCTCGTCAACAACGCCTACAGCCTTCTCGATGCCACCGACCTGGTCTTCATCGACGCTCCGGGCACCGGCTTCAGCCGCATCGCGGGCAAGGACAAGGAGAAGGCGTTCTTCGGCCTCGACCCGGACGCCTACGCCTTCGGTGAGTTCATCACCCAGTTCCTCAGCAAGTACGGCCGCTGGAACTCCCCCAAGTATCTCTTCGGCGAGAGCTACGGTACGCCGCGCTCGGCGGTGGTGGTCAACCAGCTCGAGGCCGAGCGCTCCGTCGACTTCAATGGCGTCATCCTCCTCTCGCAGATACTCAGCTTCGATCTGAGCGCCGACCGGCCGACCGGCAATCCGGGCGTCGACCTGCCCTACGAGACGGTGCTGCCGACCTACGCGGCCACGGCCTGGTACCACAAGAAGCTGCCCGGAGAGCACCCGAGTCTCGAGGCTCTGCTCACCGAAGTCGAGCAGTTCGCCATGGGCGAGTATGCGCGGGCGCTGGCAGCCGGCTCGGAGCTGAGCGCCAGCGAGCGCGCCGCCACCGCACAGAAGCTGCATGAGTACACCGGCCTCCCGGTCGACTACATCCTCAAGGCGGACCTGCGCATCGATGGCGGGGAGTTCCGCCAGACGCTGCAGAGCGAGGGCGATCTCACCACCGGCCGCCTCGACAGCCGCTTCTCCGGTCCAGATCTCGATCCCCTGAGTCAGCGGGCCGACTACGATCCGCAGTCGACGGCGCTGAGCTCAGCCTACGTCTCCGCGTTCAACGACTACGCGCGCAAGGAGCTGCGCTACGGCGAGGGCAAGACCTTCAAGCCGAGCATCCAGACCTTCCGCACCTGGAACTTCGCGCACCAGCTGCCGGGGCAGCAAGGCCCGGCGTTCTCGCCGCGCCAGGGCGTCAACGTGATGCCCGACCTCGCCAACGCGATGAAGCTCAACCCGAATCTCAAGGTGCAGCTGAACGCCGGCTATTTCGACCTGGCGACGCCCTTCTACCAGGGCGTCTACGAGATGCATCACCTGCCGATCCCGCAGAGCCTGCAGTCGAACATCGAGTTCCGCTTCTACGACTCGGGGCACATGGTGTACGCCAAGGACTCCTCGCTCCGGCAGCTGCACGACAATGTGGCGGACTTCATCCGCCGCACCAGCCACGTGAGCGAGTGAGGGGCGCCACGCTCCCGTTCGGCCTCTACTGCAGCAGCGCGCCCAGCACCGGCGTCGCCGTCGGCTGTGCGCCCATGATGTAGATCTGGTTGTTGGCGGACTCGTAGAGGACTACCGGCGCGCTGCCGAAGGTGGTCGCGGAGTTGAGCGTCGCGGTCGCCCGTCCCGTGGTGGTGTCGAGCGTGTAGGCGCAGGGCACGCCGTTGCAGCTGCCGCCCGCCGTGTTGTCGGCGAGCGTGCCAGTGGTAGCCGTCGCCGCATCGATGGTGATGCTGGTCACCGGCAAGGGCGGCGCCGTCGGGAAGTTGAAGACACCGAACGAATAGCTGCCGCCGATCGCCGGCAGCGGCGCCGGAGCCTGCGACTCGATGAAGCCGAACGGGACGCTCGCGCCCTGACCGATGAGATAGCCGCCGCCGACGCCGTCGAGGTAGAAAGTGCCGCTCTCCGCCTTGGTGGTCAGCGGGTCGGTGTAGTTAAGCACGCCGCGCCCCGCGGCCGACACCTGGTAGCAGGCGGGCGTCGCGCTGATCATGCCTCCCATGCCACTGAAGTTCTCATCGGCCGTGAGGCGCGCGCTTCCCTGGCCGGCGGCGCAGGAGCCGCCGCCCTCGGGCGCCACGTCGTTGAGCACGCCGAGGATGGCGGCGGAAGCGCCCGCCGCCTGCGTCGTGAGACCGAAGACCGAGCTGGCCACGGAGGAGTTCGCGAACATGTTCACGCCACCGAAGCCTGTCGGCATGCAGTAGAGGCCCTTGAAGCCGGTGACCACACCGCTCAGCACCTGCGTGCTCGCGCCCACGGGGCTCGACTCCATGACGAAGGCCTTGCCGCCGCCGACGCCGTAGAAGAGGATGTAGAGCGAGCGGCCGTTGCTGAAACTGAGCTGCGACGAGATGAATCTCCCGGTGCTGGCGTCGGGCGGGTTCCCGGCCCAGCCGGGGGGAACGGAGGCGGTCTGGATCGTGCCAGCCTCGTCGAAGTCGGCCTGCAGGAAGGGCGCCTGGCCGCTGGTGCACATCGCGCCGACCACCGCCAGGCGTTGCGCGTTCGCGCTCTCCCCCAGCATCCCGAAGGCGAAACTGCCGGTGCCGAAAGCCCCCGGTTTGTACTGAATCTGTGCATGACCGGTCGCGCTCACACCTAACAGGGTGTCGGTGAGAGTGATGCGCCCGGCGTTGCCGGCATTGCGCAGCGCGTAGCTGAGCGTGAAGGTATCGCCGGCGATGCCGTTCACGGTGAAGGTCAGCTTGCCGGTGCCGGGTACGCCGGCGGTGTCGGCGCAGCTGCCGCCAGCACCGCTCATCTGTCCGACTCGCGTCCCGAAGTCGACCTGAAGCAGCTGGGTCGGATCCTTGAGATCCATGACGCTGTTGACCGGGGTCGCATTGTTGACCACCGCTCCGGTCGCATCGATACGGAAGCTCCCGACGATGGAAACAGCGCCATTCTTGTCGCTGCCGCCCGCGACGAAGGCATAGTTGCTTGGTGCCGCCAGCAGGCAGGCAGTCGCGGCCGGTGGCCCGACGGTAAAGTTCGCCTGTGACACCGCGGTCGTGATCGAGCCGTCGGCGTCGTAGTTGACCACCGCCACCGGCACCACGCCTGGACTCGCAATCAGGCCGTTAGGAACGATGGCCGTGAGCGTGCCGGCCGCGCCGGTCGTGGCAGGCGGCGTGGTGAGTGTCGTGAAGAGATAGAAGGGGTTGGGCTGGCCGTAATTCCACACGATCTGACTGCCGTAGAGCACGTTGGTCGCGGTCACCGCGAGGTCGAACCCGCCGCTCAGCTCGCTCGCGTTCGCGGGTGCGAAGCCCGGCGTGCCCGGCGTCGGCGGGTTGATGGAAATGTTGACGACGTTCGAGTTGCCGCCGCCCGGCGCCGGATTCGACACCATGACCGTTGCGGTATAGGTGAACGAGAGGTCGCCGGCCGGTACCGGTACCGTCAGCTGTCCGCCGCTTACGTAAGTTACGCCGGCGAGCTGCGTGCCGCCCCACGACACGGTCGAGTTGCCGAGAAAGTTCGTGCCGTTGATGGTGAGCATCTGCGGGCCGGCGCTGTTCGAGGCGTCGGCCGTGAAGCCCTTCGCCGGAGCGACGCTGGTGATCGTCGGCGTCGGATTGTTGCCGCCCCCGCCCCCGCCGCCCCCACCCCCACCACCGCCGCCTCCGCCTCCATGTCCGCCCCCGCCACCGGCACATGCAACGAGAGCGAGCAACGTCAGCCAGATGAACGTAGAGCCACGCGGAGCGGTTCTCATGACGGCCTCCGATTCCCGCAAGCGCGGTGCGGACCGGGATCGATAAGGGCGGCGTCGCGTCACGCACGAACGGCGCGCCGCGCGGCGAAGATTGCGGAAGTTCCCCCGACCGTAATGGTCGCCGCGTTGTGACGCGGACGTCGGTATTTGCGCGGAGCATCCGCCTTCTCGGACGGCTTGGCAACCGCGCGGCGCGCTGCGCCGCGTCATCGCGGGGCGCGCCGCTCAGGTCCGCAGATAAGAAGCGCCGTTCACATCGAGAATGGCGCCCGTCATCGCGGGCGGCGCATCGAGCGCGCAGAAGGTGACCACCTGCGCGACCTCCTCGGGAGTCGCGACGCGGCCGAGCGGCTGGTCGGCGATC
Organism: Steroidobacteraceae bacterium; assembly: GCA_035542535.1. GTDB lineage: Bacteria > Pseudomonadota > Gammaproteobacteria > Steroidobacterales > Steroidobacteraceae > 13-2-20CM-66-19. Next base: position 47,488 of record DATKLG010000087.1, read on the forward strand.
ACTTGCGGATCGCGGGTCGCCGCGGCGACGCGCGCGGTGGACACCCAGCCGGGCGCCACGACGAATACGTAGACTGCCTTCGGCGCCAGCGCCTTCGCCAGCGACTGGCTGAAGGCATTGAGTCCCGCCTTGCTGGCGGCGTAGGCCGGCGCAGCGGGCTCGCCGCGAAAGGCGCCGCGCGAGGAGACGCTGACGATCCTGCCGCCGGAGCGCTCCGCCATCGCGCGCGCCGCGCAGTATGAGAGGTGTGCGGCACCGGTCAGATTGAGGGCGAGCGTGCGCTGCCACGCCGCGGTCCAGTCAGCGTAGTCGGTCGCGAGCGGCGGATGGTTGGGAAAGATTCCCGCGTTGTTCACCAACGTATCGATCGGGTGCCGCGCGTCGGCTTCGCGCCATAGACGCTCGATCGCCGCGGGATCGGCGAGATCGGCCTGCAGCAGAGTGTGGCCCTCGCCCGGAAGTGCGCGCCGCGCGCCTTCCGCGGCCGCGCGCTCCGACTGATAGTGCAGATGCACCGTCGCGCCGCGCGCCGCGAGCGCCGCGCAGATGGCGCCGCCTATCCCGCCCGAGGCTCCGGTAACGAGAACGTGACTCATGATGCTCATCCTCCGCAAGCCTAGAGCGCGACGGCCTGGCCGACTCCGCGGCGCCGCGCCGCCTCGTAGAGAGCGCTCGCGACGTAGAGGTCATAGAGAGCCATGCCGGCAGATTTGTAGGCCGTAGTCCTCGTGACGTCGACGGTGCGTCGTCCCGCCACGAGCTCGCCGATGGTGAGGAGATCCGCCTCGCTGAGAATGGCCTGCTCGACCGGTCGAACTGCTTCACCCACTTCGTGACGCGCCGCGTCGGAGTCGAGCACCAGGTGGCCGGCGAGCCGCAGGACGGTATCGGGCAGCTCGTGCATGTGGCGCTCGTAGGAGCCAACGGCGATGAAGTGCTTGCCGGAGAGTGCCTGCGGGTCGTCGGGCAGCACCGGCTCGGCAGAGGTCGTCGCCGTGATGATGACGTCCGTGCGTGCGAGCAGCTCCGCGGCGCTCGCACAGGCGATGACGGACACACCCGGGACGTGCACGGCGAGCGTGGCGCGGAACCGGTCGAAGGAGCTGTCCGCCCGCCGCAGCGCAAACACCGCCCGTATCGGCCGCACCGCGCAGGCGGAGATCGCCTGCCAGGCGCCCTGCACCCCGGTGCCGACGATTCCGACCGAGGCGGTCGCAGCCGGGCTCAGGTGCTTCACGCCCAGGGCGCCGACCGCGCCGGTGCGCATCGCGGTCAGTGTGGCCGCGTCCATGATCGCGCACGGCAGCCCGGTACCGGCGTCGGCCAGGATCATGAGCCCGTTCGTCACCGGCAGGTTGCGCGCGGCGTTGCCGGGCACGACCGAGACCAGCTTCACCGCCAGCGCACCGTTGCCGATCGCCGGCATCACGAGCAGCGTGCCGCCGGCCCACCTGACGTGCTGGCGCTGCGGCACCACGCTGGCTCCGCGGTCGAGCGTCGCGAGCGCGGCCGACTCGACCAGCGCTACCGTCTCGGCCGGGGTCAGGAGGCCGGGGAGGTCGGCGGACCTGAGTGCGAGCATGTCAGCCAAGGAGACCCGCCTTTCGCGCGCCTGCCGGGATCTGCGGATAATATCGCCGCATGCGAACGGAGCCACAAAGATGAGCGGCAGGTCGCTCGAGCGCATCGCCAGGCGGCCGGCGGCGGGGCTCGCTCTCCTCGTGCTAGCCCTGCCGGGGGCCGCTGCCGCACAGACGGCGAGCGTTCGCGGGCATGAGGCGCGTCTCGAGACGATCGTCAACGAGGCTATGCGCCGGGAGCAGATTCCCGCGCTCACCCTGGCGATCCTGAGCGGGGACGCGTTGATCTACTCGAATGCCTTCGGCACGGCGGATCTCGAGAACTCGGTCCCGGCGACGCGCGCCACGCTGATCCGAACCGCCTCCGTCGCCAAGCCGATCACGGCGGTCGCGGCCATGACGCTGGTCGAATCGGGCAGGCTCGACCTCGATGCGCCGGTGCAGAAATACTGCGCGCCCTTCCCGCCCAAGCAGTGGCCGATCACGACCCGCGAGCTCCTGGCGCACACCTCGGGTATCCGCCACTACAACCCCGGCGAGATGGAGAGTACGCGACACTACCAGTGGATGGCCGATGGCTTCGCGATCTTCGCCGGCGATCCGCTGCTGTTCCGCCCCGGCGCCGGCTATCGCTACAGTACCTACGGCTACACCGTCGCCGGCTGCGCCATCGAAGGCGCAGCGGGCTCCCGCTTCCAGGACTACGTGGCCGAGCACGTCCTCAAGCCCGCAGGTATGACGCATACCTTCGTCGACGACGCGCGGGAGATATTGCCGCACCGTGCGCGCGGCTATCAGAGGCTCGATGGCGAGGTGAAGAACGCCGTCCTCATGGACTCGAGCTACAAGATCCCCGGCGGAGGCTACGTGAGCACGGCCGAGGACCTGGTGCGCTTCGCGCAGGCGCTGCTCGACGGCAGGCTGTTGAAGCCCACCTCGCTCGCCGAGATGTGGACCCCGACACCCGTGAGCGGCAAGGATAGCTATGGCCTCGGATTCCACGTGGTCGAAGGCGGCAAATTCGTCTCGCATACCGGCGGCCAGCCGGGCACCACCACGGAGCTCTTCATCATCCCGCAGGCGCACTTTGCGCTGGCGGTGCTCGCGAACCTCGAGGGCGTGCAGCAGCAGGAGCTGGTGCGCGCGCTGGTCGAGGAGATGAAGCTCCCCGTACCGGCCCAGCCGTAGCCCCGTCACCGGACCAACCGGTTACAGTCCCTTGCGCGCGGCGGCCTGCGCTTCGGGTACAGTGCGTCCCCTGTGAAGGCGCCTCACTGGCGCGGAGGCTTACCTCATGTTCCTGCGAATTCTCGCCGCATTCGGTTCGGCGCTCGGTCTGACGATGACGCTGCAGGCCGCGGGCCTGCCCGAGGAGGCTCCGATGGGGCCGCTGCGTCCCGACCAGGTCGCCTTCCGCGCGCTTTACAAGGAGATGGTCGAGACCGACACCAGCTACCCGAAAGGCAGCTGCACACTGCTCGCCGAGCGCATTGCCGCCCACCTGCGCGAGGCCGGATTCACCGACCACGACATCACCTTGTTCTCCGTCCCCGACCACCCGCTGGAAGGCGGCATCGTCGCCGTGCTCCCGGGGACCTCGAAGACCGCGAAACCGATGCTGCTGCTCGGCCATCTCGACGTGGTCGCGGCCAGGCGCGCCGACTGGACGCGCGACCCGTTCACCCTCATCGAGGAGAACGGCTACTTCTACGGGCGCGGCACGGCGGACATGAAGGGGATGGATGCCACCTGGGTCGACGCCCTCATGCGCTTCAAGCGCGAGGGATATCGCGCCAGGCGCACCATCAAGATGGCGCTCACCTGCGGCGAGGAGACGACGGAAGCCTTCAACGGCGCCGACTGGCTGGCAAAAAACAGGCCGGAGCTCATCGCCGCTGCGTTCGCCCTCAATGAAGGCGGCGGCGGCCGCACCGACGGACACGGCAAGCTCGTCGTCGAGTCCATGCAGGTCGGGGAGAAGGCCGCGCAGAACTACACCGTCGAGGCCACCAATCCCGGCGGCCACAGCTCGATCCCGATCCGCGACAACGCGATCTACGAGCTCTCCGACGCGCTCATCAAGGTACGCGAGCACGAGTTCCCGGTGAAGTTCACCGACACCACGCGCGCGTTCTTTGCCAAAGCCGGCGCGGCGCGCAACGATGAGCTCGGGCGTGCCATGATGGCGCTCGCGAAGAACCCCGCTGACCACGAGGCCGAGGCCATCGTCTCGCGCGATCGCTCCTATCACAGCATGCTGCGCACTACCTGCGTCGCGACGCTGCTCTCCGGCGGTCATGCCGAGAACGCACTGCCGCAACGCGCCACGGCCAACGTGAACTGCCGCATCTTCCCCGGCGAGACGGTCGAGGGAACACGCGCCGCGCTCGTCGCCGCCATCGACGATCCGCGCATCACGGTGACGGCGGCTCATGCCCGCGGTCCGATCGCGCAGCCACCCCCGCTCGATCCGAAGATCATGGGGCCGGCCGAGAAGCTGGTCGCGCGCTACTTCCCCGGCGTACCGCTCGTGCCCACCATGTCGACGGGCGCGACCGACGGCATCTACCTCGAAGCGATCGGCATCCCGGTCTACGGCGTGCCCGGTTTCTGGGGCGACCCCGACGGCAACGGGGTGCACGGGCTCAACGAGCGCCGCAGCGTGCGCGCCACGTACGTGGGCAGAGACTTCCTCGACGATCTGATCAAAGCCTACGCGGACGCGCAATGATCCCGACTCCGAGGCCTGAGCGCATGCGCAGCGGCGGGCGGCTCGCGGCGTTGCTCGGCGCGCTCCTCCTCGCCGCCTGCGCCGCGCCCGCGACCTCGACCGATCAGACCGGTATTTCGGGCGGCGTCTTTCACGTCACCCCGGTGCGGCCGGTGGCCGAGCTCCTGCCGCTCGCGCTCGCGGCGACGCCGCCGGCGGAGAGCGGCGAGTTCCGGCCGGCGGATCTCGTCGAGCTGACCTCACTCGACCCGACGATCAGGCTCGACATCCGCTACGCGAGCACGCGCAACTTTCTCGGCACGCCGCTCTACAGCCAGGCGCGCGCCTTCATGCAGCGGCCGGCGGCCGAGGCGCTGGTGCGCGTGCAGCGCTCGCTGGCGAGCGAGGGCTACGGCCTCCTGGTGCACGATGCCTACCGGCCGTGGTACGTGACGAAGATCTTCTGGGACGCCATGCCCCCGGATCTGCACCGGTACGTCGCCGATCCCGCCCAGGGCTCGCGCCACAACCGCGGCTGCGCGGTGGACCTCACGCTCTATGAGCTGAAGAGCGGACGTGCAGTCGAGATGCCGAGCCTCTACGACGAGGCCACCGAGCGGGCCTATCCCACCTACACCGGCGGTACCGCGCAGCAGCGCCGCATGCGCGACCTGCTGCGGCGGCACATGGAGGCGGAAGGCTTCACCGTCTACGAGTTCGAGTGGTGGCACTTCGACTACCGGGACTGGCAGTCCTATCGGATCGGGAACGTGCGTTTCGAAGACCTCGGCGCGGCTAAGTGAGAGCTCAGTTCTTGAGCTTGTAGCCGGTCGTGAAAATCCAGCGGACCGCCGCGACGCACAGGGCGAGGAAGCACAGCGTCGCGGCGGCGCTCGCCACCACGTTCACGTCGGAGGTGCCGTAGAAGCTCCAGCGAAAGCCGCTGATCAGGTACACCACGGGATTGAAGAGCGTGATCTTCTGCCACAGCGGCGGCAGCATGCTGATCGAGTAGAAGGCGCCGCCGAGGAAGGTGAGCGGCGTCAGGATCATGAGCGGCACCACCTGCAGCTGCTCGAAGCTCCCCGCCCACACCCCGATGATGAAGCCGAGCAGACTGAAGGTCACGGCGGTCATGAGCAGAAAGGCCGCCATCCACAGCGGGTGCAGAATCTCGTAGGGCACGAACAGGCGCGCGGTGGCGAGGATCAGCACGCCGAGCATCACCGACTTGGTAGCGGCGGCCCCCACATAGCCGATCAGCACCTCGACGTACGAGACGGGCGCGGACAGCAGCTCGAAGATGGTGCCGGACCACTTGGGCAGATAGATGCCGAACGAGGCGTTGGCGACGCTCTCGGTGAGGATCGACAGCATGACGAGTCCCGGCACGATGAACGAACCGTAGCGTACGCCGTCGACGCTGCCCATGCGGCCGCCGATCGCGGCGCCGAAGACGACGAAGTAGAGCGCGGTGGACAGCACCGGAGCTGCGATGCTCTGCATCAGGGTGCGAAAGGTGCGGGCCATCTCGAAGCGGTAGATCGCCCGGATCGCGTGGACGTTCATGCCCGCTCTCTCACCAGGCCGACGAAGATGTCCTCGAGCGAGCTCTCGCTCGAGTGCAGATCCTTGAAGTCGATGCCGAGCTCGGCGAGGCGCTTCAGCAGCGCCGGGATGCCGGTCTCGCGCTCGTGCGCATCGAAGCTCAGGACCAGCGTGTTGCCGCCATCGGCCAGCTCGAGCGGATAGGCCGCGAGCGCCGGCGGCAGCGTCGTGAGCGGCTGCTGCAGGTGCAGGATCAGCTGGCGCTTGCCGAGCTTCCTCATGAGCAGCGTCTTGTCCTCGACGACGATCAGCGCGCCCTTGTGGATCACGCCGATGCGGTCGGCCATCTGCTCGGCCTCCTCGATGTAGTGCGTGGTCAGGATGATGGTGACGCCGCTCGCGCGCAGCCGCCGCACCAGCTGCCACATGTCGCGCCGCAGCTCGACGTCGACACCGGCGGTCGGCTCGTCGAGGAACAGGATGGTTGGCTCGTGCGCGAGCGCCTTGGCGATCAGCACGCGCCGCTTCATGCCGCCCGAGAGCGTCATGATCTTCGCGTCCTTGCGGTCCCACAGCGACAGATCGCGCAGAACGCGCTCGCAGTGCGCGGCATCCGGCGCCCGGCCGAACAGCCCGCGGCTGAAAGTGACCGTCGACCACACGCTCTCGAAGGTGTCGGTGTGCAACTCCTGCGGCACGAGTCCGATCTTGCTGCGGGCCGCGCGCGAGTCCCGCACGACGTCGTGGCCGTCCGCGACCACCGTGCCCGCGCTCGCCGTGACGATGCCGCAGACGATGTTGATGAGAGTGGTCTTGCCGGCCCCGTTCGGGCCGAGCAGCGCGAAAATCTCACCGCGCCGGATCGTGAGGTCGATGTCGCGCAGCGCCACGAGCCCGTTCGCGTAGGTCTTGCGCAGACCCGCGATGCTCACGACCGCGGCCGAGGCCGCCGGATCCGTCATGCGCGCATACTCGAGTGAAATCCGGGCATTTTTGCCCTAACCTTGCTCACCAAACTTCAGCCCCTGGCACCCATGTCCACCGCCGAGCCCACCGATCCGCCGCGCCCGCCCCCCTCGGTGTTCCTCAGCTATGCCTCGGAAGACCGCAAGGCGGCACAGTCCCTCAGGGACGCTCTGCGGACCTATGGACTCGAGGTCTGGTACGACGAGAGCGGACTCGACGGAGGAGACGCCTGGGACCAGAAGATCCGCCGGCAGATACGCGAGTGCGATTTTTTCATGCCGGTCATATCCGCGCAAACCGACACGCGCCCCGAGGGCTACTTCCGCCGGGAGTGGCGCCTGGCGGTCGAGCGCACCCTCGACATGGCCGACGATCACACATTTCTCCTGCCGGTCGTCATCGACGACACGCAGCAGGCGCGCGCCCGCGTGCCGGAGAAGTTCCTGGCCGTGCAATGGACGCGCGCTCCGGAGGGACAGCCGACCGCCGCGCTCGAGTTGCTGTGCCGCAGGCTCCTCAGCGGCCAGAGCGAGGGACCCTCGCCCCCGCAACGCGCGCCCGAGCCGGCCTCCCGGTCCGGCTCCCGACCGCCGCCGCGCGCCTACCCGGAATTTCCGCGCGCCGAGCCGGGACAGAAGATTCGTTTCGGGGCGCACGTCATCGGCTGGCTGCTGCAGGTGGCCTGGATCTCCTTCCGGCGCCTGCCCCGCTGGATACGGCTGATCCTGTGGATCTGGCTGGCCTTCGCTCTGATGTCCCGGGGTTGCCAGCTGAGCCGGCACTGGGACCGCGACGAGTCGCCGCCGGCAACACCCGGAGTTCCGAGCACCGGTCTTTCGGCGGCGGATGCGGCTAAGCTCCATGACATCGCCGCGAGCTACCAGGGGAGCGCCAACAAGTCCGACGTCGCAAAGCTCGGCGTCGAGATCGCCCAGACCTTTGCCAGCGAGCTCGGCAAGGAGATCGAGGCGGCGAAGCGCCCACTGCTGGCGATCCCGTTCGGTGCCCCGTCCGGTGACCCGGCCGCGCAGCGGCTCGCGGACGCCACCTTCGCGCAGGTGTATGGCCGGGTCGCACTATCGCACCACGGGCGCGTCGGGCTGACGGACGAGCCACTCGCCACCCTCGATAGCGCGGCAGCGGTCGCGCGCGGCCGCTCCGCCCAAGCGAAGTACGTACTGTTCGGGTCCGTGGACTCCAACTCCCCGAGCCAGCACCTCACGGTGCAGCTGCTCTCGGTGGAGGATGGCGCGGTCATCTGGTCCGAGTCGTACGCGGCGGCCGGCGCCGACCCGGCCGTGATCGCCACCCGGGTGGACGCCAAGGTTCACTCCGTCGAAGACAACTGACGTAAGATTGCGGCGAAATGGTCGCGCATGGTGACTGACTCGAGGCTCCGGCATACGGAGGAGCTGCGCCTGAAGCCCGGCGTCTCCCTGAGTCAGACGCGCTTCGCGCTCGCCAATTTCTGCCTCAGCCATTTCGGGGCTGACGGCCAGTACTACGCCGATGTGATCGACCTGTGCGTCGATGCGAGCCGCCTGCAGGAAGCGCTCAACAGCATCGCCGCCGAGGTCGGCAAGCGCTGCCCGGACCAAATGCCGGCTCTGGCTGCCTGCGTCCGCGAGGCGAACGATACCGACCTGGAAAGCTCCGCATCGGGACTGCGCGCGGCCCCTCGGGCGGCGACCCAGTCCGAGCCGGCGTCGAGGACAGCAGCGCCAGCCTCAAGGCCGGCAGCGCCGGCGGCAGCGCGTGCCGCGCCGGCCCGACCGGCCGCTGCCGCGGACCCGCTGCGCCTCGCGCCCGCAGTCTCACTCGCCCAGGGACGATTTGCGCTGTCGGAGTTCTGTCTCAATCAGTTCGGCGCCCGCAGCCAGCAGCTGGTGGACGCCATTAACGCCGCGGCGGACCTGGCCGGCCTGCAGGCGCAGCTCGGCCGCGTCGTGGCGGAGGTGAAGGAACACCGGCGCGAGGCCCTCGCCGAGCTCCTCGAGTGCGTGCGCGAGATCAACTCGACCGGCGAATAGCCGGCTCTCCCTCACGTGGGGGAGAGCTTGAAGCGTCCGATCGACTTCTCGAGCAGCGCGAGCGTACGGCCGATCCCCTTGGTCTGGCGCAACAGCTCCTGGGACGAAGCGTCGTCGCGGCCGCGCTGGAAGGCATCGTAGGCGGTCTCGAACTTGCGCGACTGGGCATTGACCTCGGCGGCCCCGCCGCTGACCGCCGAGACGAGGTTCTTGAGCTTCAGCTGCATCACCTTGAGTGAGGACATGAGGCTGTCCTCGCGCCTGCCGACCACGCCGATGTCGACCGCCAGGTCGCCGTCGGCGATCCTCTTCATGTACTCCGCGGCGAGCCGCGGCTCTCCGCCGAGCAGCTGCAGCACCTTGCGGTCGAGCAGCAGGAACAGTGTCAGGGAGATCGCCGCGCCGATCAGCAGCCCCGCGAGCCCGACGCCGTAGCCGACCGAGCGGCTCACCGCGTGCAGCTCATCGACGGGATAGGCCGACACGATGGTGAGTCCCCACTCCGGCAGCGGCGTGCGCTCGACCACCCACGAGCCGTCCTTGTTGTCGATGCGCTGCTGCACCTGCTCCTTGGTAGTCCAGGAGGGAAGATAGCGCACCGTCTTGTCGTCGATGACGGCGACGAAGCCGCTCTGCAGCACGTGCGCGCGCTCGAGCGCCTCGCTCAGCACCGGCATCTCGGCCTTGTAGCCCATATAGGTGATGCCGATGTAGTCGCCGTTCTTCGCATAGAGCGGCTCGTAGCCTGTTATGTAGGGATTGCCGAGGATATCGACCACACCGTAGAAGGCCACGCCCTGACTGAGCGCGGCGTACGCCTTGGTGGTGTTGTTGAGCTCGGTGCCGACGGCACGCTTGCCGTTGTCCTTCATGACGTTGGTGCTGATGCGCACGAAGCGGTCGCCGTCCTTGGAGAACAGCGTCGCCGTGCCCTTCATCATGCGCGTCACGTAGTCGACAAACTCGAAGTTGCCGGCCTGGCCCTTGCCGCCGACGATGATGTCGTTGACGGTCTTGTCGGTGACCGTAACCGGCGGACCCTTCTCGGCACCGCCGTGCGAGCTGATCTGATCCTTGAGCAGGTTCATGCCCGCGTGGGTGCGTTCCTCCATCAGCATCTCGGTGGTCACGAACGCGGCCTGGATCGCGGTGACGTTGTCCGCCACCTGCTGCCGTACCGCCAGCTCCTCGCGGTGCGTGGCCCAGAGCGAGAACGCCACGGCTCCCAGGCTCACCAGCAGCAGCGCCACGGTCGCCACGGGGAGCACCACCTGAAAGCGAAATCCACGAAACATGGCCGTAGCTCCTCAAAGCTCAAGGAAAGGGCTCGAGGTCGGGTAATTTGCGCGTTCCGCCGCCGCGTTAGATGTCTACGGCGTCGCAGAAATCGCCGCTTGCAACCCGCCAGCGAGCCTCGGCCGGCATGGAAATGCGCGCTGGCGCACGCTTCGATCCCGGGTGCCGGATCCTGAGGACCCGCTTGTAAAGAGGCGCGGCCGCCCTACACTGCGCCGTCCAGACCCACCGACCCGGAGAGATCATGCGCACCCCCTGGATCCTGGCCGCCGCCGTCGCCGCGCTCGGCCTGACGCCGCCTTTGCCCGCCGAGACGACGGTCGTCACGGCCGCGCGCATGGTCGACGTTCTCGCCGGCCGCGAGGTCGAACGGCCGCAGATCGTGATCAGCGACGCTCGCATCACCGTCGTGGGCCGCCAGGGAGATAGCGCGCCTGCGGATGCGCGCAGGCTCGATCTCGGCGACCGCACGCTCCTCCCCGGGCTCATCGACATGCACGTGCATCTCACCTCCGATCCCACCATCAGCGGCTACCGCCGGCTCGAGTTCACCGACGCCTTCTGGATGACGGTCGGAGTCGCCAATGCCCGCCGCACGCTCGAGGCGGGCTTCACGACCGTGCGCAACGTCGGCTCGAGCGGCTACCAGGACGTCGCGCTCATGCAAGGCATCGGCCGCGGCTACATCGTCGGGCCGCGCATCGTGCCGGCCACCTATGCAATCGGCTCCACGGGCGGACACTGCGACGCCACGCAGTTCCCGCCCTCGATCACCACCCCCGGCACGCAGATCGCCAACTCCCCGGATGAATACCGGGCGCTGGTGCGCAAGGTCCACAAGTACGGCGCGCAGGTCATCAAGGTGTGCATGACTGGCGGCGTGCTGTCGAAGACCGACAGTGTCGGCGCGCAGCAGCTGTCGCTCGAGGAGATCCGGGCGATCGTCGAGGAGGCGCATCGCCTCGGGCTGCGCGTCGCGGTGCATGCCCACGGTACCGCGGGCATCAACGACGCGCTGCGCGCCGGGGTCGATACGATCGAGCATGCGAGTCTCGCGGATGCCGAGAGCTTCAAGCTCGCGAAGGAGCATGGCGCCTGGTTCGACATGGATATCTACGACGACGACTACATCATGTCCGAGGGCACCAGGAACGGCGTGTTCGCCGAGAGCCTGGAGAAGGAGCGCATGATCGGCCTCAAGCAGCGGCAGACGTTCCGCGCCGCGCACGCCGCCGGCGTCAAGATGCTCTTCGGCACGGATGCCGGCGTCTACCCGCACGGACAGAACGCGCGGCAGTTCGCCAAGATGGTCGAATGGGGAATGACTCCGATGGAAGCGATCCAGGCGGCGACCCGCGACGCCGCGCAGGCGCTCGACCAGAGCGCGGACGTCGGCGCCATTGCCCCCGGACGTTATGCCGACCTGATTGCCGTCGACGGCGATCCGCTCAAGGACATCCACGTTCTCGAGACGGTGGCGATCGTGATGAAGGGCGGAGTGATCGTGAAGGGCGCCGCGCCCTGAGACGCTACCAGATACCCCCGAGCGCCACGGTGACCGCCTCGCCGTTCACACCCCGCGCGGCGTCGCTGCACAGGAAGGCGATCACCTCGGCGACCTCGCGCGGCTCGAGCACGCGATTCCGGGGGTAGATCGCAGCGCGCTCGCGCCACACCTGCTCGGTGCTCACGCCGCGCCGCTCCGCCTCGGTCTTCGCCGAGCGCTCCGCCATCGCCGTGCGCACCCAGCCCGGCAGCACCGCGTTGGAGGTGACTCCGAAGGGACCCGCGTCCTGGGCGATGGCGCGCGCGAGGCCGATCAAGCCGTGCTTGGAGGCGCTGTAGGCGCTGCCGCAGCGCTCGGCCTTCTCGCCGGCGGTCGAGCTGGTGAATACCAGGCGGCCGAAGCCGCGCCTGCACATGCCGCCGACCGTGAGCCGTGCCAGCTCGAAGGGACCGTCGAGATTGATGCGCATCGTCTCGCGCCACACCTCGAAGTCCTGCTCCCACACGAGCCGCTCGTGAGCCGAGCCGATCCCGTGGTTCACCACCAGCACTTCGACCGGCCCCAGCCGCCGCTCGGTCTCGGCCACCGCCAGTGCGCAACCCTCGCGGGTGCCGAGATCCGCCGCTACGTACTCGAGCCCGACGGCGGCGAGCTCGGTGGCGCTGCGCGCCACGATCATCACGCGCGCTCCCGCGCCCGAGAGCAGCAGCGCTGCCTCGCGCCCTATCCCGCGGCCGCCGCCGGTCACGAGCGCCACACGTCCGTTCATCACGCACCTTCTTTAGTGATCGCGGCATCGTCCCACGCTAAACTGACGGGCACAATCATTCGAACAACCGCTTCAGCAATCCCTCGCAGCTACGGAGCAGCCGATGCGCGCACGCACCCTACGCTACTGGCTCATCGCGATCACGGCTCTCGCCAGCCTGGCCGCCGGCACGGCCGCGGCCGAGGACTCCGCCAGGGAGAGTGACTTCAAGTTCCGCTTCGTCGGCCCGCGGGTCGGGAACCGCATCGCCGCAGCTGCCGGAGTTCCCGGCGACCCGTCCGTCTACTACGCCGGCGCGGCCTCGGGCGGGGTGTGGAAATCGGTCGATGGCGGCAACCGCTGGGAGCCGTTGTTCGACAAGCAGAACGTCGCCGCCATCGGCGCACTCGCGGTGGCGCCGTCGGAGCCGGGCACGGTGTGGGCGGGCACCGGCGAGGCCTGGATGATTCGCGACAGCGACGTGATGGGCAACGGCATCTACAAGTCGACCGACGCCGGCCGGACCTGGAGCAACATGGGCCTCGCGCAGTCCGGTCGTATCGGCCGCATCGTCGTCCATCCCGCAAATCCCGATATCGTGTTCGCCTGCGTGCTGGGACGCGCGACCGGCCCACAGCAGGAACGCGGCGTCTACCGCACCACCGACGGCGGGGCGCACTGGGTGCGGGTGCTGTTCGCGGGCGAGAACGTCGGCTGCTCAGGCCTCTCGCTCGATGCGCACGATCCTCACACCCTCATCGCGGGGATGTGGCAGGTGGAATTGCACACCTGGGGCGAATTGAGCGGCGGCCCCGGCAGTGGCCTCTACCTCTCGCACGATGGCGGCACCACCTGGAAGCGGCTGGAGGGAAACGGCCTGCCGAAGGCGCCGCTCGGCAAGATCGACGTGGCCATCGCCCCGAGCAACTCGCTGCGCATCTACGCCCTCATACAAACCCGCGATCAGGGATCGGTGTGGAGATCGGACGATGCCGGCAAGCAGTGGAAACGGGTCAATTCCCAGCGGGCGCTGATCGGTCGCGCGGGCTACTACATCCGCCTCGCGGTCTCGCCGCGCGCCGACAACGAGGTCCTGGTCGCCAACAGCTCCTTCTGGCAGTCGCTCGACTCGGGCGAGAGCTTTCATGAGGTTCGCTGGGGCGGCGACACGCACGACATCTGGATCGACCCGCTGAACCCCGACCGCTTCGTCATCACGGACGACGGCGGGATGATCATCACCACCGTGCACGGCCGGGGATTCCACCGTGTCACGCTGCCCATTGGCCAGATGTACCACGTCGCCGTGGACGAGCAGATCCCCTACTACTTCTACAGCAACATGCAGGACGACGGGAACATGCGCGGCCCGAGCGTCGCCCTCGGCGGGGAGGAAGGCTGGGACCGCCACATGGGCGGCTGCGAGTCGGGCTTCACCATCCCCGATCCTGCGGATCCCAACGTGGTGTGGGCGACCTGCTACGGGGACACCGTGACGCGCTGGGATGCGCACCACCGCGAGGCGCATTCGGTGAGCCCGTGGAAACACACCCTCGACTACCCGCCCGACTCCATCAAGTACCGCTGCCACTGGACGCCACCGCTCGCCGTCGATCCCTTCGATCACAACGCCGTCTACTACGGTTGCCAGGTGATCTTCCGCACGACCGACGCCGGTCACAGCTGGTCGGTCGTCAGCCCGGACCTGTCCACGCAGAATCCGGCGCACATCGCTCCTTCCGGCGGGATCGTCGGCGACAACCTCGGCCAGTTCTACGGCGAGGTGGTGTTCGCCATCGCGCCCTCGAAGGCTCAGAAGGGCCTCATCTGGGCGGGTACCAACGACGGGCAGATCTGGTACACGAAGGATGGGGCCACGAACTGGGTCAATGTGACGAGCCACGTCCCCGACCTCCCTCCCGGGGGTACCGTGACCAGCATCGCCCCGTCGAGCTCGGACGCGGCCACTGCCTATGTGAGCGTGGATCTGCATCTGGTCGACAACCGCGACCCCTACATCTTCAAGACCGCCGACTTCGGCAAGAGCTGGAAGCGCATCAACGGCAATCTTCCGAAGCACGAGCTCTCGTACGTCCGCACCGTCACCGACGATCCGAACTGCCAGGGCCTGTTGTTTGCGGGAACGGGCAACGGCCTCTACTACTCGCTCGATGACGGCGGGCACTGGACGGCGCTGCAGACGGGGCTCCCTCCGGCACCCGTCACCTGGGCGGTGGTGCAGAAGGAGTTTCACGATCTGGTGGTCTCGACCTACGGCCGCGGACTGTACATTCTCGACGACATCAGTCCGCTCGAGCAGATGGCGCGACGCCGCGCCGAAGCCGGAGTCGTGCTGTTCGAGCCGCGCAAGACCTATCGCTTCGTGAACGGCGGCGCCGCCCCGCTCACTTTCTCGCTCGGCGCGCCGCCGAAGGAGCCGGTGCAGCTCGAGATCCTGGATGCCGAGGGACACGTACTGCGCAGGCTCGAAGCCAAGGAGACGGTCGTCGGTCTCAACCGTGTCAGCTGGGACCTGCGGTATGAGTCTCCGCGAGTCGTGGCGCTGCGCACGGTGGCGCCCGACAATCCGCGCATCTGGCAGGAGCCGCGCTTCCGCGAGGAGGACTCGCGCCCCATCACGCACTGGGGCTCGAAGCCGGCCGAAGTCGGACCCATCGTCGCTCCGGGCCTCTACTCGGTGCGTCTCAAGGTGGATGGACACTCCTGGTCCCAACCGCTCACGGTCGTCGGCGACCCGCGCGCGCCGGGATCGGAGGCGGACATCCAGCTGTCGGTAAAGACCCTGCTGCGGATCCGCGACGACATCAGTCACGTGTCCGACACGGTCAACCAGGTGGAGTGGCAACGCAAGCAGCTCGAGGTGGTCAAGGCGATGCTGCGCCCGGCGAAGGCGCACGCCAGGCCCGAAGCGGTGCTTGCCGAGGAAGGGGATGAGCCGGACGAGGAGCCGGCGGCGGCCCCGGGACGCGAATTGCGCGCCGCCGAGCAGCAGCAGCGCGCCGAGCTGCTGAAGACGGCCGAGACGCTCGACCAGAAGCTCGACGCCGCCGAATCGCGCCTGGTCTCACGGGCGCTGCGCAACAGCGACGACAAGTACTTCGTCGAGCCGGACGGCACCTATCTCGATCTCATCTGGCTCAACGCCGAGGTCGGGACCGGCGGGGGCGACGTGGCGGGCGGCGCGGACTTCGCGCCCACCGAGGCGCAGCTCAACTCCCTGACGACACTCGAGACCGAGATGGCGAGCGTCGATTCCGAGCTGAAGGAGATCCTCGAGCGCGATCTGCCGGCGCTCAATCAGGCACTGGAGCGCGCCAGCCTGGTGCCCGTGGCCCGATGAGGGCGCCGCAGAGTCGCCGACGGGGGCCGCAACGACAGCGCTTCGGTCCGGTATTGGCTGCGCACCAGCCTCGTATGACGGGTAAGATCGCGCGCAACGGTCGCACGCCGTGACGGTGGCCCATGTCGCGAGTGCCAAGGAGCTTCCCTGGGGCGCGAAGTGTCGCGCGCGCACTGTGTGTGCTGCTGCTCACGGTGGCCGCCCCCTGGCCGACGCCGGCGGACGACGCCAAACCCCTGACCGCGATCCTGATCAGCGCCCGCACCGAGCTACCTGACCCCTTCTTCGCCGACTCGGTGGTGCTCGTGATGAACAACCTGGGGCCCGCTCCGGTCGGCGTGGTCATCAACCGCCCCACCTCGCTTGCGGTCTCGCGCCTCTTCCCGGATCTCAAGCGCCTCGCGCCGCTCAAGGATCGGGTGTACTTCGGCGGGCCGGTCGAGCTCGACTCCGTGTGGTTTCTCTTTCGTGCGCTCAAGGCGCCCGAGCATGCGATCCGGGCCTGCGACGGCGTCTACCTGAGCGCGAGCCGGGAGCTGCTGCTGCACCTGCTGGACCGCGACAAGCCCATGGAAGGTCTGCGGATCTTCGTCGGCCACGCGGGCTGGGGGCCGGGTCAGCTCGAGGCGGAGATTGCCCGCGGGGATTGGACGCTGGCGCATGCCAACCCGGAGGCGATCTTCAGCCGCAAGTCCGAGCACCCCTGGCCCACGCCGCAGGCCCCAAAGGACGGCACGTGAGCCGGCGAATAGCCGCGCTCGCGTCCTCGTGCGCAGTCCGATGTGCCTGCGGCGCTCACTGCGTTTCTGCTCAACTGCAGTCGTTGTGCAGCAGGCCGCTCGGCGGACCCTCGATGCAGGGTATGGCGCTCAGGTATTCGTAGATGGCGCGCAGGTCGTGCTCGGTCATGCTCTGCAGTTCCGGCCACGGCATGACCTGCAGCAGGTCGCCATCGTAGGGTTGGCTGGCAGGGAAACAGTTGGTGGTCACGGTAGCCGAGCAGTTGGGATGAACGTGATCGAGATCGACGCCGGTGCGCATGATCTCGCGGAAGTCGGCAAAGCTGAGCCCACCTGCCGGCCGTCCGGTCCGATCGGGAGTCAGATTTCGCGAGACGATCGCTGGATTACCGGCGCCGGGCGGAGTGAACGACCGGCCACCGCCGAGGTAAGTGGCCTGGTTTACGACCTTGGGGGAGTTGCCCACCTTGAAGTAAGGATTCCCGCCTGAGGCGAATTCGGTGGTCGGACCCGCCGAATGGCACATGTTGCAACTCGCCACGGCGTTGACCAGGTAGCTGCCGAGTCCCACCAGCTCCCTGTTCCTGCCATCGAGGCTGAGAGGCACCGGCGCGATCTCGAATCCCCGCTGGACTCTGGACTCATCGCCCTGGTCCCACGCGTGGGCAGAAGGCAGGCCGCCGACGCCTGCAGTGAGAGCCAAGGCAGCCGCGGCTGCCACTACCCGAAGACGCCCGTTGAGCCATGCGGTTTTCATTGCGAGTCCCACCTTTGTGCAGTGCGCCGGGACGACACTGTCCCGGCAGAGGCACGATTCCGCCCACCCAGGCCCTGCGTCAAACGGCAAAGCACGGCACAGCGGCGGATTCCACCCCGTGCGGTGCAATGCAGTGGATTGCCGCTGTGACCACACTGATGCGATCATTTTCGGCCTCGATGGGCTGGAGCGCCTCGTGACCGAACACCCGGCCAGCGAAAACGGTACTGCGACCCGGGGCCAGGACGACCGGCTCGACTCGTGGAAGAAGATCGCCTCCTACCTGAAGCGCGACATCAGCACCGTGCAGCGCTGGGAGCGCCGCGAGGGGATGCCGGTTCATCGGCATCTGCACGACAAGCAGGGATCGGTCTTCGCGTTCCGGTCCGAGCTCGACCGCTGGTGGGAGAGCCGTCGTACGCGTCTCGCGCCGGAGGCTGCAGCCGAGCACTCCCCGGCAGCACAGGCGTCCCAGCCCGACGCGCCCCTGCGGCGCAAGCCCTCCTCGCCCGCTGCGCGTTGGTTCATGCTACTCGCCGCCGTCGCCGCGCTGCTGCTCATCGCAGCAGGCTGGTACGAGGTACAAGGCCGCTATTTCTGGCGCAACCCTCTCGCCGGCGCCAGGTTCACGCGGCTGGCGGATTTTGGCGGAACGGAGCAGGCGGCGGCGATCTCCCGCGACGGCAGGACGGTGGCGTTCGTCGCGGACCGGGACGGCCAGATAGACGTCTTCGTGACCCCGGTCGGTACCGGTACCTATCTCAATCTCACTCACGGGTCGGTGGGCGAGGTCCTCAACCCTGCGGTCCGCACGCTGGGATTCTCGGCCGACTCCTCGCTCGTCTCGATCTGGACGCGACAGCGCGACGGCTCACTGCCCGCCGACGTGAACATCGTGGCCGTACCGACCGGCGGCGGCGCGCTGCGGCCGTATCTGCGGGAAGCCGCCGAATTCGATTGGTCGCGTGACGGCCGCCGCCTCGTGTACCACACGACCGCGCCGGGGGATCCCTTGTTCGTGCGCGAGTCGCCCGCCGAGAGTGCGGGCCGCCGGATCTACGTGGCGCCGGCCGGAGTGCATTGTCACTTTCCGGTCTGGTCGCCCGATCAGACCTTCATCTATTTCGTGCGCGGCGTACCACCCGACGACTGGGACGTCTGGCGCATCCGCCCCTCCGGTGAGGGGCTCGAGCGCATCACGAACCATAGCGCGCGCGTCGCCTTTCCCGTGATGCTCGATGAGCGCACCCTGATCTACCTCGCGACCGACGCCGACGGCGCAGGACCGTGGCTCTACGCCCTCGACGTCAGGCAGCGGATCCCTCATCGGATCAGCTCCGGCCTCGAGACCTATACATCGCTGGGCGCGAGCGCGGACGGCTCCCGGCTCGTCGCCACCGTCGCGAACCCGCACAGCAGCTTGTGGCGCCTGCCGATTGGGGAGAATGGCACCGCCACGCCGAATGCACCTGTGCTGCTGGTGGAAAACGCCGCCGCCCCGCGGTTCGCTCCCGGCTCTCTGCTGTTCGTCTCCTCACGCGCGGAGCTCGAGGGGATCTGGGCGCTCACGAATGGAGCCGCCCGCGAGGTGTGGGGCAGCGCACGGGCGCGCATCCTCGGAACGCCGGCGGTCGCGCCGGACGGGCGGCATATAACCTTTACGATCGATGACGGCGGCAGGACACGCCTTTGCGTCATCGACAGCGATGGCTCGAATTTCAAGGTACTGAGCGATTCTCTGGCATTGCGCGGCAGCCCGGCGTGGGCGCCCGACGGCCAATCGGTGGTGGTGGCCGCCGTGCGCGACGGCGAGCCCCACCTGACACGGATATACCTCAACGGCGACGCGCCCGCCCTCCTGGTGTCGGAATACTCCGTCGATCCGGTCTGGTCACCGGACGGACAGTTTCTCGTCTATTCGGGGGCGGACGTCGGCACCACCTTTCCCCTGCGCGGTGCGGCGAGGGACGGCCGACCCCACGCCCTGCCGAGCCTCCTGCTCACGCGTGGCGCGCGGCGCGTTGCTTTTCTGAAGAGAGACGGGACGCTGGTGTTTCTGCGCGGCGAGATCCGACACAAGGACCTGTGGCTGCTCGACCTCCGCAGCGGCGGCGAACGCCTGCTCGCGAAACTACCGCAGGATTTCGTGGTGCGCGATTTCGACGTCTCGGCCGACGGAACGGAAATAGTGATGGAACGCGTGCAGGAGAATTCGCATCTCGCGCTGATCGAGCGCCGCTGAGCCCCCGGGGCGGACTCAGGCAGCCTGCGGGACTGCGGGGCGCGAGCGCAGCGTCCGATCGAACAGAAACAAGGCGCCTGCCAGCAGTGCCATCGGCAGCAGCCCGAGAGTGAATGCCGTGCGGCCGTCGGTGGCGGCAAAGATGCGGCCCGTGATGAAGGAGCCGGACGTCCCCCCGAGCGCCGAGAACACCACGATCAATCCCGTCATCGGCGCATGCTTCTCGAGCGGCAGCGAGCTCAGCATGGTCGAGCAGATCGTCGGGTAGATCGGCGCAAGGAACAGCCCGAGCATCGCGGGCAGGTACGCAGCCAGCGGCAGGCTCGCCCAGTCGGTGGCGCCGGCACCGCTGGCGCGTACCGACAGCAGCAGCGCGCCTGCCGCGGCGACCAGGCAGCCGATCAGCAGGTTGCGCCAGTAGATGTGGCGCAGGGCGACGCTGGCGCCCAAACGCCCGCAGGCCAGCGCCCCGGAATACAGGCTCGCCAGCTGCACGCTGAGCGCGACCGGCAGCTGCAGCACCTCGCGGTTGAAGGTCGGCAGCCAGGTCTGCACCTGCTGCTCGATCAGCACGTAGAGGAATGCGGCGGCGAGGAACACCAGGACCTCGCGGTGCCGCAGCAGGTTCATCATGCCGGGAATCGGCGACTCCGCCGTCGGCTCGGCGGCCTGCACGGCTGACTCGTCCAGCCGCGCGAATCCGACCAGCAGCGCGGCTGCCGCCGCGATCGCGGCGAGCAGCCAGTAGACATGCAGCCAGACTGGATCGCCTGGGGCGCTGCGGTTGATGAACAGGCTGAACACCCACGACGTCGACAGCACGCCGACCATGAACAGGCCCTCGAGGAGACTCGTGAGGCTCGCATGCTGCCGCGGGGCCGGCGACAGCAGGCCGATGGAGGAGTACACCGACACCTTCACGAGCGCGAAGCCGACGCCGACCGCGACGAACATGAGGCGCGTGGTCAGGAATCCCGGCACCAGCGGCATCGCCGTACAGGCGAGTGCCACGAACACGAGCCCGCCGATCATGGCGCGCCGATAACCGAGCCGTGGTATGTAGGCGGCCGCGAGCAGGGAGGTGATCGCGATCGGCAGGTCCTTGCAGGCATCGAGCGTCGAGGTGGCGACCTTGTCGACCCCGAAGGTCAGCATCGACTGCAGGATCACCGGCGCCACGCTGTTGAGCAGCATCGCGAACACGAAGTACGTGGCCGCGAGCGCGATAATCACGATGATTCTGTTCATGCCGCTACCGTGCGGATGGGCTCGGCACGCAGCGTAACCCAACTACACCGTGCATGCCCGGCCGCCTGTGCAGCGGTCAGTGCGACCGCGCCGCGTAGTCCCGCCACGCGCCGGTGCGCGGATTCAGAATGCGGAAAGAGCCATCGGGCCTGGCGAGGAGCTTGATCCAGTAGGCCGTGGTCTCATCGAGATTGGCGACGTAGGGCGCGGGGAAGTTGGCGTCGCCCGCCTCCTCGGACAGGTGCAGCTGCCAGACATCCTGGAGTCCCGGCACCCGATGCAGAGCCTGGTAGGTGGAGCGCGCCCCGCCCTTCTTCACGCCGTTGTTCATGATCGCGACGCGCGGTCTGAAGGCCGCGAAGGTTGCGGGATCCGCCGCGTCGGCTCCGCCGTGATGCGCGACCAGATAGGCGTCCACCGGCCCGACGAGATCCCGCGGACAGGCGAGCCCGAATAGCGGCCCGCCGGTCAGGTCCCCGACGTCGAGAAAGCGGAACCTGCCGTAACGGACGGCCACGCCAGTCGAGCGCGGGTTCTCGTAGGGATCGCGCGCCGCGGTAGCTTGTGCCTGACACTGCGGATTCTTCCTGCCGGCGCCCGGCAGTGGCTTGCCCAGGGTCGCGCCGGCCGCGCTCACCACGGTCACCTCGAGACCCGCAACCGGCAGCCGTTCGCCGGGCTTCGGTTCGATATGAGAGGCGGCGGCGCGCACCTTCTCATAAGCGACGAATGCGGCCGGAGTATCCGGAACGTTGCTCGCGGCCTCGGGACTCGGCGACCCATGATCGACGAAGGTCCCGATCGGCATCAGCTCCGACAGTTCCGTGACGCCGCCGTCGTGATCCGGATGGAAATGCGTGATGAGCAGATAGTCGATCCGCGCGACTCCGGCGTCGCGCGCGGCGGCGAGGATGCGGTTCGCATCCCGCGCCTGATGTGGGTCGCCAACGCGGAAGCCGGAGCCATCGCCCGCCCAACCGGTGTCGATGAGTAATGAGTGCTTATCCGGCGTGACGATGAGGGTCGACTGTCCTCCCTCGACGTCGATGAAATAGATCGCGAGGCCCAGTTCCCCGGAGGTGTACGCACCCTGCGGGGCGCCCGCGAGCGAAGCGAGCAGAAACGCGCCGCCGAGCAAACGAAGTGCCATGGCCGCATCCCGTCCGTGTGCGCCGTGCCGCAGCGAGTATAGCGCCAGCTCGTGTAAGCGATCCGTAAGCGGCCTGCTAGAATCCGCGCGCTAAAGTTCGCGCAGCTATAACAAAGGACCCTCGAGTCCTATCAGGGGGATGCGCAAACAATGAGTGCGCGCGGCTGGCTTTCAGCCCTGGGTGCGGTGGCGGCGCTATGGCTTGCCCGGGGCATCGTCACGACCGCCGGCGCCGCCGATGCCACGGAGCGCCAGGAGCTGCAGGTAGCGGCCAACGACCTCGAGCAGCGGCTGGTGCGCTGCGGCTGCACCTACGGCCATGCGGACCTGGACGCCTACCTGCAGGGAATCGCCGAGCGGCTGCTGGCGACCGATCCAACGCCGCCTCCGGGTCCGGTGCGCATCCGGGCGCTGAAGAGCGCGGAGGCCAACGCCTTTGCCCTGCCGAACGGTGCGGTATTCATCAACACGGCGCTGCTCGAGAGTCTCGATAGCGAAGCGCAGGTCGCCACCGTCCTCGGCCACGAGCTGACGCATTTCACCCGCTCCCACGCGCTGCAGGAGGTCAGCAATGCGCAGCACGCGAGCGTCTGGACGCGCGCCATCGCGCTGGTGTTCGCGGCCGGCCTGGCGGCCATCTCACGCGATCCGCAGGTCGCCGCGGCCGCTGCCGACCTGTCGAGCAAATCCGCGGATCTCTGGTACCTGAGCACCGTCAGCGGCTATTCGCAGCGGCTCGAGCGCGAGGCGGACACCGAAGGCCTGCGCCGCATGGTAGCGGCCGGCTACGATGCCAGCGAGGGCGTCGCCGCCTTCGAGCACCTGGCCGCCGCGACCCGCGATGATGGCAAGGAGCACAAGCCGTTCTTCGCCTCTCACCCGCGCATGACCGAGCGCATCGCGAGCTACCGCCAGCTGATCGCGGGCGAGTACGCGGGCGCGGTGGGCGCCGGACACAGCATCGGCCGTGAGGAGTACCGGAGTCACACGGCGGGGCTCGCGCTCGACCAGGCCGAGATCCTGCTCACGGCGAAGCAATACGAGCGCGCCGACACGATCGTATCCGCCGAGCTCAGCCGCACCGAGACGGCCCGGGGCCGTTTCCTCCAGGGCGAGATCACGCGTGCACGCCTGCGCACCGCCGACGGCGAGAGCCAGGCGCTGATCGCCTATCGGCGCGCGGCCGAGCTGCCGGACCCGCCCGCGGAAGCGCTGCGCCAGGCGGCGCTGATCCACCGCAGGCTCGGCGACGATGAGGCGGCGCGCCGCGAGTTTCAGCGCTACCTCGAGCTCGCCCCGGACGCCGACGACGCGCCGCTGGTGCGCGCCTTTCTCGGCGATGCGGGCGCTGCCGCTGCCCCACCCTCCCCGCCTCCGGAGAAGCTGCCGTGAGAATCCCCCCGCACATCCGTCCAACGGCGCTGGCCGCGACAGTCTTCCTCGGGCTCGGCGTCACGCTCGCCGCTGCCGCCGATCCCGTCGAGGCGGGCTTCAAGAAGCCACGCGCCGAGGTTCTCGCCGCCGTGAAAACCATCGGGCTCTTGCCCGTCGATGTGAGCGAGCGCGTGCCCAGCGGCGCAGACGTTGCCGAGCGCTACGAGTCTCTGGTCGGCGCGCAGCTCGAGCAAGCGGGATTCCAGGTGGTGAAGCCGGCGGCCATGCGCGAGATTCGCGACCGGCTGAAGAAGACCCTCGGCGGACTCTACGACCCGGTTACCGGTCAGGAGCTTCCGGGCAAGGTGAAGGCGTTCGAGGAGTACTCGCGCAGCGAATACCTGGCGAGCCACAAGGTCGATGCCACACTGTGGGTTGGCATCATCGTGCGCCGGGCGCGCATGAGCGGAGCCCGGGCCGACTGGGACGGTGTGAGCGAGACGGTCACCGGACATTCCGGTGTCGGAGGGTTCCTCACCGATACTTTCAGCGGCAATGCATTCTCCGGGGTGGTTCCCGCGCTCTCGGTCGGCATCGTGCTGACCGATCCTCACGAGGAGCGGCTCTACGAGCGCGCCGGCGGACTGCAGCTGCTCGAGTACGTGCGCCGCGAGGGCAGCGACTTTGCGCAGCCGCGCATCGATCCGCGGCTGCTCATGACCGATCCGGCGCGCGATGCGCGTGCGCTCGCGGTCGCGCTCGATCCGCTCACGCACGGCAGCTCGCAGGCCTCGAAGGCTTCCATCGAGGTCGCCGCCGTCGCGCCGACCGGCAAGGACGACGCCCTTGCCGTGTCACGTGAGGAGCTACTCGGCCGGTACCGAACGGTGGCGATCGGACCGCTCGGCATCCGCGACCTGCCGCAGCGTGGCGAGGTCGAGCTGCACTATCGCGCGCTGCTGCTCGAGCAGCTGCAGAAGCTCGGATTCACGGTCGTGGGCGAGAACGACTACGCGGCACTCTGGAGCGCGGAGAAAACCGCCGCCCGGGGCTTCTATGATCCCTTTACCGGCCGGATCGACAGCGCCAAGCTCGCCGCTTCGCGGGTGCGCGTGTTCGCGCAGCTGCACGAGAAGTACCCCATCGATGCGGTCGTACTGCCGGCGCTCGCCGATCGCGCCGCGCCGTTCAGCCACAGCAAGGCCCGCTGGGACGGCGCGGAGGAGGCGATCGCCGCCCCCCCGCACGGTCTCGCGGTTTTCACCGACCAGACCTCGGATCTCCTCGGCACGATGCGGGCCGCATCGCTCGTCGTGCGCATCGCGGCGCCCGACGACACCACGTTGTTCGAGGATCGCGGGGGAATTCAGCTCACCGAGCGGCTGGTCCACGGCCGCCCGGCAGACGTGCCGCAGGGAGAGCTGTTTGCCGACGCCGCGAGGAATGCCCAGGCGGTGCAGCTCGCGCTGCGGCAGCTAGCCCCGCCAGTGCCAGCGCCAGCGCCGCATTCGCCGCAACCGGGCAAGTCGTCGCCGAGGTGAAATCGGCGCCGGATCAGTCCTCGTCGTCCTCGACCGGGGTCCAGGACTTGTCCGGATCGAAGCGATCCATCTTCTGGAAGGCCTCGAGGGTCGCCGGGCCCAGGTCCTTCTGGTAGACGATGCCGGTCTCGCCCACCATGAAGGTCTTGAAGCCGGTCTCGCCATACTCCGCGGGAGCGGCCACGAGCGCGAAGCCGCCGATCATTATCCCCTTGACTACGAAGTCCATGGCGCCGAGAGGCGCGTTCGGTCCCTGGGCTTTCAGCACCTTGAAGAAATAGCCGTGGTAGGGCCCGGCCTGCAGGTCGTAGCCCCGTTCGATGGCGCGAGCAACCTTCTCACCGACCGGGCCATCCCAGGTACCGTCGGCCTTCTGCCAGGCCAAGCCGTCCTGCTTGCCGGGGCTTGCGATCACGCGCTGCGCGTATTGGCTCGGCTCATAGCCGCTGCGTTTGCGATAGGCATAGTCGTACTGCGCCTCGACGTAGCCGCGACAGATCGCGATCGCATCCAGCTCATTGGCGCCGATGCGGCGGTTGAAGAGCTCGTCGCGGCCGGCGGCGGCATCGAACGACCAGTGGCTCCCGTGCTTGACTATCGGCAACGCGAAGGGCCAGTCATCCTCACCCACCAGGAGAGCGGCGCGATTTCCGGTGTTGGGGAGCGTCGCGACCTTCATCTTCTTGCGGGCCTTGGCGGCGAACTCCTGCGCGCGCTCCCGATCCTGCGCAAACTCGCCGGTCAGAACCAGGTCCTCGCCGTCACTCCCCACGATCTTGATGAGCGCGTCCACGTCGAACTTCTCGGCCGCACTGATCAGCGCTTCGGCAGCCTGCTCGGGCGTGTCGAAGTTCTGCGCCGCTTTCCCGGCGGACGCGGGCGCGGCGGCCTTCGTCTGCGTGGCCGCCGGCTCCGGAGCCGTCGCGGCCGAGGCAGCGACGGTGCCCGAAAGGACGACGCACAGAATGGCGCAGCGTATTGGATTCGCAGAGGCTGATGTCATTTCGATACTCCTCGGGCAGCGTCTTTCGGACCGACCGCTATCGCCGGCGTCCACCGCCGCCGCCCCGTCCTCCGCCGCCCCGTCCTCCGCCGCTGAACCCGCCGCCGCTGCGGCCGGAGCTGAAGGAGCCCCGGCTGCTGGCCGACGAGGAGCGCGAGCCGTTGAAGCCGCCCGAGAAGGCGCCGCGATCCCCCCCGGCTCCTCCGCCGCCGCGCGACACATCCCGGCTGCCGATTCGATCGCCTCCGCCGCCGCCCGGCCCGCTGCCAGCTCCACCTCCGCCGGGACCGCGACCCGAGGTGCCCATCGAGCCGAGGCCCCGATCGCCGCCCGCACCTCCGCGGTTGCTCGGCAGTTGACCGCCCTGACGACCGAGCTGCTGGCGCGCACTCGCCTCACGCGATCCAGCCGAGGCGCCGCGCGCCTGGCCACCAAAGCGATCGGCCGTCGCGCGGTCGCCGTAGGGCGTCCCGCCGCGGTGCGCCGCATTATGCTGCCAGTTGCTTCCCGCGCCGCCCGCGCCTCCAACTCCACCCACGCCGCCGACGCCGCCCACACCACCGGCGCCGCCTACACCACCGGGCTTGCCGGCGCCGCCGACGCCGCCGACGCCGCCAACTCCACCGGGCTTGCCGGCGCCGCCGACGCCACCAACGCCACCAACACCACCGACGCCGCCAACTCCACCGACGCCGCCAACTCCACCGACCCCTCCCACACCACCAACACCTCCGACGCCGCCTGCGCCACCGGGCCTGCCGCCACCGCCTCCCGGCCTGTTGCCGTTATTGACGAAGTTATTGTTGTGGTTGATGTAGACGTTGTTGCCGCCCCATCCGCAGCCACCCCAGGCACCGCCCATCCATGCGCCCATCATGAAGCCGAAACTGAAGGAGAGAAATGCGCCTCCGTAGTAAGGAGGGTAGTAGATCGGCGGATAGGGGTAATACGGGTACGGTGCCGCCCCGTACACGACCACCGGATCGTACGAAGGCACATACACGACCTGCGGGTTGGTCGGCTCGATCACGATCACGCTCTTGTTCTCGATGACCTGCGTCTCGACCTTCTGCTGCTCGGAGGACTTGAGCGTGCCTTTCTCCTGCGCCTTCTTGCGCATGCGCTGTATCGAGTCCATGACGTCGCTCTGTTGCGCGAGGAAGGCGTTGCCTAGGTCGGTCGTCCACTGGATGTCGTCGGCCAGACGCTTGACGAGGTCGGGCACCGCCGCCATCGACTGGATGCTCGGGTCCCAGGGCTGCTTCGCGACGGCATCGGCCAGGGCCTTGTCCTTGAGTCCCGGGTTTTTAGCGAGCCACTGCTGCAGCTGGACGATCTCGAGTGGGTAGGTGGATGCCGCCAGGGTCTGCGCGAGCAGCGGGTCGGGGAACAGCGCAATCGGCGCCACCAACGAGTCGAGCTGCTCGGCGGAGATCTTGGTGCTGCCACTTTGCGCCGGCGCAGCACCCTGCGCCGGCGGCGCCGCCGGCTTGCCCTGTGGAGCGCTCTGGGGCGGAGGCGTCGCCGGCTTGCTCGCCTGCGCGCCAGCCACTTGTGCCAAACCGTAAGTAAATGCGATCAGGGAGGCCGTGAGCAGCACAACTGCGACCGGCATCCGTCCTCGGGCGTGTGGCTTTGGATTCATTGCTCTATCCCCCGCGCCCATTCGTGCCGTGGCGCACGACGATGCATTTCTACAGGCTAACACAGCGTACTACGTGCCAGAGCAGCGACCAATTTCGGAGAGTACCTACCCGGTGGCTGGGGGCGCCGGAGTACGATTTGCCGCACGATTGCGGAACCAGTCGCCCCAACCGGGCAGATGGTAGTCTCAAGAGCCCTCTTTGTTGGTGAGACCTCCGTGCACAGCGCGTTCCGCAGCTTCGGCTCCGCTGCTCTGCCCACGCTCCTGGTCTGCGCGCTGACGCTCGCGGCCTCCGCGTGCAGTCGCGAGAAGCCGAGCCGGGAACAGGCGATCGAGCGCTACAGCCAGGAGCTGCGCGAGACCATCTCAAAGAGCGTCTCCGACGAGCATCGCAGGGCCCAGATGCTGCTGAGCGTCGACCGGCTCGAAGCTCTGCAACTGCGCTTCAGCCGCGAGACCGTGGACTTCATCGAGAGCTATCGCAAGCTCAATGCCGACTACGACGCGCCCCGACCCGCGTTCGATCAGCTGTTCTCGGGCTACAGCGCGCAACGCGTCGAGGCGCGCAGCGAAGCGCTCGCCCTGCACTTCGAGCTGACATCGCTCGCGACCGCGAAGGAGTGGGACAGGATCGGGAAGGCAGAGACCCGGCTATATGAAAAGGTCGGCGCGGCGCGCCCGGCAGAGGGGAACGCGACATGAATCCGTATCGCAGGGAGCGCGGCCAGACCCTCATCCTGCTGGCTACCTGGCTCTTCTTCGGTGGCGGCGCCGCCAGCGCGCTGTTCGTCTACAGCCACCCGGTCTCGGAGATGGCCAAAGGAATCAAGCGGGTGATTACCGGAGACCGCAGGGAGGCGATCTTGTCCCAGATCGGCCAGTGGGAGTCCGTCGAGGAGACGCGCGAGGAGATAGTGAGCGAGAACCGCGAGGCGCTCTTCAAGACCTTTCGACGCAAGGAAGGAACGCGAGCCGAGATGGAGCCCACTCTGGCAAGGCTCGACCGGACGTTTCTCCAGATGGATCGGGACTTCCTCGATTTGCGGTTCCGCGTGAAGGAGCAGGTCACGAGAGCGGAGTGGTCCGGGATCGTCGCGCCGCGCACGAGCGACTGAGTCTTGCACCGGCCCCATCTCAGATGAGGATCTCTCGCCGAGGCCTGGCGTTCGTTACCCTGAGTGTCCTCGCCTCGCGAGCGGCGCTCGCGCTCGCCCAGCTGTCCGCCACCTCCCCTGCTGTCGCGCCGCTTACCCCGGAGGCGCGTCTCATCGCCTCGCTCCGTTCCAAGATTCCGCTCGAGCCCGTGGCGCTCGAGGCAGACCCCTACATCACGTGGCGCGACACGGGGCCCCCCCCGACGCCCGCCGGCACGGTGTGTGGAGTCCGCTTCGAGCCGGATCAGATCCACTACCGCCTGGCGCGATTCGACGACACGGCGGCCGCGCGCACTGCAGGGTATGCGGTCACCCACTTCGGCGCGTGCGGGACCTGCTCCTCGCTGCAGGACCTGGCGGTGTACCTCGAGAAGCCGGACCTGACAGCCCCCGTGCGCAGGTGCGGAATCAGCCGCAGCGCCGCCGTCGGTCTCACGTGTCTCAAGAAACTCGGCTTCAGCACCGCGTGCGCGCAGACCTGGCTGTACAACCTCGAGAACACCCGCCACCATTGCCTCGGTGTGTGCTTATGGAGCTGGATCGAGGGCGAACCGCCGACCGGCAAGGACGGCCGGCTGAACGCCTGTCTGCAGTGCGATGAGGATCGCTCCGGGCCGATCTTCAAGGCGAGCGCCGGGCGCACGCGCCGCAACTCCGGAATCCGCTCCTCGATCCCGCGCCCGGACGAGGAGATTGCGCCGGTCGTCCACGACTACGTTCCGGATCTGGCGCCGAAGTAGAGCTGCTCGCGGAGGCGGCCGCGATGGAAAGACGCTTGTGAGCGGAAGTAGAGTGTGTCGGTAATCGTCCAGGAGGGTTCTGTGCGCAGTTTCGCTCTCGCCGCGGCGGTCGTCGTTCTCGCAGTCTCGCTCCCCGCCCGCGCTCAGCAACCCGGACCCATCGCCGACGTGGGAGGTCAGGAAACGCCGAGCTCGGATACCTCCATCTTCCCGCTGTGGAAATCGCTACTCGAGGGCAGAAACTTCCTTCCGCCGTATGGAATCAACCTCGTTCTCTTCGACCTCTCCGGCCAGTGGGACGTCCAGAACTTCTCGGTCTCGGTCAACGGCAACGACATCGCCTCCGTGAACGGTAAGGCGGACGTTCACCCCTTCACGACCGGAGCACGTGCAGACCTCTGGGTGTTCCCGTTCCTGAACGTGTTCGCGACCGCCGGCGCGGTGAAGCTCAATGTCCAGGTGACTGGCTTCGACATTCCGCTGGGAGTCGGCGGGATCCCTCCGGAGCCGGTTCGCGGAGACCTCCACTTCGACCTCGACTTCACCGGCTACTACGGCGGTGGAGGTCTCGTTCTCACGTACGCCTGGAGTGACTACTTCACCTCTTTCGATTACTCCTCCGTCTGGACTCACCTCGAGTCGTCGCAGTCCGGAGTCGAGGGGAACGAGCTGCGCACCGACACGGCGTCGTTCCGAATCGGTTACAACGCGCGCGCCGTCCAGCCTTATGTCGGCGCCCGCTGGGTCAAGAAGATCGACCACTTCGAGGGGACCGTGGTCGGGCCCGGCGGCTCGCCGGTCACGTTCGCCGTCGATCTCAGGGCACCGGCCTGGAACTACGACATCGGGATCCACGCGATCATTGCGCGCCGCGTCGAGCTCGTCGTGGAAGCCGGCTACGGCGAGAGAACGCACGGGCTCGCGAACATCGGCTATCGCTGGTAGACACGGCGAGTTCCGGGGCGGCTCGCCAGGGAGGCACCGACGAACAGCTGGACATCGAGCTGCGCGTCCCTCGCGCTTCTCCTGAGCACGGCCTGCCCGGGGCAGGAGCTGCCGTCCGGGAACGCCTCCGCGGCGACTGCGCGCATGGCGACGGGAGAGGCGCCGGCCAAGGGTGGCTCGCGGCTCTTCGACCCCGACGACGGTCAGCTCGATGTCAGCTCTTATCTCGAGCAGGCGCACGGCTTCCTGCCGATCCCGCTCATCGTCACCGAGCCGGCGGTGGGTTATGGCGGCGGCGCAATCGCGATGTTCGTCCGCCCCCGTGAGGAAGCCGGGACCGAGGGATGGTCGCGCCCCGACATCTCGGCGGTCGGCGGGCTCGCAACGCAGAACGGTACCTGGCTCGCGCTCGCGGGAGACTCGAGCCGCTGGCTGGACGGGCGCCTGCAGACCAGCGTCGGCGGCGGCACGGGAAAGATAAATATCGACTTCTACGGCGCGGGACTCGGGTTGGCGCAGCCCGACCAGGCTTACCGATTCTCGCTGGAGACCTCGGGCGCGATCGCCCAGGCGGACTGGAAGCTCTCGCCGAAGTCGCCGTGGGCGGTCGGGTTGCGCTACGTGTACGCGGACGTGAACCCCAAGCCTCTCGATCAAACCGTGTCCCCGATCGTCCTCGAGCGAGTCACGGTCTCGGCGCCGACCGTGATCCTCGAGTTCGACTCGCGCGACAACGTCTTCACACCCACGGCCGGGATCTTCTCCGAGACCTCGTATCTGCCCTCGCGAACCGCGCTCGGCGCGAGCGTCGACTTCGACCGCTTCCATCAGATCCTGCTGGCCTGGCAGGCGCTGCCTCACGAGATCACCCTGGCGGAGCGCGCCGACTATGGCTGGGCCTCGAGGGAGACACCGTTCTTCCTGCTGCCTTACATCGAGCTGCGCGGGGTGCCCGCGATGCGCTACCAGGGCGACCAGGTCGCCTCGCTCGAGGTGGAGGCGCGCTGGCTCTGCTACCACCGGTGGAGCGTCGTTTCTTTCGCAGGCTACGGCGCGACGCGCCTCGAGCGATCGAGCGCCACGAACGGGCAAAGCGTCGGCAGCGGTGGAATCGGCTTTCGCTACGAGCTGGCGCGCAAGTTCGGCCTGCACGCCGGACTCGACCTCGCCCACAGCCCTGGAACCAACGCGATCTATCTGCAGATCGGCAACGCCTGGTTCAGGCCGTGAGCGGGAGGCCGGATCGGCGCTTACAGTGAGTTCAGGAAGGCCACGAGCTGCGCCTTCTGTTCATCGCTCAGTCCCATGCCAAAGCGCTCGTTGTAGAAGTTGACCACCTGCCCAAGACTTGCGGCTGCACCGTTGTGGAAGTATGGCGCGCGGGCCGCGAGCCCACGCAGGATCGGCCCCTTGGTGCGGTTGAAGTCGGCGCACTTGCCGGTGATGAGCGCCTTGCCCGGATCGCTCGTGTAGAAGGACTCCGCCTCGTTCGACGCGAACGGATTCGGGCAGCCGCTGACGAGGAACACCGGCAGGTCGGGCGTGCTGAGCTGCGCGAGTCCCGCGACGATCGCCGGGTCGCTCTCCATGCCCGGCAGCACCGCGTGGCTCGTGCCGATGTCGAGCGGCAAGGGCAGCGAATGGTTGCCGACGTTGGGCGTGTCGTGACAGCTGGTGCAATGACCTACGAATGAGCTCGGCTTGCCGATTGCCGCGTTGTCGTTCAGACCGCGCACGTTGGTGATCTCTATCGGGGCGTTGTTGAAGAGCTCCTCACCGGCGGCAATCGCGCGCCGCGCCTCGATTAAGTCGTCGCCGTCGTCCGCCAGCGATGCCCAGGCATCGAAGAGCGTCATGGAGCTCGAGTCGAAGGGCGCGCCGCTCGGGTCGGCGCCGAGCGAGTCGTTGATGCCGGGGTAGTAGGTCTCGCGCGCGAGAGGCACGGGGCCGCCCTGGGCACCGGCGGTGCCCAGCAAACCGGCGGAGCGATCGCGCCACTGCGCCGTGAAGAGCCCGAGCTCGAAGCCGACGATGTCCGCGATCTGAGCGTCGGTCGGCGGTTGCACGGCCTGCGCGTGTCCGGTGGTGGCGTCGATCGCCTGATGACCGAGATCGGCCGTGAGGTTGGCGAGAAACGTCGTGCTGTCGGTGAGCGGCACGACCGTCTCGCGGCCGTCGAACATGACCGCGCTCAGGAACGTCAGGTTGGTCGTGGGCAGCGGCCGCCGATACACCGAGACCATGGTCCGGCCTTCGGTCGGGTCGAACTGCAGGGCACAACCGTAGGGATCGTGGACCGCGCTCAGGGTGAATTCCGCAGGACTCGGCAGCGGCAGCGCGATGCGGATGAGCCCGCTTTGGAGGATGAGGCTGTGAGCGCGGGGATCGCCCCGGGCGGCGTTGCTGCAGTTCGCACCGTCGACCGGCGCGAACAGCGGGTCCTGCCCGCGGCTGAGAACGAAACGCTCACGCACGCCGGCCGCACCCAGGCCCATTGCCTGGCCAGCCACGTGGCAGGTGGCGCAAC
This sequence comes from Steroidobacteraceae bacterium, assembly GCA_035542535.1. Classification (GTDB taxonomy): domain Bacteria; phylum Pseudomonadota; class Gammaproteobacteria; order Steroidobacterales; family Steroidobacteraceae; genus 13-2-20CM-66-19. Next base: position 80,300 of record DATKLG010000087.1, read on the forward strand.
TGCGTCCATTGGTACCGAGACTCTGAAAGAAGGCGCCATTTGTCCGAATGGGGCCGTTCACGTCGACCGTCGCGAGGAGGCCGCTCGGGTCCGCCGACACCGCCACGCCCACGGTGGAAGTTCCGGCCGAATCGGCCCACGCAGGCGCGATCATGGCGGCTGCCAGCGCGATTGCACACGGGTTCCTCTTCACAGGGCCTCCCTATCGGTTCAGTGCCACGCTTCAGAGGGCGGGCTTATCCCCTTAATCGAAATCCGCGCATGAACCGCGCCACGCCGGGGACGCAAACGCGCTGCCGGAGGGCGCACCAGACATAAGGCGCCGCGTCCGCCATGGTGGCGCGCACGCGGATGTTTGGGCACTCTTCCTCATGCAGGACGTAACTGATGACCGACCCTGAGTGGCAGGCTTTGCTTCACGACACCGATACGGGTGTCGCCGGGAGCAGGGAGCGGCTGTTCGCCGCGCTCTACTCCGAGCTGCACCGGCTCGCCGAGCGGCAGCTCAGGCGCAGCGCGGGCGTGATGATCAGCCCCACGACGCTCCTGCACGAGTCGTACTTGCGCTTCTCGGCAGGCGGCGCGCAGTTTCCCGACAAGCAGCGTTTCATCGGCTACGCGGCCCGCGTCATGCGCGGGCTGCTGATCGATCTGCTGCGCGAGCGCCTGGCGCTCAAGCGCGGCGCCGGCTTTCACATCACGCAGCTGAACACCGAGATCGCCGAGAGCCACGCCGATGCGGCCGAAGCGTCGCGTCTGTCCGAGGCGCTCGATGAGCTCGCGACCCGGGATCCGGGCCTTGCCGAGCTCGTGGACCTCAGGTACTTCTGCGGCTATACGTTCGAGGAAATCGCCGCGCTGCGCGGCAGCTCGCCGCGCACGCTGCAGCGGGACTGGGAAAAGGCGCGCATGCTGCTGTTCCAGCAGCTGAAAGACGTGTCCTGAGCAAAGCGGCTGGCCGGCGGCGCTTTCTGCGCTCGGATTGCGATTAAAGAGGTATGGCGAGCTGCGGTCGCCGCGCACGAACCCATGGACAAGACATCGGAGCATCGACCAGGCGAGCCCCGGGACGCGCTCAGCGAGCACTTCGACCGCGCGCTCGAGCTGAGCGATGCGGAGCGGGAGCGCTGGCTGGCCGAGCTGCGCGACAGCGAACCACAGGTAGCAGCGGCCCTCGATGAGCTCTTCGCCATACGAAAGCGCGCCGGGTTCGCCGAGTTCCTGAGCGGCGCCGCACCCCGGCTGGCCGGCATCCAACCGGGCACGCTGGTCGGGCGGCGCGTTGGCCCCTACCAGATCGAAGCCGAGGCGGGCAGGGGCGGCATGGGAAGCGTCTGGCGTGCCCGGCGCGTGGATGGACGCTACGAGGGCCTGGTCGCCATCAAGCTGGTGCACGCCTCCTGGCTGGGCCGGGGAGTGGAGCAGCGCTTCCGCACCGAGGGTCAGCTCCTCGGTCGCCTCGCGCACCGGCACATCGCGCGGCTGCTCGATGCGGGAGTGCTCGATGACACCCAGCCGTATCTGGTGCTCGAGTACGTCGAGGGCGAGCCGATTGATGAGTACTGCCGCCGGCAGTCGCTTGGCATCGAAGCGCGCATCGGGCTCTTCCTCGACGTGCTCGACGCCGTAGCGCACGCCCACAGCCATCTGATCGTCCACCGGGATCTGAAGCCCGGGAACATCTTTGTCACGCGCGATGGCGCGGTGAAGCTGCTCGACTTCGGCATCGCCAAGCTCCTTGAGGGTGACAGAACCCCGGATGCGCCGACGCAGGCCAGCCAGGTCGCACTCACACCGCAGTATGCGGCGCCCGAGCAGCTGACCGGCGAGGAAGTCACCACGGGCACGGACATCTACGCGCTCGGACTCGTGCTGTACGTTCTGCTCACCGGCACCGGCCCTTATCCGTCCGATGGCGCCTCGCGCGCGCAATTCATCCAGGCGGTACTGACCCAGGATCCGCCACAGCCCTCGACCGTGGGCGCCATAGCCACCATCCCGCGCCGGCAGCTCCGGGGTGACCTCGACAACATCCTCGGCAAGGCGCTGAAGAAGGCACCCGCCGAGCGCTACCGGTCGGTCACGGATTTCGCCGATGACTTGAAACGTCTGTTGCGTCACGAGCCTGTGCAGGCGCATGCCGATACGGTGGGCTACCGGGTGTCCAAGTTCGTGCGACGGCACCGCGGCGGCGTACTGAGCGCATTGCTGACTGCTGTCGCCCTCATCGGCATCACCGTCTTCGCGGTCTGGCAGATGCTCGAGGCGCGCGCGCAGCGCGACCTGGCCAACTACGAGTCGCTGAGCTCGGACGCGCACGCTGAGCTCAGCGAGTTTCTGCTGGGTGACAGTCTTGGGGAGGCACCGCACGACGCCGCGGTGCGCCGTCTCGACCGCGCGCGCGACATGATTCGCCAGCGTTTCAGCGACAGCCCGCTGCTGCAGGCCGGACTCCTCATCAATCTCTCCGGCCGCTACATCGACATCGGCGACTCGCGCGGCGGCGCGGCCCTGATGCAGGAAGCGCAAGCCCTCGCGAGGCGGCTCGACGACCCCGATCTGAACGCCGGTATCGCCTGCGGCCGGGCCGAAGACCTGGTCGATGCAGGAGACCTCGCCGCCGCACACGCCGAGGAAGATGCCGGCCGCGCCAACATGCGGCGGCTAAGTCAGGTTTCGTCGAGGCGCATGGCCGATTGCGCCATGGCGGCCGCCAACATTGCCGAGTCCGAGGGCGAATACCCGCGTGCCGTCGCCGCGACCGAGGAGGCGATGCGGGCGCTGGAGCGGGATGGCCTACAGCGCACCTCGAGCTACACCAGCATCGCCCACGAGCATGCCCGCTCGCTGGTGCTCGGAGGAGACTACCGCGCGGGGTGGGCCGCCGAGCAGGCGGTGATGTCCATCGTCAGGTCGGTGGGCCGTGCCAACACTGCACCGTATTTTGCGATGCTCAACGTCGGCACCAGCGCGCTGATGAACGGCGGTCAGCCGTTGAAGGCGGCCGAGGCTCTCGCGGCCACCGAGGCCGAGGTGAGAAGCTCGGCCCCCGACGCGGAGCTGCCCTTTTATCTCGGAGCCTCGCGGCGGCTGGCGGAGTCTGCTGCCGGCGCTGCGCCGGAGGCCGACAAGGGTCTCATGGAGGACGCCCTGACAGCCGAAAAACAGGGGCTTCTGTATCTGGCGCCGCTCTATCGTCTCGGCGCTATCGCCGCCGTCCTCGTGCGCGATGACCTCACGGCAGCGGAGGCCTACTGGCCAGCCGTCTCTGCGCTCGAGACTCGTGTCGCGGATGCCTCCGGACGCCGTATGGCGGCGAAGGTGCTGATCTCGCACGCCGCCCTCGATCTCGCCCGCAAGGACGCGACTGCCGCGACCCACCACCTCGAGCAGGCGACCGCGCTCATCCCCGAGGCGCGGCGCGCAACCCACCCGGATTGGCGCCGGCTGCTGCTCCTGCGGGTCCAGTCCGAGTACGCCCTGGGGCAATATCCGGCTGCGGCCCGGGACGCGCAAGCCACAGTGGCACGGGCCCGCCGCGACGCCATCGACCCCGAGTCATCCGCGTGGATGGGCGAGGCGCTCGTGTGGCAGGCGCGCGTCGAGCTGGCGCAGGGCGAGCGCGCCGCAGCGCGGGCGAGCGCGCAGCAGGCGATCAGGCATCTCGAGCAGAATCTCGACCCGTCTCATCCGCTCATCGCCGCGGCGCACAGGCTGGCAGCGGGGTCCACCTAGCGACGGGCCTCGAGCAACTTCCAGCCGTTGCCCGATGGGTCGCGGAAACCTGCGTCCATGCTGCCGTAGCGGTCCACGGGCTCCTGCGTGAACTCCACTCCCTCCTTGCGCATCCGCTCGTAAGCGGCGCGGCAGTCCTCGACGACCAGCACGAGCGGCGGCATCGCGCCCTTCGCCACGATGGCGCGCACCGTCTGCGCGGTCGCCGCATCGAGCGCCGGCGGACCGGGGACGAACAGGCCGAGCTGGAACGACGGTTGATCCGGGTGCTGTACCGTGAGCCAGCGATAGTCCCCGTTGCGCACGTCCGTGTGGACACGGAACCCGAGCTTCCCGACATAGAACGCGAGGGCCTCGTCCTGGTCCCTGACGTACAGACCCACGACCGCAACACCCTGGCTCATCGGATCTCCTCGACTCTCATCCTGGGGACTCCTTTATACGGCGTGCTCCGCGGCGCCGCTTCTCCGAAACTGCCATCGTGAGGTCGGGCCGGTGCGCGGCGCGGAGTACGCAGGTGGGCACGCGACCGAGCTCGCGCGCGGCGGCCCTGCCGTGCACCCGCATCACGCCCGGGCTCGCGCCGGTGATGTCGCGAAAGACGCGTCCAAAGGTACCGAGGCTCGCCCACCCGGTCTGGAAGGCAATCTCGGTGATGGACAGATCCGTATCGCGCAGCAGAGCCGTAGCCCGCTCGATGCGCCGCGTGAGCAGGTAACGGTGCGGCGGGACGCCGAAAGCCTGCCTGAACGCTCGCGCGAAGTGAGCAGCGGAGACGCCGCTCACGCGGGCAAGCCGCCGCACGGGCCAGCCCTCGTGCGAGGCGGCGTCCATCCGGTCCTTCGCACGCAGCAGGCGGCGCAACAGCTCCGGGTCCTGGTCTCTCATCTGCCGCGCAGCTTGCCCCCTCCCCTCGGGTCATCGACCTTGACGGTTGGCGCGGATGCGCCGCGCCGGCGTACCTGAACAGGCTCGCTGCCGAGAGCGAGCTCGTCGCCGGGCTCGAGCCGGGTCGGGGCGGAAATCCGCTCTCCCTTCACGTGCGTCCCGTTGGTGCTGCCAAGGTCCTCGATGGTTACGGCGCCCGCTACTACGGTAATTCGTGCGTGATGGCGCGACACCGTGCTGGCGTCCACCAGCAGCGCGCAGTCGGTGTCCCGGCCCGCGAGGTGCTCGCCCTCGGTGAGCGGCAAAATCTGTCCCTTCCACACGAGCTCTGAGGTGGCGCGGGCGGCCGCCGCGGGGGGCGTGCCGATCACCTCGGCGCAGAACGCATAGCCGGTCTTGTAGGCGGTGCGGATGATGCGCGAGCCGCGCGGGGTGTCGCCCAGTGCGGACCGCAGCTCCGACACCAGGCGGGTGAGGCTGGTGCGCTCCACGTAGACCTGCGGCCAGAGGAGCTCATCGAGCTCGGCGTTGGTGACGACCGCGGGACGGCGTTTGATCAGAACCTCGAGCAGCTCGTATACCTTCGGCTCGAGCGGCACGACCCTGCCCCCCCGTTCGAGCTGCCGTGTCCGCAGGTCGAGAACGCTGTCGGCAAACTTCAGCCTCATGCGGTCGATCACAACACTTCCCGGAGGGCGGAGCAACGACCTCCGGCGCCAGGGTTGCCGAGGCGGGCATCCTCCCAAAGAAAGGGGTCCGGACGATTCCCTGCCTCCGGACCCTTAAGATCTCCGTCAGCGACCGGCGATCAGCGGTTGCGGCTGACCGGTGCTCTGCGTCTCGTAGAACGCGGTGAGCTGCGGGAGGCTCAGCTTCTCGATCGCGCGGGCCTCGGCCTTCCTGGCGCACGAGCCGACGGCAAGCTGCTGCAGCGGATCGCTGTCGGAGCACACGCGCTTGGCGGCCGCATGAATGCGGTCGTACAGCGCCTGCACGCCGGCGGGCGAGTCCAGGTTCAGGTCCGCGAACTTCACGGTCTCGCCGCGAACCTGCTCGTTGGCAGGGACGGTCGAGGCAGCCGCAAACGCCAGCAGCACGGTAGTGGCGAGGGCGAGGGAAACACGGTTTACGTTCGAGCTCATGATGGATCTCCTCAAGTCACGGGGTGGCTAAACTTCTTTCCGGCTCTCCGACCCCGGAGTCGTCCGCAGGTCTTCGTGCCTCGGCTATGAAAGTTAGTGATCGGCAGTGCGGACATCTTTAGGGAGTTCTTATGAAGCCGTGAAACCTGGCGCCGGGGCGGCTCCCAGGCCCGCTGCGGGAGGCCGCTCGCGACCAGGTGCACCTCGCGCGCGATGAGTTGCAGCGGCCGAATTTGCTGCCGCCGGGCGACTGAGCGCATTCTCTTGTCAACCGCGAGGGCGCGCGCATCGCAGTCCCGATGACATCAAGAGAAAAACGCCCCCTCCCCCTGTTGCCCAGGGCCTCTTCTCCCGAGAGTCCGGTAGACCCGCAGCTGTCTGCCTGCGCACAGGAAGGCTCGGGTCCCGAGGCCCCTCCTCGGGGCACCCTGCCGACCAAGACGGCGCCGCTTGCCATCGGTGAGCTGCTCGGCGGCCGCTACCGCATCGAGCGCCCGCTGGGCGAGGGAGGGATGGGGATCGTCTACCTCGCGCGCGACGAGCAGGTCGCCGGTGAGACTTTCGCGATCAAGGTCCTGAAGGAGGGCGTGCAATCCCAGGCGCTCGCGCTGCTGCGCGAGGAGGTCCGCAAGACCCGCAAGCTGAGCCACCCGAACATCGTCGACGTGCACTCGGTCAACGTCGATGGCAACAGACTGTACGTGCTCATGGAATACCTCGAGGGCAAGTCGCTCGCCGCGCTGCTGGATGAGGAGTACGGCCGCGGCATGTCCCTGAGCCACGCGTTGCCGATCATCGAGGATGTGGCGGCGGCGCTCGGCAACGCTCACGACCACAACGTGATCCACAGCGACTTGAAGCCCGCGAACGTCTTCGTCACCACCGCCGGCAGAGCCAAGCTGCTCGACTTCGGGATCGCCCGCATCTCGCGCGGCCCGCTGCTCGAGGCCCGCAGCGGAATGCGCGCGCTCACCCCGGGATATGCCAGCTGCGAGATGCTGCAGGGCAAGGAGCCGGACCGGCGCGACGACATCTATTCCTTCGCCTGCGTGATCTACGAGATGCTGTGCGGAGACCGGCCGTTCGGGGAGCTCACCGCGCTCGAAGCCCGCGACGCGGGCGAGCGCGTGCAGCCGCTCTCGGTGCTGTCGAGCGCGCAGAACGCCGCGCTGGCCCGGGCGCTGGCTTTCGACCGCGAGGCACGCACCCCGTCGGTGGAGCAGTTGCTCGCCGGACTCGCGGCGGACCCGGGGCAGCGCGCCAGCCACAAGACGGCTGTCGCAGCCGCGATCGTCGCCGTGGTCGCGGCTCTCGGTTTCGGCTACCTGATCCGCGACCGGCTCTCGATCTCCAGGCGCTCGGTCGTGGTGCAGTCGGTGGCCGCGGATGCGTCACAGGCGGCGATCTCTCCCAAGTCGATCGCCGTGCTCCCGTTGCTGGACTTGAGCGCCGGACACGAGCAGCAGTACTTCGCCGACGGCCTCACGGTTGCGCTGATCGACCGGCTGACGCTGTTCCCCGGACTGTCGGTCACCGGACAGACGTCGAGCTTTGCGCTGCGGGACAGCAAGGAGGACGCGCCGACGCTGGCCCGGCGTCTTCATGTTGGATACCTTCTCGAAGGCACGGTGCGTGGCTCCGCCGAGCAGCTGCGCATGAGCGTGCGGCTGATCCGCGCCGCCGACGGCTTCGAGCTGTGGTCGCAGGTCTTCGAGCGCACCGGCAGCGAGATTCTCCAGCTGCAGGAAGAAATTGCCCGGGCCGTGGCCACCGACCTGCACGGGACTCTCATCGACACGGCCGCTCCGGCCGTTCCGTCGACGCGCTCGCTCGAAGCGTATCGGCTGCTGCTGCAGGCGGACCAGCTCTGGCGGGAGGAACTCGCCACTGATGGCGAGCGAGCGCTGATCGAAGCTGCGCTGCAGAGGGATCCGGACTACACGGACGCCTGGGTTCAACTGGGAAGCTGGTGGTACGACGCGATGCTGACCGGCAAGGCCAACCCGGATGCGGCCGTCCCCGCCGCCCGAGCGGCCTACGACCGGGCGCTCGCTCTCGATAAGAATTCCAGCCGCGCCTACATCGGCATGGCATGGGTGCAGATGAGCCAACTCGACTGGACGGGGGCGCAGCGCAGCCTCGAGCGTGCCGACAGCGTCGATCCGGCCAATCTGGGGTTGCTCACCGTGCGCGGCGAGCTCGCCCGCAGCGCCGGACACTGGCCGGAAGCCGTGCGTCTGGAGCGCGAGCGTCTGCAGCGGGATCCGCTCAGCGTCGGTGCGACGTTCGTCCTGGCGCAGAGTCATCTCTGCGGCGGCGAGTACGCGCAGGCCGAGGAGATTGTGCGGCAGGCCATCGCAGAGGACCCGCGATACCCCGGTGCTCATGCCCTGCTCGCGCGCGCATTGTTAGCACGGGGAGACGCCTCTTCCGCGCTCAAGGTCATCCCGCAGGAGGCCGACGAGTCCGCCCGTCTCGCGGCTCTCGCCAGCGTCCAGTCCGCTCTGGGGAATCGCCAGGCATCCGACGAAGCGATCGGTCAGCTGCGCGTCCGCTACGGTCAGACCCTTCCCGGCCTGGCCGGACTGGCCTATGCGTATCGCGGCGACCTCGACCCGGCGTTCCAGTGGCTGCAGCGAGCGCTCGAGCAGCGCCAGCCCGAGTTTGCGGCGAGCCTCGCCTGCACGCCGGA
>DATKLG010000088.1:0-16949 GCA_035542535.1 Steroidobacteraceae bacterium
CACGGCGGCGATCCTGAGCACCTTCAACGAGGTCAACATGCAGCCCGTCATGACGCTGCGCCAGCGCTACCGCGAGCGCTTCGAGAAGGATCACGGCGTCAAGCTTGGCTTCATGTCCTTCTTCATCAAGGCGGTGGTGGAGGGGCTGAAGAAGTTCCCCGTCATCAACGCCTCGGTGGATGGCACCGACATCATCTACCACGAGTACTTCGACATCGGCGTGGCGGTGTCCACCGACCGCGGCCTGATGGTGCCCGTGATCCGCGATGCCGACCTGCTGGACTTCGCGGGCATCGAAGCCGCGGTCGCCAACTATGCCGCCAAGGCGCGTGCGGGCAGCATCGGGCTGGAAGACCTGACGGGCGGCACGTTCAGCATCACCAACGGCGGCGTGTTCGGATCGCTCCTGTCCACGCCCATCGTCAATGCGCCGCAGAGCGCCATCCTCGGCATGCACAAGATCCAGGATCGCCCCATGGTCGTCGACGGGCAGATCGCGGTACGCCCGATGATGTATCTCGCGGTGACCTACGATCACCGCATCATCGACGGGCGCGAGGCGGTGCAGTTCCTGGTCGCGGTCAAGGAAGCGCTCGAGGACCCCGGGCGGATGCTGCTCGGAATCTGAAGCCGTGGCCGCGGGGCAGCCGCGGCCGCGCCTTCCCTAGAAGATCTGGCGGAACAGCCAGTAGAGCGATCCGGACAGGAGGATCGCGGCCGGCAGCGTCAGCACCCAGGCCATCAGCAGGTTGCGCAGCGTCGTCAGCTGCAGCCCCGAGCGATTCGCCGCCATCGTGCCGGCCACACCGGAGGACAGCACGTGGGTGGTGGAGACCGGCAGACCGAAGTTGTCGGCGGCCGCGATGGTCGCCATCGCCACGAGCTCGGCGCACGCACCCTGTGCATAGGTGAGATGGGTCTTGCCGATCTTCTCGCCGATGGTCACGACGATGCGCTTCCAGCCCACCATGGTGCCGAGGCCGAGCGCGATCGCCACCGCCACCTTGACCCACAGCGGAATGAACTTGGTCGCACTGTCGATCTGCTTCTTGAAGCCGTCGAGCTCCTTGCGCGTCCCGTCGCTGAGCGCCTTGGAGTGCGGGTCCTTGCCGTAGAAGCGGATCGCCTCCGAGGCCAGGTACATGTCGTTGCGCACGTTGGTGACGGCTTCGCCCGGGATCCTTGCGAAGGTGCCGCTGGCACTGACCTGCGCACCGATGCTGCCGCTGATGGCGGCGAGCGCCGGCACGACCTGATCGTTCCAGGAGTGGGTGCGCACGTAGGTCGACAGGATCTCGCGCGGGTCGGCGGGCGCTGGCCCGGGAGCCTCACGCAGCAGCGACTGTTGCGTCTCGCCCGCCATCTGGATGAAGGGCGCCATCTGCTGCACCGGCATGGCGCGGTTCAGCGCGTAGGCGATCGGCACCGTGCCGATGAGGATCAGCATGATGAGGCCCATGCCCTTCTGCCCGTCGTTCGAGCCGTGCGCGAAGGACACGCCGCCGCAGGTGAGGATCAGGATCCCGCGGATCCACCAGGGAGGCGACGAATTGGCGCGCGGCTCCTGGTAGAGGTCGCGGCTCTTCACCAGCGCCTTGAGCACGAGCAGCAGCAGCGCGGCGCAGACGAAGCCGACGAGCGGCGAGAGCAGCAGCGAATAGCCGATCTTGGTGGCCTGCGCCCAGTCGACGCCGCTCGTGCCATCGCGGCCGTGCATGAGGGCATTGGCGACGCCGACGCCGATGATCGAGCCGATCATCGTATGAGAGGAGGAGGCCGGGAGCCCGAGCCACCAGGTGCCGAGGTTCCAGAGGATCGCCGCGATCAGCAGCGCGAATACCATGGAGAAGCCTGCGCCCGAGCCCACCTGCAGGATCAGCTCGACGGGCAGGAGCGAGATGATGCCGAAGGCGACCGCGCCGCTCGAGAGCAGCACTCCGATGAAATTGAGGGTCCCCGAGTACACCACCGCCAGGTGCGGCGGCAGCGAATGGGTGTAGATGACGGTGGCGACGGCGTTGGCGGTGTCGTGGAAGCCGTTGACGAACTCGAAGCCGAGCGCGATCAGGAGCGCGACGCCGAGGAGAAAGTAGGGGAGGATCGTGGTGGCGCGGCTGCCCACGCCGTTGATGTCGTTGATCAGGCTGTAGCCGGTGTAGCCGATGCCGATGACCACCAGCGACAGGAAAATCAGTCGGGTCCCGAGGCTCGGCTTGCGGTCGAGGACCGGGCGGGCCGCGGCGGCGGGTGCGAGGGTGTCGACGGCGCTATTCATGATTATTACTCGCGGTGCGGCAAAGCCACCGACACTATGTCGTTCATATTTCGCTTTTATGACCGCCTGGCGACGCTTCGGGATTGCCTGCCGCGCCGGCCGCATCCGGTTTGTGCTACTTTCGCCGGCCTGAAGAATCACTAACCTCAAGCTTTACAAACACTTCCATGCCGAACACCGACAAGCCGCAGAGCGGCTCTGAATCCTTCGACGTCATCGTCATAGGCGGCGGGCCGGCCGGGTATCCGGCGGCGATCCGCGCGGCGCAGAACCAGCTGCGCGTGGCCTGCATCGACGAGTGGCGCAACCGGGACGGAACGGCGACCTTCGGCGGCACGTGCCTCAACGCCGGCTGCATTCCCTCGAAGGCGCTGCTCGAGTCCACCGAGCTTTACCATCGCGCGCGCGAGGAGTTTGCCCACCACGGGATCGGCGTCGGGAGCGTCTCCCTCGACCTCGTCCAGATGCAGAAGCGCAAGGCCGGCATCGTCAAGGGGATGACGACCGGGATCCTTGCTCTCTTCAAGTCCGCCGGGGTCATTCCCCTTCAGGGCCACGGCAAGCTCCTTCCCGGGCGGCGCGTGCAGTTCACCGCTCACGACGGCACCCGCCGCGAGCTCGGTGCGCGGCACGTGGTGCTCGCCTCGGGCTCCGTGCCGATCGAGCTGAAGTCGGCGCCCTTCAAGGCGCCGCAGGTGGTCGACTCCTGGGGCGCGCTCGATTTCGATGCGGTGCCGAAACGTCTCGGCGTCATCGGCGCGGGCGTGATCGGGCTCGAGCTCGGGAGCGTGTGGCGGCGGCTCGGAGCCGAAGTCATCGTGCTCGAGGCCCTGCCGGATTTTCTCGCCTTTGCCGATCAGCAGCTCGCCAAGGAGGCGCTGCGGCACCTCAAGAAGCAGGGGCTGGACATACGACTCGGCGCCAAGGTCACGGGCGCAACGGTGAGCGGCGGCGCAGTCGAGGTCGTCTACGGCGATGCGAAGGGCGAGCAGAAGATCGGCGTCGATCGCCTCGTAGTCGCGGTCGGACGCCGTCCCTACAGTCAGGACCTCCTCGCCGCCGACACCGGCGTCGAGCTCGATGAGCGCGGCTTCATCAAGGTCGACCATTCCTGCCGGACGGGTGCGGAAGGCGTGTGGGCGGTCGGCGACTGCGTACGCGGACCGATGCTGGCGCACAAGGGCAAGGAGGAGGGCGTCATGGTGGCCGACCTGATCGCGGGCCGCTACGGCGAGGTGAACTACAAGGTGATCCCGGCCGTGATCTACACCACACCCGAGATCGCCTGGGTCGGACTCACCGAGGAGCAGGTCAAGGCGAGCGGACGCGACTACAAGACGGGCGTCTTTCCGTTCCTGGCGAGCGGACGTGCCCGCGCCATGGAGCAGGCGGCCGGCTTTGCCAAGCTCATCGCAGCACGCGACGACGACGAGATCCTCGGCGTGCACATCGTCGGACCGCTCGCCGGCGAGCTGATCGCCGAGGCGGTGCTGGCGATGGAGTACTCCGCGAGCAGCGAGGATCTGCAGCGCACCATCCACGCGCATCCGACGCTCTCTGAGGCCGTGCACGAGGCGGCCCTCAACGCCGACAAGCGGGCCATCGATTCGATCAACCGCTGATCAGATACGCCGGCGCGCCTCGATGACGTTCGGCACGCCGGCCAGTCGTCGCAGCACGCGCGCCAGCTGCTCGAGGTCGCCGACCGCGATGCTGAGGGCAAAGTACGCCACGCCCACCTCGTGGTCGGTGCGCGAGGTGACCGCGTCGATGCTGATGCGCTCGACCGCCAGCACGTCGGTGAGATCGCGCAGCAGCCCCCGCCGGTCGTAAGCGCTCACCGCGATCTCGACGTCGAGCGCGCCGGTGTCGGCCGCGGCCCAATCCACCTTAAGCACCCGGTCGGGCTTCAGGGCGCTCATGCGCAGGAGGCTGGCGCAGTCGCTGCGGTGCACGGTGACACCGCGTCCGAGCGTCACGTAGCCGGTAATCGGCTGCGGCCGCAGCGGTGCGCAGCAGCGCGCCAGCGTGGTCGGCAGATCGCCGACCCCCTCGATCTCGACCGGCGAGCGGGGACGGTGGGCTGCGGCGCGCGAGGTGCGCGTCAGGCGCGGCGGCGCGGGCGGCTGGAACAGCCGCCCGGCGGCGTGCATCAGCTGGGTGACCGTGATCTCGCCCTCGCCGAGCAGCTGGTGGAAGTGATCGAGGTCGCGCGCCTTGAGCTCGTGCGCCAGCGCGGCGAGCTGCTCGGGGCGCACTCCGATGCGCGTCAGCTCGCGCTCGGCGATGCGCGCTCCGGCGCTGCGGTTGTCCCCCACGTCCTGCCTGCGAAACCAGGCGCGCACCTTGCCCCGATTGCGCGGCGAGGCGAGGTAGCCCTGCTCGGGGGCGAGCCAGTCGCGGCTCGGCGCCTCGTGCTTGCCGGTGACGATCTCGACGATCTCGCCGTTGGCGAGCGCGCGGGTGAGCGGCACCATGCGTCCGTTGACCTTGGCGCCGCGGCAGCGGTGGCCGAGCGAGGTGTGAACGTTGTAGGCGAAGTCGAGCGCCGTCGCGCCGCGCGGCAGGTCGATGACCTCGCCCTTGGGCGTCAGCGCGTAGACGCGGTCCTCGAAGAGCTCGGCGCGCATGCCCTCGACGAAGTCGCGCTCGGCGTCCTCGCCCGCGGCGCCGTCCTGCGGCTCGAGCAGCCGTCGCACCCATTCGATCTTGCGCTGGTACTGGGCATCGCGCGGGCCGCCTTCCTTGTAAGTCCAGTGCGCGGCCACGCCGAGCTCGGCGTGCTCGTGCATGTCGCTCGTGCGGATCTGCACCTCGACGCTCTTCGCCTGCGGACCGATCACCGCCGTGTGAATCGAGCGGTAGCCGTTGCCCTTCGGCGTGGCGATGTAGTCGTCGAACTCCCCAGGGACGTACGGCCACTGGCTGTGCACCACGCCGAGCGCGGCGTAGCACTCCGGGATGGTGGCGACGACCACCCGCACGGCGCGCACATCGAACAGCTGCTCGAAGGCGAGCTGCTTGCGCTGCATCTTGCGGTAGATGCTGTACATGTGCTTGGGCCGGCCGTACACCTCGGCCGCGATGCCCGCCGCGTGCAGCGCCGAGCGCAGCTCGCGGCACAGCGCGTCTATGTAGCGCTCGCGGTCGGCGCGGCGCTCGTTGAGAGCCGCGGCGATGTGCCGGTACTCATCCGGCTCGAGGTAACGGAACGCGAGGTCCTCGAGCTCCCATTTCAGCTGCCACACCCCGAGCCGGTTGGCGAGCGGCGCATAGATGACGCGCGCCTCGACGGCGCGCCGCTCGCGCTCGGCGGCGGGCATTTCACGCGCGTGGCGCAACCCGACCAGCTCCTCGGCGAGCCGTGCCAGCACCAGCCTTGGATCGCTCACCACTGCCAGCAGCATCTTGCGCAGCGTCTCCGCCTGGCGGGCGTCGAGGCCCCGTGCCGGCGACCAGTCGCGCGGCAAGCCGAGCGTGCCGAGGCGCTGCAGCGCCACCGCCAGGTCGGTCGCACTCTGGCCGAGGATGACCGCGGTCTGCTCGGGTGTGAGCCCGGCGCGCGAGATGACCGGGCGCGCCAGCAGAGCGTTGGCGAGCTCGCTGCTCTCGGTTAGGCCGCCCATGATCTCGGCCGCTTCGGTGGCGAAGCCGAGATCGGCCGGCACACGCTGGCTGGCGCGCTCGAGGGCAGCGCGCGCGCCGATGATGGCGTCGCGAAGGGCAGGCGGACAAAGCAGGTTGGTTTCCATGGGGACGCGCTTGTCTCTCGCGGGGGACGTCGGGGTTGGGCGACGGGGGTGTGGGCCCGCGGGGTTATGGCTATGATAAACGGATGGGAGCACACCTGAGTTGGGCCAGCATCCAGCGCCGCAAAGGCGGCCTGGCGACGCGGCGCAGCGAGCAGCGCGAGCGCGCACCGCAGGCCGGCCAGCAGCTGGTGCGCTTCGAGGGCTACGGTCCCGGCGGCGCCGCGGTGATCGTCGAGTGCCTGACGGATGACCGCGGACGCGTCGGGGCGCAGGTACGCCACGTCTTCCTCCAGCACGGCGGCAATCTCGGCGCCGACGGCTCGGTGGGCTATCTCTTCAATACCGTCGGCCTCATGACCTATCCCCCGGGGACCGACGAGGAGCGGCTGATGCAGGTGGCGCTGGAGGCCGGCGCCGAGGACGTGGTGCCGACCGGCGATCGCTCCATGGAGGTGTTGGCGGACCCCTCGGAGCTCGAGACGGTACGGGCCGTGCTCACGCATCGCGGCTTTGCGCCCCAGAGCGCCGAGGTCACGCAGCGGGCAGCCACGGCGCTGGCGCTCTCGGGTGAGTCCGCCGAGCGCATGGTGCAGCTGCTCGTGACGCTGCAGGGGCTCGACGAGGTCCGGGACGTCTATTCCAACGTCGAGATCGCGGACGAGGTGCTCGGCGGGCTGTGAGTCGCGCGGCGCGCGCGCCTCAAAAAAGGAACCCCACCGGCGGGTGGTCCAGCGGGTGGGGCTCAAGGACACCGCGAGCTCGGTTCGGGAAGCAAGCGCGGTGGTATGTCAGCTATCGGCAGACGCGCGCCGCACTTCAGGGCGCAAAGCGCGCGCCGCTTCACAATTTCGCGTTGCCGCGCCTCAGGTGTCCCCGCGCGGCGAAGCGGTGCGGCCCGGGACTGGAAATGCGTAAGCCATTGTTTTCAGTTAGTCTTAGCTGCTCCAGGGGATGATTCGGTCAAGTACCGTCGGAAGCTCCATTCGAATGTCGAGATACCGGACGAGGTCGTGGCGCACGTTTGATCCGGCAGTCGCCGCCGCCGCGCCTCCCCCCCCACCGTCCGACGTTCGCATCCTCGGTCTCGACCCCGGCTCACGCCGCACGGGCTTCGGTATCCTCGAATGCCGCGGCGCGCAGCTCACGCTGCTCGCGCAGGGTTGCCTCAATGTGAGCGCGGCGGTGCCAGCGGCGCGGTTGCGCCTGATCTTCGAGGGCCTCGCGGCGCTCTGCAGCGAGCACCGCCCGGGCGAGGTTGCGGTCGAGCGGGTATTCGTCAGCCGCAACGTCGACAGCGCGCTCAAGCTCGGACAGGCGCGCGGCGCGGCGCTGTGCGCGGTGCCGGGCGGCGTGCCGGTGTTCGAGTACGCGCCGCGCGCGATCAAGCTGGCGCTGGTCGGCTCAGGCGGAGCCGAGAAGTTCCAGGTGGCTCACATGGTGCGTGCCTTGCTCGGCCTGCGCGGGCCGCTGTCGGCGGATGCCGCCGATGCGCTGGCGGTCGCGGTGTGCCACGCACATGCGCGGCGCCTCGGTGCGCTGGCCGCGCAGCAGGGCGCCACCCGCCGCGGGCAGGCGCAGCGATGATCGGCGCGGTGCGCGGCAGGATCGCGGCCAAAGCTCCCCCGCAACTCACGGTCGACGTCGGCGGGCTCGGCTACGAGCTCGAGGCACCCATGTCGACCTTCTTTCACCTGCCGCCGGTCGGCGCCGAGGTGAGCCTGCTGACCCACCTGGTGGTGCGCGAGGACGCGCACGTGCTGTACGCATTTGCCACCGAGGAGGAGCGGCGGCTGTTCCGCAGTCTGATCAAGGTATCGGGCGTCGGGCCGAAGATTGCCCTGGCGCTGCTCTCCGGCATGAGCGTTGCGGCCTTCTCGCGCTGTGTGCAGAGTGAGGACGCGGCGGCGCTCACGCGCGTGCCGGGCATCGGGCGCAAGACCGCCGAGCGGCTGATCGTCGAGATGCGGGACCGCCTGTCGCCGCCCGCGCCGGCGCCGGGCGCATCGGCCGCCCCCGTGGGCGACAGCGCCGAGGGTGAGGCCTTTGGAGCCCTGGTCGCACTCGGTTATCGTCCGGCCGAGGCCACACGGCTCTTGAAGGCGGTGGAGCCGGGGACGTACACGACCGAGGAGCTGATCCGGCGCGCGTTGCAGAACGCGGCGCGGGAGTAGACGAAGTAGCAGTGACAGCCGAGCGAATCATCAGCGGTGCGCCGAGCCCCGAAGAGGAGGCAGCCGAACGGGCCATCCGCCCGCGCCGGCTCGCGGACTATGTCGGTCAGACGCCGGTCAAAACCCAGCTCGAGATCTTCATCAGTGCCGCCCGGGCGCGCGGCGAGGCGCTCGATCACGTACTGATCTTCGGTCCCCCGGGGCTCGGCAAGACAACCCTCGCGCACATCATCGCGGCGGAGCTCGAGGTGAATCTGCGCCAGACCTCGGGCCCGGTGCTGGAGCGGCCCGGGGACCTCGCGGCACTTCTCACCAACCTGCAGCCGCGCGATGTGCTGTTCGTCGACGAGATACACCGGCTGGCGCCGGTTGTCGAGGAGGTCCTCTATCCGGCCATGGAGGACTACCAGCTCGACATCATGATCGGCGAGGGGCCGGCGGCGCGCTCGATCAAGCTGAGCCTGCCGCCCTTCACCCTGGTGGGCGCGACCACGCGGGCGGGGCTGCTGACGTCGCCGTTGCGCGACCGCTTCGGCATCGTGCAGCGGCTGGAGTTCTACGGCGTCGACGATCTCGAGAGGATCGTGACGCGCTCGGCCGCGATCCTCGGTGTCGCGATCGATGCGGCGGGCGCGCGCCGCATCGCGCAGCGCTCGCGCGGCACGCCGCGCATCGCGAACCGCCTGCTGCGCCGGGTGCGCGACTACGCGCAGGTGCGCTGCGACGGCCGCATCGAGCAGGGCGTCGCCGATGCGGCGCTCGATCTGCTCGAGGTGGACGCGCAGGGCTTCGACACGCTCGACCGCAAGCTCCTCAGCACGATCATCGAGCGCTTCGAGGGCGGTCCGGTGGGCATCGACAGCCTGGCGGCGGCGCTCGGCGAGGAGCGCGGCACCCTCGAGGACGTGGTCGAGCCGTTCCTGATCCAGCGGGGCTTCCTGGTACGCACCGCGCGCGGCCGCACGGCGACGCGCGCCACGTACCAGCACTTCGGGCTCAAAGCCCCGGAGCGCGGCGCGGCCACCCTGGGACTGTTCGAGGATCCGCCATGAGCGGCTTTTTCTGGCCGGCGCGCGTCTACTGGGAGGACACTGACGGCGGCGGCATCGTCTATTACGCGAATTACCTGCGCTTCCTCGAGCGCGCGCGCACCGAGTGGCTGCGGCAGCTCGGCCACTCGCAGCAGCGCCTGGTGCGCGAGGAAGGGATCCTGTTTACCGTCGTGAGCCTCGAGATCGAGTATCGCGCGCCCGCGCGCCTCGACGACGAGCTCGAGGTCAGCTGCGAGCCGCACCCGCAGGGGCCGGCGTCGCTGCGTTTTGCGCAGTCGGTGTACCGGCGCGCCGCGGGGGCGGGGCGCGAGCTGCTGGCCGAGGCGAGCGTGCGCGTGGCGTGCCTGGATGCGCGCACCATGCGCCCGCGGCGCCTGCCGGCGTTCCTGCTGGAGATGCGCGCGCCGGAGGTCCCTGGAGCATGAACGACCAACTGTCGATTCTGCGGCTCATCATTCAGGCGAGCGTGCCGGTCCAGATCGTGATCGGCATTCTGCTGCTCGCTTCGCTCACCTCGTGGGCGATCATCTTCCGCAAGCGGCGTGTGATCAACCGCGCACGTCGCGAGGCCGACCGCTTCGAGAGCCGCTTCTGGTCGGGCGATGACCTCGCGCAGCTCTACCGGGCGATCGAATCCGCGGGTGGAGCCACCGGAATGGCGGGTATCTTCGAGTTCGGCTTCCGCGAATTCGCGCGGCTGCGCCAGGCGACGGCCGGCCAGGAGCAGCAGCTCGAGGGCTCGCGGCGTGCGATGCGCGTGGCGCAGCTGAAGGAGATCGATCGCCTCGAGCACAGTCTCGCCACCCTCGCCACGGTCGGCAGCACCAGTCCCTACGTCGGCCTCTTCGGTACGGTGTGGGGCATCATGAGCGCGTTCTCCTCGCTCGGTAACATCCAGCAGGCGACGCTCGCGCAGGTGGCGCCCGGTATCTCCGAGGCACTGGTCGCCACCGCGTTCGGCCTGTTCGCGGCGATTCCCGCCGTGGTCGCCTACAACCGCTTCGCCGACCAGGTGACGCGTCTCGAGATGCGTTTCGACGCCTTCATCGAGGAGTTCTCCACCATCCTGCAGCGCCACGCGGCGCGCGGCGCACTGGTGCCGGTGAGTGGCGCGAGCGCCAAACCGGGGCCGGAGCCGAAGCCGGGGCCACAGGAGCGCTGACCATGGCACAAACCTCGCGCGGACGGCGGCTGATGGGCGAGATCAACGTCGTGCCCTACATCGACGTGATGCTGGTGCTGCTCATCATCTTCATGATCACGGCGCCGCTGCTCACTCAGGGGGTGAAGGTCGCGCTGCCGCACGCCGGCGCGGAACCTCTCGAGGCTCAGCAGCTCAAACCGCTCGTGTTGTCGATCGACCGCCAGGGGCGCCTGTACCTCAACATTGGCGGGGACCCGCGTGCCGCGCTCGACAAGCAGACGCTGGCGGCGCGCGCGGCGGCGGCGCTGCGCGGCAACCCGACGCGCGCCGTGCTGGTGAAGGCCGACAGCGCCATCGCCTACGGCCGCGTGGTCGAGGCGATGGTGCTGCTGCAGCAGGCGGGTGCGAAGCAGGTGGGCCTCGTGACCGAGCCGCTGCCGCAGCCCGAGCCGCGTCCCGGCTGAGCGAGCTGACGGGTGACGGTGCAGCGTGCGAGCGACCGTTGGATTTCGATCGCGCTGTCGGTGCTGCTGCACGGCGCGCTGCTCGGGGCGCTGGTGTACGGCTGGTGGATGTTCCGCGGGCAGCGGCGCGCGGTGCCGACCCCGCCGATCACGGCCACGGTGGTAGACGCGCGCACGCTCCGGGGGCTCGAGCAGCCCGCGCCCGTGCCAGCCGCGACGCCCAAGCCGCCTCCGCCGCCGCCCGAGGACATGGGTCCGCCGCAGCCGACGCCTGAAGAGCAGGCGGCGCGCGCGCAGGCCGAGCAGGAGCGGCGCCAGGCGCAGGAGCAGAAGGCGGCCGAGGAGCGAGCGGCTGCGGAAAGGACCGCTGCCGAGAAGGCCGCTGCTGAAAGAGCCGCCGCGGATAAGGCCGCAGCCCAGAAGGCAGCCGCGGCGAAGTTAGCGGCGGACAAGGCGGCAGCCAAGGCGGCCGCGGAGCGGGCGCGGCAGGATGAGCAGGACCGCCGCGAGCGCGAGGCGGATTTGAAGCGCAGCCTCGCAGCCGAGGAGCATGCGGATGTCGCGCGCAACGGCGCGGCGCTGGCGAGCTGGGAGTCGATGATTGCGGCGCAGATCACCCGTAATTGGCAGCGTCCGCCTACGGCCACAACCGGGATAGACTGTATCTTGAACGTGACGCAGGTACTCGGAGGCGATGTGACTGATGTGACTATCGGCAAGTGCAACGGCGATGCGGCGGTGCGCGAGTCCATCTTGCGCGCGGTGTACCGCGCCTCGCCCCTGCCGCCGCCGCCCGATCCGAGTCTGTTTGATCGCAATCTAACGATCCGATTCAAGCCGGATTGAGGCCCGATGAGCACGAGAACGCCCACGACAGGAACGCGCGCATGGCTGCCGCTGGCGCTGCTGCTCGCCGCGGTGATCGGCGCCGTCTCGGCCCGCGCCGCATACGCCGCGCTGCAGATCGAGATCACCTCCGGCGTGCGCGATCCGATACCGATCGCGATCGTGCCGTTCGCGCCCGCCGCGCCGGCCGACGGCGGCCTCGATGTGGCCGGCGTGGTGCAGCACGACCTCGAAGGCAGCGGCCGTTTCAAGGCACTGCCGCGCGCTCGCATGCCGGCCACGCCGACCCGCGCCGAGGCGGTGAGCGCCGCCGACTGGAAGGGTGCTGGCAGCGATTATGTGGTGGTCGGACGCCTCGCGACGCTCGACAACGGTGCGCTGGCGGTCGACTTCGACCTCGTGAATACGCTCACCGGCGCCAAGCTCGCGACCCAGCGCTTCACCGGCCCGCCGGGCGCGTTGCGCAACGCCGCCCACCGCGTGAGCGATGCCATCTACCAGAAGATCCTCGGCGTACGCGGCGCCTTCGCGACGCGTATCGCTTACGTGACCGTCGATGGCGTCGCGCCGGCATTGCGTTACCAGTTGCTGGTGGCGGACGCCGACGGCGAGAACGCCCACCTCATTCTCGACTCGCGCTATCCCATCATGTCGCCGGCCTGGTCTCCGGACGGCCAATGGCTGGCGTACGTCTCCTTCGAGAGCAAGCTGTCGGGCGTGTACGTGCAGCTGGTGAGGACCGGCGAGCGGCGGTTGGTGTCGGCGCGGGCCGGCATCAATGGTGCCCCGGCCTGGTCGCCCGATGGCAAGCAGCTGGCGCTCACCCTGGGCGGCAGCAGCGGAAATCCGGACATCTATGTCCTGGATCTCGCCACGCAGAAACTGACTCGCATCACCGACGACCCAGCGATCGACACCGAGCCGGAGTGGGCCCCGGACGGGCGCTCGCTCTACTTCACTTCCGACCGCGCCGGCTCGCCGCAGATCTATGAGATCAGCGCGAGCGGCGGCGGGCGCCCGAAGCGCATCACTTTCGAAGGCAACTACAACGCCCGTCCGCGCGTGTCGGCTGACGGCACACAGCTTGCCATGGTGACGCTCGATGGCGGCAACTACCGGATCGCGGTGCAGGATCTGGGCAGCGGGTCGGTGCGGGTCCTTTCGCACGGACGACTGGATGAATCGCCGAGCTTTGCGCCGAACGGCGCTACACTGCTGTACTCGCAGCGTGAAGGCAGCCGCGGGTCGCTGGCGACGATATCGGTGGACGGACTCACGGGCCTGCGCCTGAAGGTGCAGCAGGGCGCGGTCGGCGAGCCGGCATGGGGACCGTTCGGAACATGAGACGAGGGTGGAGAAGGCGAATGGCACAACAAGCGTGCACGCATGAGTTACTGGCATCTTTAGGCATTGCGGCGATGCTGGCGGTCGCCGGCTGCGGCAGCACTCCGCCGAAGCCGCCGCCTGCCGCCGCGGCGACCGACGCGAATGCCGCCGCGCAGAGCACGGGCGACAACGCGGCCAATGCCGCCGGCGGCGCCGGCCTGGGAAGCCAGGAAGAGACCGCGGGTCCGCAGGCGGGACTGCTCGCGACCCGTATCGTCTATTTCGACTTCGACAGCGCCGTGATCCAGGGCAAGGGTGTCGATATCGTGGCCGCGCACGCCAAGTATCTCGCCGCCAACCCGCAGGCACGCGTACGTCTCGAGGGCAACACCGACGAACGCGGCTCGCGCGAGTACAACATTGGGCTCGGTGACCGGCGTGCGCAGTCGGTGCGTCGTGCGCTGCTCCTGCAGGGAGTCGCGGAAGGCCAACTCACCACGGTCAGCTATGGTGAGGAGCGTCCGGCGGACCCGGGACACGACGAGGCGGCCTGGTCGAAGAACCGCCGGGTGGAGATCGTGTACCTGACGCCCGCGGCTCAGCCCGCCGCGCCCGCCAAGCCGTAGGCGCCGGGAGCATGTCCATGCGCCTGCTGACAGCTGCCGTTCTCGCCATCCTCGCCGCGACTCTCGGCGCCGGCTGCGCCACCGACGATCCGGTGCAGAAACGCATGGATGAGCTCGATGCGCGCATCACGCGTCTCGAGCGCGCCAACGAGAGTCTGGTGCAGCTCGCGCAGCACCAGGAGGCCGACGAGGCCGAGGTGCGCCAGCTGCACGGGCTCGTCGAGCAGACCCAGCACGACAGCGCCGCGCTGCGCAAGCAGCAGCACGATCTGTATGCCGACCTCGACGGTCGCATGAAGACGCTCGCGGCCGGCGGCGCCGGCGCGGCGGGCGCTTCCGCGGCAGGCGGGGGCGGCGCAGCGGACAGCGGCGTGAGCGCCGCCGCGGCCGCGGCCGCGGGCGCGGCCGGCACAGCAGCCAGAGAGCCGTCCTCGGTCGAGCAGGCGGTGTACGGTCAGTCTTTCGAGGCGCTGAAGGCGGGCAGCTATTCGACCGCCATCACCGGCTTCAAGGACTTTCTCGCCAGCTATCCGCAGAGCCCGCTCGCCGAGAACGCGCAGTACTGGCTGGGCGAGGCTTATTACGTCAATCACGACTACGAGCCCGCGGCCGAGGCCTTCCGCGCGGTGCTGAAGAAGTGGCCCGACGCCCGCAAGGCGCCTGATGCGCTTCTCAAGCTCGGCTACACGCAGCTCGAGCAGAAGCAGTACGCGGCGGGGCGCAACACGCTCACCGCCGTGACGCAGAAGTACCCCGGAACCGATCAGGCGAAGCTGGCCGCCGACAAGCTCAAACGCATCCCCGCACAGTAGGGGGCGCACGGTCGGCGGCGGGCAAACGCGACATGAGCGCCTCGCGCCTCAAGATCACCGAGATCTTCCACTCGCTGCAGGGCGAGGCCGACACCGTGGGATTCCCGACGGTATTCGTGCGTCTCACGGGATGCCCATTGCGCTGCCGGTACTGCGACACCGAGTACGCCTTCTACAGCGGCGAGTGGTGGGAGCTCGAGCGCATCGTGGCGCGGGTGCGGGAGTTCGCGACGCCCTACGTGTGCGTCACGGGCGGCGAGCCGCTCGCGCAGCGTGGGTGCCTCGAGCTGCTCGCGCTCCTGTGCGATGCGGGGCTGCGGGTCTCGCTCGAGACGAGCGGGGCGATGCCGCTGGCCGCGGTCGATGCGCGCGTGGTGCGCGTGGTGGACGTCAAGACGCCGGCCTCCGGCGAGGAGCAGCGCAACCGCTACCCCGAGCTCGCCGCGCTGCGACCGCAGGACCTGGTCAAATTCGTCATCTGCGACCGCGGCGACTACGAGTGGAGCCGGGCGAAGCTGCGCGAGCTCGCGCTGCCGGACGGATGTACGGTGCTCTTCTCGCCGAGCCACGAGCAGCTGCCGGCGCGCGCCCTGGCCGACTGGATCCTCGAGGATCGTCTGCCGGTGCGCTTCCAGGTACAGCTGCACAAGTATCTGTGGGGCAACGTCCCGGGGAAGTGACGAGCGTGCCCGAGAGAGTGTCCTCATGAGCGCGTCCCCGGCCGTGGTGCTGCTGTCGGGCGGGCTCGATTCGGCCACCGCGCTGGCCATCGCGCGTGAGCGCGGGCGCGCCTGCCATGCTCTCTCGGTGGACTACGGACAGAGGCATGCCGCCGAGCTCGAGGCGGCGCGGCGCGTGGCGCGCAGTGGCGGCGCCCGCGAGCATCGCATCATGCGCGTCGATCTGGCCGGCATCGGGGGCTCGGCACTGACCGATCCTTCGATCGCGGTGCCCGAGCAGCCGACTCAGGGCATACCGGTGACCTACGTGCCGGCGCGCAACACCATCATGCTGGCGCTCGCGCTCGGCTGGGCCGAGGTACTCGGCGCGCCTGAGATCTTCATCGGAGTCAACGTGCTCGACTCGAGCGGCTATCCCGACTGCCGCCCCGAGTTCATCGCCGCCTTCGGTGAGCTCGCACGGCTCGCGACCAGAGCCGGCGTCGAGGGCAGGGCGTGCCGTGTCGAGGCGCCGCTCATCGGCTGGACCAAAGCGCAGATCATCCGCGAGGGCACCCGCCTCGGGGTCGACTACGGGGCGACGGTATCCTGCTACCAGGCCGACGGTACGGGCCGCGCCTGCGGGCGCTGCGACGCCTGCCGTCTGCGCCGCGCCGGGTTCGAATCGGCCGGGCTGCCGGATCCGACCCGCTACCAGTCGCTGTAGTATCATCGCCGCCCCGCGCGGTCCGCAGCGATGGGGCGTTAGCTCAGTCGGTAGAGCATCGGACTTTTAATCCGCTGGTCGACGGTTCGACTCCGTCACGCCCCATATAAATCAGATACTTAGATGGAATGAAGGCACTCTCTTTGCATTCAGTGCAAATTCAGTGCAAATTTGGGTCAATTCAACGCTGCTCAGGGGCGGCGAAATGGCCTCGATTCAACGCATCGTCTCGCCGTTGACCGGTGACATTACCTATCGAGCTCAGGTTCGAATTAAAGGGCGCCCTGCAGAGTCGGCGACTTTCCCAAATCGCAAGGAGGCGCAGGTGTGGGCCGGCTCAATCGAGGCAGCGATCCGTGAGCAGCGGCACTTCCCAAACGCGGTCGCCCGGCGCACAAGTTTTGACGCGCTCGTGGAGGACTACACCAAGACGGTGTTGAATGAGCCAGGGCGTTTCGATGAGAAGGAGCGCGCCACTCGTGAGCGGCAGCTCAAGTGGTGGTCTAGACAATTCGCGGGGCTTTCGCTCGCGGAAGTGACGGCCGACCGAATCTCGGCGGCGCGCGATGAGCTGGCGGCGGATGAGTTCACGCGCGGCGGGGCACACGAGGATCCCGAAACCGGCGAGCTGGCGGAGCCAAAGCGGTACAAGCGCTCAGGCGCCACAATAAACCGCTACATCGCGGCGCTTTCGCACGCGCTGAGCTTCGGGGTCAAGGATCGCCGGCTTCTCGATCGCAACCCAGTGAGCGACATTCGGCGCAAGAAAGAGCCGCGCGGGCGTACGCGCTTCCTCTCGGACGAGGAGCGGACAGAGCTGCTAAAGGCCTGCGCTAAGTCGGTCTGGCAACCGCTGCGCACCCTTGTGCTCCTTGCGATTACGACCGGTGCGAGGAAGGGCGAGCTTACAGGGCTCAGGTGGGCGGATGTCGATCTCAAGAAGGGCAGGGCCCTCGTGCACGAGACGAAGAACGATGAGCCACGCACGCTCCCGCTCGCGGGCCAGGTTCTCGAGGCGCTGCGAGACCTCAAGCTCATGGACTCGGCACGCAGCGAGTACGTATTCCCGCAGCCCTCGGGCTTGCCCGGCCCCTA
>DATKLG010000089.1:0-5156 GCA_035542535.1 Steroidobacteraceae bacterium
CGCGGCCGCGAGCTGCACCTGGTTGCGCCCGGCGCGCTTGGCCGCGTACTGCGCCGCGTCGGCCCGCACGATCAGGTGCTGGCCCCACACCCCGAGGGTGTCGCTGCCGGCGACGCCGATGCTGCAGGTGAGACGGATCGGCGCGCCGAATCCCTCGACGCGCACCTCGGCGACCCGCTTGCAGATGCGCTCCGCCACGGGGGCCGCGGCGGCGCAATCCGCCCCCGTGAGCACCACGACGAACTCTTCGCCCCCATAGCGTCCGAAGATATCCGACTGGCGCAGCTCTGCCTGGATGGGCGCGATCACGGCGGACAGGCAGGCATCGCCCGCGGCGTGTCCGAGGGAATCGTTGATCTCCTTGAAGTGATCGAGGTCGATGAACAGCACCGAGACCGGCAGCCCCCGCCGCTGCAGGCGCAGGCACGCGGCATCGAAGCGCTCGACGAAGGTGCGCCGGTTGAGGACGCCGGTGAGCGCATCGGTCTGCGCACGCCGCTCGGCCTCGGTGAGCGCCACGGTCTGGGCCCGCATGCGGTCGGCGACCCCGAGCGCGATCAGCACCGCGGCGGCCACCATCGAGGGGGCGAGGCCGTAGCACAGAAACGCATCTGCGCTGTCGGCCCGCCCGTTGAGCAGCCAGGCCGTGGTCGCGATCTGGAAGGTGCACAGCAGCGCCCAGGCCATGAGGAACCAGCCGGCGGCGCGATTCCCGCGCCGCCAGGCGAGATAGGAGACGAGCAGCGTGAAGACCGCGCTGCCGAGGAACATCAGATTCCCGACGGCCGCGACCAATGCGGCGAGCCCGGCCAGGCGCAGCACGTTCGAGAGAGCAAGCGCGAGGAAGCCGAGCGCGAGCCAGCCGAAAGCGCGGTACACGCGCTCGGAGAACAGGCGCAGGTTCGCGAACTCGCGCACGAAGAGCGCGGCGGCCGCACCGCCCACCGCAATCGGCACGTTCCAGGCATACCAGCCGAGCGGGCGTGCGTACGAGAGCAGCGGCCAGCCAAACCCCTCCCCCGAGCAGTAGGCGAGATAGATCGCCTGCAGCGCGAAGAAAGTGCCATAGAGCGGGTAGAGCGCATCGGTCAGCACGAAGCGCACGAGCAGGGCCGAGAGCGCCATCGCCATGAGCGCGCCGAAGGCGAAGGAGATCATGCGGGAATGGGCGGCGGCACTCTCGAGGGTGCGCTCGAGCGTCGAGCTGGCGAACTGGATATCCGTGGCAGTCGCGCCGGTGCGGGTGATGCGCGCGTAGAGCGCAGTGCCACGATCCGGGGGAGGGCTGAGCGTAAACACGGTGTCCTGTGCTCCACCGAACTTCGGCGCGACCGCTGCGGCGGTGAGCGGCACGACCGCCCCGTTGCGTCGCGCCAGGACCTCCACCGGCTGATTCATCCCCGAGCGGGCGAGCAGGACCGGGGTCCCGGTCCCCGCCAGGACCTCCGGCAGGGGCACCCGGAACCAGAGGGTTCCGGTGAGTGAATGGGAGCCGCGCGACCGGAAGGGCCGGAAACGCGCATCAAGCGACCCTGTGGTCACGTCCGTCAACGTGGGGCTTATGCCCGTCGGGTCGAGGACCTCGACCGGCACGGGGGTCTCCCGCGAGGATGCCGGTGCGGAAGGAGCCCCGGCCGCACCCACGGCGGCCGCAAAGCACCCCACCCCACCCCAAAGCCAGCTCACACTCCTGCCGCGCATCGCTTTCCCGAAGCCGCCCCGACCCGGGCCGACACCTGTTGGTATGGGGAGCAAGGGCGTATGAGCTGCCCGAAGCCCGTCTACGGCTATCGTAAAGGGCCTGCCGGCCAAATCAATCGCAAAGCAGCAATATGGTCCGGGTGGGCGGTTGACACTCCCGGGGTCCCTACCTAGAATCGCCGGCCTTTGTCGGGCCGGCCCTTCATTAGCACGCCGGCACCGGAAACAGCGACTTAGAAGCACCGGGCCGCCTGACAGGCGGCCCGGTGTTCGTCTAGGTCGCCCATTGTGCGAGTAACCACCCCCGCACCTAGAGCTTGGAGACGAGTGTAACGATGGCGACCACGGGTCAGCTCATCCGGCAACCACGCCGGCTGGGGGCAGAGAAAACCAAAGTGCCGGCGCTGGGGGCCTCCCCGCAGAAGCGCGGGGTCTGTACGCGCGTCTATACCACGACGCCGAAGAAGCCGAACTCGGCGCTGCGCAAGGTATGCCGCGTGCGCCTCACCAACGGTTACGAGGTGACGAGCTACATCGGTGGCGAAGGCCACAACCTCCAGGAGCACTCGGTGGTGCTCATCCGCGGCGGACGCGTCAAGGACCTCCCCGGCGTGCGCTATCACACCGTCCGCGGCACGCTCGACTGTGCCGGCGTCGGCGAGCGCAAGCAGGGGCGCTCGAAGTACGGCGCCAAGCGCCCGAAGAAATAAGGAGGTCACCGAACCATGTCGCGTCGCGCCCAGGCACCGGTCCGCACCATCCTTCCGGACCCGAAGTTCAACAACGAGATGCTGGCCAAGTTCATGAACGTGGTCATGAAGAACGGCAAGAAGTCCGCCGCCGAGCGCATCATCTACGGGGCGCTCGACCGCATCGCCGAGAAGACCGGCAAGCAGGGCACCGAGGCGATCGAGGTGCTGTCGGCGGCGCTCGACAACGTGAAGCCCGTCGTCGAAGTGAAGTCGCGCCGCGTCGGCGGCGCCACCTACCAGGTGCCGGTCGAGGTGCGTGCCACGCGCCGCCAGACCCTCGCCATGCGCTGGGTCATCGAGGCGGCGCGCGACCGCAGCGAGAAGTCGATGGCTTTCCGTCTGGCGCACGAGCTCATGGACGCCTCCGAGAATCGTGGCGCCGCGGTCCGCAAGCGCGAGGACACCCACCGCATGGCCGAGGCCAACAAGGCCTTCGCCCACTACCGCTGGTAAGGATTCAGAGGAACTGACCGTGGCACGCGCGACGCCCATCGAGCGCTATCGGAACATCGGCATCTCCGCGCACATCGACGCGGGGAAGACGACCACGACCGAGCGCATCCTTTTCTATACCGGCGTCTCGCACAAGATCGGCGAGGTCCACGACGGCGCGGCCGTCATGGACTACATGGAACAGGAACAGGAGCGCGGCATCACCATCACCGCCGCCGCCACCACCTGCTTCTGGAAGGGGATGGACAACAGCTTCCCCGAGCACCGCATCAACATCCTCGATACCCCGGGACACGTCGACTTCACCATCGAGGTGGAGCGCAGCCTGCGCGTTCTGGATTCGGCGGTCGCACTGTTCGACTCGGTCGCCGGCGTGCAGCCGCAGTCCGAGACCGTGTGGCGGCAGATGAACAAGTACCGCGTGCCGCGCATCGCCTTCGTCAACAAGATGGACCGCGCGGGCGCGAACTTCCTGCGCGTCGTCGAGATGATCCGCGCGCGCCTCAGGGCCAACCCGGTCGCGATCCAGCTGCCGATCGGCGCCGAGGATGCCTTCGAGGGCGTGGTCGATCTGATCCGCATGAAGGCCATCTACTGGGACATGGAAACCCAGGGGATGAAGTTCGAATACAGGGAGATCCCGGAGCACCTCAAGGCGCAGGCCGAGGAGTACCGCGGCAAGATGATCGAAGCGGCCGCGGAAGCCAACGACACGCTGATGCACAAGTATCTCGAGCACGAGCAGCTCTCGGACGCCGAGATCCGCGCGGGCTTGCGCGAGCGCTCGCTGCGCAACGAGGTCGTGCTCGCCATGTGCGGCTCGGCCTTCAAGAACAAGGGTGTGCAGGCGCTCCTCGATGCGGTCATCGAGTTCATGCCCTCGCCGGTGGACATGCCGGATGTCAAAGGCATGAACGACCGTGACGAGCCGGCGACCCGCAAGGCGAGCGATGAGGAGCCCTTCGCCGCGCTCGCCTTCAAGATCCTCAACGATCCCTTCGTCGGCAATCTGACCTTCTTTCGCGTCTACTCGGGGGTGCTGAACTCCGGCGACACGGTGTTCGTGCCGACCAAGGGCCGCAAGGAGCGCATCGGGCGACTGTTGCAGATGCACGCCAGCGAGCGCACCGAGATCAAGGAGGTGCGCGCCGGCGACATCGCCGCGGCGGTCGGGCTCAAGGACGTCATCACCGGCGACACGCTCTGCGACCTCGAGAAGGTCATCACGCTCGAGAAGATGGAGTTCCCGGCTCCCGTCATCTCGGTGGCGGTGGAGCCGAAGACCAAGGCCGACCAGGAGAAGATGGGCCTGGCGCTGCAGCGCCTCGCCAAGGAAGACCCCTCGTTCCGCGTCAGCACCGACCAGGAGTCGGGGCAGACGATCATCTCGGGCATGGGCGAGCTGCACCTCGAGATCATCGTTGACCGCATGAAGCGCGAGTTCAAGGTCGAGGCGAATGTCGGCAAGCCGCAGGTCGCCTACCGCGAGACCATTCGCGGCTCGGTCGAGAGCGAAGGCAAGTTCATCCGCCAGTCGGGTGGCCGCGGCCAGTACGGCCACGTATGGCTGAAGCTCGAGCCGAACCAGACCGGCAAGGGCAATGAGTTCATCAACGGCGTGGTCGGCGGCAGCGTGCCGCGCGAGTACGTGCCCGCCGTGGACAAGGGCATCAGGGAAGCCGAGGAGACCGGCGTCATCGCGGGCTACCCGGTGGTGGACGTGAAGGTGACCCTGTTCGACGGCTCCTACCACGACGTCGACTCGAACGAGATGGCCTTCAAGATCGCGGGCTCCATGGGCTTCAAGGACGGTTTCCGCCGTGCGCGCCCGGTGCTGCTCGAGCCGATCATGAAGGTCGAGGTGGTGACGCCGGAGGAATACTCGGGCGATGTGATCGGCGATCTCAACCGCCGGCGCGGTCAGATCACCGGCATGGAGGAGACTCCGGCCGGCAAGGCGATCACCGCCGATGTGCCGCTGTCGGAGATGTTCGGTTACGCGACCACGGTGCGCTCCATGAGCCAGGGCCGCGCGACCTTCACCATGGAGTTCCACAAGTACATCGAAGTGCCGCCGAACATCGCCGACGGCATCATCAAAGAGGAATGAGGAAGCCGCCATGTCCAAAGAGAAGTTTGAGCGTACGAAGCCGCACGTAAACGTGGGCACGATTGGTCACGTGGACCATGGGAAGACGACACTGACGGCGGCGCTGACGAAGGTGATGGCGGAGACGTACGGCGGACAGT
>DATKLG010000090.1:0-3198 GCA_035542535.1 Steroidobacteraceae bacterium
CGCCACCGACGGCGCCAAGCCGTGTGCCAGCGCGCATCGGGGAGTTGCCGATTGCACTGAGAACAGCGGGTCATTTCGATGGCCAGGCCATCTCGATCCACAAGTCGAGCGTCTTGTCATGCCAGGACAGTCTGCTCAGCAGGTACGGGCGCAGCTCGTTGACGTACCGCTCCCGTAGCAAGCGAGCATCGAGGAGGCCGGCCTGCGCGAGGCGCAGGACGTCCTCGCGGTCACGTTCCGCGTTTCGCTCAAGCTTGGTGAGCGCAAGATCGGTCGCATCCAGCGCAAGGAGTTTCAACCGCCTCCAGCGCGCCGCGGGAAACATACGCTCCAATCGGGCGGTGTAGCCGGACGGAGGTGTCGCAACTCCGACGCGTTGCACGTACAGGCGATATCGGCGGTGGAGCACGGACCCAAGCCCCGCAAGGGCTTCGACGTTGTCTTCGGGTGACTGCGCGATGGCCGCGAGAAAATCGATATCCGCGGTCTCACGGCCGATTGCATAGTGCTGCGCGACGACGAAGCCGCCCAGACAATGCAGCTCGTGGGAGCCTTTGAGCTCTTCGTCGAGATCCCTGAGGAAGGAGCGCCAGGGTTCCGCAGGCTCCGCGGCGGCGCGCTTCGTCGCATCAGGCGGCATAGGACAGCTGATCTGCAGTCAAACCGCTGAGCACGTTCCAGTGACGCGCAAGCGGCGAACGTGCCTTCTGGAGCCAATGACGCTCAGCGGCCGGCATGGACTCCCGACAGAGCGTGTCCTCCCGCACCAGGCGCGCCCGCTCGAGCTGCTCCTCAACGGAAGACAGCGGCCCCAGCGCGCCCCCAAACTGCGGCTGCGCCGTAGCGACATTCCTCGCGAGGGCAACCAGGAACCCCAGGCGATTTTGGAGATCGTGCAGCTTTGCGTGACGTACGAGCCAAGACCAATCCAGATCTGGATAGGCGAGCAGGACCCACGGTAGTGCCTCCGCCAGCCTCACCTCGAGATCCTGCTGCATAAGGCATCCGAGCACGACGGCTGCCGGATTGGCCTTGAGAGGCCGCAGGTGTGCGAAGCCGGGGTACCCGAGACCGGCCAACTGGCGAGCGAGACGCTGCGGGTCCACATCCCCGGGGCTCGACTCCGGCATCGGCAGGGCGGTGGCTGGTAGGCGGTAGAGCTCGGCCGCCGCTCGGGCAAGCTCCGCCGTTACGGGCCGCTCACCTTTTTCGAGCTGGGACAGGTACGGCTGCGACACACCCAGGCGCCGCGCAGCCTCGACCTGTGTCAGTCCCGCTTTGAGCCTTCCCTCCCTCAGCCGTTCACTCATCATGGCCAAACTATATTGCACGACTTGCAATATTTCAAGGTGCGCAGCGCACTGCCGCCTCGACGACGAGATGCGAATAGCGCTTCACCATGGCGAGAGTCTTATGACCCAGCACGTCGGCAATCTCGAGGAGCGATGCCCCAAGGGAATCTGGTGGGCCGTGTAGGGATCGAACCTACGACCAAGAGATTAAGAGTCTCCTGCTCTACCAGCTGAGCTAACGGCCCTTGTTCAATTGGCTGAAATTGCCTGCGGCAATTTCAGCAGACATTACTCCGTCGACCGCCGGCAAAGAGCGCGGTCTTTGCCGGCTGCGCCCTGCCAAAATGGGGTGGACGATGGGACTCGAACCCACGACAACCGGGATCACAACCCGGGGCTCTACCAACTGAGCTACGTCCACCGTCCGTACCCCGGCGTCGGCTGGCGTGCCCGGCAGGACTCGAACCTGCGACCCTCGGCTTAGAAGGCCGATGCTCTATCCGCCTGAGCTACGGGCACGATTACAAGTCGCCCCTAGCCGGCCCCGCCGCACGGGGGGCGCGAATGATACGTAAGTGGCTTCCGCAGCGTCAATTTTCCCTGGCCCGCCGCGCCAGCGCCTTTGTTACACTGCGATGTTCCCGATGAGGTATTTCCGTCCTTGATGAAGGTCGACACCAGCGCGCGCGAGCTTGCCGCAGAACGTGGCGCGGCCGAATCGAAGAGCGCGGGCGCAGTAGCGCCGCCCCCTTCCCCTGCCGCCCAGGGTGGCTGCGCCGCGGTGGGCGAGGCCGCTCTCGCCCAGGTGCATCAGCTGCTCGGTGCCTGGCTCGAGCACGAGCCCGGCGCCCGCGTCGGCGCCGATCCAGAGGACCTGCACCAGCTGCGGGTTACGGCGCGGCGGCTCGATGCGACCCTCGGCCTCTTCAAGCAGCACCTCCCGCCTGCCCTGATCAAGGCCCGCAAGACGGCCAAAGCCCTGCTGCGCTCGCTCGGCGCGACCCGCGACCTCGACGTGCAGCTCGCAGGACTCGACGCCTACTGTGAGGAGCTACCCGAGGAAGACCGGCTCGCGCTCGAGCCCCTGAAGGAGCGCCTCACGATCGAGCGCGCGCGCGCCCGCGCCCGCATGATCCGCGCGCTTGACTCGGAGCCGACGCGCCGCTGGATCCAGACCCTTACCGCCGCGGCCGAGGCCACGCCCGCGGCCAACGATGCGGGAGCGGCGACCGTCGGCGCGGTCCTGCCGCAGCGCGTCCGCCAGCGCTTCCGCCGCCTGCGCAAGGCCGTCCGTCGGCTGCGCGCCGACTCCTCGATGGACGACTACCACAGGGTGCGCCGCCGGGCGAAGCAGCTGCGCTACGCGCTCGATTCAGGCTCCGCTCTGTACGGGAGACCGGCCGAGGAGATGCTGAAGGCCCTGCGCCGCATGCAGGACAAGCTTGGCGCCTACCAGGACGCCCACATGGCTCGTAATCACCTGACGCAATTGGCCGCCGACCCGACCTGCGGCCTGCCGGCGGCGACGCTCTTTCATATGGGACGCCTCGCCGAGCACCACACGCGCATCACCAGTGAGGCGCGCTCCACGGTCACCAAGTCCTGGCGCAAGGTGCGCGGAAAGCGCTGGAAGGCGCTGCGTGCCCGGCTCGGCGAGTTCGAGCACGGTGCGGCCGAGGTCCCTGATCCGCCGCTGGCGGCTGCCGTCAACGGCTCGCCCGAGCAAGCGCCCCGCCCGAGCCACTGAGCGGCCCGGCGTCGGCGCATGGAGCTGCTGATCGTCCGCCACGCCATCGCCTTCGACAGCGATGCGAGACGCTGGCCGGACGACGGCGAGCGACCTCTCTCCCCGCAGGGGATCGCCCGCGCGGAGAAAGCGGCCGCCGGCATGAAGCAGCTGGTGCGC
>DATKLG010000091.1:0-5676 GCA_035542535.1 Steroidobacteraceae bacterium
GCCGGTGCCGCGTGGGCCGCACGCCGGACGCGGCGAATGCGCACCCTGGCGGAGGTGCGCGCCGGCGGCGGGCGCCGCGAAGTCGCATGTCGCGACGCTGCGCGCACGCTCCTTCGAGCCTTCGTGGAGGTCCGTTTCGCCGCCTTGGGCCGCGCGCCGGCGCGGCTCTTGCGCTCAGGCGCCGGCGCGGCGTCCTTCTGCGCACGACGCGCCCGCTTCCACGCCTTGCGCGCGGCGGTGGACTGCTTGCGCGCGCGCTTCGCCTCGCGCTTGGCTTCCTTCAGGCGCTTGCGCGCGCGCTTCAATTCGTCTTTGGCGATGCGCACTCGCTGCTTGGCCACCTCGGCCTGCAGTCGGGCTCTCTCCAGGGGCTCTGCGGGAACTGCCGTTTCGCTGCCGCTTTTCTTCATCTTCATGCCTGCGAAGCGCGAAAGGCGGCCAGTCTCACACAATTGCCCAGTCGTTGCCACTGCCACGCGGACGTGCCGATTTTCCTTTCATTGTCATGACTTTCCAGCCGCGCCTGAAACTGCGCCTCAACTTCATGCGAGGGCCGCCGCCCGCGCATCCCTCGCGGAGGGAGCAGTGCGCTCGGCAGGGTCGGCTGAGTAAAGTTGCAATGGCGCGTGCGCAGGATCCGCACCCTTCGCGACGGCCGCGCCGTGTGCGCAGTTATCCACAGAATTTGTGCATAACCATGTGGACAGAGCGCGCGTGGGCAGTCAAACGATGAGCGGCGGCAAGGGCTTGCGTCGCGGTGAGCGAAGTTTCGCCAGACCTCAGCTGCCCGGTCCGTTGTAGCGCGTCGCGGTGACGCGGTTGCGCCCCGATTGCTTGCTGCGATAGAGCGCCGCATCGGCGATCTTGAGCACGCGCCCGGCGAGCTCATGCTCTCCGGTCGGCACGCAGTCGAGTCCGCACAACCCGAAGCTGGCGGTGACGGGGATGTCCTGGCCTTCGTGCGGAAAAGGGCTGCCGGCGACGGCGGCACGCAGCTTGCGCGCGACCTCGAGCCCGCGCTCGTAGCCGGTCTCGGGCAGCACCACCGCGAATTCCTCGCCGCCGATGCGCGCCACCCAGTCGACCCCGCGGCGCAGTGCTTCCTGCAGACGAGTGCCGAACTGCCGCAGTATGTCGTCCCCGCACGCGTGACCCATGGTGTCGTTGAAGGTCTTGAAGAAGTCGATGTCGCACAGGATCAACGACAGGGCGCGCTGATAGCGCGCCGCGCGCTCGATCTCGCGCGGGAAATGCTTGCCGAAGAAGCGCCGGCTCGCCACCCGCGTCAGCTCGTCGGTCGCCGAGAGCTTGCGGTTCTCCTCGAGCGTGATTCGCAGTACCGCTTCGAGCTCGGCGATGCGTCGTGCGGCCGCGATGCGCGCGTCGAGCTCGCGCTCAGGAGCACGCCGTCCGACGCACTCGTCGGCGCCGGCGTTGAGTCCTGCTTCGCGCTCGGGGCCCTCGTCGAGCTCGGCGACGTAGAGCACGAACGGACTGCGCATGGCCTTGCGCGAGCGCAGCTGGCGGATGAGCTCGAGGCTGTCGGTGATCACCACGGGTCGATACTCGGCTGTGAACCGCTCGAGCGCCTCCTGATCGGAGGCCACCGAATCGATTTCGAAGACATCGGGCGCGATGCGACGCATCAGCTGCGCCCGTACACCCGGATCTTGCAGCGCAAGGAGCGCCTTAGGAGCCGGCAGAACGCGCAGCATCACCGCGACGGTCGCGGTGGTTCCCTCATGGGCCTCGGCCGGCCGCTCGGCGCGTCGCTCGAGGAGACGCTGGATGACGGTGGTCTGGCCGCCGAGGGGCATCGAGCCTCCTGGTGATCACGGGTCGGTGCCCGATGCGCAGAGATTACTCGATGCCGCGGACAAAATACCCGGGCACATGGCCGCCACACTATGATTGCCCCATGGTACCCCCGGGCATCACGCGTCATCGCCGGCCGTTCCTCGCGCCTCTGTGGGTGACCCTGGTCGCACTGTTGGTCGGCGCCGCCGCTGCCTACACCGCCTACCGGGGGGCGACCACCACGCTCGTGGTGCTTGCCTCTGCCGGGGGAAAGGAGCCGGGGACGATCGAGGACCCGCCGATCTCCGCCGAGGGCGAGCACCGCGCACAGCGCCTCGCGCAGCTGTTCGCACCGGGAGGAGCGCCCGGGCGACTCGAGGCTCTGTACGTAAGCGGCGAGCGGCGAGCCCAGCAGACGGCCGCACCGCTCGCCGAACTGCTGCATCTGGTGCCCGCGACCTACGACGCCACGCAAGGTGCCGCGGCGGCTGCGGGCCTGCTGCGCAGTCACGAGGGTCACACGATACTGGTCATCGGCGGACCTGCGGCCCTGCAGCAAATGCTGCAGCAGCTCGCCGGGCGGACGTACTCCCCCGAAGCGACGGCCGATCCGGACCTCTTATATATAGTGAGCGTACCGACCCTGGGGCGCTCCGGCGTGCTGCGCCTGAAGTACTGAGGCGCCTCAGGGCGGAGGACGTCGGGTGCGCACCGTGCCGGCGCTCATTGCCACCGCCCGGCGCGCGAACTCCTCGTGCTCGGCGATGCGAAAGTCCGCGAGTACCGCCGCGCGGATGTAACGCGCCTGATCGATGAGATAGCTGGCGCGGCGGACGCCGAATCCGAGCGGCCCGCGCACGTCGTACATGCGGATCACCGACTTGTCGACGTCCGAGAGGAGCGTGAAGGGCAGCCGGTGCTTCTCGCGGAAGGCGCGGTGGCTCTTCGCGTCCTGTGGGCTCACGCCTGCGACGTCGAGTCCAGCCTCGAGGATCTCCTGGTGCAGATCGCGCAGGGCGCAGGCCTCGCGCGTGCAGCCCGGCGTGAAATCGGCCGGATAGAAATAAAGGATCAGCGGGCCGTGGCGCAGCAGCGTGCTGAGCGACACGCTCCGCTCATCCTGATCCGGCAAGGTGAACTCCGGCGCTCGCCCGCCAATCGCCAGCATGCGCACTCCCCGATGCCCGCTCTTTCCAGAGCGACCTGAGATGCCATCATAGCCGCATCCCGGGCGCCGCAGAGGGCCGTCCCCGACGGGCTGGGCCGCGGCGCCGGATTCCCGGCAACGGCCTTCCAAAATTGGACCGGCTCCGCTGCGATGCTAGAATCGCGCGCCTTGCGTGGGGCGGTAGCTCAGCTGGGAGAGCGTCGCGTTCGCAATGCGAAGGTCGAGGGTTCGATCCCCTTCCGCTCCACCATAAATTCCAGTCTTTATCGCGATGAGCTCACGCGGCGCAGTTCCTCGTGGGCTGCTCGATCGGCACAGTTCTCCCGCGGGATCGGGGGCTGGGCAATAAGGCCACACGCCGCGCGACGGACGCGGGGGTCCGACATACGGTAGACACTTCGGTCGAGGAGGTAGTGCACGAACCCAGTCGCAAAGCCGGCGGCCACCAGCGCGGGAACCCAGGACGACGTGCGTAACGAAGTCGCGAAGGCGCCGAAGATTCGGTCGCCGTAGTAGGTGTCTCCCTCCCCGTTAGCTTCCACCTCGAAGAAAGGCAGCAGCAGGACTGAAGCGACGACGAAAAGGAGAAGTACGGCCCAGGGCCTGGCATTCAATGCGTGCAGCACGCGACGGATCGTGCCTCCTGCCGGCACCGGCTCCCCGCTCGGCGTCTGCGAAGCGAGACCCGTAGCGAGGATCCAATGCTGTGAGGTCCATATCACCAGGTACAGGAACAGGCTCCGCGGTTGCAGAGCGATGACGACCATTGCGGCGAGCCCCACGACGTACAGCACGCGCGGCAGCGAGCGGCGGAGCGCGCGCGCTTCCGCGACCAGCATGAAGGCCGTCGTGCCCAGCAGTATCAGCACGGCCGCATAGCGGATTTCTGTCTGCTTCGCTGCAATCCACGCCAGGAAAGGCCAACGGTCGGCCCAGAGGTCCTGATAGGCGACGGACCCGGCCAGGAGGTCGGCGAGGAGTACGAGCGCGCCTCCCACTCCCAAAGCGAAGATGCGATCAAGAAGCCTCGTAGACGCGCAGCCTGTACGCCCCGCCCGCGTCCGGTAAAGAGAGAGCGCCCCGAAATGCTGTGCCGCAAAGTGGTATGTCACGAAGACATAGTCGAGTATCGCCATAACCACGAGGCGCTCGGCGCGAGTCCAGGGAAGGGCCTCGTCGGCCGGCAGGAAGATGGCGAAGCATGCGGCCGTCACCAGCATTGGGAACACCACAAACCGCAGCGGCTGGTGCCGCAGCACCGGCCGGTATGCTTCCGTGCCGTAAGCAAGCCACGTGCTGGACAAACGATGGCCGATCCAGAACAGAGCGGTCAGCCCGAAATACAAGCTGTCGAGCGGGCTCGACTTCGCATCGGGATATCCGTGGACGAGCCAGAGCGCGAGTGGCACGAGCCAGAGCGCGTTCAGCATCCATACGCCGTCCCACACGGGGCCACGCACCCAGGTGCTTGGATGCGGTTCGGCGGACTCGAGCCGGAACGAGGCGTCCATCGAAAGCGGCAGGGTCAAGCGCGCATCCTCCGCGAAGCGTGGCGATTCGGAGCCGCTCGCTTCCGAGTTGCGCTTTCTACTTGGGATTCCAATTCAGTGCAACCCAGGCGTCGTCGTCGAATATGCCAGTAAAGTCGCGGGGTAGTTCCTGCGGCGTGCCGGCTCCGAGCTTCGCATCGAGAAGATCCGCCGTCGCCTGGTGGGCGGACAGCATTTCTTATCGAGTCAGGGCTTAAGCGACCAGATCGCGGTAGGCGTGCCAGGTCGCGTAACCGAGGAGCGGCGCCACCCATACCATGCCGATGAGGAGCGTGAGGAAGCCGACCGCCGTTACCGCGACGATCAGGGCACTCCATAAGAGCATGGCCGGCAGATTGACGAACGTCGCCCGGATACTGGCGCGGATCGCCTCCATCGCGCTCGCCTGCCGATCGATCATGAGGGGCACCGCCACTACCGACACGGAGAAGACGAAGGCGGCGAGCGCCGCGCCGCAGGCGATGTAGCCGAACAGCTGCTCCATGCCGAGGGATCCGGCACCGCCGCCCCAGAGGGCAACGGAGAGGCTCGGCACCGACGCACTGAAGGCCGTCTCGAGTACGATCGCGGAGAACACGAACCACACGAGCCCGATCAGCGCGAGCACTCCCGCGAAATGCATCAGACCTTCGGGGTTGCGCTTCAGCGCCTGCAATGACTCATCGAAGCTGAGTTTCTCGCCGGCGTCGCGCCGCCGGGCCAGCTCGCACAGCCCCGTGGTCATCACCGGGCCGACCAGCAGATAGCCGGTCACTGCCGCGGCAATCAGATAGAAGTGTGTGCTGCCGAGCATGAGCAGCACGGCGCCGAGGATCGCGATCAGCGCACCATGCGCGAGCCCGGGTGCGCCGATCGCCTTCACGTCGTGCCAGCCGCGGCTCAGCCATTTGAGCGGCCGGTTCACCGATACGTAGCGGATCTCAAAGCGCTGAGCCTCGGGGCGTCCGACACTCGTGGAGGTAGTCATGGACCTCTCCTGGCCGCGCGTCGCTCGGGCGGCAGTCCATCGTACGCCTGTCCCGCCCTGGAGGGGATGGTGGGCACGGCCGCCGCGCCGGTACACTGGCCACGCTCGCGCCCCCGTAGCTCAGTGGATAGAGCGACCGCCTCCTAAGCGGTAGGTCGTCGGTTCAACTCCGGCCGGGGGCGCCAGACCCTCTT
>DATKLG010000092.1:0-6838 GCA_035542535.1 Steroidobacteraceae bacterium
GAGGATGCCCTGGATGGCGGTCTGTCCGTCGACCAGATCCGTGCTGGTATCGAAGACGTTGGTGCCGCCGAAGTCAGCCGCCGTGCTCTCGGGAAACACCCAGCGAATCGGAATGATGACCACGGGGATGGTGACGGTCGCGGGACCGCGACCAGGGTCGGCGCCGACCATGGTGTAGGGGTAGGACACTCCAACGCGCTGAAAGGATCCGGAAAAGAGCGGTAGCGACCTGGGTGGCGGAGTCCTGCCCGAAAGTGCAGCCGACGCGCCTGCAGCCGACGCGCCTGCACCGTTATGCGTACGGGCGGCGCTTACGGGTGAGCCGTCCATGCGCTTCAACTGCCGCGAATGCCAGGTTCGATGGCTGCTGACGCCGGCCGGCGCGGTCGGCTGTGGCGGCGACAGGCCCGGCAGACTCCATGCGAGCAGCGGCGGACTCGGCAGCGCGATCGCGAGCGTGAGAAGGCACGCGCAGAATGCACGCGTCAGCCACTCGGCGGGCAACTTGCGTTTCATCGAGTATGTCTCCCAAGTATTATTCATGTGCGGAATATCCATGGAACGCGGATCTCGCGGACGCGCTCACGACGCCCCAAAGCGGCCCCCGCCGCGATCAGAGCTTCTCGATCTTTCCAACCCGGATTGCCTTCACGAGCCAGCGCCCGTGCGCGCGTGCCAGCTTCATGTCGGAGAAGGAGTGGGCGCCGACCGCGTTGCTGTCGACATCCATCCACAGGCATTCGAAGTAGAGCGCCGCGCCGTCGCCGTCGACCTCGACGTGCATCCGCATCGCCGGCGTATAGCCGATCCAGTGATGCTCGGGGCGGAACGGGCCGCTCACCTCGGCCCAGTAGCGGCGCACCTCGGCTTTACCGCTGTAGACCTTGTTGTCGTGGGCTGTGTCGGTCAGCACCGCATCGTCGGCGTAGATGCTCATCATCAGATCCAGGCTCTTCTCGGGCAGCACGCTCCCGGCGGTGTGAAAGGTCACCTCGACATTGCGCACGGCCAGGACGTCGGCCGGCGCGCCGCGGTCGCCCTGCATGCCGGCGAGCGCCGGCATGACGAGCGCGAGACCAAGCAGGATCAGCGGAGCTTTCATGGCGTTTCTCCCCGGCTGGTGCGCCACAGCACTGGAGGCGTCGCGGAGGCTCGCGCCGCCCGGCATCGCCCGACAAGGGTTATGTCGTGAATTCGGCGTGAATTCGCCGTTACCGGATAAGGTCCTGGCGGGGTTATAATTTTCGACGCGCCCTATGGCCGTCGAATACGAAGCGGGCGCGCCCCGCATCGATCTGGCCCGCTACGAGCTCACGGTGGGAGGCCGCCGCGTGACTCTCGGCCGTCAGGCGATGGAGCTGCTGATTCTCCTGACCGATCGGTTTGGCGAGCTCGTCACACGGGAGGATATCGTCGCCAGGCTCTGGGACGGGCGCGCGTTCGTGGACGCCGACGGGAGCATCAACGCCGCGATCCGCAAGATCCGCGCCGCTCTCGGCGATGATCCCGCGCGCCCGCGTTATCTCGAGACGGTGATCGGCAAGGGTTACCGCTTCGTCGGCGAAATCGAAGTGATCCGCAAGGCGGCGCCGCTGCTGGCAGTACCGTCCGTGGTGTCGGTGGAACCGATGCCGGCACCGCTGTCTGCGTCGCCAGCCGTGTCGCGGTTGCCTTCCCCGGACAAGCGCGAGCCGGTCGCCGCACCCGCGCCCGCGGCGGTCTGGACTCGCTCGCGCCACGGGCTTGCGATCCTCAGTGCCGCCGTCCTCGGGCTCCTGGCGCTCGCTGTCTGGGGCCTCGAGCGCTGGCGCGCCGGTCCCCCGCTGCATTCGATCGCGGTGTTGCCGCTTGCCAACCTGTCGGGGGACCCGGCGCAGGACTATTTCGCCGCGGGCATCACGGACGAGCTGACGACCGACCTCGCCAAGGTGAGCGCGCTCAAAGTCATCTCACGCTCCTCCGCCGCGCGCTCGCGCGCCTCGAGCCGGCCCATGCGCGAGATCGCGGCCGAGCTCGGCGTCGACGCTCTGGTCGAGGGTTCGGTGGTGCGCTCGGGCGATCGAGTGCGCGTGACCGCGCAGCTGATCGACGCCGGTCGCGACCGTTACCTGTGGGCGGAGACCTACGAGCGGGATCTGGGTGACATGCTCGGTGTGCAGAACGCCATTGCGCTCGAAGTGGCGCGCCAGGTGCGCATTCGGCTGAGCTCCTTCGAGCAGCAGCGTCTCGAGCAGAGCCCACCGGTCAACCCAGGCGCGTACGATGCGTACCTGAAGGGCCGCTACGCGCTCTCGACGCAGAGAGCGGACGGGCTGAAGGAGGGGTTGCCGGCCTTCGAGCAGGCGATCGCGCTCGACCCGAGGTTCGCACCGGCGTACGCGGGGCTGGCCGATACTTACAGCCTGCTCGTCAACTACGGCGTGCAAAGGCCTGCGGAGGCATTTCCGCTCGCCGATGCCGCGGCGCGCAAGGCCATCGAGCTCGATGCGAGCTCGGCCGAAGGCCATACCGCGCTCGCCTATCCTGAGCACCATTACGCCTGGCAGTGGCAGGCAGCCGAGCGCGAATATCGGACCGCGATCGCGCTGAGTCCGAATTACTCGACCGCGCACCTGCGCTACGCCGAATATCTCTCGAGCGTCGCCCGG
This sequence comes from Steroidobacteraceae bacterium, assembly GCA_035542535.1. Classification (GTDB taxonomy): domain Bacteria; phylum Pseudomonadota; class Gammaproteobacteria; order Steroidobacterales; family Steroidobacteraceae; genus 13-2-20CM-66-19. Next base: position 2,649 of record DATKLG010000092.1, read on the forward strand.
CACGACGAGGCCATCGCCGAGATGCGCCGCGCGCTCGAGCTCGACCCGCTCTCACCGGTGAATCACGGGAACCTCGGCCGCTTCCTCTATCATGCCCGGCGTTACGAGGAGGCGATTGCGGTGCTGAAGAGCGCGCTGGCCCTCGATCCCGCGCGCACCTACGCACGGCTGCATTTGGCGATGTCTTACGAGCAGCTGGGCCGCTACTCACTCGCAGAGCAGGAGTTTCGCCGGGTCACCGCCGACTTCGGTGGCGCACGGGGACCGGGCGTAGCCCACTTCCTGGCGAGCACCGGAGCCAAGTCCGAGGCGCGCAGCCTCGCCGACTCACTGCGCGCCACGGCGGGCGACTCGGACTGGTTCCTCATCGCCGGCGCGTACGCGGCCCTCGGGGACCCGGATGCCGCTTTCGATTGCCTGCGCCGGGCCTACGAGTCACACGACTTCTTCCTGGTCTTCCTCAGGGTGCATCCCTTCATGGATCCCCTGCGCTCCGACCCGCGCTTCCGGGACATCGAGCGGCGTATGGGCTTCCCCGCATCCGACTGATCCGGACTGGATTTCCGGGGTTGATCCACCGCCGCAGCGCGCCTATACTGCGCGCCCTTTTGGGCCCCGGATTTCCGGGGACCCAAGTCGCGTGAGCGGCATCGGGCGAGGTTGGAGCTAAGGCCTTTCGGGTACCTGGGCTTCAAGACCACTCGAGACCAGCGCAGCCCTAAGTCTGCGCAAATCTCCTGTCGTCTCAATAACTTAGCTCTGTGCCTATGAGCTTCGGGGGCGGGCTTTTGTGGCTCCCGGGCGTGGTTGAGAGGACAGAAATGGCTATCGGACTCGTCGGTCGCAAGGCCGGCATGACGCGCGTGTTCACGGACGCCGGCGAGACAGTGCCGGTCACCGTGATCGAGGTGCTGCCGAATCGCGTCACGCAGGTGAAGACCAAGGACCAGGACGGCTATCGCGCCGTCCAGGTGACCTACGGCACGCGCCGGCCGCAGCTCTATTCGAAGGCGGTCGCCGGGCACTACGCGAAGGCCACGGTCGCGCCGGGGCGCGCGCTGGTCGAGTTCCGCCTCGCCGAGGCCGACAAGAGCGATCTCAAGGCCGGGGCCGAGATCAAGGCCGACCTCTTCAAGGAAGGCGAGGCCGTGGATGTCACCGGCACCACGATGGGCAAGGGCTTCGCCGGCACGATCAAGCGCCACAACTTCGCCGGCGGCTATGCGAGCCATGGCAACTCGCTGTCGCACCGCGCGCCGGGCTCGATCGGCCAGCGCCAGACGCCGGGCCGCGTCTTCAAGGGCCGCCGCATGTCGGGTCACATGGGCGTCATGCGCCGCACGACCGAGAACCTGCGCGTCGTCCAGATCGATGTCGAGAGAAACCTGCTTCTCATCCGCGGGGCCGTGCCGGGAGTCGAGGGCGGTCAGGTGATCGTGCGCCCCTCGCTCAAGGCCGCGCGACGGGCGATTCGCAAGACCCTGGCTCCGCTCAAGGCCGGCACCGGTCCCTCGAAGGACCCGGCCAAGCAGGGAAAGAAATAACCCATGAAGCTCAAGTCAGTGAACGGCGGGTCGACGGTTCAGGTCTCTGAAGCCGCCTTCGGCCACAAGTTCAACGAGGCGCTGGTGCACCAGGTGCTCACCGCCTACCGCAACGCGGGCCGCGCCGGCACCAAGGCGCAGAAGTCGCGCGCCGAGGTGCGGGGCGGCGGCAGGAAGCCCTATGCGCAGAAGGGCACCGGCCAGGCGCGGGCGGGCTCGAACCGCTCGCCGATCTGGGTCGGCGGCGGCAAGACCTTCGCCGCCAAGCCGCGCAGCTTCGAGCAGAAGGTGAACCGCAAGATGTATCGCGGCGCGCTGCGCGCGATGCTCTCGGAGCTCGCGCGCACCGAGCGCCTGCTGGTCACGGACGGCATCTCCCTCAGCGAGCCGAAGACCAAGCTGCTCGCGAGCCAGCTCAAGGAGTGGTCGCTCCCCTCGGTGCTGATCGTGGTCGAGGCGACCGACCAGAAGCTCGCGCTCGCCGCGCGCAATCTGCCGCACGTCGAGGTGCTCGAGGTGGCGGCGCTCAACCCGGTATCGCTCGCCGCGTACGACAAGGTGCTGATGACGGTCGGCGCCGTGAAGCTGATCGAGGAGCGCCTCCAGTGAACCGTGAGCAGCTGATGGCCGTGCTGATCGCTCCGCATGTGACCGAGAAGACCTCGCTCGCCATGCAGAACCACAACCAGTACACCTTTCGCGTGCGCCGCGATGCGAGCAAGACCGACATCCGCAAGGCGGTCGAGCTCATGTTCGACGTCAAGGTCGCCGGGGTCCAGGTGGTCAACGAGCCGGGCAAGCAGCGCCGTTTCGGCCGCATCGCCGGGCGCACCCAGGATTGGAAGAAGGCTTACGTGAGCCTCACGCCCGGCCAGACCATCGACTACGAAGCCCGCGCCAAGGTCTGACAGGACGGACTGCAATGGCTCTCATCAAATACAAGCCCCGTACTCCCGGCACGCGCGCGGTGGTCAAGGTCGACCGCTCGCACCTCCACAAGGGCGGGCCGCGCATGGAGCTCACCGCGCATCAGTACAAGACCGGCGGGCGCAACCACTTCGGCCGCATCACCACGCGCCACAAGGGCGGCGGCTCCGGCCAGAAGTACCGCCTCATCGACTTCAAGCGCGACAAGGACGGCATCACCGGCATCGTCGAGCGGCTCGAGTACGACCCGAACCGCACCAGCCACATCGCCCTGATCAAGTATCCGGACGGCGAGTGGCGCTACATCCTCGCGCCCAAGGGCGTGAAGGAGGGCGACGAGGTGCGCTCGGGCGCCGATGCGCCGATCAAGCCGGGCAACGCCATGTCGCTCAGGCACGTTCCGGTCGGCTCGATCATCCACAACGTGGAGTTGAAGCCCGGCCGCGGCGGCCAGCTGGCACGCAGCGCCGGCAGCTCCGTGTCGTTCACCGCCCGCGAGGGGATTTACGCCTACGTGCGCCTGAAGTCCGGCGAGACGCGCAAGGTGCACATCGACTGCCGCGCCACGATCGGTGAGGTGGGGAACGACGAGCACAACCTGCGCAGCTACGGCAAGGCGGGCGCCAAGCGCTGGCGCGGCATCCGTCCGACGGTGCGCGGGCTCGCCATGAACCCGGTCGATCATCCGCACGGCGGCGGCGAGGGCAAGTCCGGCCAGGGCAACCCGCATCCCGTGTCGCCATGGGGCTGGAACACCAAGGGACTGAAGACGCGTCACAACAAGCGCACGGACAACATGATCGTCCAGCGGCGCAAGAACCGCATCCGCTGACTGCAGAGGCGCGAGAGACTGCTATGCCACGCTCACTGAAGAAAGGCCCGTTCGTCGACCTGCATCTCGCCAAGAAGGTGCAGGTGGCTGCTGCCAGGAACGACCGCAAGCCGATCAAGACCTGGTCGCGCCGCTCGATGGTGGTGCCGGAGATGGTGGGCCTGACGATCGCCGTGCACAACGGCCGCCAGCACATTCCGGTGCTCATCACCGAGAACATGGTCGGTCACAAGCTCGGCGAGTTCGCGCCGACGCGCACCTTCAAGGCCCACTCCGGCGACCGCAAGGTCGAAGCGGCCAGCTGAGAGCGCGGGAGAGACAGCCATGCAGGTAACCTCGAAGCTCCGTTACGCGCGCATCTCGCCGCAGAAGTGCCGCCTGGTGGCGGATGTGGTGCGCGGTCAGACCGTGGGTCATGCCATCGCCACGCTGAAGTTCATGCCGAAGAAGGGCGCCGCGCTGGTCCGCAAGGTGATCGAGTCGGCGGTGGCGAATGCCGAGCACAACCATGGTGCGGACATCGACGAGCTGAAGGTATCGCTGATCCACGTGGACGCTGCTCCGCAGCTCAAGCGCTTCGCCGCGCGCGCCAAGGGGCGCGGCGCACGCATCGTCAAGCGCAACAGTCACATCACCGTCGGCGTCAGCGACGGCCGGAAGGACTAAGGCATGGGTCAGAAGGTCAATCCGCTGGGCATACGCCTCGGCATCACGCGCGAGTGGTCGAGCCGCTGGTACGCCGGGCGCAAGCAGTTCCCGGCGCACGTGCACACGGACTTTCGCGTGCGCGAGTTCCTGCGCGACAAGCTCAAGGAGGCCTCGGTCAGCCGCATCCTCATCGAGCGCGCCGCGAAGAAGGTGAACATCACCATCCAGACCGCGCGCCC